>NZ_JBZCNL010000001.1:0-834154 GCF_058269305.1 Arthrobacter sp. TJ-170 | reverse complement strand
CAAAATTCGAAACCAGCCAAAAAACCAGCCACCACAAAAAAGCAATGACCAGCAAATCAACCAATCAAAAAACAATCGGTATCAACAAACATGGCACACTATTGAGTTCTCAAACAACAGAAGCAATTCACATACTCTGTAAATGTTTATTTACATTTCCGTGCTGCGGTGTTCTAAATCTATTTCATTTGATTTGTTTCTGTCAAATCGGCTTATTTTGTCCGATTCCACCTCAACAATTCAAATACGCCCACCACAAATCACCTGGCTTTGGGCTGCTGCGCTCAGCGCACACCCGAACCACTTGAATTTTAGGAGGGGGTTGTCGCCACTCAGCGGCGGCGACTCAGAAAACATTACACGGCCTTCCGGCCTCGTGCAAGTCGTCCTCAGACTGGCTTGAGACCAGCCGAAACTAGCCGACCTCGACGGTCGCGAGCGTCCGCTTGCCGCGACGTAGCAGCAGGAACCGTCCGTGCAAAAGCTGCTGCGAACCGACGGTCGCGTCGGGATCGGAGACCTTCTCGTTGTTCACGTAGGCGCCGCCTTCAGCCACCGTGCGGCGGGCAGCGGAGTTGCTCGGAGCCAGTCCGCTGGCGACCAGGAGATCGATGATTCCGAGGCCGCCGCCGTCGACCTTTGCTGTTGGAAGTTCAGCTGTGGCAGCGCGGAGGGTGCTTTCATCCAGCTCGGTCAGGTCACCCTGCCCGAACAGCGCGGCGGAAGCTGCGATCACTTTCTCGGTGGCCTCAACACTGTGGACCAGAGAAGTCACGTCGAAGGCCAGCGCACGCTGCGCCTCACGCAGGTGAGGCCGGCTCTCAACAGACTCCGCCAGCTGCTCGATCTCGGCGCGGCCACGGAAGGTGAAAACTTTCAACCGGTCGATGACGTCGGCGTCCGAGGTATTCAGCCAGAACTGGTACATCGCGTACGGCGTGGTCATGGCCGGATCCAGCCAGACAGCGTTGCCCTCGCTCTTGCCGAACTTGGTTCCGTCCGAGTTGGTGATCAGCGGCGTACCGATTGCGTGGACGCTCTTGCCCTCGACCTTGCGGATGAGTTCCGTCCCACTGGTCAGGTTGCCCCACTGGTCGGACCCGCCGGTCTGCAGTACGCACTGGTGGTCACGGAACAGGTGCAGGTAGTCCATCCCCTGCAGGACCTGGTAGCTGAACTCCGCGTAGCTGATGCCCTCCTCGGAGTTGAGGCGCTTGGCAACGGTTTCCTTCTTGATCATGGTGCCGACGCGGAAGTGCTTGCCGATATCACGCAGGAAATCGACGGCGCTCATGGGCGCAGTCCAATCGAGGTTGTTGACCATTCGAGCGGCGTTGTCGCCCTCAAAGCTCAGAAACCGCTGAACTTGTCCCTGCAGGTACCCGACCCACTCGGCGACGGTTTCCTTGGTGTTCATGGTCCGCTCCGCTGAGGGCCGCGGATCCCCCACCAGTCCGGTGGAGCCCCCGACCAGCCCGATCGGCTTGTGGCCGGCGAGCTGCAGCCGGCGCATGGTCAGCAGTTGGACCAGGTTACCCAGATGCAGGCTCGGCGCCGTGGGATCGAAACCGCAGTAGTACGTGATCGGATCACCCGCGAGGAGCTTCTCCAGTTCCGCCTCGTCGGTTGAAACGTGAATCAGTCCACGCCACTTCAACTCCTGCCAGAGGTTTTCGAAGGAGCTGTCATTCTGCTGCTGGTTCACGGCCGGATGCGCCGCTTCGGTAGGTTGTTGCACTGCTTCAAAATATCAGCCCTCAATGCCCTCGGGAATTTCACCCGTTGAGATGAGGCGAAGGCGCTGCGTCGGGCGGGTCATGGCGACATACAGGTCCCCTACCCGAACAGCCTCCTGCTTCAGCATCTCGGCTGGTTCGAGCACCACCACACCGTCGAATTCGAGACCCTTCGCTTCCCGCGGCGTAGTCACGACGATGTCCTGACCCAGCCCGCCTGCGCCCTGACCGACCCGATTGCCGTACACGCTTGTTACGGCGGTCCGGACCTGTTCAACGACACGCGCAGGAGCAATGACGGCGAGGAGACCGTCAGCTATGGCCTCCAGTTCCTCCGGCAACGCAGCGACGAGTGCAGGTTCAAGTTCGGAAACCCGGTCTATCACCGGGTCCCACCGTCCGTCCCGGACCGCCTTCGGGGCAGACACCACCAGACCGGCCGCGTTGGCCATGCGCACTGCGGCTTCGGCGATCTGGGCCGGCGTCCGATAGTTCACGGTCAGTTCTTCGAGCTGCCAGCGATCCCCGACGAACGGCTCGAGCGCCTGCTGCCAGGAGTGGGAGCCTGCTATGGAACTGGTCTGGGCGATGTCGCCCACGATTGTGAAGGACTTGAGGGGGCATTTCCGCATGAGCAGCCGCCACTGCATCGGCGAAAGCTCCTGCGCTTCATCGACCACCACGTGCCCATAGGCCCAGGTGCGGTCGCCGGACGCGCGCTCCGCAGCCGTAAGCCGGGATTCGGCAACGGTGTTGTGCTCCGCAAGTGCCTCGGCACTGAGCATGCCGTCGACGCCCGCGTCTTCGAGTGTGCCGCTGACGTTCTCAAGCGCGCGCTCAGCGTTGGCGAGGTCCCGGCGTCGTTCCTGCTCCTTTTCCGCCGCGTTGCGTCCGGCTGACGCGTCGAGCTCTCCCAGCAGTTCTGCAGCCTCATCGAGCAGCGGGACATCCGCTTCGGTCCATGGCGCGTCTTCCGTGCGGTACAGCAACTGCCGCTCAGCATCGCTGAGATGTGGTGCAGCCGCCTCGAGCTGCGCCGGCTTGGCGAAGAGATCGCGCAGGAGCTTCTCCGGCGTCATGGGCATCCAGGCGAGGTTGAGCGCTATCCGCACGTCCCGCGAGGTCCGGACATCTTCGGTGAGGTAGGAGCGGTCAGCCGTGTTTCCGGGACCCGACGATTCCTCAAGCTGTTCGGTCAGCTGCTCGGTGAGCTCGCGCAGCATGATCTTCACGAAGGTGGCGCGCGCCTCGTTGTGCGGCTTTCCGGTTGCGCGGGCGCGATCCCGGGCACGACGGACCTGCCGGGGCGTCAGGATCAGAGTGGTGCCCTCAACGTTGAGCTTCCGGTTTTCGGCCGGTAGGCGCTGCCGGTTGGCGACCGCCTGCTTGATGACGCCTGCCATGTCCAGCCTGCCCTTGAGCTCCGCGACCTTCTCTGAAGGTTCCGGAAGAGCATGGATGCCCGGCATGAGATTGCCGATGCTGGACATCACCACTCCGGTTTCACCCAGCGAGGGCAACACACGCTCGATGTACTTCATGAAGGCGCTCGTGGGCCCGACCAGCAGCACGCCGGCCGACTTCAACCGCTCACGGTGGGTGTAAAGCAGGTAGGCAGCCCGGTGCAGGGCGACGGCGGTCTTCCCTGTGCCCGGACCGCCCTGGACAACGACGACGCCGGGTAGTGGCGCACGGATGATGCGGTCCTGCTCGGACTGGATAGTGCCCACGATGTCGGACATCTGCCCGGTACGCCGGGAGTTCAGAGCCGCCAGCAGCGCGCCCTCGCCCTGCAGAGAGTCGGCGTCGCTCAGCATCGACGCGTCCAGGACGTCGTCCTCGATGGCCACGACGTCCCGCTTGGAGAGGATCAGGTGCCGCCGGCGGCGAACACCCATTCGTTCGAAGGCGGTCGCCTGGTAGAACGTGCCGGCTTCGGGTGCCCGCCAGTCAACCATGAGCTGCTGCAGGTCCTCGGCGGAAAGGCCGATGCGTCCGATGTAGCGTTCATCGCCGCTATCCAGATCCAGCCGTCCGAAAACAAGCCGGTCATCGACGGCGTTCAGTTGCGCAAGCCGGTCCTCATACATGGTTGCGAACGCGTCGCGCTCGGACCGGTTCTGGTGGGAACCGGAGGATATGGTGCGGCGCACCTGATCCAGCTGGCGCTGTTTCTCGGCGCGCAGTTCATCAAGGCGCTGGTACAGACCGGCCACATAGCCGCGCTCGTGTTCCAGTTCGTTCCGTGCTACTGACATTTCAGGCATTGCGCGTTCCCTCTCGCCAAGGCGGACCGTCAATTCTATCCCCCTGAGTGTGAATTTCCATGAGCGTCCGCCACGGACACCGCCAGATGGTTACCGGGCGCCGCGCGGCTTGGCGGCCGGCCGGTACACCGACACACTGGATTCACCCGCCAACCAGTAGCGCCAGGGATAGGCCCCGGACCCGCCGGGCCCGCTCACTCCGACACGCGGGCCGGTCTGCAGACGCAACGGTTCAGCTGGATGGTCGGGCAGCACGAGGTGAAGACGGGTGGAAAACACGTCCGCTCCGTCCAGCTCCCGGTCTATGCCGAGAGCCTGCGCGAGACATGCCGGACCGCGCGCGAGGTCCCGCTCGAGGCGGGGATTGCCGCGACGGCGCCGGGCTGTGTCCTGGCCCTCGACGATCTCACCCGCGCGCAGCAGCAGGCCGGTCGCGCTTCCCGGTGACCCGCAGACCACGTTCGCGCAGTAGTGCATTCCGTAGGTGAAGTACACGTACAGATGACCCGCCTCGCCGAACATGGTCGCGTTGCGGGCGGTTTTCCCGCGGAAGGCATGGGATCCGGGATCCTCGGATCCCATGTACGCCTCTACTTCGGTGATGCGGACCGTGACCGGCTCTGCACCGTCGTTGTGCGTGAGGTGCGCTCCGAGCAGAAGCGGCGCGACCTCGATAGCCGGATGCGCAAGCCGGGCGCGTTGTAGTGCTGGATCCACCAAAAGACCGTATCAAGTCCGCCGATCACACCATGCACGCCCATGTCCGATTTCCGCTAGCAGCGCATCGGGCCGCCTGCAAGGATGGACCCATGGACTTTTGGCAGCGATACCGGGCGATCGAATCGCGGGATACCCGGTTCGACGGGCAGTTTGTCACCGCCGTCGCAACGACGAGGATCTACTGCCGCCCGTCCTGCCCCGCACGCACCCCCAAGCCTGCCAACGTCACGTTCTACCCCACCTCCGCGGCGGCGCACGAGGCCGGTTACCGCGCGTGCAAGCGATGCCTGCCCGAGGCGGTGCCCGGCACCCCCGCATGGAACCTGCGTTCGGACACCGCCGCCCGGGCCATGCGGCTGATTTCCGACGGCGAGATCGACCGCAGCGGTGTTCCCGGGCTGGCGCGCCGGCTCGGCTACTCAACGCGGCAACTCGGGCGCATCCTCCACCACGAACTCGGTGCCGGCCCGTTGGCCCTGGCACGCGCCTCCCGTGCACAAACGGCGCGGACGTTGCTCACCGCCACCGATATGCCGCTCTCCGACGTCGCGTTCGCCTCCGGGTTCAACAGCATCCGGCAGTTCAACGAGACGGTCCAGGAGGTCTACGACCTCTCCCCCTCGCAGTTGCGGCTCCGGAGCCGTACCCTTTCGCACGCTTCGACGGCGGCCGGTTCACCCACCTCCCCGAATGTGACCTCCCTTAGTCTGACGCTGCCCGCACGAACCCCGTACGACGACGGCATCTTCTCCTTCCTGCAAGCCCGCGCCATTGCAGGGATCGAGCAGGCAAACCCGACCAGCTACGCCCGCCTTCTCCGCCTGCCCGGCGGCGAGGGCTGGTTCAGGGCGGAACAGGGACGCGGAGGACTTGCGGTCTCCGTGACAGTCGAGCATCTGAAGGACCTGCCCGTACTGCTGTCCCGCATACGCCGGTTGTTCGATCTCGACGCCGATCCCACAGCCATCGACGACGTACTCTCAGCCGAGCCCTCTCTGAGGCCGCGGGTGCAGCGGTATCCGGGCATCCGGCTGCCCGGCGCGGTGGACCCGCACGAGATCCTCATCCGCGCGATGGTCGGCCAGCAGATCACCGTCGCTGCGGCCACCGGCGTCCTAAACACGCTGAGCGTCCTGGGCGAACAGTCGAAGCTGGGTTGTCCACGCCATAGCCGGTTGTTTCCCACTGCCGCCGCGCTCGTGGAGGGAGCGGGCCCGCTCCTGAAGGGGCCGGCGCGGCGTCGGACCAGCCTGCTGGGAGCCGCAGCCGCCCTTGCGGACGGAAGCCTTTCGATCGGAGTCGAGGACACTCCCGGTGAACTGGCGGAAAAGCTGCTGCCGCTGCCGGGGATCGGGCCGTGGACTGTCCGCTACGCAGCGATGCGGATTCTGGGAGCTACCGACATCCACCTCAACAATGACGCCGCGGTCCGGACGGGCTACGCGCGGCTCCTCGGCCGGCCCGTCGACGGCGGGGCCGCGGCTGCGTGGTTTGAGCAATTCAGTCCATGGCGCTCCTACGCCACCCTGCACCTTTGGCGCATCGCCTCTGAAACACCGCAACAGTCCCGTGAAGCGACGGGCACCACGAGAAAGGCCCTGGCATCATGACCATCCAGACCACAACAGTTTCCACCCCGGACGGACCGTTCACGGTCGTGGAGCGCAATGGCGCGGTCCTGGCCTCCGGCTGGACCGCCGAACTCTCGGAGTTAACCGGCCAGATCCACCCGAAGCTCAGGGGCGAACCGGTCCGGGCAGTCTCGAGTCTCGCCCTCATCACGGATGCCGTCTCTGCCTATTACGACGGCGATCTCGCCGCCATTGAAGCGGTCCCCGTGCATCAGCTGTCGGGCCCGTTCCGCAGCCACGCCTGGGAGGTGCTGCGAACGGTCGCTCCCGGCAAACCCGTGACCTACTCGGAATATGCACGGCTGGCCGGGCGGCCCGCCGCGATCCGCGCCGCGGCCGGAGCCTGCGCCTTCAACGCCGCAGCCCTTTTTGTCCCGTGCCACCGTGTCATCCGGACGGACGGCACCCTCGGGGGTTTCCGATGGGGTGTTGCGGTCAAGACCAGCCTGCTGGCCCGGGAGAAAGTCGCCGGTCAGCCCGCCGAACCGGTGAGCATGGCCCGGTAGAACTCCTCAAGGGCGTGCAGCTTGCGCATGCTCGTGTGTGGATGGTCGCCATCGACTGACACCGCCACGGCGTCCAAATGAGCGTGCCAGCGTGCCAGCAGGACGGGAGCCTCGGCCTGGTCCTCCACGACGTGGCGGACCGCCAGCCGGGTAGTGCCGCCGTCGACGGTGAAGTCTACTTCCGCCTGCTCGACCCTTGGCTGCTGTTCCGGATCCGCAGTGAGCGCGTCCTTGACGAGGGGCAGGGTGGAATTGAGGCGGCGGTCGAAATGGACCATGGTGACGCCGTCGTACGTTTCAATCCAGCCCATCGTGTTGGATACGTCGAACTCTGCGGCGTAGGCGTCCCGAAGGGCCGCCCAGTCCCCTTCCTGCCCTGGTTCCCGGCCCGCTGCCACGTCCTCAAGTGCGCCGAGGATCTGCTGCCAGCCGGCAGCGCCCTCGGTCAGGAAGTCCGCCGTCTCCGAACGGGCGCGCAACTGCAGGAGCGTGCCGCCATTGCTCTCCAGCACGCGCCACTCAAGGATGGATTCGGGGCCCAGTGCATCATCCCAGGTGATCTGGAGGCTGGTGGGCGGGTTGAGTTGTAGCACGGTCCCTGTGCTGGCTCCCCCACCCATATCGAGGGAGTATTCCTTTCCCAGTTCCCAGCCGCTGCTCAGTTCACCGAGCCATAGTTGTACCTTGCCCGGGTCGGTCAGGAGGTTCCAGATGTATGACCGGGGGTAATCGATCTGCCGGTCGAAGGCGAGCACGTAGCCGTCGCTCAGCCGTTCTATGCGGCCAAGCGGCACCACCCACTGAGCCGCTGTTCGATCAACATCGGACGTCATGGCTTCTGCCTTCGCCTTCCAGCTTGATTCCGCCTTCGGTATCCTGCGCTCGGGTGGTTACCAACTTAGCGCAGTGCCGGACTGCTGATAAGGCCTTCCATGCCGGATAGAAGATCTTTTGTCAGCAGTGGCGGGGGCCTTCCTGTGAGACGGCTGTCAGGCGCGTGGCGCAACCGCCGCCGGCCAGGGCAGAAGCTCGGGCAGGTCAACGCCGTCCGCTGCTGCAGTTGCGTTCAGGCCGCCGAGGGGCTTCCGGCCGGCAAGCCAGGCGGCGATGTCCTGCAGCAGGCCGGTGACGACGACGGTGCGCACGGGCGTTCCTGATCCGTTGGTGAGGGTGCGCGGCTGTTCGCCCAGCGGCTGGAGCTTGAGGGCCAGCCCATCCGGGACGCGGGCAGCGAGGAATCCGAGCAGGTAATGGCAGAAGATGCTGTCCCAGTCCAGCGTCGTGCGTCCAAGATCCAGGTCGGAGGCGTGAATGACCAGCTCCCGCCACAGGGCGAGCCCGCCGTCGCGGACTGTGCCGTCCCGGTAGGCGATGCCGGCGTCCCATTCACTGCCCTTCACCCCCGCGAAGGTCGCAACTGCGCCAGTCACAGCGTCAGTGAGGCTCTGCAGCTGCTCGTCGGCGGAGCGCTGGGCGCGCCGTTCGATGTCCCGTATCCGGCCGTCAAAGCCGTCGTCGTAAAACTCGATTGTTTCTCCGCGTGCCGCGTACTCAAGCTGCCGCGTCATTGCCCTGGCCACGCCCTCGACGTGGGCGATGACGAAGGCCCGGCTCCAGCCGGGAAGGACCGACGGCGCCGCGAGCGTTGCGTCGTCGAGTCCGGCTGCGGCAGCGAGCAGCTCCCGGCCGGCGTCTGCCAACCGGCCGGGCAGCTGCTGCGTCAGGTCCTCGGGCAGGTACTCGGGTGCTATGGGCTGCGACATATTCACGGACATCCTTCGTATTGGCAAACGGGCGGCTTGTCCCGAGGATACCCGCAGCATCCCCTGCCGTTCCTACCCCT
Source organism: Arthrobacter sp. TJ-170 (assembly GCF_058269305.1). Classification (NCBI taxonomy): domain Bacteria; kingdom Bacillati; phylum Actinomycetota; class Actinomycetes; order Micrococcales; family Micrococcaceae; genus Arthrobacter; species Arthrobacter sp. TJ-170. The sequence continues at coordinate 825,451 of NZ_JBZCNL010000001.1, read as the reverse complement.
GGGACGGAACCAGCAGCGCCCGCACGTCATCCACCTGCGCCGAGAGGGCTACGAGCTGACGGCGCACCGCGGCCGGCGCGGTTCCACCCTGTGAATCGCGGCTGTTCAGTGACCCTTCGACCGTGAGCACTTCACGAACACCCGAAGTGAAGTGTGGGGAGATGCCTGCGTAATCCTCGTCGGTCAGATCCCAGAGCTCGACACCGCGGCTCTCGGCGAGCTTGACCGCCGCACCGGAGAGCTCGTGCGCCTCACGGAACGGCACACCCTGGCGAACCAGCCACTCCGCCACATCCGTGGCCAGGGCAAACCCGAGCGGCGCTAGGGAAGCCATGCGTTCCGTGTTGAACGTCAGCGTCGCGATCATGCCCGAGACGGCCGGGAGGAGCACCTCAAGGGTGTCGACGGCGTCGAACACCGGCTCCTTGTCCTCCTGCAGGTCCCGATTGTACGCAAGCGGCAGTCCCTTGAGGGTGGCCAGTAGACCGGTCAGGTTTCCGATGAGCCGGCCCGCCTTGCCGCGCGCCAGTTCCGCGACGTCGGGATTCTTTTTCTGAGGCATGATCGAGGATCCGGTGGAGAAAGAGTCATCCAGCGTGACGAAGGAGAATTCCTTCGTCGCCCAGATGATGACCTCCTCGCTGACGCGTGACAGGTCCACCCCGATCATCGATGCTACCCAGGCGAATTCCGCGTAGACGTCACGCGCCGCAGTTCCGTCGATCGAGTTGTGGGTCGCGGAATCGAAGCCCAGCTCGGCAGCGACCGCTTCAGGATCAAGACCCAGGGATGACCCTGCCAGCGCACCTGAACCGTAGGGCGACACAGCCGCTCTGCGGTCCCAGTCCTGGAGCCGCTGCACGTCGCGCAGCAGCGCCCAGGCGTGGGCAAGCAGGTGATGGCTCAGCAGCACCGGTTGCGCGTGCTGCAGGTGCGTCCGGCCGGGCATCGGCACCTCGAGGTGCTCCTTCGCCTGCCCCACCAGCGCGTCGATGGTGGCAAGGACGCCGGCGCCGATGATCCGTGCGTGCTCGCGCAGGTACATCCGCCCGAGCGTGGCCACCTGATCATTCCGTGAGCGGCCGGCTCGGAGCTTTCCGCCGAGTGCAGGTCCCGCCCGCTCGATCAGGCCGCGCTCGAGTGAACCGTGCACGTCTTCATCGGACTCCGAGGGAACGTACGCGCCGGTGCGGACATCGTCGTCGAGCGCGTCCAGAGCGGCCAGCATGCCTGTCAGCTCGCCGTCGTCGAGCAGGCCGGCACGGTGCAGGACACGGGCGTGCGCCCGTGACCCGGCGATGTCGTGACGGGCAAGGCGCCAGTCGAAGTGCGTGGACTTGCTCAGCGCTGCGAGGGCATCCGCGGGGCCGCCGGAAAACCGGCCGCCCCACAGTGAGCCTTCGTTGGTGCCGTGAGCGTTCGTGCCCTGTACGGCAGTATCGTGTGCCTCCGACACCGCTTATTTTCCTGCGCGCTGGTCGCGGCCCGAGGCCACCTTGGAGGACAGGCCGAAAATCTCAATGAAGCCGCGTGCCATGGACTGGTCGAAGGTATCGCCCGTGTCATAGGTGGCCAGGTTGAAGTCGTAGAGACCAACATCGGACCGGCGGCCGGTGACGGTGGCGCGCCCGCCGTGCAGTTCCATCCGGACATCGCCGGAAACGTAGCGCTGGGTGTCATCGATGAACGTTTCGAGCGAACGCTTCAGCGGCGAGAACCACTGGCCGTCATAGACAAGCTCGGTCCAGCGCTGGTCAACCGTCTTCTTGAACCGCGCCTGCTCACGCTCAACGGTGACGTTCTCCAACTCGCGGTGAGCGGTGATGAGCGCCATGGCACCCGGTGCTTCGTAGATTTCGCGGCTCTTGATGCCCACCAGACGGTCCTCGACGATGTCGATCCGGCCCACGCCCTGGGCACCGGCCCGGCGGTTGAGTTCCTCGATGGCCTGCAGCGGCGTGACGGCATGGCCGTCGATAGCTACCGGGATGCCTTCCTTGAAGGTGATGACCACTTCATCGGCCGCGGGTGAGAACTCGGGGGAATCGGTGTAGTCGTAGACGTCCTTGGTGGGACCGTTCCAGATGTCCTCGAGGAAGCCGGTTTCGACGGCGCGTCCCCAGACGTTCTGGTCGATCGAGAACGGGTTCTTCTTCGTGGTCTCGATGGGCAGGCCCTTCTCCTCGGCGAAGGCAATGGCCTTGTCACGGGTGAGGGCGAGGTCGCGGACGGGAGCGATGCACTTCAGGTCCGGGCCCAGGGTCTGTATCCCGACCTCGAAGCGCACCTGGTCGTTGCCCTTGCCGGTGCAGCCGTGCGAAACGGTTGACGCGCCGAATTCGCGGGCTGCGGCGACGAGGTGCTTGACGATGACCGGCCGGGAGATGGCCGAGACCAGGGGGTACGCGTCCATGTACAGTGCGTTGGCCCGCAGGGTGGGCATGCAGTATTCGTTGGCGAACTCATCGCGTGCGTCAGCGACGTAGGCTTCGACGGCGCCGCAGCCCAGCGCGCGCTGGCGGATGGTTTCGAGCGATTCGCCGCCCTGTCCGACGTCGACGGCTACAGCCACCACTTCAGCTCCGGTTGCTTCGGCGATCCAGCCGATGGCCACCGACGTATCCAGTCCGCCTGAGTAGGCAAGGACAATGCGTTCAGTCACTTCAATAGCTCCTCTTGTTTTTGTGGAATGTTCGGTGGTTCGAAGATTGGTTCGGCTCAGGACGCGGCTTCGTGCGCAAACTGTAGAAACCGGGCGGCAACGTCCGCACCGCCGGCGGGATCGCGTGTGACCAGCAGGATGGTGTCGTCTCCGGCGATCGTACCGAGTACGGACGGCATGACCGAATGGTCGATGGCCAGAGCCAGGAAGTTTGCGGCCCCCGGCGGGGTTCGCAGGACCACCAGGTTCCCGGAGGCTTCCGCCGTCACAAGGAGTTCACCGCACAGCCGGGACAACCTGCTGTCGAGTATCTCCTGGGTGACGCCGCTTTGCGGAGCACGGCCGCCGCCTTCCCCGGGTACGGCGTAGACGAGCGCGCCGTCCTTGCCGCGGACACGCACGGCGCCGAGCTCCACGAGGTCCCGGGACAACGTGGCCTGGGTAACCTGGAGGCCGCCGTCAGCAAGCAGGTCCGCCAGTTCGGACTGGGACCGCACCGATTGCGCGGTCAGCAGAGCCGTGATCCGGGCCTGGCGGGCCGTTTTCGTTGTCGGCTGACCAGTAGGCTGCCCAGTGGGGTGACCGGCGGAAGGCTGGGAGGTCACGAGCGCTCCATGAGCCACACCATGAGCGCTTTCTGCGCGTGCAGGCGGTTCTCCGCCTCGTCCCAGACGAGAGACTGCGGCCCGTCAAGAACGCCGGCGGAAATCTCATACCCGCGGTAAGCGGGCAGACAGTGGAGTACGACGGCGCCCGCCGCCGCCTGCGCGAGCAGCGCCTCGTTCACTGCGTACGGACGGAACAGCTCGAACCGCGCGGCCTTGGCGCCGTCGTCGACTTCCTGGCCCATGGACACCCAGGTGTCAGTGGCGACGACGTCGGCACCGGCAGCTGCCTCTGCGGCATCGGTGGTGATAAGGACTGAACCGCCGGTTTGCGCGGCGCGTTCCTTGGCGGCATCAACGATGCGCTGCTCGGGAAGATAACCTTCCGGACCGGCGATGCGCACGTGCATACCGGCGGTCACGCCGGCGAGCAGGTACGAGTTCGCCATGTTGTTGGCGGCATCACCGAAGTAGGACAGTGAGAGGCCCGCCAACTGTCCCCTGTGCTCGCGGATTGTGAGCAGATCGGCGAGCAGCTGGCACGGATGGTAGTCATCGGAGAGCGCGTTGATCACGGGTACGGACGAGGCAGCAGCCATCTCCTCAAGCCCTGCCTGCGCGTACGTTCGCCAGACGATGGTGGAGACCATCCGCTCAAGAACCTTGGCCGTGTCCGTGATTGATTCCTTGTGCCCAAGCTGCGACTCGCCGGCACCGATAATGAGCGGCACACCCCCGAGGTCGGCGATGCCGGTGGCGAAGGACACGCGGGTCCGTGTGGAGGTCTTGTCGAAGATCACCGCGACGGTCTTGCGTCCGGTGGCTTCAGCTGCATAGGTGGAGTTTGAGTACGGCGCCTTCTTCAGCTCAAGTGCGAGATCGAGGACCTCGTTCTGCTCGGCCTGGCTGAGGTCGGTGTCAACAAGGAAATGGCGGGTCATGCGGGAGTCTCCGTACTCTGTGCTGCAGTGTCTTGTGCGCCGTCTTGTGCGCCGGTGCCGCGCGCGGTGTCGAGGATTCCCGGCAACGCATCGAGGAAGCTCTGGGCTTCTGCGCGGGTCAGGATCAGCGGTGGGGCGAGCCGCAGCGTGTGCGGCGTGGGCGCATTGATGATGAACCCGTGGGTGAGCGCCACCGTCACAGCCCCGGCCGCGTAGTCGCCGTCGAGGTCGAAACCGATCAGCAGACCCTCGCCGCGAACCTCCGTCACCCCGTGCACACCGGCGAGGTTACTGCGGAGGAAGCTGCCGACGTCGTCGGCGTTCCGCAGCACTGCACCTGCCTCCAGCGCATGCACGGTGGCAAGCGCAGCGGCCGTAGCGACCGGATTGCCGCCGAAGGTGGTTCCGTGCTGCCCCGGTGTGAGCAGCGCCGAAACCTCAGGTCCGAAAGTCACCAGCGCACCGATCGGGAAACCGCCGCCCAGGCCCTTGGCGAGGGTCATGGCGTCGGGCGTGATTCCGCTGGCCTGATGGGCGAACCAGCGCCCTGTGCGACCCACTCCGGTCTGCACCTCGTCCAGGATCAACAGCACGCCGGCCTTGCTGGTGAGCTCGCGCGCCTTCTGAAGGTAGCTGATGCTCAACGGACGGACGCCTGCCTCGCCCTGGATCGGCTCAAGCACGACGGCGGCAACGGACTCATCGAGCGCCGCCTCCAGCGCCTCCAGGTCATCAAACGGCAGGTGCTCGACGCCGCCGGGAAGCGGTTCGAACGGCTCGCGGTACGCCTGTTTGGCCGTCAGCGCGAGGGCGCCCATGGTCCGGCCGTGGAATGCGCCCTCGAGCGCAAGGATGCGGGTCCGGGGTTTTCCATCCTGGGAAGACGTGCTGTTGCGGCGCGCCAGCTTGAACGCCGCCTCGACGGCCTCCGTACCGGAGTTCGCGAAGAACACCTTGGATCCCGCCTGAGCGCCGGACAGGGACAGCAGTTTTTCCGCGAGCGCGACCTGCGTGGGGCTGGTGAAGAAGTTCGACACATGGCCCAAGGTGGCCAGCTGCGAGGAGATCACGGAGGTGACGAACGGGTGGGCGTGGCCCAGGGCGTTCACGGCGATTCCGCCGAGCAGGTCGAGGTACTGTTTGCCGTCGGCGTCCCAGACCAGGCAGCCGGCCCCGCGGACCAGCACGCGCTGTGGGGTGCCGAACACCCCGAGAACGGCGTTCGAATAACGCTGCAGCCACTCGTTGCCCTTCGCCGGATCGACAAGTGCTGACGCGGCTGCGCTTTCGATTGAGGATTCGCTGGTGCTCACGCGATCAGGTCCTCGTCCGGCACTACCTCGGTGCCTATCCCGGCTGCGGTGAAGATTTCGAGCAGCATCGAGTGGGCCAGCCGTCCGTCGACGATATGTGCGCGCTCCACTCCCCCGTCGACCGCCTTGAGGCATGCGGCCATCTTGGGGATCATTCCCGATTCGAGGCTGGGCAGGAGGTCCCGCAGTTGAGCAGCCGTAAGGGAGGAGATGAGGCTCGTACGGTCGGGCCAGTTGGAGTAGAGACCTTCGACATCGGTGAGGATGACAAGCTTCGATGCAGCGAGGGCTTCCGCGAGCGCTGCTGCGGCGGTGTCGGCGTTGACGTTGAGGACCTGCCCCGTTCCGCTGCCCGCGCCGTCGATCTCCGGGGCGACCGTGGAGATCACGGGAATGCGTCCGGCTTCAAGGATGTCGAGGATTGCAGCGGGGTTTACTCCGACCACTTCACCGACGAGGCCGAGGTCGACTTCCTCGCCGTCGACCACGGTGCCCGTCCGGATGGCCCGGAGGAGCCCGCCGTCCTCACCGGACAGGCCAACGGCGTACGGACCGTGCGAGTTGATCAGTCCGACCAGTTCCCTGCCTACCTGCCCCGTGAGCACCATGCGGACAACATCCATGGCTTCCGGCGTAGTGACGCGCAGCCCGCCCTTGAACTCGGAGGTGATGCCGAGCCGGTCCAGCATGCCGTTGATCTGCGGTCCGCCGCCGTGAACCACAACGGGGTGAATTCCTGCGTGATGGAGGAAGACGATGTCTTCGGCGAAGGCGCGGCGCAGTTCATCGTTGACCATGGCGTTGCCGCCGTACTTGATGACCATGGTGGTGCCGGCGAACCGCTGGATCCAGGGCAGAGCCTCGATCAGGGTTGCCGCCTTCTCCTGTGCAGCGTTCAGAGTGTTCATGTGATCCTTCGACTCGGCGTCTTCGGCGTGGGCGTTCCAGGGGTTGGTGTTCCCGGCGTCAGCTCGAGTAAGCAGAGTTCTCGTGTACGTATTCGTGCGTGAGGTCGTTCGTCCAGATTGTTGCCGTCTCGGAACCTGCGTTGAGGTTGATTTCGACGGTCACGAGGCGTGGGCTGAGGTCGACCAGTTCCCGCGGTTCGCCGATTCCGCCGTCCCGGCAAATCTGTACGCCGTTCATGGCTACGTCCAGGCGGTCGGGTTCGAAGGCAGCATCAGTGGTTCCGACCGCTGCCAGGACCCTGCCCCAGTTCGGATCCTTGCCGAAAATGGCCGCCTTGAACAGGTTGGAGCGGGCAACGGAGCGTCCGACGGTCTCGGCGTCTTCCTCGGTGGCCGCGTTGATGGTCCGGATCGCGATGGTATGGCTTGCGCCTTCGGCATCCTCGATGAGCTGGTGGGCAAGCGAGAAGCAGACCTCCGTCAGGGCTTCGGCGAACTGCGCCGGATCCGGCCGGACCCCGCTTGCGCCCGAGGACAGCAGCACCACGGTGTCATTGGTGGACATGCAGCCGTCCGAATCGGCGCGGTCGAAGGTGACGCGGGTTGCGGCGCGTAGCGCCGTGTCGAGGACCGCCGAGTCCAGCACGGCGTCAGTGGTCAGGACCACCAGCATGGTTGCCAGACCCGGTGCCAGCATGCCGGCTCCCTTGGCCATACCGCCGATGGAGTAGCCCTCGCTCGGATCATCAGGTGTGGCCGGGTACGTAGCTGTCTTGGACACCGAGTCGGTGGTCATGATCGCCTCGGCTGCCGCGCGGCCGCCGCCCTCGGAGAGATGGCCCACTGCCTCACTGACCCCGGGGAGAAGCTTGTCCATGGGCAGTTGTTCACCGATGAGGCCCGTGGAACAAACGAAGACATCAGTGGCAGAGACACCGAGTGCCTCCGCCGCGAATTCAGCGGTACGGTGCGTGTTCTGGAAGCCCTCCGGGCCGGTGCAGGCATTCGCTCCGCCCGAGTTGAGGACGACGGCGTCCACACGCCCGTCGGAAACCGCCTGGCGTGACCAGTGGATCGGTGCAGCTGCCACCCGGTTGGAGGTGAAGACTGCTGCCGCGTGGTGGTGCGGACCATCATTGACGACGACGGCGACATCCCGTGCGCCGGTCGACTTCAGTCCTGCTGCGACGCCTGCGGCGCGGAATCCCTGCGGTTCGGTAACACTCACGGAGCAACTCCTGATCCGGTCAGGCCCGTGGTCTCGGGCAGACCAAGGGCGATATTCATGGACTGCACTGCGCCGCCGGCAGTCCCCTTGGTGAGGTTGTCGATGGCGCAGCTGATGATTACCCGGCCCGCGTGCTCGTCGAAGGCCAGCTGGAGCTGCGCGACGTTGGAGCCGAGGACCGATTTCGTCGCGGGCCACTGACCAGGAGTCAGCAGCGTGACGAAGGGTTCGTCGTCGTAGGCGGCTTCCCATGCCTCGCGGAGCTGCGCCGCGCTTGTACCGGGAACCACGCGCGCCGTTGCCGTGGTCAGGATGCCGCGCGACATGGGGGCAAGGGTGGGCGTGAAGGAAACGGTGACGGGCGTGCCGGCAGCCCAGCCCAGCCCCTGCTCGACCTCCGGGGTGTGCCGGTGGCTGCCGCCGACTCCGTACGGGCTCATCCCGCCCATCATCTCCGAGCCGAGTAGGTGCGGCTTCATCGCCTTGCCGGCGCCGGAGGCACCGGAGGCGGACACGATTACGACGTCGTCAGGCTGCAGCAGTCCTGCGGTGAACCCGGGAGTGAGCGCAAGGAGGGCGCTGGTCGGGTAGCAACCCGGGACTGCGATCCGGCGGGCGCCCCGCAGTTCGTCGCGGGCGCCCGGAAGCTCCGGAAGTCCGTAGGGCCAGGTGCCGGCATGCGGGGAACCGTAGAAGCGGTGCCAGGCGTCGGCGTCTTCGAGCCGGTGGTCGGCGCCGGCGTCGATGACGAGGACCTCCGGGGGCAGCTGGGCAGCAACCTCGGCACTGGCACCGTGCGGCAGAGCCAGGAAAACGACGTCGTGTCCGCTGAGGTTTTCGGGGTTCGTTTCCTCGATGATGCGGTCCGTGAGGGAGTGCAGGTGCGGCTGCACCTCACCCAGCCGGTTGCCGGCGCTGCTGTGTGCCGTGATCGCCCCGATCCTCACCTCCGGATGAGTGGAAAGCAGGCGCAGAACCTCGCCCCCGGCATAGCCGCTTGCTCCGGATACTGCTACGGAAATACTCATGCGCACCATCGTACAGTAACTATTCACTACAACACATACTTATGCACTTCCTTTCCGGCGAAAGAAAATGCACCGCAGGAATGACCAGGTGTGGTGTCCTGTTGGCTGCAGGTAAGAGCACATCGACGAGAGGAAACACCCACCATGCCAACTGCCATCGCAGCCGAGCGCGCCGGTGACCCGGAAGTTCTGAAGCCCGTTAGTGTCGAGCAGCCCACGCCGACCGGTTCCCAGCTACTGGTGAAGGTGGCGGCCGTTGGAGTGAACTTCATCGAGACGTACCAGCGCGCCGGCATCTATGCGGTTGACTATCCCTTCGTTCCGGGTGGGGAAGCCGCCGGTGAGGTCATCGAAGCGGGGCCGGATGCTCAGGGATTCTCGGTGGGTGACCGCGTTGCCTTTGCGGAAGGCTCCCGTTCCTACGCCGAATACACTCTCGTGGACGCAGAGAAGGCGCTGCCGGTGCCTGACGGTGTCGACTTGGAGACGGCCGCGGCGCTTCCGCTCCAGGGGATGACGGCCCACTACCTGGTCAATTCCACCTATCCCGTTCAGGCGGGCGAAACGGTGCTGACGCATGCCGGAGCGGGCGGAACAGGACTCCTGCTGACCCAGATGCTCAAGGCCAAGGGGGCCAGGGTCATCACCACCGTCTCCACAGACGAGAAGGAAACGCTCGCGCGTGAGGCAGGAGCTGACGTCGTACTTCGGTACGAAGGGTTCCCGGAGCGCGTGCGTGAGCTGACCGACGGTGTCGGCGTGGATGTCGTCTATGACGGAGTGGGCAAGGCGACCTTCGATGGTTCGCTGGAATCCCTGAGGGTGCGCGGCATGCTGGTGCTGTTCGGGGCGGCGTCTGGTCCCGTCCCCGACTTCAACCTGCAGCGGCTGAACAGCTCCGGCTCGCTCTACGTCACCAGGCCGAGCCTCGCGTTCTACCTGCGGTCCGCCGAGGAGCGCCGCTGGCGTTCAGGCGATGTCTTCGGCGCGGTTGCTGACGGATCGCTCAGCGTGCGGATCGGCAGCCGCTACCCGCTCACCGAGGCGGCCCAGGCACACGAGGACCTGCAGGGGCGCAGGACGACCGGCAAGATCCTCCTCGTCCCGTAGACGTTGAAGTGGCAGGACACGCCCCGTTTGGAGATCCATTCGGGGCGTGTCCTGCCAACTCAACGGTGGAACTAACGCTGGACGGCTCCGTGGCGCTCGGCCGCCAGGTGGACCGCCTGGTCGCGGGCGGCGCTGGCCTCGTCGGCCGTCAGGGTGCGGTCGGTGGCACGGAAGCGCAGGCCGAAGGCGAGGGACTTCTTGCCCTCCCCGATCCCCTGCGCGGAATAGACGTCGAACAGGTGCACCTCCTCAAGAAGCTCACCCGCCCCTTCGCGCAGCGTGGCGAGAACGGCATCCGCCGGCAGTCCGGCGTCGACCACGAGGGCAACGTCCTGGGTTGTGGCCGGGAAGGTGGACAGAGGCCGTGCGACGATCACGTCAGGGGCGGCGTCGAACAGCAGGTCCGCATTGATCTCCAACGCGACGGTGCGCGGCGGCAGGTCCTGGGCAGCGAGAAGCTTCGGGTGCAGTTCGCCCGCGTACCCGAGCATCTCACCGCTGCGCAGACTGACGCGTGCGGTGCGGCCGGGGTGGAACGCCTGATGCTCACCCCGCTCGACCACGAGATCAACACCGACGACGTCCGCCATCAGCCGGACGGTGTCCAGCGCGTCCGCCCAGTCCCACGGCCGGGGCGTGTGGCCGGCCGCAGCCGGTGAATCCTTGCCCAGAAACACCGCGGCGATGGTCAGGGGCTGCAGGGGCAGTCCGTCGTACAGGGCCTCGAGCGTCTTCTCGTCCGGCAGTGCACCGAGCGGCGGAATGCTTGAGGTTCCGAGGCCTTCCTGCGGAAGGAAGACCAGCCCCGCCTCGAAGAGCGCAAGGTCGCGGAAACCGCGCGACGAGTTCCGCTTCGCGACTTCGATCAGGCCGGGGAGGATTGAACGCCGCAGGTAGCCGTATTCGGCGCTGAGCGGGTTGGCCAGCTTCACGGCGGCACCGGTGCCCTCAGCAGCGCCGAACGTATCGTTGGATTCCTGGGAAACGAAGGGGTAGGACAGCACCTCGGTGAGTCCGGAGCCCGCGAGCGTGGCCATAACCCGTCGCCGCTGTTGCTGGGAGCGCGTGAGGCCGCGGCCGGGAGGGGCCACCGGCAGACGCGACGGGATCTGGTCGTAGCCAACCAGTCGCGCGATCTCCTCAGCGAGGTCATCCTTGATGGTCAGGTCGTGGCGCCAGCTCGGGGCTGTGACGCGCCAGCCGCCGTCGTACTCGCTCACATCCGCGCCCAGGTCCGTAAGCGCGCCTACCACCTGTTCCGGCGCGAAATCGATGCCGATCCGCTCGGATGCGTAGCCGGTGGGCAGGTCAATCAGGACGGGCTCGGGCGCGGTCCCGACGTCGGTGATCGCCGTGTCCGCGGTACCGCCGGCCAGCTTGACGAGCAGGTCCACGACGCGCTGCGCGGCGACATCGGCAACGTCCCAGTCGACGCCGCGCTCGAACCGCTTGGACGCCTCGGAGGGCAGCTTGTGGCGGCGGCGGGCGCGTCCGATCGACACCTCGTCGAAGTGTGCAGACTCGACGAGGACGTCGGTGGTGGTGTCGGAAACCTCGGTTTCCGCGCCGCCCATGACGCCGGCAATACCGATTGCGCCGGATCCATCTGAGATCAGCAGGTCTTCGGCGTGCAGCTCGCGCTTGCGGTCATCGAGGGTGACGATGGTTTCACCGGCATTGGCCCGCCGCACCACGATGTCGCCGGTCAGCTTCGCGACGTCATAGCAGTGCGTGGGCTGGCCGAGCTCAAGCATCACGTAGTTGGAGATATCGACCGGCAGGGAGATGGAGCGGATTCCGGCCAACCGCAGCCGGGCGACCATCCACTGCGGGGTAGGACGGGCGGCGTCCACGCCGCGGACAACGCGCGCCACGAAACGGTCGCAGCCGGCGTTTCCATAGATGGGTGCCTGGTCCTCAAGCCGCACCGGGTAGCCCGCGCCGGCCGCGGAATCGACGACGACTGCGGCCGCCGGGTCGGTGAAAGCGGAACCTGTGGCGTGGGCGTACTCCCGCGCGATCCCGCGGATCGAGAAGCAGTAGCTGCGGTCCGGCGTCACGTTGATTTCGGCGGCCTGGTCATACAGTCCCAATAGCTCCATGGCATCGGAACCGACCTCCGGGTCCAGGCCGATTGTGGACAGCACGAGGATGCCGTCGTGGTCCTCGCCGATGCCCAGTTCGCGGACCGAGGCGATCATTCCGGCGGAGACGTGACCGTAGGTCTTCCTCGCCGCAATGCGGAAATCACCCGGAAGCACGGCGCCGGGAAGGGTAACCACCACCTTGTCGCCCTCGACGAAGTTGTGTGCGCCGCAGACGATTCCCTGGACTCCGGAAGGGTCTATGCCATCCGCAGTCAGGGTCTGCTCGGTACCCTCCGGAACCACCCGGACCTGGCACCAGTTGATGGTCTTGCCGTTGCTCTGCGGTTCCTTGACGACCGAGAGTACCTGACCCACGACGATCGGTCCGGAGAGCGTGTCGGTGGGACGGTGGACGGCTTCTTCCTCAAGGCCGACCTTCACGAGTTCGGCCATGACATCTTCGGCGGTGGCCTCCGCCGGAACCTGTGCGTACTCGCGCAACCAGGACAGTGGAATTCGCACGGTTAGATCTCCATCCCGAAGTGCTCGCTGAAACGTACGTCGCCCTCGATCATGTCCCGCATATCAGAAACCTCGTTGCGGAACATCAGGGTGCGCTCAATACCCATGCCGAAGGCGAACCCCGAGTAAACCTCGGGATCAATGCCGGCTGCCCGGAGCACATTGGGGTGCACCATGCCGCAGCCGCCCCACTCGATCCACTGGGGGCCGCCCTTGGCTCCGGGATGCCAGATATCCAGTTCTGCGGAGGGCTCGGTGAAGGGGAAGTAGTTGGGGCGCAGGCGTATGCCGGCGTCGTCACCGAACATGAGCCGGGCGAAGTGTTCGAGCGTTCCGCGCAGGTCAGCCATGCTCAGGCCCTTGTCGATGGCGAGGCCCTCGAACTGGTGGAACACGGGAGTGTGGGTGGCATCCAGCTCGTCGGTGCGGAAGACCTTCCCGGGGCACAGCACGTACATGGGAACCTCACGCTCCAGCATGGCCCGCACCTGCACCGGGGAGGTGTGGGTGCGCATGACGAGGTGCGCCTCGGGCGGTTCCACGAAGAAGGTGTCCTGCATTTCGCGTGCAGGGTGGTCGGGCTTGAAGTTGAGGGCGTCGAAGTTGAACCACTCGGATTCAACCTCGGGACCTTCCGCGATTTCCCAGCCCATGCCGATGAAGATGTCGCTGACCCGCTCCTGCAGGATCGACAGCGGGTGCCGTGCACCGGCACGACGACGGCGCGGAGCTGCCGTGACGTCGACGGCCTCCTCCACGAGGATGCGGGCGTCGCGCTCTGCCTCGAGCTCCGTGGTGCGGGCTGCGAGCGCCTGGTTGATGCGTCCGCGGGCGGGGCCGATAATCTTGCCGGCCGCTGCCTTCTGGTCCTTCGCGAGTGAGCCGATCTGCCGGTTGGCCAGGCTCATGGGGGACTTTTCGCCGGTGTGGGCGAGCCGCACGGCTTTGAGCTCGTCGAGGTCAGCGGCTGCGGCGATCTCGTTCAGCGCGTGGTCAACGGCGGCCGCGATTGCTTCGGCATCCAGCGGATTGGGGGCGACGGCGATGTTGGACGCAGTCGCGTCCACCTCCTGGACGTCCGCAGGCTTCGTGGGTTCAGACATGAGTGTGCTTTACCTTGGTGTCGTGAGCGCAATGGGTGCCGGCAGCTGTGTCGCATGATTCCGGCGGCCCTGCCAGTCTAGAGGACCGCAGGCAGGTGACCCGAATGCCCCGGTCGCAGGACGAGAATGTACCCTCCTGAATTTATAGACTTGCGCCCATGAACGGTCGCGACCGCCTGCGCTCGACGCTCAACTGGCTGAATGGGTCAACGCTGCTCGGTGTCGTCTCGGCGAAGCTCCTCGGCTGTGAACTCCGACCGGCTCCCCGTGGGCTCATCTTCGCCCACCGCTACTCCCCCACGCTGCCGAAAGCATCTGCCTTCACCGTGGGCAACGTGGTGCTGTTCCGGGCGGGTCCGGAGGAGGTCGCCCGGCGCCCACACCTCGTGGAGCACGAGGCACGCCACAGTACCCAGTACGCGTTATGCCTGGGCTTGCCGTTCTTCCCGGCCTATTTCTTCTTCGCCGGTGTCTCGTGTCTCCTCACGGGTGATCCCGCGTCACGAAATCCCTTCGAGCGCGCCGCCGGGTTGCGCGAGGGAGACTACATCGAACGACCCGTGCGGCCTGCCCTCCGCCGTGCGCTGCGACGCCGGCGCTCCAGAAGGATTCAGGGCACCGCGTTCCGACGACGCCGCTAGTGCTCGGCACCCGCCGGGTTCCGGTCGTCAGCCCCGGTTTCGGCGCTGGCGCTGGCGATGAGAACCAGTGCCGCGGCCATGTCCTGAATCGAGAGCCCAGGCGCGCCATGCACTTCGGCCTGCTCCGTGGAGAACGGGACATGGATGAAGCCGCCCCGCGTGCTCGACCCGTCCCGGGCCAGCAGGTCCATCAGCCCGTAGAAGACGTGATTGCAGACGTACGTACCGGCGGTTTGCGATACGGCGGCCGGCAGTCCGGCCTGCGTAAGCGCGCGCAGGGTGCGCTTGAGCGGAAGGCTGCTGAAATAGGCTGCCGGACCGTCGACCCGGATCGGATCGTCCACAGGCTGGTTCCCTGCGTTGTCGGGGATGCGGGCGTCGTCCACGTTGATGGCGACGCGCTCCAGCGAGACCACGGACCGCCCTCCGGCCTGCCCTACGCAGAGCACAAGCTCCGGCTGGTGGGTACGAACCGCGCCCATCAGAACGTCAATACTCGTGCCGAAGACACACGGCAACCTGACGGCTGCGGCCGGCTTGCCCTCGGCCAGAAGAGTGGCAGCAGCCAGCTGCGCTGCCTCCCAGGACGGGTTGACGGTCTCACCACCGAACGGCTCGAAACCAGTAAGCAGGATCATCCACCAAGATTAGCGCCGTGCCCTGAGCTCGGAGGATGCGAACGTATGTTCTAATAAAAGCATGCGATGGGATGCGCAAAAGACGACGACGGCGGTCACCCTGGGTGTGCCGGAGCCGCTGTTACCTCTTGCCGGGCTGGTGCGGTCCGTACGGACTCCGGAGTTCGCCGGCATCACGTTCCACGAGGTGCTTGCCAAATCGGCCCTCAACCGCGTCCCGGCAAACTCCGGGATGCCTTTTTCCTGGACGGTCAACCCCTATCGGGGTTGTTCCCACGCCTGCGTCTACTGCTTCGCCCGGAAGACCCACAGCTACCTCAACCTGGACACCGGACTTGATTTCGATTCACAGGTAGTAGTCAAAACCAACATCGGTGAGGTACTTGGGCGTGAGGTGGCCAAGGCTTCCTGGAACAGGGAACACGTGGCAATGGGCACCAACACGGACCCCTACCAGCGGGCCGAAGGCCGGTACCGGCTGATGCCGGACATCATCCGTGCCCTGGCCGACAGCGGGACGCCCTTCTCCATCCTCACCAAGGGAACCCTGCTCAGCCGCGACATCCCGCTGTTGAAGCAGGCCGGCACGCAGGTCCATCTCGGCATGGGTATCTCCCTAGCCGTGCTTGACCCCGAACTTGCGCACGCCGTGGAACCGGGAACACCAACCCCGCGTGCACGCCTGGACCTCATCACCCGGCTGAGGGACGCCGGATTGCCCTGCGGAGTCATGGCGATGCCCATCCTGCCCTGGCTGACGGACAGCGACGAAGCACTGGACGCACTGTTCGGTGCTCTGGCCGCTGCCGGAGCTACCGGTGTGTCGGCCGGAGCGCTGCACCTGCGCCCGGGAGCACGCGAGTGGTACATGGAATGGCTGGCCAAGACACACCCTGGACTCGTTGGACGGTACCGGCGCCTGTATCGCGGCGGCACCTACGCCTCAGGCGAGTACCGCACGTGGCTTTCAAAGCGCATTGAGACGCACCGCCGTCGTCACGGGTTGTCCGCCGGTGCACGCTTCTTCCGTGAGGAAGCGGGAGGCCAGGCGCCGTCGTCGGGCTCGTTAATAGCGAAGGAGGTGACCGCCGAACCGACGCTTTTCTAACCGGGTCCTCTGCTAACAGGGTCTAGGTCAGGTCAGCAACCGGGATTACGGTGTCCAGCAGTGCATCGACGATCGGGCGGTCGGCAGGTATCCAGGGAAGATCTTTGAGTTCGCCGGTGTCCTGCAGGCTCACCCAGCGAAGTTCGTCATGATCTTGGAGCGCGGCCGGCACGCCGGCGGTGATGACCGCGAGCCAGACGCGCATCGCTGCCGAATCGTTGAGAGGCCAGCCGTCAGCTTCCGGACCTTCGAGTTCAGCACCGACCTGAACTTCCACACCCAATTCCTCACGCACTTCGCGCTTGAGCGCCTCGACGTCATCCTCGTCCGGCTCGACCTTACCGCCGGGAAATTCCCACTGCCCCGCGAACTGTTCAGGAGCGGTCCGGCGCGCTGCAAGCAGCCTCGATGGTGCAGTGAGAGAGTCCACAATGGCGGCGCCGACAATCTGTTTGCGCTGGAGTTCGGTCATCCAGCCAGTTTAGGGCGATCTTTCGCAACTACAGCAAGGGTCAGAAGATCGCGTTGATGCCGTTCCAGCCCGAACCCAGAGGACTGCGCGGAAGCCAGCCGGACCGCCCGTTGCCGGGGTACAGCCAGAGGGCTCCGCTTGCGTCCCGGGCGGCGATGTCGGCGATGCGGTCGCCGTTGAGATCGCCTGCGCCGACGATCGCGGTCATCGAGTTCCAGCCGTGCCCGACGCGGACGCGCGGCAGCCACCCACCAGAGCCGTTCCCCGGATACAGCCACAGGAGGCCTGCGCCGTCCCGCGCGAGGATGTCGCTTGTCCTGTCGCCGTTGAAATCCCCAGGGCCCACGATTGCGGTCATGGAGTTCCAGCTACTGCCCACGCGGACGCGCGGCAGCCACCCACCAGAGCCGTTCCCCGGGTACAGCCACAGTGCGCCAGTTGCCCGCTCCCGTGCCAGCACGTCCATCCGCTGGTCACCGTTGAAGTCACCAGGGGCGACAATGCTGCTGAATCCGTTCCAGCCATGTCCTACGCGGATGCGGGGCAACCAGCCGCCGGTACCGTTTCCTCGGTAGAGCCACAGAACTCCGGTGGCTGCTTCACGGGCAATGACGTCGGAGGGGCCGTCGCCGTTGAAGTCACCGGGCGTCTCCAGGGCGTTGAAGATGCCCCAGCCGTTGCCGATACGCGTCCCCGGGTTCAGTCCGCCGACGCCGTTTCCTGCGTACAGCCTCAGGTCACCGGTTGCACCGACGCGTGCCAGGATGTCATTGCGCCAGTCCCCGTTGAACTCGGCGGTAGAGCCGGTCAGTGTCGAGGCCGGTATGCGCAGCGGGGTGAAGTTGTACGGTTCGCAGGTGCGGTTGTAGTCACGCACGTCGTCGTACCACTGTGAAATGTAGACGCGGCCAGCGGAAAAACTCGGCTGGAAGCAACGGTCAAGCGCTTCCGTCGGATAGTCCAGCCGTCCGGCGGTGGCCCAGACCGGCACACCCGGCAACCGCCAAGGGCCGACAATTTCCTGCCAACCGGCTGTATAGGAGTAGAACCCATAAGAGAACCCGGCGTCACGCAGCCCGCGCATCAGCCCTTCGATGACGTACCTGTTGTCCAGCCGTTGGGCGGCGGTGGCACCCGGCCAGGGCTGCGCAGGACGTGGTTCGACGTCAATCCACACCACTGGCGGCCGGAACCCGACACGGTTCAGACTTTGAACGGCGAACCGCGCTTCGGAGTACCCGACATTGGAGAGCCTGCCTGCGTGGGTTGCGGACGACCACGGCCCCTGTCCGCCGTAGGCGTTGAGCTGAGCGGCCGTAGGGTAGGTGCCCATGGCGTAGCCATGGGCCGGTTTGCGGTTGTTGCGCGCCCAGGCAACCTGGTCGGCCAGACACGGATTTTCGGTGAAGGCCAGTCCGCGGGTCAGCCCGATGATCACGAATTGGGATTCGGGCGGCGGAAGCGGCAGCCCGAATCCGCCCTGTGCCGTGGAGCATTGCGGCCAGGAAATGTCATGCCCGAACAGGGGCGCCGCCTGGGCCGCAGGAAGCGTTGTTCCGAGCATGCCCACAATCAGGCTGACCGTCAACAGGCAGACGGTAGTGACCCTGCGGACGAATGATGGGGGGCCGAGTGACTCACCGTAGTTCCGCCCGCGAGACGAATCTCGAGACAAGTCGGGAATTTTCACTGGCTCTGGGGATGTTCCATCCATGGCTCCGCGCTCCTCGTGCCCGTCCAATTTTAGAGCGGATGCCGGCGCCGCGGAATGTTCACAACGGGAGCGATTTGGCGACGATACGGTCTCAAACCCGTAAAGTGGAAAGCAGTGCTCAACGATGCGCGGCTGGAAAACAAGCGCCGACAAGCGCTTCCCGACATCGAAACGAGTCCTGTGTCTGCAACACCCACCCAGCGCCCAACCCGAAACCTGGTGCTGGCTATCCTTGCCCTGGCTATGGGGGGCTTCGGAATCGGAACCACCGAGTTCGCCATTATGGGCCTCCTGCCCGATATGGTGGCTGACCTCGGCGTCGATATCCCCGCCGGCGGACACGTGATCTCCGCCTATGCCCTGGGCGTAGTTGTCGGCGCCCCCCTGCTCTCAACCCTCGGTGCCAGGCTTCCGCACAAACGGGTTGCGTTGGCCCTGATGGCGCTGTTCACCGTAGGGAACCTTTCCTCCTACATCGCCGACGAGTACGGCTGGCTGCTGCTCTCGCGGTTCATCTCAGGGTTGCCGCACGGGGCTTTCTTCGGGGTCGCCGCCGTCATCGCCGCCTCGCTGTCCGCACCGACGCGGCGTGCCCAGGCGGTGGCCATGGTGATGATGGGCCTCAGCGTGGCGAACGTGGTGGGAGTTCCCTTCGCTACCTGGCTTGGACAGCAGTTCGGATGGCGGACCATGTTTGTCCTCGTGGGGCTTATCGGGATCCTCACACTGATCCTGATCGCGCGCTATGTACCGCACCAGACCGTGCGCGACGGCGCGAGCATCACCCGCGAGCTCGGCGCCCTGAAGCGCGGGCAGGTGTGGATGACTCTACTCATCGGCACGGTTGGATTCGGTGGGTTCTTCGCCGTCTATACCTACATCGCTCCCACTATGACCGAGGTGGCGGGTGTATCGGAAGCTGTGCTGCCGATCGTCGTCGCGCTCTACGGACTGGGCATGGTTGCCGGCAACATCGTGGGTGGCCGGCTCGCCGACATTTCGGTGCTCGGAACCATCTACTGGGTGATGGGCAGCATCTCAGCCTGCCTTCTGCTCTTCGCGTTGGCGGTCCAGTGGGCACCGACGGCGCTGCTTTTCGTGTTCCTCGTCGGAGCGATCGGTTCGTCGCTGATTCCCTCGCTGCAGGTGCGGTTGATGGATGTGTCCCCCGACGCACCATCGCTTGCCTCGTCGATGAACCACGCGGCGCTCAACACGGCCAATGCCCTCGGTGCTTTCCTCGGCGGGACGGTCATCGCCCTTGGGTGGGGCTACACCGCCCCGGCGCTCGTGGGTGCTGTGCTCGCGGCGTTCGGTCTGGGAGTGGCGTTGTTGAGCGGACGGATGGACCGCAGAACGGCCGCCACTGAGCCTGTGCCGGCGCCCGCCTCGGTGTGATTGGCAGGAACGCTGCCTGAAGTGGTGCCTATCGGCGCTGGGCGCGCGCGGAGGCGTACAGGCAGACCGTCGCGGCAGTACCGACATTGAGGCTTTCGGCGCTGCCATAGATCGGCACCGACACCCGGTAGCCCGCGGAGTCCAGTACATCCTCCGTCAGTCCCTTGGCCTCGTTGCCGAAGAGCCAGGCGGTGGGAGCCTCCAGGAGAGGCTCCGGGGTGTCCTGGCCATCGGCGCTCACGGGGGACGAGGTGAGACGTCGCGCGGCACTCGCGTCCTGGAGTTCGTCCAGGTTCCAGTCGCCGTAGCCGTCGGCTGCCAGCACTGTCACCGAGCGGTCTGCAAGCTCTGTAAGCAACGTCTGGGTACCGACGCCGAGTACCACGGGCAAGTGGAAGAGCGAGCCGACTGTGGACCGCACGGTCTTCGGATTGTAGAGGTCCACGCTTCCGCTGGTGAAGATTACTGCGTCGGCCCCCGCGGAATCGGCAGCCCGCAGGATGGTTCCAGCGTTCCCCGGGTCGCGTACCTCGACGAGGACGGCGATCAGTCGCGGACGGCGCTCAAGTACTGCGTTCAATGGGGAATCGATGAACCGGCAGACAGCCACGGCCCCCTGCGGCGTCACAGTCGAGCTCATCGCAGCAAGGACCTCGGCGGTCACCATCCGAGGAGGGACCACCGCCCCGAACTCGGGATAACGCTCGAGAGTGTCAGCTGTCAGGTACACGTCGTCGACGACGCCGGTTTCGCCTGCTGCGCGCCGCGCTTCATGGAGGTGCAGCGCTTCGCGCACCGCCTGGGGGCCTTCGGCAAGAAAGCGTTCCTGCCGCAGGCGCGCCGAACGCCCCGCAAGCTTCGCTACTTCCCGGACCCGATCGGCTCGGGGATTGGTCAGTAGCGGTGCCTGGGGGCGTTCGGGTGTGCTCATTAATTTGTTCAACCGGCCCGCAGAGCCGACTGGATGTGCTGGCTAGGCCTGCACCGGCGCAGACGTGTCGGACGGCAATGAGTCCTTCGCGATCTGAACGAGAGCGGCGAATGCGTTTGCATCAGTTACGGCGAGGTCGGCCAGCATGCGGCGGTCAACTTCAACGCCAGCGGCCTTCAGGCCCTGGATCAGACGGTTGTAGGTGAGGCCGTTTGCACGGGATGCAGCGTTGATGCGCTGAATCCAGAGCCGACGGAAGTCGCCCTTGCGCTTGCGGCGGTCACCGTAGCTGTAGACGAACGAGTGGAGCAGCTGCTCCTTGGCCTTGCGGTAAAGGCGCGAACGCTGACCGCGGTAACCTTTGGCGCGCTCGAGGATAACCCGACGCTTCTTGTGGGCATTAACCGCCCGCTTCACACGTGCCACGTGCGTACTCCTTAGATAGATCGTCCGGACGTGTTTCCCCCGCAGCAGTGCAGCCGCTCTTGGGGGTGTCCGAAAGTGGTAGGGGGTGCTGTGTTAGACGCCGAGCATCTTTTTGATGACCTTGGTGTCGGCCTTGGATACGATCTGGTCGCTGGCCAGACGGCGCGTCAGGGTGGAGGGCTTGTGCTCCAGGTAGTGACGGCGGTTGGCCTGCTGGCGCTTGAGCTTTCCGCTACCCGTCAGCTTGAAGCGCTTCTTGGCGCCGCTGTGTGTCTTCATCTTCGGCATGGAAACCGATCTCCTTTGGTCTCCGCCGGCACTTTGCCGGCGGCTCTTGCGGTATCCGCAGCGAACTGCGGTGCTTACGTGTTTGCCTCGCTGCCTGAACGGCAGCTGACTCCTAGCTGGAGCCGGAGGGCTTCGGTCGGCTCGGTGCACCCTTGGCTGGGGCCGCCTTGCCGGTTGGCTTTGGTGTAGCAGGCCTGGGCTTCGGCATTGCCGCCGGCTTGGGCGTTGCGGCGGGCCTCGGCGTAGCTGCCGGTGCCGCAGCTGCAGGGGCCTGCTTCGGTTCCGGTGCCGGTGCCTGCTCCGGTGCTGATGCTTCCGGCTTGGCCTCAGGGGCCTTGCTCTCCGCCTCAACTTCCTTCGCCTCTTCAGGCTCAGGGGCAGCGGGTGCCGGAGCCTCAGTCGCAGGAGTCTCTGCCTCTGAAGTTTCAGGTACTGAAGCTTCAGGCGCTGCGGTTTCAGGTACTGAAGTCTCGGGCGCTGAAGCTTCCGGCGCTGCGGTTTCAGGTACCGAAGTTTCTGTAACGGTTTCAGGAGCTTCGGGCGCTGCAGCTTCCGGGGCGGACGCCGTTCCGGCGGATCGCAGTTCCTCGGGAAGCAGATCCCCGATGCTCTGAGTCAGCGGCGCCTGGCCGGACGTGTCAACCTTGTCCTTCGGCGAGTCGTTCGCCGCCTTGGACTCGGCGCGCTGGGCAGCGCGGCGCGCTTCAGCCTTCGCTTCAGCCTTGTTCTTGACAGGCCCTATAACCATCACCATGTTGCGACCATCGATGCGCGGCGTCGATTCGACGACGCCGACCTCAGCCACGTCCTCCGCGAACCGCTGCAGGAGACGAATCCCCATCTCGGGACGCTGCTGCTCGCGACCGCGGAACTGAATCATCGCCTTGACCTTGTCGCCCGCTCCGAGGAAACGAATGGCGTGACCGCGCTTGGTCTCGTAGTCGTGGGTATCAATCTTCAGTCGGAAACGAATTTCCTTCAGCACGGTATTCGTCTGGTTCTTGCGCGCCTCGCGCGCCTTAACCGCGGCTTCGTACTTGTACTTACCAAAATCCATGAGCTTGGCAACCGGAGGTTTGGCCTGAGGTGCCACCTCAACAAGATCAAGGTCGGACTCAGCGGCGAGTCGGAGGGCGTCTTCAATGCGGACGATTCCAACCTGCTCGCCCGCAGGGCCTACCAACCGCACCTCTGGGACGCGGATACGATCATTGATTCTTGGCTCGCTAATGTGCTGCTCCTGATGTCCGTTGAAAACCTGGACCGCGTGCAAAAGGAGAAGGCCCCCAATTGCATGCGCAATCGAAGGCCTCGGGCATCAGCGCGTAGGGCAGACTGTAGAAGAATGCCTTGGCACCGACCTGAACCCGGCTGCCTGTAGTCGCCTCGGGGGCGACGGCGGCAATCGCGGGTGGGAGAGGACTCCGCTTGCATACTGGTGGTCTTTTTCATGCCGTTCCCGGCCATGAAAAATAACGACCCTCAGTCGGTCTGTGACAAGCTTACCAGCATGAGTACAGCAGACAGCAATCCCGACGCCACCCGCCATACCTTTCCGGCCTCAGACGAAGGCGAAGTGAGCGGAACGCACGGCTCCGCCGACCATGTCCGGGATATAGCGGAGGTTCCGGCCGTCGAGGTCATCACAACATCGGCGGTCCATCTGATGAGCGCCGCGGCCGTCAAATGCGGACTGGCCGAGGGATCCGATGCGGAGACCTACAAGGACCTCGACGAGGCACGGAAGCTGATTACCGCACTTGCAGGATTCATCACTGCAGCCGCACCGGAAATCGGGAGCCAGCATGCAGGTCCCTTGCGCGATGGACTGAGGTCGCTGCAGCTCGCGTTCCGCGAGGCGTCGATGATTCCCGATGCACCCGGCCAGGGACCCGGCGAGAAGTTCACCGGTCCCGTCAACTGACTGTCGCCGCCGGCGACTATACCTGCATCATCAGGCGGAGCGCCGTCGTCGTACCTGTTGCGCACCCAGGCACAGCAGGCTCATGGCGGCGGCAGCTGCCCCCACCGCAACGAAGCCGCCCCAGGGCCCCACGGAGTCGATCATCAGGCCCGCCAGCGGCGCACCCAGCGCCACGCCGGACGTAAGAGCCGAGCCGTACCAGCCCATGGCCTCTCCCCTGCGCTCCTCGACGACCAGATACGCAATCCGTTCCGATGCGGCTGAGAGCACCGGCGCGCACAGCAGTCCCGGAGCGATCGAAAACAGCGCGAGCATCGGGGTGCTGTCAGCAAACCCCATCGGGATGGTTAGTACGCTCATCAGGAGCAGAAGAACCAGAGGCGAGATCGGCCGGTGCATTGCACCGTAAACAAGCCCGCCGACCACAGAGGCTGAACACCAGGCGAGGAAGACCCACCCCAGCTCGAACGCCCTGTCATTGTTCTCGAGCACCGCGATGATACCGACGTCGGTGCCGGCAAGGACGAGTCCTGCTCCCGCTGCCACGATCATGACCACTGCCACAGGGAGCGTGAGCCATGTGAAGCTCTGTGCGAAACGCGCGCGGGCCCTTGCCGTCCTGGCGGGCCGCGCTCCGGGGACAAGTTCAGCCGATGCCTCGCTGACGCGCGCGGGCGCGGACGCCACCATCACTTCGACGGCCGCGGCATCGTCCTGGGCGGCGGACGGCGTGGCACCGGCAGCACCCGGCTGCGTGCTTCGGGTGGGCGGGTTGAACCACATCAGGAGCAAACCTGCGACTGCGGTGGAAAGCCCGACAACGGTCAGCCCGAATACCGTGGACACTTGCGTTGCGAGCACCGCACCGAGTGCCGGACCGCCCATGAAAATCACTTCGGTGCCGACCGCGTCAAGAGTGAACGCCGTCCGGCGCGAATCACCGGTGACCAGGACACCCAGGGATTGCCGGACCACAGAGAAGACGGGAAGCGTGAAAACGCCGCCGATGAGAGCCGCGAGCAGCAGCCACTCGTAGGACAGGTGGGGTGCCACCGACCAGATGACTGCCTCCGCAATCACTGAGGGAATAAGCGCTACCCGCAGGCCGGCCATATCCACCCGTCGCCCGCGCCACGGCGCACCTACAGCAATGCCGATGGTCATTACAGCCGCAACCGCTCCGGCTTCGGCATAGCCCCGCTCCAGAGTCTGTACCACGTGCAGGGTGAGCAGCACCCCCGCAGCCGAATGCGGAAAGCGGGCGATCATGCCCACGATCAGCAGGCGGCGAACCGGGACAACCCTCAGCAGCTCCCGGTAAACAGCAAAGTTCAACGTTCGTCATCTTTCACGCGGGCTCCCCCGCGTGAAAGATCAACGAGTGAGCCGAATTTCGAGCGAGTCCACCCGCTCGACAAACTCCTGCAGATTCTGGAGGCGGTTTTGGAAAGCCGCCGTCGCTGAGCGGACATCCTCCTGCGAGAGGCCCGACTCCAATACGAGGGTCAGGCGCAGTTCCGGGCCGGCACCGCCGCCGCGGACCACTCTACCGTCAGCGGTACGGCTCGAGACACCGGGGCCGGGCGACAGCTCGACCCTGCGGATGGTGCCATGTTCGACGATGGCTTCGCTTACGAGGCGGGCCAGGTCGGGGTCCGCGTACGACGGCGTCCATTCCCTCTGCTGGGCCAGCGCCCACAGCGCGGGGCGGCGGATGACGAAAGTCACCTCTGCGCCGGGATCCACGACCATGAGTTCGGCATTCTCGGACACGGCCGCAAGGGCTGCGCGTGGCGCAAAGACCGCGACAGGCCGCGCCTCCGGATGCCAGCTTTCGAGGCGGGCTGTCGACGTGAACACCGGCAGGACACTTCGCCCGTCCGGCGCCTTCATGGTGACCAGGGCCATGTCCGCCTCCTTGTCACCCTCATGGTGGCGGTGCCCGGCCACTGCGGCTTCCTCCGCAAGTGCGTCCTGGCCTCCGAGCTGGGCGACCACCGGCACGAAGACCCTGACTCCGGCCAGCACGCTCACGACTGCCGTCTCGTCTGCGGCACCGTTCACCAGGTCGCGGACGGCGGCATCGTATGCAGCCGGCACCGCGCCATCGTCCTTGTCGAAGGCGTGAAGCGGGTTCCCGTCACCGGACAGGTCCCTGCCCTTCCAGGCACGCCCGGCCGAGTCAGCAACGTTGTGGTTGAGCGCCGCCTCGATATGGGCAGGGAGCCTCCGCTCGGTCATGCCTAGCGTTCCGGGTGTCCTGCGATGTCCAGCGCCTGCGGCAGCGTGAAAGCCCCCGCGTAGAGGGCCTTTCCGACGATGGCGCCCTCGAGTCCGTCGACGACGAGCTGCCGGAGCGCGGCAAGGTCATCCAGGCTGGAGATGCCGCCGGACGCGACAACGGGACGCTGGGTCTTCTCCAAAACGTCGCGGAGGAGCTGAAGGTTGGGGCCCCGCAGGGTCCCGTCCTTGGTCACATCGGTTACCACGTACCGTGCGCAGCCGGCATCGTCGAGGCGGGCGAGTACCTCCCAAAGGTCGCCGCCCTCCTCGGTCCAGCCGCGGGCAGCCAGCGTGGTTCCGCGAACGTCGAGACCGACGGCTATGGCGTCACCGTATCGAGCGATGGCGCTGGCAGTCCAGACCGGGTTTTCCAGTGCTGCGGTCCCGAGGTTGACGCGCTCGGCGCCGAGCTCGAGTGCCTGCTCCAGGGAAGCATCGTCACGGATCCCGCCGGAGAGTTCAACCTTGATATTGAGTTCCTTGACGACACGGGCGAGCAGGTCGCGGTTCGATCCGCGACCGAAGGCGGCGTCGAGGTCCACGAGGTGAACCCACTCGGCGCCGTCGTTCTGCCACTGCAGGGCAGCGTCCAGGGGGTCGCCATAGCTGGTCTCGCTACCGGCCGCACCCTGGACCAGACGGACGGCCTGGCCGTCCGCTACGTCGACAGCAGGGAGCAGCTCAAGGATGGGAGATTCGGTGAAGGGGCTCATACACGTCCTTTTGTTCAGGTGTTCGTGCCGGCACAGGTGGACGGCTTACGGGGTCAGGGTCAACAGGTAGGCAGCGAGCAGGGCCATCGCGGCGAGGACGCCGAAGCCAATGGTCAACGCCCTCGGCATCTGCTGGCGGTGGAACGAGACGACGCCGCCGATCAGCAGCCCCGCCAGCCCCATGAGGATCAGGCTCCACATCGGTCAGCGAAGACTGCCGGTCCAGTTGCGCAGCAGTTGGGCTCCGGCATCTCCGGACTTTTCGGGGTGGAACTGTGTGGCGGAAAGCGGGCCGTTTTCCACTGCCGCAATGAAAGGAGCGCCGTGGGTGGACCAAGTGACCAGTGGGGGGCGCATGGCGGGCTGGGTGACGTCGAAGTTCCATTCCTGGACTCCGTAGGAGTGCACGAAGTAGAACCGCTCGTCAGCCAGTCCCTCGAAGAGCACCGAACCGGCCGGCGGCTCGACTGTATTCCAGCCCATATGAGGAACCACATCAGCTTTGAGGCGCTCAACCGTACCCGGCCATTCACCCATGCCCTGGGTGCGCACGCCGTGCTCCACGCCCTCCTCGAACAGCACCTGCAGCCCGACACAGATGCCAAGAACCGGACGCCCTCCTGCAACCCGGCGCCCGATCATTCGCAGGGCGTCGACATCCTTCAGACCCTGCATGACTGCAGCAAAGGCACCGACACCGGGCACAACAAGTCCGTCGGCGTTCAGGACATCGTCGGCAGCCGCACTGAGTGTGACCTCAGCACCCACATGTTCGAGCGCACGCACAGCAGAGCGGATGTTCCCCGACCCGTAATCGAGCACGGTCACTTTCGGAGCACTCACAGCGCACCCTTGGTCGACGGGATGCCGGTGACGCGGGGATCCGGCTCAACTGCCGAGCGAAGGGCCCGTGCAAAAGCCTTGAACTGGGCCTCCACGATGTGGTGCGGATCCCTGCCCCCAAGGACGTTCATGTGAAGGCAGATCTGCGCATGCAGGGTGATGGCTTCGAAAACGTGGCGGGTGAGCGAACCGGTGAAGTGTCCGCCGATGAGGTGGTATTCCTGGCCGGCCGGCTCGCCCGAGTGGACGAGGTAGGGACGCCCGGAGATGTCGACGACAGCGTTCGCCAGAGCTTCGTCCAGCGGCACGGTTGCCTCGCCGAAGCGGCGGATTCCGGCTTTGTCACCGAGAGCTTCGCGCAGCACCTCGCCGAACGTGATTGCCACGTCCTCGACAGTGTGATGTACGTCGATGTGCGTATCACCGGTTGCCCTGACCGTGAGGTCGATCAGCGAGTGCTTCGCCAGAGCGGTCAACATGTGGTCGTAGAACGGCACAGAGGTGCTGATTTCAGAGCGGCCGGTGCCGTCGAGATCGAGTTCGACGAACACCGATGATTCGCTCGTGGTCCGCTCGCGTCGGGCAGCGCGTTGGACGGTAGCTTCCGCGGTCATGGGTTGTCCTTACGGTTGTAACGGCAACAGACGGGCAGTCGGCCCGTACGTGCATCCCCGTCTAGTTTAGGAGACGCTGGGCCGGATCAAAGATTCGAGGGTGTCAAGGAAGATGGTGGTCTCCTCCTGTGTACCGGCAGTAACCCGCAAGTGGTGCGGTATGCCGACGTCACGAATGAGGACTCCGGCATCAAGGAGGCCCTGCCACACTGCGCGCGGATCCTCGATGCCTCCAAACAGCACGAAATTGGAGTCCGACGGGGCAACAGGTAGACCCATGGCGGTAAGGCCGGACACAATGCGGTCCCTCTGCCGCTTGATCTCATCGACGTTGGCGAGCAGCTTCCCGGAGTGCGTCAGCGCCGCCACCGCCGTCGCTTGGGTGATCGCCGAGAGGTGGTACGGGAGGCGTACGAGCCGGAGGGCATCCGCGATTTCCGGCGCCGCGGCCAGGTATCCGAGGCGCGCTCCAGCGAGAGCGAACGCTTTGCTCATGGTGCGCGAGACGACAAGCCGTTCCCTCCCGGGCAGCAGATCGAGTGCACTGGGTGTGCCTGTGTGGGCGAACTCCGCGTACGCCTCATCCACAATAATGATCGCCTGGGCTGCTTCGCCTGCATCGTAGACCTCGGAGACAACGTCCAGGGAGAGGGCGGTGCCGGTCGGATTGTTGGGGCTGCACAGGAACACAATGTTCGCTCCTGTTGAAGCCACCTGCTCAGCGGTCGAGCGAACATCCTGGTCAAAGTTGTCCTGCCTCGTGCCTGCCAGGTACTCAGTCCCCGTAGACCCGGCCAGCAAGGGGTACATGGAGTAGGTGGGAGGGAAACCAAGAGCAGTTCGACCGGGGCCGCCGAAAGCAAGCAGGATGTGCTGGAGAACCTCGTTCGATCCGTTCGCTGCCCAGATATTGTCTGCGGTGAGGCCGTGCCCCAGATAGCTGGCGAGGTGCTCTCGGAGAAGCGTGAACTCGCGGTCGGGGTAGCGGTTGAGCCCTGCTACGGCTTCCTGCACCGCCTCAACGATCGCGCTCCGAACGTCCTCCGGGACCCCATGGGTATTCTCGTTGACGTTCAACAGGATGGGTACGTCTATCTGCGGAGCGCCGTACGGCTGGAGTCCGCGTAGGTTCTCTCGAATCGGCAGACGGCTGAGGCGTTCAAGCTGGTCGGTCACTACCAGAGTTTAAGGCCGTCGGATCCGCATTGAAGAATCCGTCGCGGGAGTGGAGCACTATTACGCAGTTCCGCACAAGCCTTTCACTCGTCATAGTCAAGATCTTCACCGGCTTCCGACAGGGATGTGGAGGGACTGGCCAGCCTGCACGGTGGAGGAGGCCAGAGCGTTCAGTTCGACGATCTCCTCGACTACAGCACGCGGATCCCGGTCAGGTGCATACTCTGCGGCGAGTGCCCATAGGGTCTCACCCGATGTCACATTGACGCGCACGGTGTTGGTGACTTCGCCCGCGCCTCCCGCGGCCTGTGCCTGCGAGGTGAAGAACGAACTGATGATGAGCAGCGCTGCGGCGAGAAGTGCGAGGGGTAGAGCGATCAGAACGATCCACCCGCGGCGCGTGAGATGCAGGCCGGATGGTGCGCCGTTTCCGCGGTTCGAACGCATTTCCAGCCGGAATGCTGGAACTGATCCTGCGATATGGAGCGTCGACATGGCGTCCACCTTTCTCGTTGTTTGGATGTCCCAACAGCTTTTTTCGAAGCTGTGTTCTATTCCTATCTGTTTATTCTTAGCATCTGTGCACTAATATTGTCGAGACTCGCTCGAACAAATGTTTGAAAAGGCGCGCCCCGTCCCATAGCGTTGCTGGCAAGGGTGACGGTCCGGCCGCTTCGAAAACCAGCTCATCACCCACCACTGACAAAACAGGTTGGCGAGCCGGCAGTCCGGGTCCAGCCAGAGGAAAGGGATGCATTCTCGTGGCAGATCTCAGTGCGGCGGAGGACATGACAGAGGTGTCTGATCCAGACGCCAAGCGCGGACGCGGGCGTCCGCGGGGCCGTGCCACACCAAAGGGAATGACACCCCGGCAGAAAAAGATTCTCGAGACCATTCAGCGGAGCGTCGCAGCGCACGGTTACCCGCCGTCCATGCGCGAAATCGGGGACATCGTCGGGCTTGCCAGCCTCTCAAGCGTCACGCACCAGCTCTCCCAGTTGGAGCGCATGGGCTACATCCGTCGCGACCCCAAGCGCCCCCGTGCCATGGAGATCCTGCTTCCCCTCACCCTCGGAGACGATGTACCGCGCATCCTGCCTTCCTCCGCTGAGGAAGAGGAACCAGCGCCGGTTTCGGCCGTTGACGCCGCCATGGTTCCGCTGGTCGGACGCATTGCCGCCGGCGGTCCTATCCTGGCGGACCAGCTGGTTGAAGACGTCATGCCGCTTCCCCGTCAGCTCGTCGGCCACGGAGAGCTTTTCATGCTGCGGGTGTCCGGCGACTCCATGATCGACGCCGCGATCTGTGACGGTGACTGGGTAGTGGTCCGCCGTCAGAGCAACGCGGAAAACGGAGACGTGGTGGCAGCGCTTCTGGATGATGAGGCCACTGTGAAGACGTTCCGGCAGCGGGATGGCCACACGTGGCTCCTACCGCAGAACACCAATTACGAGCCGATCCTCGGCGACCATGCCACCATCATGGGCAGAGTCGTTTCGGTGATGCGCGCCCTCTGACCGGCTCGCGAGCTAGACCGGTTGGGTAGCAGCAAGCCGGGAGAGAATCGCCAGCGCCGTCGCCCTGTCTGTCGTGGGCCAGAAAGGCGGGAGCGCGGCCCTGAGGAAGCCGCCGTAGCCGGCGGTTGCCAGGCGCGAGTCCAGTACGGCCACCATTCCCCTATCGTCCTGGGCGCGGATGAGCCGGCCCGCTCCCTGGGCAAGGCGGACCGCCGCATGGGTGGCGGAGACATGCATGAAGCCGTTCCCGCCAGCCTTCGCCACAGCACGGGTTCGCGCCGTCATGAGCGGATCATCGGGCCTTGGAAAAGGTATGCGGTCGATGGTGACCAGACGGCAGGAGGTTCCCGGCACATCGACGCCCTGCCATAGCGTCATCGTGCCGAAGAGACAGGTGTCGGGTTCCTCCGCGAACTGCTTCACCAGCGCGGACATTGAGGATTCGCCCTGGCAGAGGATTTCGACGTCGACCCTCTCCCGAAGCGCCTCAGCAGCATCTTCTGCTGCGCGCCTCGACGAGAACAGTCCGAGCGTTCCCCCGCGGGACGCCTTGATCAGCGCTTCGA
This sequence comes from Arthrobacter sp. TJ-170, assembly GCF_058269305.1. Taxonomy (NCBI): domain Bacteria; kingdom Bacillati; phylum Actinomycetota; class Actinomycetes; order Micrococcales; family Micrococcaceae; genus Arthrobacter; species Arthrobacter sp. TJ-170. The sequence goes on along the minus strand of NZ_JBZCNL010000001.1, from coordinate 794,692 downwards.
GCTCGTCCAGCTGCTCCTCGGAGGTTCCGCGTCCTGGCTTGGGCAAGTCCTTGGCGACGTACAGAACGCCCTGCCGGGGATAGTCGAAAGGACTTCCGACGTCGACCCCGGTCCATGAAGGGGCGCCCTCGCCGGTGAGTCCCAGGGAGCCCGCGACCGGCCCGAACTCGGAACCGATCGCGAGTGTCGCTGACGTGAGCACGACGGTGTGATCCTCGAACAGGCCCCGCCTGAGACGCCCCGCAACGGAAAGTGGCGCGATGCTGATGGTAGCGGGTGAGGAATCGTCTGCTGCGGAGTATCCGGAGCCGGGGGTGAACGTGCTCGGACGGCTGGCCCACAGCACCTCTCCGGCGCCACCGGCTGCAACCATTCGCTCTGATAATTCGAGCAGCATCAGCAGACGCGAACGGGCCATCTGCCGACCGCCGTCCGCCGATTGCACGGACCCGTCGGAGCTCGACTCGGATAGAGCCAGCCTGCAGGCTTCACGTAGTTGGACGAGCGCGAGTTCCTGCTGCTCGTCGAGCCCCCCGGCCATCAAACCGGTGGGTTGAGCGTCGAACGCGCTCTCGAAGGCGCTTTGCGCGGCATGCAGTATGTCAGCGTTCGTGCCCAGATGGCGCCGCGCCGCGGAGGCTGCCGCTCCGATCAGCGCTCCCGAGAGTTGGCCGGACACCGCTGAGGTTACGCGGTCGTGCAGCTCGTGTGCCTCATCGATGACCACCACGTCGTGCTCTGGGAGCACCGCGAGCCCCTCGAACGCGTTGATTGCCAGCAGGGCATGATTGGTGATCACGATGTCCGCCTGCCCGGCTTTCTCCCGTGCCCGCTCGCTGAAGCATTCATCGGCAACGGGACACTTCTGGGCGCCGAGGCATTCCATCGAGGAGACGGAGACCTGCCGCCAGGCACGGTCACTGACTCCGGGGAGGAGTTCATCGCGATCACCGGTTTCCGTATCCTCGGCCCAGTCCCGCAACCGGACGATCTCCCGGCCAAGCGGGGTGGACGGTCCAGCTGCGGGGTGCGGTGACGCGGTGTCGCCGTCAAGAGAAAACAGCGCTCCTGAATCATCTTCCTCAGGGAACCCCCCGTCAGTCTTGTGCCGGCATACGTAGTTACTCCGCCCCTTGAGTAACGCAACGTTCACGGTCCGCGGGAGTGAGCCGTGCAGGGTGTCGAGGAGTCTCGGCAGATCGCGGTTAACGATCTGCGCCTGCAGTGCCAGGGTGGCGGTCGAAACGATGGAGGTCGTGTCGCTTTTCACCGCATGCGCAATCAAGGGAAGCAGGTATGCCAGCGACTTCCCGGTACCGGTGCCGGCCTGCACCAGCAGATGGGTGCCGGTGTCGATCGCTTCCTCCACCTGGCGCACCATCTCATGCTGTCCGCTGCGCTGCTGACCGCCCATCGCTTCCACGACATGGTCAAGCAGTTGAAGGGGACTTACGTTCCCTTCAGCCATGCCTGACGAATGGCTCCAGTTCCGCGGCCAGTCCTTCCCGGACCATCACGTCGACCTGTGTACCGTCTTCGACGTGCTCAAGGCGGAGGATCTCCGCATCCGGCTGGTGCAGACGGCTGACGACATCGCCCCGCTGGTAGGGCACGAGCAGGGTTAGTTTGACGCTGGGCCGCGGGATGGCCTGACTGATCAGTTCGAGGAGCTCTGCGATCCCCTGGCCGGTGCGGGCTGAAACGATCGCGTGGCGGGGTTCCCTCTGGCGGAGCCGTTCGAGCACGAAGGGATCAGCCGCATCCGCCTTGTTCAGGACCACAATTTCCGGCACCTTGCGCGCGTCGACCTCTGTGAGCACTTCGCGTACCGCGGCGATCTGCCCCTCGGGATCAGGGTGCGAGGCATCCACGACATGCAGGATCAGGTCAGCGTCCGCGACTTCCTCAAGCGTTGATCGGAACGCCTCGACCAGCTGTGTGGGAAGGGAACGCACAAACCCGACGGTGTCCGCGAGTGTGAACTCAAGCCCGTCAGGAGTCTGCGCACGCCGAATCGTGGGATCCAGCGTGGCAAAGAGCGCGTTCTCAACCAGGACGCCTGCGTCGGTCAGCCGGTTGAGCAGAGACGATTTTCCGGCGTTGGTGTACCCGGCAATAGCAACTGATGGAACTTCGTGACGACGCCGGTTTGCCCGCTTGGTCTCACGGGCAGGCTTCATTCCGGCGATCTCACGGCGGAGCTTGGCCATACGGGTGCGGATCTTCCGCCTGTCGAGCTCGATCTTGGTTTCACCGGGCCCACGGGAACCCATGCCTGCACCCGCACCGCCGACCTGGCCACCGGCTTGGCGGGACATCGAGTCACCCCAACCGCGAAGGCGAGGGAGCAGGTACTCGAGCTGCGCGAGCTCGACCTGTGCCTTGCCCTCGCGCGACTTGGCGTGCTGGGCGAAGATGTCAAGGATAAGCGCCGTCCGGTCGATGACCTTGACCTTGACGATGTCTTCGAGTCCGCGGCGCTGCGACGGAGCGAGCTCACTGTCGACGACCACGGTGTCTGCACCGGTTGCCATCACGATGTTCTTCAGTTCCTCGGCCTTGCCCGCTCCAAGGAAGGTTCCAGGATCCGGTTTCAGGCGGCGCTGGATGATCCCGTCCAGCACTTCCGATCCGGCCGTTTCCGCGAGTGCAGCGAGTTCGCGGAGAGAGTTCTCCGCCTCTTCGACTGTGCCTTCGCCCCAAATGCCCGCCAGCACCACGCGTTCAAGGCGCAGCTGCCGGTACTCGACTTCGGTGACATCCTCGAGTTCCGTTGACAGGCCAGCCACACGCCGGAGAGCACGACGCTCCGCGAGGTCCTGCTGTTCGCCGTCGTACTCGGTATGCTCCTCGTCGAGTTCCGAAAGAGCCTGGGCTCGGCCGCTGGGGCCGTTATTGAAACGGCGGGGAACGCCGTTGGACGACGATGCGGGGTCTTTGGCAAGTATCCGGTCAATAACAGCCTGGATCTCATCCGGGCCCATTTCCGGCTCGGGCGTTGCCGACGCTCCGTGATGTGTGGTCATACTCTCCCTTGGTAACTGTCTTTCCATGGTAGTCCGTTGCCCCAACTGCGTGGGCAAGGTTCTCTCAGCGCGAAGACCGGCGCAGAACCGATCGACCGAAGCGGCGTCGTGGGTTGTATGTTGCCGACTCTATGTTCGCGGGCCGCGAGGAGCGCACTAGGCTTGAATACTATGGATTCGCAGCACTACTTCAGCGCCGCCCCTTCGGGACCGGATCGCCGCCGGCCGCTCCGCGTGACCCTTGCGGGCAGTGAGCGGGAGCTGGTGACGTCAGGCGGTATCTTCAACCCGGACGGCGTGGACAAGGGCACTGCGATCCTGCTGTCCGAGGTCCCGCCCCCAACAGGCTCAAACCTGCTCGACCTTGGCTGCGGATGGGGGCCGATCGCCCTGACCATGGCGCTTCAGGCGCCGCAGGCGAACGTCGTCGCAATCGATGTAAATGAGCGTTCGCTGGAACTGACCAAGGAGAACGCACGCCTGCTGGATCTGGCCAACGTCACCGCCGTCCTGCCCGACGACGTCAGTCCGGACATCTCCTTCGACACCATCTGGTCCAACCCGCCGATCCGGATCGGGAAAGACGCTCTCCACGAGCTCCTCCTGCGGTGGCTTCCGCGGTTGGCACCGGGCGGGATCGCTTGGCTGGTGGTGCAGAAAAATCTTGGTGCGGACTCACTGCAGCGGTGGCTTGCTGCCGAACTTCCCGCCGATTACGACGTCCACCGGGCAGCTACGTCGAAGTCCTTCCGCATCCTGCGGGTGGCCCGCAGAACCTAGGCGAAAGTACCGCTGGCTACAAGCACGGCCGGTCCGCTGAGGTGGACGTGCTCGGCTCCCCCTGGACTGATCGAGAAACGGACGCCGACAGTCCCGCCGGGGACTGTGACGCTCCAGACGTCAGGGGCGTCTTCTCCTGCCCAATAGCGCGTGGCGACTGCGGCCGCACAGGCGCCGGTACCGCACGAGAGCGTTTCTCCCACTCCGCGTTCGTGGACGCGCATGCTTAGCTGCCCCACGCCGTCGTGCATGAGGGGGTCGTGCGGGACGACGAACTCCACGTTTGTTCCGTTCGGCGGAACCGGATCGACGGAAGGTGCATCGAACAGACGGGTGGCACGCAGTTCGGCAATCTCAGCAAGGGCAACGACCGTATGCGGGTTGCCCATGCTGATCGACAGGCCCGGCCTGGCGACCTGCAGTCCGTCGGCCTCCACCAGGGAATCGGTTGCGCGCGCGGCGGCAGCATTCGGATAGATGAATTCCCAGGGACCCATGTCAACCGAGTACCCGTCGGCGGACCGCTCGACCAGCTTGATTCCGCCGCGAGTGCCAATGACGACGGCAGCGCCCTCTGCCAGCTCGATCAGGCCGTGGCTGATCAGGAAATGGACAAACACACGGACCCCGTTACCGCACATCTCCGATAGTGAGCCGTCCCCGTTGCGGTAGTCCATGAACCATTGCGCGTTCGGATCCTGTTCCAGCAACGCCCTTCCCTCCGGCAGGAACGACGACGGCACCGCACGGATCAATCCGTCAGCTCCGATACCGCGGTGACGGTCACAGGCGATCGCGACGTCCGTTGCCGTCAGGTCCACGGAGCCGTCAAGGTCCGCAACGAGAATGAAATCGTTGCCGGTGCCGTGCCCCTTGGTAAAGGAGAGACCGGACAGTCCTGTACGGGCGGGCGATGCTGCTTGGGCGCGTGTACTCACCGTTCTAGGATAGGGGTCCGTGGCTGCGGACAATGCTCTCGGCTTTCGCGACAAGCTCCGGATCGCGCCAGTGGAGCCAGTGGACCCGCTGGTCGGCCCGGAACCAGGTCAGCTGCCGCCGGGCGAAACGCCGCGTAGCCGCAATGGTGTCTTCCGCTGCCTCCGCCGGTGACCATTCGCCGTCGAGCACGCGCAGGAACTGGCTGTACCCCAGGGCGCGTGCCGCCGTACGACCTTCTCGGAGACCCTGCTTATCGAGCGTGCGTACCTCGTCCAGCAGCCCACGCTCAACCATGGCATGCACGCGCTCGGCAAGCCGATCCTTGAGGATGTCCCGGTCGACCTGCAGGCCGATCTGCACGGCGGGCTGGTGATATATACGCTGCGGCATGTAGGAGCTGAAGGGTCTGCCGGTGATTTCGTGCACTTCAAGCGCGCGGATCACGCGGCGGTCGTCTTCCAGGCGCTCTGCTGAAACGGGATCGACGGCGGTGAGTCGCTCCCGCAGGGCAGCTGACCCGTACACTTCGTACTCGGATTCGAGGCGGGCGCGGACCAGGGCGTCAGTCGGCGGAAATTCAAGCTCGTCGAGGGCTGCGCGGATATACAGGCCCGAGCCGCCCACGAGGATCGGCACGTTGCCCCGGGAACGGACTTCCGCCATCACCTCGCGGCTGTGCTCCTGGTAGCGGGCAACGCTTGCTTCGTCCTGGACGTCGAGGATGTCGAGGAGGTGGTGCCGGACGTCTAAGCGATCCTCGACTGACAGCTTTGCGGTTCCGATGTCCATGCCGCGGTAGAACTGCATGGAGTCAGCGTTGATGACCTCGCCGCCGAGTGCCTGCGCCAGCGCGATGCCCAACTCTGATTTCCCCGACCCGGTGGGTCCGACGACGGCGATGAGCGGCAGCGTTCCCGCCGCTTCCGTCCCGCTCATCTCAGTGACGGCGGACGGGAAGGGAGGGCATGCCCAGTAAGACACCCTTGCCGCCGATACCTGCAGCACCCGGTGCCGGTGCCCCACAGGACTCTGCCTGTGCCCGGTCCCAGGCATCACCGGCACGTGACCGACGCAGGTGGTAATCCTCCGCCGAAGGGTCGGCGATCAGGTGGAAGGCGGCCGCCGCGGTGATGGGTACCGTGACGAGATCCCCGGGCCGCGGAGCCTCAGCGCCCTCCGGCACCGAGAAATGCACGAGCCGCTGGTCGCGGGCACGCCCGCTCAGGCGATGGGTCTCGTGCGCTTTGCGACCCTGCTGGGCGGTGACCATCACCTCCACCCGCCGGCCAACCTGTGCCGCGTTCTCCTCACCCGAAATACGGTCCTGCAAAGCCGTGAGCCGCTCGTAGCGCTCCTGTACAACTGCCTTCGGAAGCTGGTCGGGAAGATCCGCGGCGGGCGTACCGGGCCGTTTGGAGTACTGGAAGGTGAAAGCAGTGGCGAACCGCGACTGTTCCACGACGCGAAGCGTTTCCTGGAAGTCCTCCTCGGTCTCCCCGGGGAATCCGACGATGATGTCCGTCGAGATCGACGCGTGCGGCATGCGCAAGCGGACCCGGTCGAGGATGCCGAGGAATTTCTCCGATCTGTAGGAGCGCCTCATCGCCTTCAGTATGCGGTCGGAGCCGGACTGCAGGGGCATGTGCAGTTGCGGAGCAACGTTCGGCGTCTCTGCCATCGCGTCGATGACGTCGTCGGTGAACGCGGCGGGGTGGGGGCTCGTGAAGCGCACCCTCTCGAGTCCCGGGATGTCGCCGCAGGAACGCAGCAGCTTGGCGAATGCGCCCCGGTCCCCGAACTCAACCCCGTAGGAATTTACGTTCTGGCCCAAAAGCGTGACTTCGATGGCCCCGTCCGCAACCAGTGCCTCAATCTCGGCAAGGATGTCGCCGGGGCGCCTGTCCTTCTCCTTCCCTCGCAGGGAGGGCACGATGCAGAACGTGCAGGTGTTGTTGCAGCCGACGGAAATGGACACCCAGCCCGAGTACACCGCATCGCGTTTGGTCGGCAGGGTGGAGGGGAAGACATCCAGCGACTCGAGGATCTCGAGCTGTGCTTCGTCATTGTGACGGGCGCGTTCCAGCAGCGCCGGCAGGGCTCCGATGTTGTGTGTTCCGAAGACGGCGTCCACCCACGGCGCCTTGCGGAGGATGGTCTCACGGTCCTTCTGGGCGAGGCATCCACCCACGGCAATCTGCATGCCGGGCCGCGATTGCTTGACCGGTGCGAGCTGACCCAGGTTTCCGTACAGCTTGTTGTCCGCGTTCTCCCGCACCGCGCAGGTGTTGAAAACGACGACGTCGGCCTGGCCTCCAGCGGCGGAGACGTAACCGGCGTCTTCCAGGAGCCCCGCGATTCGTTCGGAATCGTGCACGTTCATCTGACAGCCGAACGTGCGCACTTCATACGTGCGCTGCTGGGCAGACACATGCTCTACCGGCTGTGCTGGGGAAGGGAAGGCAACTGTGGAACTCACCTGTTAAGGGTACGGCCCACCGCTCCCAGTCCCAATCCGACAGGGCGGCCATGGATGGTCGGCGGACGCGCGGTCCCACTACTGGTCCAGGAAATCCTGCTCGACGGAATCCTGCTCAAGCAAATCCTTGACGATCGAGAACGCAAGGGACGGGGCGTAACCCTTTCGCGCGAGCATTGCTACCAGTCGGCGCACTTGTTTGTCGCGCTCGGCGCGGTCATTCGGATCAGCGAGCGGCCGCAACTTCCGGCGTACAAGGTCTTCGGCGGCAGCACGCTCGTCCTCATCAGTGCGCTGGGACAACGCCTCTTCAGCCAACTCCCCGGTGATGCCCTTGTCCGCGAGCTCTCGCTTGATAGCCGATCTGGCCAGTGACCGGGTTTGCGCTCGGCTTCTCACCCACATATGGGCGAACTCCGCGTCGTCAATCAGCTGGACCTCTTCGTAACGGTCCAGGATTTCCCCCGCTACCTGCTCGGACACACCCCGCTCGAGGAGCTTGGTGAGGAGCTGGCGACGGCTGCGCGGTGCCATGGAGAGCTGACGCAAGACGATTGAGCGTGCAACCTCGTGGGGATCCGCTTCCGCGGTGAGGTCAGCAGGTGAACCCGGCTTGGGGGCCTGATTTCCGTTCCTCCTGCCTGAACGTCCGGCGCCGCGTCGGGTCGCGGCGCCGGACACTGCGGAAAAACCACTCATGGACGGTTAGCCGGCCTCGCCACCGACGGCCTTCAGTTTGGGAGCATCCTGTTCCGGTGCGGGTTCCACCGCACCTCCCACTCCCAGCTTCTGCCGGATCCGCTGCTCCAACTCGTCAGCAAGATCGGGGTTGTCTATCAGGAACTTGCGGGCGTTCTCCTTGCCCTGCCCCAACTGGTCTCCGTCATAGGTGAACCATGCACCGGATTTCTTGACGAGGCCGTTCTCCACACCGACGTCAATGAGTCCACCTTCACGGGAGATCCCGAAGCCGTACAGAATATCGAATTCAGCCTGCTTGAACGGTGGAGCCATCTTGTTCTTGACGATCTTGGCCCGCGTCCGGTTACCGACCGGGTTGGTGCCTTCCTTGAGCGTTTCGATACGCCGCACGTCGATGCGCACGGACGCATAGAACTTCAATGCCTTGCCGCCTGTGGTGGTTTCCGGGCTGCCGAAGAACACGCCGATCTTCTCGCGAAGCTGGTTGATGAAGATGGCGGTTGTCTTGGTCTGGCTCAACCGGCCCGTGATCTTGCGCAGAGCCTGGCTCATCAACCGGGCCTGCAGACCCACATGGCTGTCTCCCATTTCGCCCTCGATCTCGGCGCGGGGAACGAGAGCGGCAACGGAGTCGATAACGACGATGTCGATTGAACCTGAACCCACGAGCATGTCCATGATTTCGAGTGCCTGCTCACCGGTGTCCGGTTGGGAAACCAACAGTGCGTCAGTATCCACGCCGAGCTTCTTGGCGTATTCAGGATCCAGGGCGTGCTCGGCATCGATGAACGCTGCAATACCACCATTCCGCTGGGCATTGGCTACCGCGTGCAGCGCCACCGTGGTTTTACCCGAAGATTCCGGACCATAGATTTCGACAACCCGGCCACGCGGCAAACCGCCGATCCCGAGCGCCGCATCGAGTGCGATGGAACTGGTGGAGATAGTCTCAATAGGCGCACGGATCTCGTCGCCCAGCCGCATGACTGAGCCCTTGCCGTACTGCTTGTCAATCTGGGCCAGCGCGGCCTCAAGAGCCTTTTCACGATTTGCTGGTACGGCCATAATTCACCTCGGTTTATTCGTGGCCACCTAAGGCCCGTTTTACTGTTCCTCTTGACCGTAACGTCCCCCTCCGACAGTTTGTCCGGCGGAGCGGCCGATGTGGACATCCTGCGCTGTTCAGCGGTTATGTGGAGGACGTGTGGCAGGGAATGTTTCTGGGTTCAGCATAGCCCGGTCCGAACACATATTCGATTGATTCGACCGGCGTGTTTGAGTCCCGGCTAACGGGGCTTGACGTCCCGCCCAAGCCGGCGATACTCGGGCACATCCTGCATTTCGCATACCGCCAGCCATATCGCCTTCGGATCGATTCCCGCCTTCAGGGCATGCGCGGGCGTCCGATCCCCGAGGCCGGATAAGTGAAGGGTTTGGGCCAGCGTCCGTGAGTAGGCCGGCCCGAACTCATCATCCATCAACCGCCAGAAGTCACTTGTGCGCATGCTACGCCCTCCTTCTCTTGATAACCCTAGAATGAAACGCATGACTGTAGACCGCCAGGAACCCGATGCTGCCGTCGATGCTGCCGTTCAGGCGCTGGAACAACAGCTCAGTATGCTGTGGCGGCGTGCACGGTCAAACTCCTACAAAGTAGCGCGGCGTGTCCACCCCGACATGGAGCCGGCCGCCTACGGGCTGCTGGTCATCTTACAGCGGGAGGGTTCCATGCGCCTGACTGACCTGGCGGCAAGTATCGGGGTAGGCAAACCATCCGTCAGCAGGCAGATCGCTATGCTCGAGCAGCTCGGCCTGGTCCAGAAGACAGCCGATCCCCTTGATGGCCGCGCGCAGTCCATCAGTCTCACCGACGATGGTTCAAGACAGCTTTCCGCCGCGCAGGAGGCCCGAAAGGAAGCTTTTCACCAATTGATGGAGGACTGGAGCCTGTCGGACCTTACGACACTCGGAAACCTCATTTCCCAGCTCAATCAGACCTACACCAAGGACAACTGGTAGCAGCAGAAAAAGAAGAGGCCCGCCGCATTCGGCGAGCCTCTCCTCAACACGTTGAGTTGAATTATGAGTTTGTACAGAATCAGTTCTTGGTGCCAGCAAGGCCCCGGCTGAAACCGTCCGTGAAGTCCTCAGGCATATCGCCGCCGAACTGCTGGGCGAATTCCTGGGGAACCGTGTCGGGAACGGCGACTCCTTCAGCTTCTGCCAGACGATCGCTGACCTCTCGCAGCATCAGTGACAGCGGCACATCAAGTGCTGAGCAGATTGAGGACAACAGCTCCGAAGACGCTTCCTTTTGACCTCGCTCGACCTCGCTGAGGTAACCGAGGGAAACCCGGGCGCTGTGCGACACTTCCCTGAGCGTACGGCCCTGGCGCTGGCGGACGTCCCGCAGGACGTCTCCGATCTCGTGGCGTAAAACGACCATCTTGCGCTCCTTCGGCTTACGTTGCGGATCTTCTGCCAACCCCACATCCCGCCAACGGATAACACCGTTCACGGATACGGGTTGCTTTACCATGTGGATCGCCTAACTCCCTTGTGCTGGTTGCTGTGCAACCATCTGATTTAAGCCTAGCCCGTCTCAGGTCTACGTGCTGGATACTATTGATAACTATTGCGGAACTCCGTTTGTTCCCCCGGTTCGCCTTGAAGCGTCTCTACCAGCAGTTTCACTGCCGCGTCACAGGTCGATTCCCGGATCTCCTCCCGGGTGCCGTCGAACCGGAATTCCCGGACTACACTACCGTCAACCGTAGCAACAGCAACGATGACGGTGCCCACCCCTTTGCCCTCATGAGGCTCCGGGCCCGCTACACCGGTCGTAGCCACGCCGACGTCAGCACCGCAGGCAAGCCTTGCCCCCCGCGCCATCTGCTCGGCTACTTCACGGTCGACGGCGCCCACGCGCGCAAGGAGCGCCGGGGAGACTCCGAGCAGGCCTGCCTTGACCTCCCGGTGATAGGAGACCACACCGCCCCGCAGGACTGCCGAAGCACCCGGGACCGTGGCCAGCGCGGCGGCAACCATTCCGGCGGTCAGCGATTCTCCCGTAGCGATGGTCAGGCCGCGTTCACGAGCAAGCGCGACTGCCTTTTCAAGACTCGCGGGACGGGCCTGCCCGCCGTTCGACCGGCAGTCCGCTGTTGTTGGCTGGTCTGCCTTCACAGCGGTGGGTTGGGTGCCGTGCGACGAAGACGGACGGCCTGCATGACGTAGTCGACGCCAGTCACCACGGTGATGGCCAGAGCAGCCATCATGACGACGACGGCAGGCCACCACGCCCAGGCCCCGAGGGCCGGCACCAGCAGGTAAAGGAAGATCGCGAGAGTCTGTACAACTGTCTTGAGCTTTCCCCCCCGCGAGGCCGGCATGACCCCGTAACGGATAACCGCAAACCGGAGCAAGGTGATGCCGAGCTCACGAACGAGGATCACTATGGTGACCCACCACCACAGCTCCCCGAGCACGGAAAGCAGGATCAGCGCGGAGCCGATGAGCAGCTTGTCCGCGATGGGGTCGGCTATCTTACCGAAATTCGTGATGAGGCCGCGGCTACGGGCGATATCTCCATCAAGCTTGTCGGTGTAGATGGCGACTGCGAACGTTGTGACAGCGAGCCAGCGGAGCATGCCGCCCTGGCCTGCATCGGCCAGGAGGAACCACACGAAGAACGGCACCAGCACGATTCGCACGACCGTCAGCACGTTCGCGACGTTCAGGACTGGTACCGCTCCGGCGTCAGAGTTGCTCACGGATAAAGGCTACCTGCCTGTCAGCGACCAAGCGTCTTCCGAGCCGTCTTCGTCGTCGTCATGGTAGTCAGCTGCCTGCGCACGGGAGGCCAGATCCTCCGCGACCAGATCGGTGCCGCCACCGGGCGGGAAGCTCTGATCAGCTTCGGGCTCCGCCGCCGCTGCTGCGGGCGGATCATCGCCCCGCATCGCAGCGAGGACCGGACCGAGGTCATCAGGCTTCACCAGAACATCACGCGCCTTGGAACCCTCCGAGGGGCCAACCACTCCCCTCGATTCCAGCAGATCCATCAGGCGTCCGGCCTTGGCGAAACCAACGCGAAGCTTGCGCTGCAGCATCGACGTGGAACCGAACTGCGTGGTGACGACCAGTTCCGTGGCCTGCAGCAGAACCTCGAGATCGTCTCCGATGTCATCATCAATCTGCTTCTTGGGCGCCTCCACCGCAACGTCATCACGGTAAACCGCTTTCAGCTGTTCCTTGACGTGCTCCACCACCCGGTGGATCTCGGACTCAGTCACCCAGGCACCCTGAACGCGCATCGGTTTGGAAGCACCCATGGGGAGGAAGAGGGCGTCGCCCTGTCCGATCAGTTTCTCGGCGCCCGGCTGGTCAAGGACAACCCGCGAGTCGGTTACCGACGAGGTGGCGAACGCCATGCGCGACGGTACGTTCGCCTTGATCAGACCTGTCACGACGTCGACCGACGGCCGCTGGGTTGCAAGAACAAGGTGGATGCCCGCGGCACGCGCCAGCTGGGTGATACGGACGATGGAGTCTTCGACGTCCCTGGGCGCAACCATCATCAGGTCCGCGAGCTCATCGACGATGACCAGCAGGTACGGGTAGGGCCGCACAACGCGCTTTGAGTCCGGCGGTGGCACGACTTTCCCGTTCCGCACCGCCTTGTTGAAGTCATCGATGTGCTTGTAGCCGTAGTTGGCGAGGTCGTCGTAGCGGGTGTCCATCTCGCGGACAACCCACTGCAGGGCCTCAGCAGCCTTCTTGGGGCTGGTGATGATAGGGGTGATGAGGTGCGGCACACCTTCATAGGCCGTCAGCTCAACGCGCTTCGGATCGACCATGATCATCCGCACCTCATCGGGGGTAGCCCGCATGAGGATGGACGTGATCATTGAGTTCACGAAGGAGGACTTACCCGCGCCGGTGGCGCCCGCAACAAGAAGGTGCGGCATCTTGGCGAGGTTCGCGACGACGAAGCCGCCCTCAACGTCCTTGCCGACGCCCATGACCATGGGATGGTCCGTCTTCCGGGCGTTTCCGGAGCGCAGGACATCGCCCAGCGACACCGTCTCGCGGTCGGTGTTCGGAATTTCGATGCCGATAGCGGACTTGCCGGGAATCGGAGACAGAATCCGCACGTCCGAACTGGCGACCGCATAGGAAATGTTTTTGGACAACGCGGTGACCCGCTCTACCTTGGTGCCCGAAGCCAGTTCGATCTCGTAGCGGGTAACTGTAGGTCCGCGCGAGAAGCCGGTCACCTTCGCGTCGACGTTGAACTGCTCGAGGGTATGGGTAAGCGCCGCGACGACGGCGTCGTTGGCCTCGGAACGCTCCTTCGGCGGAGTGCCGGCGGGCAAATAATCTGACGGCGGGAGCGTGTAGGTCACGTCCCCGGCGAGGGAGAGTTGCTCGGTCCGCTGTGGAATCGGCGTTGCGGGGGCCTGCGGCTGGACGGGGTTCGATGGAACGTGGACCGGCTGGGCGGCGGGTGCGCTGGTCTGCGGCAGGACCGCCATTGCCTCGGTGGCCGGCTCTGCCTCTTCCAGCCCCTGGTTGCGCTTGATCTTCTCAGTGGCAAGCTCCTGCTGGGTGGGACGACGCACGCCCGGAGGGATGGCCGGCGGCGCAGGGACGGGGTCGCCGTCGTCGTCGAGTACAGCGCGTTCGAAGGCTTCGTCCCCGACGTAGCCGTCCAGGTCCTCTTCCTGCTTCGAGTCCTTCTTCCCACCGAAAAGGCGCGACTTCTTCTTCTTCGGCTTGGCCTCCGCTCGTTGGCGGTCCGACAGGTAGCTCTGGTCGTGCTCGTCGCTGTGCTGGCCGCCGCTGTCTTGGCCGCCGTCGTTCAGGTCCTGACCCATGAGGTGCTCGTAGAGCTTGCGCAGGCGGGTCGGGATATGGCGAAAGGGCGTGGCAGTGACGATGAGAATGCTCACGAACAGCAGGAAGGCAAGCACAATAGCCACGGGCCAGGCGGAGAGTATTGCAGCGGCAGGCCCGGCAACGAGATACCCGACCACGCCGCCGGCCCGCCACAGGGCGTCGAGACCCGCGGCAAGTTCGGGTTGTCCGCCCACCAGATGCGCAATGCCCGCACCGGCGAATGTAAGAACGGTGAGGCCGATCCCAATGCGGTTATTGGCGCGGGGGTTTTCCGGGTAGCGAAACAGGCGTACCGCCCCGATCAGCAGAATGAAGGGCAACAGCAGCGCCATCCAACCCACGGAACCACCGGCGACAGCATGCACGACGTCGGCTACCGGACCCGTCAGCGCCCACCACTCAACCGTTGCCACCGCGGCTGCGCAGAGGAAGAGGAAGAACCCCGTACCGTCCCTGCGGAGGTCTTTCTGCGGCTGCACGTCGTGACCGAATTTTCGGATGGCGCCGGCGACCAGGTGGGCCAGCCCCATCCAGAACCCACGAACGATGCGCATGGGCCACGGAAGTTTTTCTTCTGTCGCAGCCTCCGGCTGGGCCTTGCTCGAACCGCGGGCGGTCGATCCCCGGCCAGCGGCAGTCGATCCCCGGCCAGCGGCTGAGGTGGTGCGGGTGCGCGGCTGTTGCGAACCTCGCGGCTGTGGAGCTCGCGGCTGTTGACCCCGCGAAGAAGGAGGGGAAGTACGAGTCGCCATACTCGCTACGCTACCCGATGGTGCCCCCGGATCCCGGGATTAGCGCGCCCGCTAGGCCTCGAGGACGACCGGGATAATCATCGGGCGGCGGCGGTGACGGCGGTTGACCCAGGTACCCACCACGCGCCTCACCACCTGCTGGAGCTGATGGGTGGTGTGGTCCTTGTTGCTCATGACTGCTTCGGCCAGAGCTGCGCTGATCTTCGGCTTGATGTCGTCGAATACCGAATCGTCCTCGGCGAAGCCACGGGCGTGGATGTCCGGCCCGGAGACGATCGTTCCTGTGCTGCGGTTGACCACGGTGATGATCGAGATGAAGCCTTCTTCGCCGAGGATGCGGCGGTCCTTCAGGTCAGCGTCAGTGATCTCGCCGATGCTGGAGCCGTCCACATACACGTATCCGCATTCCACCGCTCCCACAATCCGGGCCACGCCGTCCTTCAGGTCCACGACGGAGCCGTCGTCGGTCTGGAGGACGTTCTCACTCGGGATGCCCGTCTGGATCGCAAGGTTCCCGTTGGCGATCAGGTGCCGCGTCTCGCCATGGACGGGCATGACGTTCCTCGGCTTGAGGATGTTGTAGCAGTACAGCAATTCACCGGCGGCTGCGTGGCCCGATACATGCACGCGGGCGTTGCCCTTGTGGATGACATTGGCGCCCAGTTTGAGGAGCCCGTTGATAACCCGGAAGACGGCGTTCTCGTTGCCTGGGATGAGGGAGGAAGCGAGGATGACAGTGTCCCCCTTCCCGACCGTGATCGGGTGGTCTCCGTTCGCCATCCGTGACAGCGCCGCCATCGGCTCACCCTGCGAGCCGGTCGACATCAATACGACCCGGTCATCGGGCAGGTTGTCCACGTTCTTCACGTCAACCAGGATCCCGTCCGGCACACGCAGGTAACCGAGTTTGGCGGCGATCGACATGTTGCGCACCATCGAGCGGCCCGCGAAACAAACGAACCGGCCGTGGGCTGCCGCGGCGTCGAGGACCTGCTGTACGCGGTGGATGTGGGAGGAGAAAGAGGCAACAATGACGCGCTTCTTGACCTGGCCGAAGAGCCGGTCGAGCTCGGGGCCGATCTCACGCTCCGCCGTCGTGAAGCCGGGCACGTCCGCGTTTGTGGAGTCAACCATAAACAGGTCCACTCCCTCTTCACCCAGCCGTGAGAAGGCACGCAGATCCGTGATGCGGCCGTCGAGGGGCAGCTGGTCCATCTTGAAGTCGCCGGTGTGCAGCACCGTACCGGCTTCGGTGCGGATGAATACAGCAAGCGCGTCTGGAATGGAGTGGTTGACTGCGACGAACTCACATTCGAAGGGGCCGAACTGCTCAATCTGGCCCTCGGCAACGGTGAGGGTGAAAGGCCGGATCCGGTGTTCCTGGAGTTTCGCCTCGATCAGTGCGAGCGTCAACTGCGACCCGATCAACGGGATGTCATTCTTGAGGCGCAGAAGATAAGGCACCGCACCGATGTGGTCTTCGTGCCCATGGGTCAGCACCAGGCCCACGACGTCGTCCAGCCGATCCTCAATGTAGGAGAAATCCGGCAGGATCAGGTCGACGCCGGGCTGCGTCTCCTCGGGAAACAGAACCCCGCAGTCCACAATCAGCAGCTTTCCGCCGATCTCGAAGACGGCCATGTTGCGGCCGATCTCACCGAGACCACCCAGTGGAACAACCCTGAGGGTTCCTTCGGCTAGTGGTGGAGGCGGAATGAGTGCGGTTCCTGCGAGTTCTGTCATACGTCGGCCTTTCGGATGCTAGCGGTCGGTGCTCGCGGAAAAGTCCCAGCCCGCTTCGGCGAGGTCCGCCAGTACCGGTTCCATCTCGACAGCGGTGGGATCAACCAGCGGCAGCCTCACCACGGAGTTGGAAAGTACGCCCTGCAACCGCAGGACTTGCTTGGCCGAGACTGCACCGGGGATGTGCGTCATGACAGCGCGCACAACCGGGTCCAGTTCGAAGTGAATCTTCCGCGCTGTGACAAAATCTCCGGCAGCCGCTGCGTCGACGAGGGCACGGAATTGCGCGGTGGCCACGTGTGCACTGACGCTGACGACGCCGACGGCACCGGCTGCCATCCATGGCAGCGTCAGTCCGTCATCCCCTGCATAGACATCCAGCGTTGTGTTGGCGAGCACGCGGGTCACCTCCGCGTAATCCGCCTTGGCGTCTTTCAGAGCAAGGATCTTCGGGTTGTCGGCCAGACGGATCATGGTCTCCGTGCTGATCGCGATGCCAGACCGGCCGGGGATGTCATAAACCATGATGGGCAGGTCCGACGCACCGGCCACCGCGTCGAAATGCGCCAGAACACCAGCCTGCGTCGGCTTGTTGTAGTACGGGGTCACTACCAGCTGCGCGTCCGCGCCGGCTCGCTGGGCCCGCTTCGCCATCTCCACGGAGTGTGAGGTGTGGTTGGTGCCGGTGCCGGCAATCACTTTCGCCCGTCCGCCGACTGCCTCTGCGACAACCCGGAAAAGGTCTTCCTTCTCCTGGTCTTCAAGGGTGGATGTTTCGCCGGTCGTACCGGAGACTACGAGCCCGTCACACCCGTCTTCGACGAGACGGACGGCAAGCGCGGCCGTCGCTTCGAAGTCCACAGCGCCGTCGGCGGTGAAAGGCGTCACCATGGCGGTGACGAGAGAGCCGAACGGGAGCGGGCGAATTTCGGAGGCAGCCATAGGTCAAACTTACCCGTTGCAGCGGGCGTGAGAACATTCCATCATGGCCACCACACAAAGCTCGGGCCGGCTCAGCGGCATCGACGCAGCCCGGGGTATTGCTCTCTTCGGGATGATGTCCACCCACATCTTCCCCCTCTATGTGGAGGGCACCTCGGAGGCGTCGTGGATAGGGGCCACCTTCTCGGGACGGTCGTCTGCCCTGTTCGCACTCGTCGCAGGTATTGGACTGGCGCTGTTGAGCGGCGGCAACAGGTTGCACGACCAGGTCGGAATCTCCCGCGACCGGCGCGGGATCGCAGCACGCGCCGTTGTCATCGCGATGGTGGGGCTGATGCTCGGAGGACTCGAGACCAACATTGCGGTGATCCTCTTCCACTACGCCGTCCTGTTCCTGATGGCATTGCCCTTTGTCAGCCTGCCATTACGGCAGCTCGCCTGGTGGGCGGTCGGATGGACCCTGCTGTCCCCGGTCGCAGCTTTCCTTCTGCGGCCGTGGATTGAGGCAACTGTCGATCCCTCAAATCTGGACGGCAACCCCGCGCTTGAGCACTTTGGGCAGCCCGTGACACTTCTCGCTGACATCCTCGTGACCGGCTTCTACCCCGCGCTTCAGTGGTTGAGCTATCTGCTCCTCGGCATGCTGATCGGCCGCCTGAACCTGCGGGCGTTGGGTGTACAGATTGGCCTGCTCCTTGCCGGAGTCGGGGTCGCAGGTTCGGCCAAGTTCATCAGCGCTCTACTCCTCGGGCCACTCGGCGGAATGGCCGTACTGCTCGAGACTCCGGAGGGACGCGGCCATGACATTGAAGCGATGCTCACGGTCAGCCTTACGGGTATCGACCAGAGCGGCACCTGGTGGTGGCTGGCGGTCAGCGCGCCGCACTCGGGGACGCCGCTGGATCTGGCGCACACAGCGGGAACTGGCGCCGCCGTCGTCGGGCTCTGCCTTCTTGTGGGCAGGCAGCTGCCGTGGCTGCTGCTGCCGCTCTCTGCTCCCGGTGCCATGACACTGACCCTTTACTCGCTCCATATCTGGATCATGAGCATCGTCGATCAGCAGGACGTTCCACTGGACCCGGCACTGGTCTACTGGGTGCAGGTCGCGCTATTCCTTGCGGTCGGGTTGCTGCTGTGGAAACTCAACGCCCGCGGTCCGCTCGAGTATGTGGCGTCCGGCGCAAGTGACGTGGCCCGGTCGACGGGAACGGTGCGGAAGCGTTAGCTAGTCGGCGTGCCCGCGGAACAGCTTCGCTGCGTGCCGCATGGAGCGGCGTGCGCGGGTGCGGTCCCCAGCGGCGTCATACGCGCATGAGAGCCGGAACCAGGAACGCCAGTCGCCGGGATTGGCTTCTGCCTCGGCCTGATAGGCCGGGAACTGGGCGTCCGCTGCCTCCCGCACGATCCGGCCGGCAGGTGTCCGCGGCAGGTCATCGACCGGCAGCCCGCCCTCAGCATGCAGCGTGGTGGCCATCCGCTCTGTCTGGGCACCGAACGACAGTTCGCGAACCAGCGCCCATGCTCCGATCGCCGGAAGCAGCAGGTATGCGACTCCGAGTGCTTTCGCCACGGGATCCGGATCGGTCAGCAGGATGACGCTCCGTTGCAGGGCGACAACGAGCCAGAAGGCGAGCAGGACAGTGACGAAGATTACGCCGATTTTTACGCGATATTTCTTCACTATCTCCACGGCGTTCCTCACGCCTGCAGGTCCAGGTAGCCGTCCAGGCCAACAGTGAGTCCCGGGCGGGAACCGACCTCCCGGACACCGAGCAACACACCGGGCATGAAGGACTCACGGTGGAAGGAATCGTGGCGGATGGTCAGCTGCTCTCCGACGCCGCCGAACAGGACCTCCTGGTGCGCCACCAGACCGCGCAATCGCACGGAGTGAACCCGCACGCCGTCGATATCGCATCCCCGGGCGCCGTCGCGCGACGTACGGGTAGCATCAGGGCTCGCCGAAAGACCGGCTTCCCTGCGCGCTTCGGCGATCAGCTCGGCCGTTCGCTCGGCGGTGCCGGACGGGGCGTCCACCTTGTCCGGGTGGTGCAGTTCGATCAGCTCGACTGATTCGAAGTACTTCGCTGCGCGCGCGGCGAAGGCTGTTGCCAGGACCGATCCGAGCGCGAAGTTCGGCGCGATCAGAACGCCCACCTCAGGGTTCCCGGCAAGCAGCTCCCGGAGCCGGGCGAGCCGCTCCGCATCCCACCCGGTGGTACCGACAACAGCGTGGATACCGTGTTCGACGGCGAATGCAACGTTCTGTACCGTGCTCTCCGGCACCGTGAGGTCCACGACTACCTGCGCCCCGGCTGCCACCACATCGTCAAGGGAATCCTGCCTGCCCAGCGCAGCGACAAGCTGAAGGTCATCGGCTGCGTCGATTGCCTTGACGGCCTCGGAACCCATGCGTCCGGACGCGCCAAGGACGGCGACGGAGGTCAGTTGTGTCATGGCTCCAAGGGTACTGTCAGCCATCCACACCGACCCATTCCACAGTGCCGTCGGAGAAGAACTGTTCCTTCCAGATCGGAGCGCGCGCCTTCACGGTATCCACAAGTTCAGTGCAGGCAGCGAAAGCCTGGCCCCTGTGGCCGGACGCGACGGCCGCGACAAGGGCCGGATCCCCGATCTCCAGCGGGCCGGTCCGGTGCGCCACCCAGATCCGCACGCCGTCGTACTTCTCAGCGATCTCCGTGGCGATCTCCGCGATTACGCCGCTGGCTGAGGGGTGGGCGCTGTAACCGAGACGATCAACCTGGCGGCCGCCGTCGTGATTGCGAACGACTCCGCCGAAGCCCACCACCGCGCCGCAATCGGCAGAACCGACAACGTCCAGGGCATGGTTCAGGTCGAGCGGCTCGGTGGAAACTCCCGCGTGCAGGACGGTGCTAGTGCTCATGTCTTCCCTCTAGTTGCGCGCAGATGTGGTCGAGAATGGGTTCCAGGACGGCCAGGCCGTCCTGGACTGCCCCCGGTGAGCCGGGGAGGTTGATGACGAAGGTGGAGGCCGAAACCCCGGCGTACCCCCGGCTCAGCGCGGCCATGGGTGTTTTTGCCGCACCTGCCCGGCGTACTGCCTCCATGATCCCCGGCAGGGAGCGTGTGAGGAAGGGCTCGGTGAGTTCGGGGGTGACGTCGTCGGCGCTCAGGCCGGTTCCTCCGCTGGTGATGAGCACGGAGGGCTTTCCGTCGAGGCACCCGGCAAGGGCGTCGCGCACGGCGTCCCCATCGGGAACCACTTCGGCGCGCTGAACGGCGTAGCCTTTGCCGGCCAGCCAGCGCTGAATGAGCGGCCCGCATTCGTCCTCGTAGACGCCCGCTGCCGCGCGGGTTGACGCAATAATGAGAGCTGCCGTTCTGGGCGTACTCATGCGACCCAGTCCCCGCTCTTCCCACCCGATTTGGCCAGCACGCGGATATCGGTGACGACGGCGTGTTTGTCCACGGCCTTGATCATGTCGTACAGGGTGAGGGCAGCGACGGACGCTGCGGTCAGCGCCTCCATCTCGACGCCTGTCACCGCAGTGGTCTTCACCGTTGCGTTGACGACGACGGCGTCACCCTCAGGTTCAAAATCGATGGTCACCTTGCTCAACGGCAGCGGATGACAGAGCGGGATCAGCGTCGAGGTCTGCTTCGCCGCCATGATGCCAGCGACCCGGGCAACAGCGAGAGCATCACCCTTGGGGAGGTCCCCGTCCGCGATAAGCGCGATGACATCCGGTCTTGTCCGCAGGATGCTCTGTGCTGTGGCCTGACGCGCAGTGACAGACTTCTCAGACACGTCCACCATGTGGGCGGAGCCGTCGTCGCGGACGTGGGTGAGCCTGGAATTGGATTCGGTCAAGTCAGCGCCTCTCGGTTGGGGTTGCTGGGATGAAGAGGCTGAATGCCTCCACGGAGTTCGGTGAGCAGCCACACGGCGACCGGGGTTCCTGCCTCCACGTTTCCGGTGCCGACAGGCAGGTGCACGAGCGCATTTGACCCGGCGAGGGCGTGCAGCAGGTGGGAGCCGGGGCCGCCAAGGAGTGTGACGTCGCCAATTCCCTCCCCCTGGCCGGAGCGGTCGGTGTAGACACCACGGCGGACCTGGTGCTTGTTCTCCGGTGACTGGATGTCTTCGGTGAGCCGTGCCGGCAGGCAGACCCGGTTACCCGGTATCCCGGTGACCGTACTGAGCGCCGGGCGGAGGAACATCTCGAACGAGACCAGCGCACTCACCGGATTGCCGGGGAATCCCAGAAAGGGGACCCCGTTGATGGTGCCGATTGCCTGCGGTCCACCCGGCTGCATCGACACAGACAGGAATTCCACGCTGCTGTCGGCCAGCGCCTGCTTCACGACTTCGTATGCACCCTGGCTGATGCCGCCGGTACTCAGGATGAGGTTGACGGGCCGGCCTATGGACTCGAGCGCCCGCCGAAGCACCTCAGGGTTGTCCGCCACGATACTGTGCAGCTGGACCTCGGCTCCCGCCTCTTCCAACGCCGTCGTCAGCAGTGTTGTGTTGGCGTCGAAAATCCGTCCGGGAGCGAGCTCAGTGCCGGGTTCCTGAACCTCATCGCCCGTGCTGAGCAGCAGCACAAGGAATCGCGGACGCACGCGTACGGTCGCCAGCCCGCAGGCAGCGATCACGCCAAGCTGAGCAGGTCCCAGTAGTGTGCCCGCTTCGAGGGCAACGCTTCCCATCACAAGGTCGCTGCCGGCAGGCCGGATGAACAGACCTTCCTCGACCACCGGCAGTTCAACGGTGAGGGATTCCTCGTCGCGGTACCGGTCGGCGGTGGGAAACAGCGCGGGCACAGCCCTCTCAATGGGCACGACGGCGGCGGCCCCCTCCGGGATCATCGCCCCGGTCATAATCGGGGCGGCGTGGCCGGGCTGGAGGGCGGCAGGCTCCGTACCGGCCGGCACCGGCCGGGACACAGCCAGACGCAGCGGGCCGGCGCCCGCGAGATCATCGCGGTGCACCGCATAACCGTCCATCTGGGAGTTGTCGAACGGGGGCAGGCTCACCGGCGTCGTCAGGTTTTCGGCGAGCACACGGCCGCGGGCTGCTGCCAGCGACAGGGTCTCGGCCGGTCCGTCGGCGAACGCGCTGCTGTAGCGCAGGAGCCCGAGTACGGCCTGCTGATGTTCCTCAACTGTTCGTGTCATTGTGCCCCGTTGTATCAGCCCGCCCCGACATTTCATGTGTTGCGGCATCGAATGCTGCAGCTACCAGCCTAGTCGGGCTTCGCCCGTCATCTCACTGCACATGTGCTGGCAACCGATAGAGTCACCGGGGCAAAGGGCGTAACCTCGAACTATGGCAATCCGACTTGGCAGCCCAATCTTCCGCGCGGGCGCGTCCGCACCCCATGCCGGGCTGCTTGACTCCTACGGCCGCCGGGCCACGGACATGCGGCTCTCGCTGACAGACAAGTGCAATCTGCGCTGCACCTATTGCATGCCTGCCGAGGGTCTTCAGTGGCTGCAGAAGGACCAGGTGCTCTCGCGCGAGGAGATCGTCAGGCTCGTCGCCATCGGAGTTAGTCTTCTGGGCATCCGCGAGCTGCGGCTGACCGGTGGTGAGCCGTTGGTGAGAGCGGACCTCGTGGACATCATCGCCGATATCCGCGCACAGCACCCGGACCTGCCGGTGTCCCTGACAACGAACGGTCTCGGTCTGGACAAGAAGGCGCAACGGCTCAAGGACGCAGGCCTGACCAGGATCAACGTCTCGATGGATTCGCTTCACCCGGATACCTTCGCGCAACTGACGCGTCGCCCGTTCCTGGACCGGGTGCTTCGCGGCATAGAAGCGGCTGCCGCCGTCGGGCTTGGACTGGTGAAAATCAACGCCGTGCTGATGCGGGGCATCAACGACCACGAGGCGCCGGATCTGCTTGAATGGGCTGTCTCGCGTGGCTTCGAACTGCGTTTCATCGAGCAGATGCCCCTTGACGCCGATCATGGCTGGACCCGTGAAGGGATGATCACCGCGGCGGAAGTTCGTGAGCGCCTTTCCGAACGCTTTGTGCTCACGCCGGACCCCCGGAACCGGGACGGTGCCCCCGCTGAACGGTGGGAGGTGCGCCGGCCGGAAAAGCCCGACGTCGTCGTCGGCACTGTCGGCATCATCGCCTCCGTCACGGAGCCATTCTGCTCCGATTGCAAGCGCACCCGTGTCACGGCCGAAGGCAAGATCATGAGTTGCCTTTTCTCCCGGGAGGAGACGGACCTGAGGGACCTGCTCCGGTCAGGAGCCGACGACGCCGCCATAGCCCTGCGCTGGCAGGAGGCTATGTGGGCCAAGCCCAAGGCGCACGGCATGGGTCATACCGGGCTGGGAGCTGCCGACTTCGTACAGCCCGACCGCTCCATGAGCGCGATCGGCGGCTGAGGTGCTCGTTCGATACTTCGGCGCGGCCCAGGCGGCCGCGGGCGTCCCTGAAGAACGCCTTGAACTGGACGGCGTGGGTCTGACAGCGGTTCTTGAGGAGATCCGCGAGCGACACCCCGAGGGTGACCCATCGATGGCACGGGTGCTGGAGCGGAGCAGCTTCCTCCTGAACGAGGTAGCGCTGCGTGACCGGAGCGAGCCGATCGGCCGTGACGACGTGCTCGATGTCCTGCCGCCGTTCGCCGGAGGCTGAGGCGGCAGGACATTCACCCCGGACTACAGTCCCAGGTCGGCTTCGCTGTCGAAAGGTCCGACGACGGTAGTTGTGCGCGGGGCGTCGGCCAGTTGCCGTGCGAGGCGCTGCACCTGCTCGGCCGTCACGGCCCGGACCCGCTCAAGGGTCAGGTCCAGCCCCAGGAACTCACCGCTGACGAGCTCCGCCCGGCCCAGCCGGGTCATCCGCGAACCGCTGTCCTCAAGTGAGAGCACCATGCCGCCGGACAGCTGACCCACGGCGCGCCGCAGTTCCTCGTCACTCACTCCATCCGACGCCAGCCGTTCCAGCTCTGCACTGAGCAGGCTGATGACCTGGCCGGTCTTCGCCGGACTGCACCCTGCATACATGGCGAAGTAGCCTGCGTCGGCGTAGGACGCCGAGAAGGAGTAGGTCGAGTAAGCGAGTCCGCGCTTTTCCCGAATCTCCTGGAAGAGACGTGAGGACATCCCTCCGCCGAGCACCGCGTTGAGGACGCTCATCACGAACCGCCGGTCATCGGTGGCAGTCAGCGCAGGACAGCCAACCAGTACATTCGCCTGCTCGACGGCTCGACGAATGACCTGCACTCCCCCGGCAGCCTTCAGCACGGCCGGCTCGGGTGCGCGCCTCGGCACGGGCGCTGCGTCCGCCGCCAGGGCCCACCCTGCCCGTTGAAGCGCCTGAATAACGAGCGAGCACACGACGTCATGATCGAGGCCGCCGGCCGCAGTGACTACCAACTCTTCGGGGCGGTAGTAACGGCGGTAGTGCTCGAGAACCGAGTCACGCGACACAGATTTGATCGCCTCGGGCGTTCCTCCGATGGGACGGCCCAGCGGATGTGAGCCAAGCACGGCTTCCACGAAGTTCTCGTGTGCCACGTCGGAGGGATCGTCGCTGTCCATCGCGATCTCCTCAAGAATGACGTGCCGCTCCTGCTCCAGCTCCTCGGGATCGATGACAGCTGAGGTCACCATGTCCGCGATGACATCGATCGCCATGGGCAGGTCTGAGTCGAGAACCCTCGCGTAGTAGCAGGTGTTCTCCTTGGCCGTCGCAGCGTTCGATTCGCCCCCGACCTCGTCGAAAGCGGCGGCGATGTCCAATGCAGTTCGGCGCTGCGTCCCCTTGAACAGCAAATGTTCAAGGAAGTGCGTCGACCCGTGCTCCCCGTCAGCTTCGTCCCGGGAGCCGACCCCTACCCAGAAGCCGATGCTTGCCGAGCGCTGGCCCGGCATCGCCTCCGTTAGCACACGAACACCACCGGGCAGCACCGAGCGTCGGACCACTGCTCCGCCCTGCGTTCCCGCAACCAGCATGGACGAATTTTCCAAGCCGCCCGGCGTCAGCGGGAGCACTACGGGTGAACCCTGAACTGTTTCAGTCATATCCTTCTCCTCAACGCCAGCGGCTCCACGGCGAACTCTGTTCGCCGTGGAGCCGGTGGATTGTGCTTGTGAGCGTGTGCGCTAGTTGTCGTCGCCCTCAGCGGAATCCTGGGCGTCGGCAGGCGAAGCGTCTTCGGCAGCTGATTCGCCGGCTTCCTCTGCGACCACCGGAGAGAGGGACAGCTTTCCGCGGTCGTCGATCTTGGTGATCTCAACCTGGACCTTCTGGCCTACGGCCACGACGTCATCGACGTTGTCCACCCGCTTGCCGCCGGCGAGTTTGCGCAGCTCCGAGATGTGGAGCAGGCCGTCCTTGCCCGGAGTCAGCGAGACGAACGCGCCGAAGGTGGTGGTCTTTACGACGGTGCCCACGTAGCGCTCGCCGATTTCAGGAACCTGCGGGTTGGCGATCGCGTTCACCGCGGCGCGCGCGGCCTCGGCGGACGAGCCGTCCGTGGCGCCGATCAGCACAGTACCGTCGTCTTCGATCGAGATGTCGGCGCCGGTGTCTTCCTGGATCTGGTTGATCATCTTGCCCTTGGGGCCGATAACCTCGCCGATCTTGTCGACAGGGATCTTCACCGAGATGATGCGCGGAGCGAACTCGGACAGCTCATCCGGAGTGTCAATCGCGGCCTCGAGCACACCGAGGATGTGCAGGCGTGCTTCGCGGGCCTGCTTCAGGGCTGCAGCCAGCACCGAAGCGGGAATGCCGTCAAGCTTGGTGTCCAGCTGGATCGCGGTCACGAATTCCGAGGTACCTGCAACCTTGAAGTCCATGTCACCGAACGCGTCTTCCGCACCGAGGATGTCGGTGAGGGCTGCGTAGCGGGTCTGGCCGTCGACCTCGTCGGAAACGAGGCCCATGGCGATACCGGCAACCGGAGCCTTCAGCGGGACACCGGCGTTGAGCAGGGAAAGCGTGGAGGCGCAGACGGAGCCCATCGAGGTGGAACCGTTGGAGCTGAGCGCCTCGGAGACCTGACGGATGGCGTACGGGAACTCCTCGCGGCTTGGCAGCACCGGAACGAGTGCACGCTCCGCGAGGGCGCCGTGTCCGATTTCGCGGCGCTTCGGGGATCCGACGCGGCCGGTCTCGCCGGTGGAGTACGGCGGGAAGTTGTAGTTGTGCATGTAGCGCTTGCGCGTCACCGGCGACAGCGAGTCAATCTGCTGTTCCATCTTCAGCATGTTCAGCGTGGTGACACCCATGATCTGGGTTTCGCCGCGCTCGAAGACTGCCGAACCGTGAACGCGAGGCAGAACCTCCACCTCGGCGGTGAGCTTGCGGATGTCGCTGAGGCCGCGGCCGTCGATGCGAACCTGGTCGCGGAGGATGCGCTGGCGCACAACCTTCTTAGTGACCGAGTTGAATGCGCCCGCGATTTCCTTTTCGCGGCCTTCGAACTGGCCGGCAAGGGACTCGATGACCTCGGAACGGTAGGCGTTGGCCGCGTCTTCGCGCTCCTGCTTGTCAGCGATGGTGAAGATCTCAGCAAGGCGTGAGCCGGCTGCGCTCTCGACGGCCGAGAAGACGTCCTCCTCGTAGTCCTTGAACACGGGGAACTCGACGGTGGGCTTGGCAGCGCGGCCGGCGAGGTCGGACTGAGCTTCGCACAGTGCACGGATAAAGGGCTTTGCGGCCTCAAGACCGTCGGCGACGACCTCTTCGGTGGGAGCGGTGGCACCGTCGTCCTTGATCAGGGACCACGAATTGTCGGTGGCTTCCGCCTCGACCATCATGATGGCGACGTCATCTCCGACGACGCGGCCGGCAACGACCATGTCGAACACGGAGTTCTGAAGCTCGGAGTGCTTCGGGAAAGCGATCCACTGGTCCTCACCCGAGCCGTCGGAGACGAGGGCAACGCGTACGCCGCCGATCGGGCCGGAGAACGGCAGACCGGAAAGCTGCGTGGACATGGAGGCAGCGTTGATGGCAACGACGTCGTAGCGGACGTCGGGGTTGATGGCCAGCACGGTGACGACGATCTGGACCTCGTTGCGCAGGCCTTTCACGAAAGCGGGGCGCAGCGGGCGATCCATGAGGCGGCAGGCAAGGATGGCCTCGGTGGACGGACGCCCTTCGCGACGGAAGAACGAGCCTGGGATGCGGCCGGCAGCGTACATGCGCTCTTCGACGTCCACGGTCAGCGGGAAGAAGTCAAAGCCTTCACGCGGGGACTTGCCGGCGGTGGTGGCGGAGAGGAGCGCGGTGTCCTCGTCGATGTAGACCATGGCAGCGCCTGCTGCCTGCTGGGCGAGACGCCCGGTTTCGAAGCGAACAGTGCGCTGGCCGAAGCGACCGTTGTCAATAACGGCTTCGGCGAACTGGATTTCGGGACCCTCCAAGAGAGTCACCTCCGTTTCTTTGGTGGCGGAGGCAGGCGGCGTCTTGCTGGTCAACGCCGTTAGGACGGGTTGTGGCACCCGGTCTTCGATCGAGGTCCACGGGAGACCATCACAAGATGGTGTCCCGGAGACCACTACCGAGGACCGCGAATGCCTGCTTGTCCGCCTGGCTCCTGGTTATGAACTTGGTACTTCATGCATTCTTGCGAACGCGTCGCTTTGCGGCACACGGCCGGCAAAGATGGAAGGCGGCTCCTCCCCGAGGGAAGGCGCCGCCTCACAGTCTAACTAACGGCGCAGGCCGAGGCGCTCGATGAGCGTACGGTAGCGCGTGATGTCGGTGTCGCGCAGGTAGTCGAGCAGACGACGACGGCGACCCACCAGCAGAAGCAGGCCACGACGGGTGTGGTGGTCGTGCTTGTGCTTCTTGAGGTGTTCGGTCAGGTCGAGAATGCGGCGGGAAAGCATCGCGATCTGCACCTCAGGCGAACCGGTGTCGCCCTCAGAGGTTGCGTATTCCTTGATGATTTCCTGCTTCAGAGCGGCTTCAAGTGCCACAAATAACTCCTATGAGTTGTACCGTGAACAAAATGATGCCGGTTCCCCTCGCAGGCGAGCGGAGCTCCGGCGGTGGCCAAGCAACCACGGACTGCAGCCGGACCGCAGTCAACTTTACCCGTACGTACGCTGTTCTGTCGAAAGCACAGCTCGCGTCTGGTCGACGTCCAGCCGCATCTGTTCGATCAACGCTTCCGGCCCCCGGTAGGCAACCATTCCCCGCAGCCGACGCACGAACTCCACGATCACCGTCTGCCCGTACAGGTCGAAGACGTCGATCTCCTCCTTGGGCCGGTCAATCACGTGAGCCTCGACCTGCCTGCTGACCCCTTCGAACGTCGGATTGGAGCCGACGGAGATCGCTGCCGGCCAGCGCACCTGGCTGCTGTCGATGAGCCATCCGGCATAGATCCCGTCCGCGGGGATGAAGCCGGTCGATTTCGACGACAGGTTGGCGGTCGGGAATCCCAGAGCCCTTCCGCGGGCCGCTCCGTGGACCACTTCACCCCGCATGCGGTGGGGCCTGCCCAGGATCCGGGCGGCGGTGGTGACGTCACCGGCAACGAGTGCTTCCCGCACCCAGGTGGAGGAACAGCGGCGCTCTCCTCCGGCCGTCGTGCTTTGCAGGCTCGAGCCGTAATCATCGATGACCACCACGTCGAAGCCCAACTGGCCTCCGAGCGCCTGCATGGTTGAAAGGTCACCGGAATTGCCACGCCCGAAGCGCACGTCGTGACCGATGACGACTGCTTTCGCGCGCAGGCCTTCAACGAGGACGGAACACACGAACTCCTCAGGAGTCTGCGCCGCAAGGTCAAGCGTGTAGTGCATCATCAGGAGGCCGTCGATGCCTGTGTCGCAGAGGGTCTCGACCCTGTCCTGCAGGCCCATAATCAGCTCCGGCGCGCTGTCCGGACGGTGGACCTGGGCGGGATGCGGTTCGAACGATATGACGACGGCGGCTGCGTCCCGTTCGCGTGCCGCTGCGACGAGCTGCTGGAGCACACTCTGGTGGCCCCGGTGAACACCGTCAAAGTTCCCGATGGTGACAACTGTCGGACCGAAACCCTCCGGCACATCGGCCAGGTCTCTCCAGTAGAACACGCATCTCCTTGGCGGTTGGACGGGTAACGGCACCCTTCGTTGTTCCTTCATTATGGCCGATGGATGCAGGCGGTCTCGACGACCCCGTCCGCGAACTGTGTCTTTCCCTCCACACACTCACCAAATGGGGCGGGTTATGCACATGAGAATGAGAGCGCATCCAACCACCGCCAGGGTAGCGACGATGGTTTCTGTGGGCTGCTCCCGCTGGCTTCGGCGCGGCCCTGAACCCCTGATCTGGAGGACATCCGTGCCATCTTCTTCTTCTCACTCCCCGCGCCGGGGCGTCCTGCGGGCCGCCGGTGTCTGGCTGTTGCTCGCGGCTCTGCTGTGGCTGCCTAATATCTCACCGTCGCAGGCCGCTCCCGTGGGAAGCGAGTGGACGCGTGCGGCAGGCGTGCACGCCGCCGAGCATTTCGTGGGGCAGTACAGGGACTCACGCGGCCAGGTGGCTTACTGCACTGACTTCGAACGTCTCTCCCCGGAGAACGCAGCCGGGTACGACAACGGCCATTCGGGCGGATTCGTCCGGAGTGACGGCAGCGCGCTGACGGCGACGGAAAACGCTGCCCTGTCCTACCTGCTGCACCGGTGGGGCGCGACGAAGGACAGTGCCATCGCGGCGTCCGTCCAGTTGGCTGTCTGGGCGATTACCTCCCCCGGAATGGCCTGGGACTCCCCCGGGATGAATGCCGTCCTCCGTGCTGAGGGGCTGCCGGCTGACGTCATCGAGCAGGCGCGCTCCATGACCAGAATCGCGTTCGACGGAGCCGGACCCTACAAAGTATCGATCGAGCTGGAGCCCGTAGGGGAGGACGGGACGATCACCGCAGTTATTGGAGTGTCGGGAGCCAACGGCCGACCGGCCGCCGGCCTGACAGCCTCCGTGGAACTGACGGGGCCGTTCGCGCTGGCGGAGAAGGCAGAGTCCACCTGGACAAGCAGCGAGGAACCGCACCGCCTCAGTCTGCGACGGACCGGGTTGGGCAGCGGGTCCATGGCTGTTGCGGTCCCCCGCACGCCTGCCGCTGGCGTGAGCTGGCTGGTGCCGACGGGCGGGGATGTACAACGGCTGCTTTTTGCCGCAGTTGTCGAACCGCGCGATGCCGCTGCAGCCATCTCGGACCTACCGGCTTTCCAGCCGGCGGTCACAACGAAGACTTCCGCTGCCCGAACCGGGGCGGGCACTACCGTCCATGACGTCCTCACGGTCAGCGCTACTCCCCCAGCAGAGGACGGTTCACCTGTGTCGGCTCCATGGTTGTCCGTGCCCGGCAGCGCGACGCCGGTCTCCGTGGAAGTGGTTTCCACTCTCTGGGGACCGCTTGATGCGAAGCCTGTCCTGCAGGAGTCGGTACCGGAGGGCACACCGAACGTCGGCACGGTCACTACGCGGGTGGATGGTCCCGGCACCTACAGCACTGCGGGCCTGGCTGTGCCATCGCCCGGATGGTACGTCTGGACGGAGTCGATCGCCCCCGAAAGTGCTCTTCCGGCCGAAGCGTCCAGCTACGTTCTCGGGTGGCAGGGTCAGTACGGCTTGGAAGCCGAGACAACATTCGTGCCGTGGACGCCGAAGATCAGCACCCAGCTCTCCGCACACGATGCACTTGTCGGTGACCGAGTCACCGACACAGTAACCGGAGTTGGCTTCGGGAAACCCGCGACCGACTCCGGAGGTACCATCACACTCTCAATGTATGGTCCACTCCCCGAGCGGCCTTCTCTCGCGGCAAAGGTTCCTCCAAATGCCCGGCTACACTCCGAAATGACCGTGCCTGCTCTGAACGGAAGCCAGTCCAGCGAACGCTTCGCCGCCTTCAGCGAACCAGGCTGCTATACCGTCGTGGCGACCTACCCCGGTGACGAGCACAGCGACCCCTTCACGTCCGCCTTTGGCGAACCGTCGGAAACAGTGTGCGTTGAGGCGAAGGCGGTTATGGCGCCCCCTGAGACGGTTGCGGAGGAAGCACCTGCCACTCCCGCCGCGGACACCGGTACTGCAGCACCGGGTCCTCTGCAGCACCGCGAAGAGCTGGCCCAGACAGGCGTCCGTACGGAGGTCACCGCCGGAGCGGCGCTGGTGCTGCTCGGTGTCGGCCTGGCCTGTCTCCAGCAGAGCAGAGCGGGCAGGCCGGGCAATCACCGCCGAACCTAGGAGCGGGCGCCGTACTCCCTGCGGAGCTCGCTGGTCTTGGCAATGTACCGGTGCCAGACAAGCAGCGCTGCGGGGAAAGCCAGCTCGACAACCATCAGGATGATCAGGAGGTAGTGCGGAGTTCCAGAGAATGCCCAGGAGAGGACGCGCCCGATGCCGCCGATGAACACCATGAGGCAGACGAGCCACAGCATATTTGCCCACTGGAACTTGATGGCGATGGTCACGAAAGCGGCGCCCACACCGACCATCATCGCGGCAAAGAAGCGGAACTGGTTCTCCAGTGTCGGGTTCACCGAACCATCTCCGGTCTCCGGCAGTCCGGTCGTACCCGTGATCAGGTAGTACCCGCCGAACCCGGCGATAATGAGTCCCACGAGCACCACGACGGTACGGAAGACACCCCAGTCGTTACCGGACTTGGCTGACTTCCCGGAGTCCTTCTTCGTGGTCTTGGAGGTGGCTTGCCCGGACGATGGTTGCCTCGAGGTGGCTTGCCCGGACGATGGTTGCCTCGAGGTGGACTGTCCGGACGATGGTTGCCTCGAGGTGGACTGTCCGGAAGCGCTCGTTGCGCCTGTCGGTCCGCTCGCGGTGCCTCCGGATCCGCGTCCTGCATCCGTGGAAGAACTGCGACGATCCGGCTGCGTGTTGTCAGGGGTGTTGCTGTTCATGGTGTTCCTCTGTGGTCGACGATGCGCGGGCCAGGCCCTGTCAACTCATCCTCTCACTCCTGAAGTCCCTGCGCGCGTCAGCGATGCTAGCTTAT
This sequence comes from Arthrobacter sp. TJ-170, assembly GCF_058269305.1. Taxonomy (NCBI): domain Bacteria; kingdom Bacillati; phylum Actinomycetota; class Actinomycetes; order Micrococcales; family Micrococcaceae; genus Arthrobacter; species Arthrobacter sp. TJ-170. Next base: position 762,455 of record NZ_JBZCNL010000001.1, on the reverse strand, counting down.
GGCGCGGTGGCGGTATAACCACCACAGACCCACCGCGGGCAGGATCAGCGGGACAAACCCGTAACCACTGCCGTAGCCAGACCACACCGTGTCCGCAGGAAAGAGGATCGGGTCAACGAGGCTTAGTGTTCCGACAGCGATTACCCCAACCAGTTCCAGACTCACGGCAGCGACGGACAACCGATACCAGCCCGGCCCCGAACGGCTCAGGGAAACTGTAGCGAATACGTACACAAGGGCGGCTACTGCGGTAAGCGTGTAGGCCAAAGGAGCCTCGCCAAACTTGGTCGCAATCTGGAAAGCGGCGCGCGCGGTGGCCGCCAGCGCAAAGACGCCATACACGGCGATGAGAAGACGCCCGGGTCCCCGGCTCAACTTACCGTCGGTCGCAACAAGCCTCCGAGCGCCGTCCGGCGCGCCGGAACGATCCGGTTGCCCGGGTGTCTGTCCCGCTCCACCGCGCGTCACGCCGGCACTGCTCCGTCCCATATCTGCTCCATCCGATACAGCATCACGAAGATCGTTACTCCCACTGCGCCCAAAACCAGGTTGCTCCACCACGAACGCTCGAGAATCGCCCACCAGAATGCGCCCACCGGGATCACCAGTGCCGTCAGCAGGTATCCCCAAAACTCCCATACCTCGCCGGTGACGGGCTCCCCTCCAGCCTGACGGAAAATCCCAGCCACTAGGTACACCAGCAGGAACAGTTCAACGGCGGCCACCGCGAGGATGGTTACGTCGTTGGGGGGCTGCCTGATGACAGCTGCGCCGAGGCACAGCAGGGTCGAGAGAAAACACACAACGGTGCCTGCAATGAAGAAGCCGTCGACCACCATTAGTTGCCCGCCTGCCCCGGCGCGAAGACCAGAGCCGGTTTCGCCTCCCCGCCCCGATTTTCAAGGAGGGCGATCAAAACACCGCTGGGAGCGAAAGCGGCAACGGGACGCTGGTCGGAATTTCCGGATAGCACGTCCGCGTCCGTATCGGCACTGATCCGGCGGCCGTGCGAGAGGTCCTCGGCTTCACCAGCGCTCAACTCACGGACAGGGAACAGCGCGCGGGCGGCTTCATCGATACCGAGGAGCCTGAAATCCTGGGCCAGCTCATCCAGGGTGGAGGACTGGGCGAGCGTATACGGGCCCACTTCGGTGCGGCGCAAGGCTGTCAGGTGACCACCCACGCCGAGGGCCGTCCCGAGATCACGTGCCAGGGCGCGAATGTACGTTCCGGAACTGCACCGGACCGTCACATCAACGTCCTGGACCACCCCGCCGTTCACGTGGCGGATATCGGAGATGTCGAAGCTGTGCACCGTCACCGGACGAGGCGGCAGCACCACGTCCTCGCCTGACCGAACGCGGTTGTAGGCCCGTTCACCCCTCACCTTGATGGCGCTGACACTGCTGGGGACCTGCTGGATGGGGCCGGTGAGGCCCGCAACGGCCTCCCGTATGGCGGCCGTTGGGACGGCAGCAGCTGAGGTTTCGGCGATGACGTCGCCCTCGGCGTCGTCAGTAATCGTGGATTGCCCCAGGCGGATCGTGGCGGTGTAGGTTTTCGACGTGCCGACGATATACGTCAGAAGGCGCGTTGCCCTGTTGATTCCCACCACCAGGACGCCTGTAGCCATGGGATCGAGGGTTCCTGCATGTCCCACTTTCCGGGTCCCTGCGAGCCGCCGCATTCTTCCCACCACGTCATGGCTGGTCCAGCCCTGCGGCTTGTCCACTATTACCAGTCCTGAGTGGACCTGCCCGGAATTCACGCCTTTCAGTATAGGTGTCGGGAACTCGCCATCCCGCACCGCTACTATGCCCCTATGCCGTCCATTCCCAAGCACGTCGAAGAGCTTCCCTCCAACCAGATCCGGGAGATCACCCAGGCTGCGTGGGCCACTCCGAATGCGATTGTGCTCAGCATCGGCGAGCCGGCATTTCCCGTTCCACGTCACATTCTTGATGCTGGAATAGCGGCGCTGGACAGGGATGACACCAACTACACACCCAATGAAGGCATCGCTCCCCTACGGCGGAGCTTCGCGACGCGGTTCGGCAGCCGCAACGGCATGGAGGTCGATCCGTCCAGGGTTTATGTGACTGCCGGGGCCCAACAGGGCCTGCACCTGGCCATGAGTATGCTGCTCGACGCCGGGGACGAGGTGTTGATCCCCAACCCGGGATATCCCACATTCACCATGACCGCACAACTCGTGCACGCCCGGCCGGTAAGCTATCCGCTGCGCCCCGAGAACGGTTTCCAACCGAGAATCAGCGACCTTGAGCAGCTCGCAGGCTCGCGTACCCGCCTCCTGGTATTGAACTCCCCATCAAATCCGCTCGGAGCCGTCTTCAGTGAGCAGCTCACCCGCGACCTCGTTGATTTCGCCGAACGCCACGACCTCTGGATCCTCTCGGACGAATGCTACGAAGCGTTCACCTACGAAGTGCCGCACGTCAGCCCTGCGCGCTTCGACACCACGCCGCAGCGTGTACTGACCTCGCTCACCCTCTCCAAAACCTTCGGACTTACCGGATTGCGGATCGGCGCGCTGGTGCTGCCGAGCGGTCTCGGCAAGGAGTTCAACACCGTAATGGAGTCAATCGTGTCCTGCGTGGGAGCGTCGCCGCAGTATGCAGCCGTAGCCGCCCTGACAGGACCCACTGATTACATCGAAACCGCGTTGCACCACTATCGCTCGAACCGGGACGCAGCGACGGCGGTACTTGCCTCGCTCAACATCCCTTACCTTGACGCTCAGGGGGCGTTCTACCTCTGGGCCGACATGTCCCACGCCACAAGCGGCGATGTACGCTCCTGGGTCCGGACTTTCCTGGCGGAGGAGGGTGTCGCCGTCGCGCCCGGAACGTCGTTCGGCTCCAACGGTGAGGGCTGGATCCGGATTGCACTCTGCACCGACAAGGAAAGCCTGCTCACCGGATTGAGCAGGCTGCCCGGGCGTTAGGGGTTCAGTGCGGTTCCAACATCCTGCGCAAAAGCCGTGGGCCGCTGCCCTGTCGTTCAAACGACCGCTCCGAATGTCTATTTACGTGGTTGTCCATCGGGTCTAATCTTTGAATGGCTTCGGCGCTGCGCCGCTTGACGGCGTCATTTCCGGTTATGGGCAGGCACTGGACGCAGGGTCGGAGAAGGTCTCGCTTTGTACTGGTTCTACGAAGTCGAGGAGATCACAGTGAAAAGATCACTGCTTGCCGCCGCCACCACGGTGGTTATAACACTGGGGGCAGGAATTACCCCCGCTCAGGCCCATGGCGGTGATGAGCCGTCCCCGCCAACTGTGAAAGAAGTGACAACCGTTGCTGAAGGGTTGGTGTCACCGTTGCGCCTCGCCACAGGCCGAGGCAAATCAATCGATGTTGCGCAGAGTTTCGCGGGCATCATCACTCGTATCGCCAGGGACGGCACTACCGAGACTCTTGACTCTGCGGAGGGGTACTTCTCCGGCTCTGTATCCCGTTCCCATGGCACCACCTACTACACGATGACGAGGGGCGCCGGCCAAGGAGACCCATCGGCCAACGAGTCCCTCCTGAAATCCATCGACTGGCATGGGAATATCAGCACCATTGCCGATATCGCCGCCTATGAGCGGACTGCCAATCCAGACAAAGACACGCGCTACGGCTTCCGGGACCTGGATCAGACATGCCTGGACCTGCAAACGGCGGTGCTGGGTCCGCAAGCGAGTTACACCGGCCGGCCCGACTCCAACCCCTACGCCACAGTGGCGTACCACGACCACGTGCTGGTAGCCGACGCCGGAGCCAACGCCATCTTCCGGGTGGACCATTGGGGCAACATCTCAACGGTAGCCGTCCTACCGGCGATCCCGGTGGTGATAACCGAGGCGATAGCCACTGCGCTCGAAATTCCACTATGCGCCGTGGGCTCCACCTACTACCTCGAACCTGTACCCACCGATATGGAGGTCGGTTGGAAGGGCAAGCTCTATGTCACGTCGCTTCCCGGCGGACCTGAGGATCCAAGCCTGGGAGCACAGGGATCAGTGTTTACTGTCAATCAGTGGAGCGGGGAGACCACCCTGCTTACGTCAGGGCTAGTCTCGCCCACGGGTCTGGCACTCGACCGAAAGGGCAATATCTACGTCGCTGAATTGTTTGCCAACCGGATTTCGGTCATTCCGCGTGGATCAACCACTGCCAGCACTCTGCTGGAAGTCAACCAGCCCGCTGAGGTGGAGATGCAGAAAGGCAACAGGCTCTACGCCACCACCGATGTACTTTCACCGCAGGACGCACCCCCTGCCGGCAAGGTGATCAGTATCAAACTGATGCGCTCGGGGCACTAAGCGTCCGCTGGCAGGAGACTGTACGAGGACGAACAGGAGGGGCGGTTCGGATTCCACCGAGCCGCCCCTCCTGTTTTCCGTCCGTATGATCTACGGCCGGTTCTACTCCTCGTCGTTCTCGCCGGGCTTGCGGTAAGGATCCGCGTCGCCGGCGAAAGCGGCCTTCCTTGCAAGTTCAGCGACCTCGGCATCGCGTTCCTTAGCGGTGCGAAGCAGTTCTTCGAGGTGGTTCGCGTTGACGGGAATCTCGTCCGGAACGAATTCCAGCGTGGGCGTCAGTCGTGCGGTGATGTTTCGACCCACCTCGGAGCGGAGCACACCCTTCGCGGACTCGAGCGCCTTGTGCACTGCCGCCTGCTCCTCGGACTCGCCGAACACTGTGTAGTAGATCGTGGCGTGCTGCAGGTCATTGGTGACCCGTGCATCAGTGACCGTGACCGCTTCCAGCCGGGGGTCTTTTACCCGACGGCGGAGGGCTTCGGCGACAATGACCTTGATGCGCTGGGCCAACCGTGCAGCGCGTGCGGCGTCTGCCATGACTTCTCCTTACTTCCTCCCAGTGGGAGCTATAACGCCGACTGCGGCATGTGCCTCGCGGTCGGTATGGGCAGGAGGCGGGGCCGCTGCATGCAGCGGCCCCGCCCGATACGAACCCTAGACCCGAGGCTTCTCGCGCATCTCGAAGGTTTCAATGATGTCGGCTTCCTTGACGTCATTGAACGATCCGAGGCCGATACCGCACTCGAAGTCGGTGCGGACTTCGGTTGCGTCGTCCTTGAAGCGCTTGAGCGATTCCACGGAGAGGTTGTCCCCGATGACCTTGCCGTCGCGCAGGACACGAGCCCTTGAGTTGCGTCGGATGATGCCCGAGCGGACGATCGAACCGGCAATGTTGCCGAACTTCGAGGAACGGAACACCTCACGGACCTCTGCGGTACCGAGCTGCACCTCCTCATACTCCGGCTTGAGCATGCCCTTGAGGGCGAGCTCAATGTCGTCGATCGCGGCGTAGATGACCGAGTAGAAGCGCATGTCCACGCCTTCACGCTCGGCCAGGTCCGCCACGCGCTCAGCGGGCTTGACATTGAACCCGATAATGATCGCGTTATCCACCGTTGCCAGGTTGACGTCGTTCTGCGTGATTGCACCGACGCCGCGGTGGATGACGCGCAACTGCACGCCTTCTCCGACGTCGATCTTGAGCAGCGAGTCCTCCAGTGCTTCAACCGCACCGGAAACGTCACCCTTGAGGATGAGGTTGAGGGTATCAACCTTGCCCTCGGCGACGGCCTGGTCGAAGTCTTCCAGGCTGATGCGCTTGCGGCGCTTCGCCAGTGCCGCGTTGCGGTCTGCGGCTTCACGCTTCTCGGCAATCTGTCGGGCGGTGCGCTCGTCGTCGGTGACGAAGAACGTATCGCCTGCACGGGGCACGTTGGAAAGACCCAGTACCTGCACCGGGCGCGAGGGTTCAGCCTTGGTGACGACATCGCCGTTCTCGTCGAACATCGCACGGACACGGCCGTGGGCCGTGCCGGCGACGATGGTGTCTCCGACGTTCAGCGTTCCGGACTGGACGAGGACCGTCGCGACGGCACCGCGTCCACGGTCAAGGTTGGCCTCGATCGCGATACCGCGGGCGTCCTTGTTCGGGTTGGCCCGCATATCCAGCGCCGCATCAGCGGTGAGCAGGACAGCCTCGAGGAGCTCATCGATGCCCATGCCCTGGAGCGCGGAGACGTGGACGAACATGGTGTCGCCGCCGTACTCCTCGGGCACCAGCCCGTACTCGGTGAGCTGACCCTTGACTTTGTCCGGGTTCGCGCCTTCCTTGTCCATCTTGTTGACGGCCACGACGATCGGCACGTTAGCCGCCTGTGCGTGGTTCAACGCCTCCACGGTCTGTGGCATGACGCCGTCGTCCGCAGCAACAACGAGCACCGCGATGTCCGTGACCTTCGCACCGCGGGCACGCATGGCTGTGAATGCCTCGTGACCAGGGGTATCGATGAAGGTAATCGGACGGTTGTCGCCCTCATGCTCGTGGTCGATCTGGTATGCACCGATGTGCTGCGTGATGCCGCCGTGCTCACCGGCTACAACGTTCGACTTGCGGATTGCATCCAGCAAGCGGGTTTTACCGTGGTCGACGTGACCCATGACGGTGACTACCGGGGGACGTGCCTCAAGCTGCTCGTCGCCTTCGGCTTCCAGCTCGGCATCGAAGTCGATGTCGAAGCTGCTGAGGAGCTCGCGCTCCTCGTCCTCGGGCGAGACGACCTGGATCTTGTAGCCGAGCTCGGTACCGAGCACCTCGAAAGTGTCCTCGTCCAGCGATTGCGTTGCCGTGGCCATCTCACCGAGGTGGAACAGCACCGTGACCAGTGCGGCCGGGTTGGCTTCGATCTTGTCGGCGAAGTCCGTGATCGACGAACCACGACGCAACCGGACGACAGTATTGCCGTCACCGCGGGGAACGCTGACGCCGCCCAGCGACGGGGCTGACATCTGCTCGAGCTCTTGCCGCTTCGCCCGCTTCGACTTGCGCTGCTTGCCGCGACCGGCTCCACCCTTGCCGAAAGCACCGGCGGTGCCGCCGCGACCGCGGCCGCCCTTGCCGAAACCGCCGCCGGCAGGGGCTCCACCACCAGTACCAGCACCGGGAGCTCCCCCGGGGCCACGGCGGGGTCCTGCGCCAGCCGCTCCACCACGACCGGGCGCAGCTGGGCGCTCGGTCCGGTTCGGCATCATTCCAGGCGTCGGCCGGGCACCACCGGCACCCCCGGGGCGGGGTGCGCCCGGACGAGGCGCGCCGGGACGGGCGCCGCCTGCACCGGCGGCGGGACGGGGACCGCCCGCACCGGCGGCGGGACGGGGACCACCCGCGCCTGCTGCAGGTCGGGGGCTGCGATCATCATCGCGGCGTCCACCCGGCCGGGGCATGCCCTGGGACGTTGCAAACGGGTTGTTGCCCGGACGCGGACCACCGGAACGGTCGCCGTCGCCTCGGCCGGACCGGGGCATCCCCTGGGATGTTGCGAAGGGGTTGTTGCCGGGACGGGGGCTGCCTGTACGGTCGCCGGGGCGAGCCGCTCCGGGACGCGCCGAGGTAGGCCGTGCGGCTGCCGGCTTCGGGCCCGGCTTGCGGTCAGTGCCGGAGTCGCTGCTGGGACCTGATTCGGGAGCGGCAGGTGCCTCTGTCTCGGCCTTGGGTGCTTCAGGCGCCTTGAAGGCAGGGGCTGCCGGTGCCTGCTCGCGGGGAGCTTCGGGGGCCGGTGCTGCCGGCTTTTCCGGAGTCGGCGCGGGTGCCGGCGACGGTGCTGCGGGCGCTGGACGCGGCGTTGCTGCCTTGGGCGCGGGCTGGGACCCACGCGCCGGCGCCGGTGCTGATGCCGGTGCCTTTGATGCCGCGGGGGCATCGGGGAAAGCACCGCGAAGTTTCTTCACGACGGGCGCTTCAATGGTCGAAGATGCCGACCGGACGAATTCGCCCAGTTCCTGCAGCTTTGCTACTGCATCCTTCGAGGTAATTCCGAGCTCTTTTGCGAGCTCGTGTACGCGGACCTTGGCCACATTTCTCCTGTCTCGGTCCGCACCGAGTCAGGAGCGAACCGTCTAATTCCTACTGCAGACCCCAGCTGACAAAGCAGCTGACGCGCCGATTGCAGAGCTCAACAGATTGTTCATCGTTGGGCACTCATCGCTGGGTACTCATCGGGTTTCCATCAGTTTTCTGACCCGCTTTCAGGGAGGACGGTGTACATGCAGGGAATCTCCATCAGGAGACACCCCGGAGTGTGCGTAGCCAGTCTTCAACGCTTCGCGTATCTACTACGCCCCGAAAGGCGCGGTTGAACGCTTTGCGTTTGAGCGCAAGCTCCACACAGGACGGCCGGGGGTGCAACCAGGCACCCCTGCCCTCCAGCCGACGGCGGTGATCGACCTCAGCGACGTTGAAGCCGCCGCGGTTGACCGCTGACCATCGAACCAGATTGACTTGGTCTTCACGCTCTCGGCAACCGATGCAGGTTCGTACCGGTTGGTGGCGTAACGACATAAGCCCTATCCATTCTAGCGCCATGGGCGTCGATATGACGCATCGGCGGATTACTGAGGCAGAACCTCGTTACTTCAGGCGCCGGCGGCGTCGGAAGCGATATCGATCCGCCACCCGGTCAACTTCGCGGCGAGCCGCGCGTTCTGGCCTTCCTTGCCGATGGCGAGTGACAATTGGTAGTCCGGCACAACCACGCGGGCGCTGCGAGTTTTCTCGTCGGTGATGGTCACCGAGGACACCCGCGACGGCGAGAGCGAACTCGCGATGAATGTCGCTGGATCATCGCTGTAATCGACGATGTCGATCTTTTCGTCGTTAAGCTCGTTCATCACTGCGCGCACGCGCGAACCCATTTCGCCGATGCACGCTCCCTTTGCGTTCACTCCGGGCACATGCGCCTTTACCGCGATTTTGGTGCGATGGCCGGCTTCCCGGGCGAGGGCGACGATTTCCACGCTCTTGTCCGCAATTTCGGGGACTTCAAGCTCAAAGAGCTTGCGTACAAGACCGGGGTGCGACCGCGACACCGTGATCGACGGGCCCTTCATCCCGCGGTGCACGTCCACCACGAACGCCCTCAGGCGGGTTCCATGGAGGTACTTCTCACCGGGAACCTGCTCGGGAGGCGGAAGCAGTGCTTCGACTGAACCGAGGTTCACCTGGATCATGTGGGGGTTGTTGCCCTGCTGGATGAGGCCGGCTACCAGTTCGCCTTCCTTGCCGCGGAACTCTCCGAGAATGTTGTCGTCCTCGGCATCCCGCAGGCGCTGCAGGATAATCTGGCGTGCAGTACTCGCCGCGATCCTGCCGAACCCTGTCGGCGTGTCGTCGTACTCCCCTACCGCTACGCCGTCGTCGTCCACTTCGGTGGCCCAGATGGTGACGTGACCCGTCCGCCGGTCCAACTGTGCACGGGCTGTCTCCTGTGCACCTGCGGTCTTATGGTAGGCAACCAAAAGTGCCTGCTCGATCGTGGGGATCAGCAGGTCAAGGGGTATCTCCCGCTCCCGCTCCAGTAGCCGCAGAGCGCTCATATCTATATCCATTGGGGCCTCCTCAGCAGCCAGCGGTCGTGATCAGTCATTGTCGCCGCCGGGTTCCTCGGCATCAGCGTGGGAAAATTCAACCTGGACCGTACCCTTGCGAATCTTGCCGTAGGGGATTTCGCGGTCTTCCCCGAACTTCGGTTTGGTGCCCTTCTTGACCGCCATCATCGGCCTCAGGGTGATGGAGGATTCCTGGGCATCCGTCAACCTGCCCTCGAGGTCCTCGCCGTCGACCAGCTTCACGGCGACCAGCCTGCCGACATTCCTCCGCCAGTGGCGGGGCTGTGTCAGAGGCCGGGACACACCGGGCGAGGAAACCTCAAGGTTGTAGGGGCGGCCGTCGTCCCCCGGATCGTTGTCAAGGGCATTCGAGACGCTCTGGGATACCTCGGAAATGGTGTCAAGGCTCAAGCCCTCCGCGCCGTCGTCCGGCAGGTCGACAACCACGTGCAGCGTCCGGTGACTCCCGACGATGCGAACGTCCACGTCTTCGAGCAGGAGATTGTGCTGTTCCACGGTGGGACGCAGGAATTCCCGGAGCCTCTCGGCTTCCGCTGCTGCGTCGAGGTGCGCGGAAGCCGCATTTCGGTGGTGTGCCGGGGTGTTCTGCTTGCCGGACCGATCCGCCATTGCCGTCTCCGCTCGATGATGTTGTAGCTACTAGCGTAACGACTTTATGACAGCTCGGTGAATGGCGCACGAAACCTCGTCCACATGGCATGATGATCGGTTGTGACGCAATCGAAGGACCGTTCGGGCGCTGCCGACAGCGGCTTCGGTGGAGCAGTTTTGCGCATCCTCCGGAGGGGCGTGCTCCTGCTTGTCCTTTTGCTCGTGGCGTCCATTGGCCTCGTCATCGGCAAGGGCGCCTCAGAACCCGAACTCAGCGCTACTGAACTCGCCCTCAGCGACGGCTCCGCGGCAGCCCGGACTCTTGCAGTCACTGCGTCATCCCTCGAAAAGTCGGCATCTTCCGCGGATGCAGCAGGCTATGCCGCCCTTGGGGAAATGCTCCAACTCCATGCTTCGGCGTTGAGTCCTGCAGGGAGCGCCGCGTCATCACCTTCGCCCGTCCTGTCCCCCGCTGAAGGGCCGGCGGGACCTTCTCCTTCAACAGCGCCCGCAACACCGTCGCCAACGGTCTTCCTCGCTGATCTCACAGACTCCTACACGCAGGGATTCTTGGCGGCTGCGACCGTTGACGCTGGGCCGGCCCGCGTGCTTGCCTCGGCGGCCACGGCTCAGTGGCTGCAGAGCCGTGTGCTGGCCCAGCGCCTGAACGCAACTACGCCTGTGCTTCCTGTTCCGGAGGTCCGGAACGACGACCACGCCTCCGCCGAATGCCCGGCGGAAGCCACGTTGGAGGCAGAACCCGGACTGGACGGTGTGCGTACGGCCGTACTGGCAGAACAGCGCGCGTCCTACGCGTACCAGGTGGTTGCAGCGCGTGCCGCGGAGCCGGAACCGCTTCTGGTTTTAATGGCCCAGCACGATGCTGCAGCGGCCGTGGGGTCGTCGATCCTGAGGCAGCACTGTGTTGCCGAGCCGCTTCCGGCGCCGGCCTATGCGCTGGAGGACGCCTTTTTGTCGGACCCGGACACCGCCCTGCCGGAACTCGAGCACGAACTGGTGGGTACCTACACTGATCTCGTGGGCGTCAGCGCACCGGGACCGGTACGGGACTGGGCACTGCGGCAACTGGCCGAGACGGCAGAGCGCCTGACCGTGACCGGAAGCGCTACACCGCGTGATCTGGGGGCATTCCCCGGGATCGACCCGAGCGAATACCCGCCTTCACCGGAGCCGGGAAGTTAGTCTTAATCCGTGGATGCACGCAATATCGAGCTGCCTGGAACCCTGGTCCGCAGGGTGCTCAGCCTGCCACGGGGCCGGGCGTGGCTGGACAGCTGGGCCGACGTCACAAACCGTTACCTCGAGGAATGGGACCTGGTTCTCGAGCTTGAAGCGGGCGTTGAGCCTTGGAGCGGGCACTGCGCCGTCGTACTGCCCGTCGCCTGCGCCGACGGCCGCCCCGCCGCACTGAAGATCACCGCCCCGGATCCGGAGGCCGTCCCGGAGCCGGACGCGCTTGCCCTATGGGACGGAAACGGCGCCGTCGAACTCCTTGAAAGTGCAAAGGAGGACTTCGTCCTGCTGCTCGAACGGCTGGACGGCGATTCCTCGTTGGCGGAACTGCCGTTGCCGGAAACCACCGCGATCTGGGGATCGCTCCTGCGCCGATTGTCGATCGTGCCCAACGGCCCTGCCGGATCCGATCCGCGCTGGCTTTCCATTCCTTCGGTTGCCGACCAGGCCGAGCAGTGGACTGACACGCTGCCGCTTGAGTGGGAGACCCTCGGGCGCCCCTTCGACCGCTGGCTGCTTGAGTACGCGCTTGAGGTGTGCCAACTGCACGGCGCCGTGGGACGACGCCGTGACCACGATGTGCTGGTCCATTCCGACCTGCATTACCTGAACATCCTGCCGGTCCTTGAACACCCCCGGCAGTTCCTCGCTATCGATCCCAAACCTGTGCTTGGGGATGCGGAATTCGCCGTCGCTCCGATGCTTTGGAACCGGATCGCCGAGCTGTCGCCCGCAGATCCGGCCGCCCATCTGCGGGACCGCTGTACCGACCTTGCGCTGGCGGGAGGACTGGACCCGATGCTGGCCCGGGACTGGGCGGTGGTTCGCGAAGTGGACAACGCGCTGTGGCACCTGCAGGACGGCGTAACCGACGACGCCGCGCGCTCGCTCTGGGTGGCGAGCAACCTGTTGCGCAAACCGCTTACGAACGCACCGTTGCCCGCCGAGCTCGCCGGCCTCTGACAACCGCCTGCGTCAGCGGATATTCTCCACCCATACGTCGTAGCCGAGCTTCAGGATGAGGGCAGCGACGACCACCAGGAATACCCAGCGAATGAACGTGCTGCCCTGGGTGATCGCCATCCGGGATCCGATGTAGCCGCCCACCATGTTGGCACCGCCGAGGAGGAGACCGAGACCCCAAAGCAGTGAGCCGTTGGGAAGGAAGAAGGTCAGGGCTCCGAAGTTGGTGGCTATGTTCACGATCTTCGCCTTGGCGCTGGCCCCAAGGAAGCTGTATCCGAGCATCGTAACCATCGCGATGATCAGGAACGAACCTGTCCCCGGGCCGATCAACCCGTCATAGAACCCGATGACCAGCCCGATTGCACCGGCTGTTCCATAGTGTCGGTGACCGGTGAACCGGAGCTTGGTGAGCGTACCGACGGTAGGCCGGAAGGCCGTGAAGACCGCGACGGCGACGAGAGCCGCGACGATGATCGGCTTGAAAACCGAAGCAGGCAGGGAGGCCGCGAGAACAGCGCCACCGAAACTGCCTGCAAGCGCGATCAAAGCCATCGGCAATGCCGTTCGCAGATCCGGCCGTGCACGCCTGAAGTAGGTAATCGCGCTCGTTGTGGTGCCGAAGATGGAGCCCATTTTGTTGGTCGCCAGTGCCTGCACCGGCGTTATCCCCGGCACCATCAGCAGCGCGGGCAACTGGATAAGCCCTCCACCGCCGACCACGGCGTCAACCCAGCCGGCGGCGAATCCAGCCACCACGACGAGCACGATAGTAGAGAGCTGGATCTCCTCCAGCCCAGATACCATCCCCCGCGCCCTAGGCGCTGATAAGCGTATGCAGGCGCTCGACGACGTCGGCCACTGCCACGTTCTCGCTCGTTCCGGAGCGCCGGTCCTTGACCTCAACGAGGCCGTCCGCCAGCCCGCGCCCGACTACCACGATCGTTGGAATGCCGATCAGTTCGGCATCCCCGAATTTCACTCCCGGTGAGACCTTCTGCCGGTCGTCGTACATGACGCTCAGGCCCTTGCCCTCAAGCTCACCCGCGAGCTGTTCGGCTGCAGCAAAAATTTCGTCACCCTTGCCGGTTGCAACCAGATGGATGTCAGCCGGAGCGACGTTACGCGGCCAGATGATGCCCCTGTCATCCCGGTTGGACTCCACCAGGGCAGCCACTGCCCGCGTGACCCCGATGCCGTAGGAGCCCATTGTGACGGTAGTCAGTTTGCCGTTCTGATCCAGGACCTTCAGGTGCAGTGACTCGGCGTACTTCCGCCCGAGCTGGAAGATGTGGCCCATCTCGATGCCGCGCTGGGTACGCAGCGTACCGGAGCCGTCCGGTGCTTCGTCGCCCTCGCGGACTTCCACAGATTCGATTACCCCGTCCCAGCTGAAGTCCCGGCCGGCAACGAGCCCGAAGACGTGCTGCCCGGTAACGTTCGCGCCGGTCACCCAGGGAGTGCCCGGGACAACGCGCGGATCTACGAGGAACGTCAGCCCGGTGGAGCTCGCGGAGCCAAGCACGGCCGCGTCGAGGCTGAGCCCCGGCCCGATGTAGCCCTTCACGAGCCCCGGATGCTTCTTCAGGTCATCGTCGGTGGCGGCCTCGACCGTCACCTCACCGCCGACTGACACGTGGACGCCGATGTTCGCTTCAATCCGCTTCAGGTCCACGTTCCGGTCGCCCGGCACACCGACCACCACGAGTTCGCGCTCACCTGAGGGCAAAACTGCGGCCAGCACCACGTTCTTGAGGGTGTCGGCAGCAGTCCATGGACGATCCTCACGCGGCACGGCAGCGTTCGCGTGGTCGACAAGCGTTTCGATGGTGGGGGTGTCCGGTGTGTCCCGTACCTCGGCGGCCGGGGCATCGCTGTAGTCCAGCTCAGGAGGCACCACAGTGGTGACGGCTTCAACGTTGGCCGCGTAACCGCCGTCGGACACGACGAAGGTGTCCTCGCCGATCCCGGAGGGGTGCAGAAACTCCTCGCTCCTGGAACCGCCCATGGCGCCTGCAGTAGCGGCAACCGGAACCACTTCGAGCCCGAGACGGTCGAAGATGCGCAGGTACGCTTCGCGGTGCAGTTCGTAACTGCGCTCAAGGCCTGCATCATCGACGTCGAAAGAGTAGGAGTCCTTCATGATGAACTCTCGGCCGCGCAGAAGACCGGCCCGGGGACGCGCTTCATCGCGGTACTTGGTCTGGATCTGGTAGAGGCTGAGTGGAAGGTCCTTGTAGGAGTTGTAGAGGTCCTTGACCAGCAGGGTGAACACTTCCTCGTGCGTCGGCGCCAGGAGGTAGTCCGCTTCCTTCCGGTCCTTCAGACGGAAGATGCCCTCGCCGTACTCGGTCCAGCGGTTGGTGGCCTCATACGGTTCCTTGGGCAGGAGTGCCGGGAAGTGGACCTCCTGCGCCCCGATGGCGTCCATTTCCTCGCGGATGATTGCCTCCACCCTGGCGAGGACTTTCAGGCCCAGCGGCAGCCAGCTGTAGATACCGGGAGCGGCACGGCGGATATACCCGGCACGCAGCAGCAGACGGTGGCTCGCCACCTCAGCTTCGGCAGGATCTTCGCGCAGCGTGCGCAGGAAAAGAGTGGAGAGTCGAAGGACCACGCTTGGAATCCGTTTCTTTGGCACTTTCTGCCGCGAATGAAGAAAATATGGCGGCAGCAAACAATACCTACCAATCTAACCGGTCCGGCGGGTAGTCAGTGACACGCGCGCTCAAAGCAGGCGAAGCTCCGCCACAACCAGATCCGTCAGCCGTTCGGCCCGGGCAATATCGGCTTCCGAATCGCTCGAACTCCCCACCAGCACGTCGATCACCGTGCTGTCCACCACGGACCTCACCGTCATGGACTGCTGGACGGTTCCGGGGACCTGGACGGTTGTGCGCAGGGCAAGATCCTCGTCCGCGGAGGTATCAACTTCCACCTCCACGACGGTGGTCATAATCTCCTGGTTCGAGATCTCCATGGTGAACTCGGAACACACGTTCAGCTGACTCCGGCTGGCCTGCATCTGGGCAATGGCCGCGTCCTCCGAGGGGAGGCTCGAGAGGCTGACGGTGTCCGGCTGAAGCGAGGACTCCCCCGCAAACGTCATGGCGGCGCGGCTGGCGTCAGCTGAAAGCGGTTCCGGGCTGGGTTCGGCGTAGACGTTGCATTCCTCGGGAGTCACAGCAATGTCCTCCGCCCGGCGGGCGCCCTCGTCTTCCTCCAGTGCGCGAAGCTCGTCGTCCGGAATGACCTGCGCGTTGAGCGGCTCGGCTTCGTCGACTGCAACGAGCACGGCCTCGAGCTGTCCGGCGCTGAGCTGGGAGCCGTCCCCCACCGGATGCGATTCCCCCGGGGCGGGCTCCACTGTGCTGGAGGGGCTCGCTTCCGCCGTTGTTGCCGGGGGCTGTCCCGGCAACTGTTCCTTCACTGATTCCGGGTTGCAACCGGCCAGCGCCATGACAACAGCGAATCCGCTGACAAGGCGGGGGACGCTCCTCATGGTGGGCCTTCCGGACGTAGGGACGATGCATGCGTTGGTCGGATCAGAAAAGCACAGTGGCGAACTCACCCGCCTGCCTGAACCCAACGGTTTTGTACAGGGCCAGGGCCCGTGTGTTAAACGAGTTCACGTAGAGACTTGCTGCCGGAGCGAGCTTGAGAGCTTCGTCCACGACAGCTGACATGTAGGCCGCGCTAAGGCCCTGCCCGCGATAAGCGGGATTGACCCAGACACCCTGGATCTGCGCGGTGCTCGCCGAGACCGTTCCAAGTTCCGCCTTGAAGATCACCTGGCCGTCGTCGTCGAAATCCACGAGAGAGTGCCGCCGGCGAACCAGGCTGGCCACGCGCCGCCGGTAGTGCTCCTCGCCGCCGACGTAGGGCGAGTAGCCAACTTCCTCCTCGAACATGGCCGCGCATGCGGGCAGAATCTTCTCCAGCTCATCTGATTCCGTGTGCCGCAGCGTAGTCGACGGAGGAACCGGGGACGGCTCCCGGATCTCGAGCAGGGGCTGTTGGGCACGAACGTCGAAGGGCTCGGGACTGTATGAGCTCAGGGTGGACCAAAGGCCCATCACACTCGCTGCGGGACCGAAGATGGAGGAGAAACGTCGCCCGCTCTCGCCGAGTAGGGTTCCCAATGCGGCGGCGTCTTCTCCGGCCATACCGACCGGCACCAGATTGACCCCGGTCCAACACGCCGAAACCATGCGTGAACCGTAGAATGCGCCGATCACCTCGCCCCCGGACGACGACGGCGCCGCCGTACCGGCTGCCTCCAGATGCGCGGCCATGAACACGTTGGCCGTGCTGTCCGAATTCACCAGTTCCCAGAGGTGCGAGGTGTCTTTCCCGGCAAGGGTCCGAAACGCAACTCCGTCTGGCGACTGTCTACCGGACGGTAACCACGGGGCCACCCGAGCCAGCAGTTTCGCCATCGGTCTCGCCCATCTCTTCTGCAATCCTCATTGCTTCCTCAATGAGTGTCTCAACAATCTGGTCCTCAGGAACAGTCTTGATGACCTCTCCCTTGACAAATATCTGGCCCTTCCCATTCCCGGAGGCCACGCCGAGGTCAGCTTCACGGGCCTCACCAGGGCCGTTCACTACGCAACCCATCACCGCGACCCGGAGAGGAATCTCCATGCCCTCAAGCCCTGCTGTCACCTGGTCCGCCAGGGTGTACACGTCCACCTGGGCACGGCCACAGGAGGGACAGGACACAATTTCCAGCTTGCGCGGACGCAGGTTCAGCGACTGCAGGATCTGATTTCCGACCTTGATCTCCTCGACGGGAGGCGCTGACAGCGAAACCCGGATGGTGTCTCCGATTCCCTTGGAGAGCAGTGCCCCGAAGGCGGTAGCGGATTTGATGGTGCCCTGGAAGGCGGGCCCCGCTTCCGTCACGCCGAGATGCAGGGGCCAGTCACCGCGCTCGGCCAGCAGCTCGTACGCCCGCACCATGATCACGGGGTCATTGTGCTTGACCGAGATCTTGAAGTCGTGGAAATCGTGTTCCTCAAACAGGGACGCTTCCCAGACAGCCGATTCAACGAGCGCTTCGGGAGTTGCCTTGCCGTACTTCTCCATCAGGCGCGGGTCAAGGGACCCGGCGTTGACACCGATCCGGATCGATGTGCCGGCGGCCTTCGCCGCGGCGGCAATCTCCTTGACCTGGTCATCGAACTTCCGGATGTTGCCTGGATTCACCCGAACCGCTGCACATCCGGCGTCGATCGCTGCGAACACGTACTTCGGCTGGAAATGGATATCTGCGATTACCGGGATCTGCGACTTCCGGGCGATGATCGGCAAGGCCTCGGCGTCGTCCGCTGAGGGGCATGCAACGCGCACGATGTCACACCCGGAAGCGGTGAGTTCGGCGATCTGCTGAAGGGTGGCGTTGATGTCCGTGGTGGGAGTTGTGGTCATGGACTGCACGCTGATCGGCGAGTCTGAGCCGACGCCCACGGAACCCACCTTGATCTGGCGGGTCTTGCGCCGCGGTGCCAGTGTGGGTGGCGGAGCGGCGGGCATTCCGAGGTTGACCGAGGTCAAAGCATCCTCCAGGGATAGGTTCTTGGGCTAGGTGTCGAGGGACGGGTTACTGATCACTGTGGACCGGCTAACGATTCGCGTGCTCGGCGAGGACCCCGACGACGGGATTCCACTGTGTTGTCTTGACTGCTGATATAACGCCTGCAGCGGCGAAAGGGTCCTGCTTCAGGAGGTCATTCAACTCAGCTTCGCTATCAGCAACAAAAAGCAGCAGCGCTCCCGCATTGTCCGCGAAGGGCCCCGACGCGAGCACGTTTCCCCTGCCGACCAGCTGGTTCAGCCATTCCCTGTGCGCCGGGCGGTATTCATCCCGGCGGGCTTCGGACTCGGCCCCATACACGTACTCCACTGCGAAAACACTCATGCATCCACCCTACGTGATCAGAGCAGGTAGACAGCTGTGAGGCCCGCGACAGTGCAGGCCCAGAGGAGAGACGTCAGCGTTCCAATGATGAACCGCTCGGCGGCCGCGGGCGTTTCCTTGAGCTCCGCGTAACGTCCGAGACCCTTGATCGCCACGACATATGCAATGGCAACGGGCTCGTTCAGGAGAATGGCCAGCGCTACAGCAGTCCGCTCAAGGATGCCGATTACAAGTCCTCCGCGCAGAACGCCTGGTACGTCGGGAGCCGCCTCACTTAGCGCTGCCTCTGTTCCCGGTTCCTGCCGATCATGGCCGGTCGGAGCGGGGAGTTCCTTCTGCTCCTC
Source organism: Arthrobacter sp. TJ-170 (assembly GCF_058269305.1). Taxonomy (NCBI): domain Bacteria; kingdom Bacillati; phylum Actinomycetota; class Actinomycetes; order Micrococcales; family Micrococcaceae; genus Arthrobacter; species Arthrobacter sp. TJ-170. The sequence goes on along the minus strand of NZ_JBZCNL010000001.1, from coordinate 743,929 downwards.
CACTGCGCGTGCCAGGCGAAGGACGGCGAGCGTGAGGGGCCCACCAAGAATTCCTGCAACGAGCAGCGCTATGGAGCCCCACAAAAAGTCCATTATTCTCTTCCCCCATCTGCGGCCTGCTCAACATTTCCCTCCGCCAGCTGCAACAGTACTGCGGCTGCCGGACGCGCGGCCCACTCTTCGGTCCAGCCCGATCGGAATACCGCCTTGCTCACGGCCTGCGGACTGATGTCCAACGCCCGCGCGACCGCCGACTGACTCCCCCTTTGCTGCGGCTCGAGGAGATCCAGGATCCGCCACTCCGCATCCGACCGATGCAGAACAAAGCGTCCGATCAGCGAAAGCACGCCTTCGGCCTCAGCAGCACCGTGCGGGCCCTCCACGGCGACAGGAGCGCGATCGCCGGTCTTCTTGGCGCGCTCGACGGCGGCCCTCGCCTCCACGAATGCGCTTCCCCTTCCCTCGCGGGGAGTCGCGGGGAGCGGAAGCTCTACAATTCCGACGCCTATTCCGACGTACCAGCCACCGTCACGCAGGCAACGCAGCGTGACTTCGATGACGTCTTCGGGTGAGGTCAGCACGCCCTGAATCTCATCGCCGACCGATCGCTCGAACGGGATCGCGGTGGGAACCCCATCCAGTTGGCGTAGCAGGTCAGGCACCCTGTCGGACTCGTTGGTGCTGTTGCGCTGATCGATCGTCAGGACGTACATGTCTCAACCCTAAGCGGTTGATTTACCAAATTCAATCTTTTTAGGGTGAAATGCGGTATTCAACCTCATCCGAAGAGATCAACCGGCTTCACGATGTCCGCGTAAATCAGGAGAGCACCCATGCCCATCAGCAGGATTGCGACTGCGTAGGTCACGGGAAGCAGTTTGGCCATATCGAACGGTCCTGGATCCGGCCGCTTGAAGAGCTTCGCCACGCCCCGACGCAGTCCCTCCCAGAGCGCACCGGCAACATGGCCGCCGTCGAGGGGCAGCAGCGGGATCAGGTTGAAGACGAACAGCGCGAGGTTGACTCCGCCGACAAGACCCACGAGGGTAGCCGCGCGCGCTTCCAGCGGAATCTCCTCCATCGCAGAGACTTCTCCGGCAATTCGGCCCACACCCACCACGCTGATGGGGCCCTCCGGATCGCGCGGCGCATCCGAGAACGCCGCTTCGGCAACCTGCGCCACCCGTTGCGGCAGATTGAGCACGACGCCGGTCACACGCACCAGGCTCTCACCCACGGCGGGCATGACCTCCGATGCCGGCTGCGGCACCAGTTCCTGCCGGGACCCTACCCCGATAAAACCGACGTCCTGCATCATGGGAGTGCCGTCAGCGTTCAGCTTGGCCCTGCCGTCGACGTCGGGCACCGGACGCTCTGTCAGCAACGGCTCGATCGTTGCATTGATCGTTTCACCATTCCGGACGTAGGTGATCGGCACTTCCTGCCCGGCCGCGTCACGAATCCAGGAGGATAGACCGGTCCAACCGGTCACTTGACGCCCGTCGAAAGCCACAATCCGGTCCCCCGGCTGCAGGCCGGCCTCGAATGCGGGAGCGGCTGGGTCTGCCGGCCCGCAGGCAGTCTGCCCAGTCTCCTGCTGCTGGGCAGCAGGGACAACACACTTATACACCTCAGAGACGGTGGTGGTGGGCTGCGCAGATCCGAACCCCATGATGAGGATTGCGAACATGATAATGCCGATCAGCAGGTTCATCAGCGGCCCGCCGAGCATGATGACGATCCGCTTCCAGATGGGCAGCTTGTAGAAGACGCGGTTGTCGTCCCCGGGCTGAAGCTGTTCCGCGGCCACCTGGCGCGCATCTGCTGCCAGCTGCTGGAACATACCGGTGCTGGACTGGCGGACGGGAGCACCGCCGTCGGCCGCTTTTGCAGGCGGGAACATGCCGATCATGGAGACGTACCCGCCCAGCGGGAGCGCCTTCACGCCGTACTCGGTCTCGCCTCTGCGCCTGGAGAAGATGGTGGGGCCGAACCCGATCATGTACTTCGTTACCCGGACCCTGAAGAGCTTCGCGGGTACCAGGTGACCCACTTCGTGCAGCGCAATGGACGCCGCGATACCGACGGCGACAAAGAGCACCCCGGCTATGAACAGCAAAATCGACACTCGTCAGTTCCTTAGTGGTGGGTGAATCTCAGTCTGGAAGCCACAACGAATCCGCGCAGTGCCCCGTGCCCAGGCCTCGGCGTCGAGCACTGACTGAAGGGTAAGCACCGGCTCACTGGTGTGGCTCTCGACGACGGCGCGCACCGTGTCGACGATGTCGGTGAAGTCGATCCGCCCGGCATGAAACGCCGCCACGGCTTCTTCGTTGGCGGCGTTGTATACGGCCATGAACGTGCCGCCGCGGGCTGCCGCGTCCTTGGCGAGCGCGACAGCCGGGAACGCGTCCTGGTCCAGCGGTTCGAACGTCCAGGCGGTGGCCGTGGTCCAGTCGCATCCGGCGGCAGCGCCGCGTATCCGGTCAGGCCAGCCCATACCAAGGGCGATAGGCAGGCGCATATCGGGGGGTGAGGCCTGGGCGATGGTGGACCCGTCAATGAACTCCACCATTGAGTGCACCACCGACTGGGGGTGAACGACGACGTCGATCCGATCCAGGGGCACATCGAACAGCAGGTGCGCCTCGACAACCTCGAGGGCCTTGTTCACCATCGTTGCCGAGTTGGTGGTGACCATCAGACCCATGTCCCACGTGGGGTGCGCCAGCGCCTCAGCCGGGGTGACGGATACCATCTCGGCGCGCGAACGGCCTCGGAACGGTCCCCCTGAGGCAGTGAGCACCAAGCGACCGACTTCCTCGGGGGTCCCGGAGCGGAGCGCCTGTGCGATGGCGGAGTGCTCTGAATCGACGGGCACAATCTGCCCGGGGCGTGCTGCGTCCCGGACAAGCTGACCGCCGGCTATGAGCGATTCCTTATTGGCGAGAGCCAACAGGTGGCCCTGCTTGAGTGCGGCGAGGGTCGGTGCCAGCCCGATCGAGCCGGTGATGGCATTGAGGACGACGTCGGCGTCCGGCCAGGAAGCGAGGCTTGCGGATGCGTCAGCACCGGTGAAGAGCTCGGGCCGGTACCCGGATTTGCCGGCCTCCCGGGCGGCCTCGGAGATGGCCGCTTCGAGTTCTTCCCGGGATCCGACAGCGGCAGCGACCGCCGGGGCACCTGATTCCACCGCCTGCGCCGCCAGCAGCGGCAGGTTGGAACCACCTGCGGACAGGCCCGCCACGGTGAACAGGTGTGGTGACTGCGCGATGACGTCGAGCGCCTGGGTGCCGATCGACCCGGTGGATCCGAGGATGATGACGCGGCGCGGCGCGGACTGCGCTGGAGGGAAATCCATGTCCTCAGTATCCCGCACCACGGGGCTCAGGTCAGGCGTCCCGCCCGTCGCAGGGTCTGCTCGGCATGCCGGAGGATCGGCTCATCGACCATCTTGCCGCGGAAGGTGAACACGCCGTCGTGGTGTTGCGCTTCGGCCAGCACCTCGCGTGCAAACTGCTCCTCGTCGGCCGAAGGCTTGTATGCCTCCCGAATGACCTGTACCTGGCTGGGGTGAATGCAGGCTTTCATACCGAATCCGGAGGCGACAGCGTCACGTGCTTCCTCGGTCAGACCCTCGATATCCGGGATATTGACGTAGACGGCGTCCACAGCCTGCTTGCCGGCGGCTGCGGCGGCCAGGAGCACCGTGGATCGGGCGTGCATCGCGATATGGCGGTAGCCGCCGTCGTCCTTGCGGCTGGCCGTCCCACCGAGCGAGGCGACCAGATCCTCTGCTCCCCACATGAGTGCGACGACGTTGGGCTCTTCAGCAAGCTCGCCCGCCTTCTGCACGCCCCGGGCCGTCTCGCAGAGGGCCACCACGTCGAAGCCGTTCAGCGCCCACAGATCCTCACATCCCTCTGTCTTGGCCAGCATGACGGTCCGGTATCTCGTTTCCCGGAGGGCCTGGAGGTCCCTCGCGAACTCATGACTCTGGGCAGGATTCACCCGCACAACAGTTTTCGCCGGGTCAAGCGGATGCGAGATCAGCGCTTCACGGGCGCCGGCCTTACGATCAGGGGCCACCGCATCCTCGAGGTCGAGGATCACGGCGTCGGCGCGCTCGGCAGCCTTGCCGAACCGCTCAGGTCGGTCAGCGGGGCAGAAGAGCAGTGCAGGGCCCATGGTGAAGTCAGTCATGAACGCCCTTTCCCTCTCCGTGCGCGGCCGAGGACCACATCAACACGGTGCGGGTAGCCAGAGCCACCACCTCGCCGTTCTGGTTCCGCCCAGTGTGTTTCATGGTCACCAGTCCCTGGCCCGGACGGGAGTTCGACAGCCGTTTCCCGGTGATCTCCGTCTCGGTATAGAGGGTGTCGCCATGGAAAAGGGGTTTCGGGAAGGAGACATCCGTCAGTCCAAGCTGGGCCACGATGGTTCCCTGCGTGAGCTGGGTGACTGACTGCCCGACGACGGTGGCAAGGGTGAGCATGGAGTTCACCAGCCGCTGCCCGAACGGCTGCCCCGCGCTCCAGGCGGCGTCCAAGTGCAGCCCCTGAGTGTTCATGGTCATGGTGGTGAAGAGGACGTTGTCCGTTTCGGTAACCGTCCGGCCCGGCCGGTGCGCATACACCACGCCCTCTTCGAGTTCCTCGAAGTACAGTCCGCGCTGTTCAATGACACGCTGTTCAGCCACGCCATGTTCAGTCACCTGCGCCTCCTCGGTGACGCGCTCGGGAGGGTTCGCCGTCATACGGTCAGTTCCTGGTCTTCCTCGAAAAGCTCGGCGCCGGTGGCTGCCGCCACATCGTCAATGGACACGTTGGGGGCCAGCTCGCGCAGCACCAGCCTGGACTGCCCGCCCGCGGCAACGACGTCAATCACGGCGAGGTCCGTGATGATCCGGTCCACGCAGCCCTTGCCCGTAAGCGGCAGCGTACATTGTTCCACGATCTTGGGCCTGCCGTTCCGGTCCACGTGCTCCATCATCACAATGACCTTTTTGGCTCCGAAGACCAGGTCCATCGCGCCGCCCATGCCCTTGACCATCTTGCCCGGGATCATCCAGTTGGCGAGGTCCCCGTTCGCGGCCACCTCCATGGCGCCCAGCACGGCCACGTCGACGTGCCCGCCCCGGATCATGCCGAAGGACAGGGCCGAGTCGAAAAACGCCGCACCCTTGTTGACGGTGACGGTTTCCTTGCCCGCGTTGATCAGGTCCGGGTCGATCTCGTCCTCGCCCGGGTAGGGACCGACGCCGAGAATCCCGTTCTCGGAGTGGAGCACCACTTCTACGCCGGCGGGAATGTAGTTGGGGATCAGGGTGGGCATCCCAATACCGAGGTTGACGTACTGGCCGTTGCTGAGCTCCTGCGCCACGCGGGCGGCAAGTTCGTTCCGCGTCCAGCCCTTGCCCTCGGGATGCGACACTGCAGCGCGCCGATACTCGGGACGGACGCCTTCCGGGCGGGGAGCCTGCGGGCTGTTCGGATTCATGGCTATGCTCCTGCCTGGTCGGTGGTGCCGGCTGCCGACGGAGCGGACAGCGCCACCGTCCGCTTTTCAATACGCTTCTCGGTGTCCGGGACGTGAACAACCCGCTGCACGAAGATGCCGGGCGTATGGATGTGCTCCGGGTCCAGCTCACCCGGCTCCACCAGCTCCTCGACTTCCGCGATGGTGATCCGGCCGGCCTGGGCACACAGCGGATTGAAATTCATGGCCGTTGCGTGGAAGACCAGGTTGCCGTGACGGTCGCCTTTCCACGCGTGGACCAGTGCGAAGTCGGGGTTGACTGACTCCTCGAGCACGTAGTCCTGCCCGGCAAATTCCCGTACTTCCTTGGGTGCGGACGCAATGGCGATGTTGCCGGCGTCGTCGTACTTCTGCGGCAGGCCGCCCTCGCTCACCTGCGTGCCCACGCCCGCCGTCGTGTAGAACGCGGGAATGCCCGCGCCGCCGGCGCGCAGCTTCTCCGCCAGCGTCCCCTGGGGCGTCAGGACCACCTCGAGCTCGCCCGCCAGGTACTGCCGGGCGAACTCCTTGTTCTCCCCGACGTAGGAGCTGATCGTGCGGCGAATGCGGTGATCATCGAGCAGCCGTCCCAACCCCCAGCCGTCCACCCCGCAGTTGTTGCTGATCGTTTCAAGCCCGGAGGTCCCCTGATCGTGCAGGGCGTCGATGAGCGCCACGGGGATTCCGCAGAGCCCAAACCCTCCGACGGCCAGGGACGCCCCGTCCGGGATGTCCGCTACGGCCTCGGCTGCCGAGGCGACGACTTTGTCTATCACTGCTTCTCCCTTACTTGTTCTATCCGCGCGGTGGCACCTTGATGATCTGAAACGGGCAGTCAGAGTCCGAGTTCGCGGGCGATGAGCATCAGCTGTACCTCCGTGGTCCCTTCACCGACCTCAAGGATCTTCGAGTCACGATAGTGCCGGGACACCGTGAATTCGTTGATGAACCCGTAGCCGCCGAAGATCTGTGTGGCGTCACGGGCGTTGTCCATGGCTGCCTCGCCCGCGACCAGCTTAGCGATGGACGCCTGCGTCTTGAACGGCTTCCCCGCCAGCATCCGGGCGGCGGCGTCGTAGTAGGCCAGGCGTGCCGTGTGGGCGCGTGCCTGCATGCGGGCGATCTTGAACTGGATGGACTGGTAGGCGCCGATGTTGTTCCCGAAGGCCTGACGTTCCTTGGCGTAGCTGATCGACTGCTCCACACAGCCCTGTGCTGCCCCGGTTGCGAGAGCGGCAATGGCAATCCTGCCCTCGTCGAGGATCTGCAGGAAGTTCGCGTAACCACGTCCGCGGGTTCCGAGCAGGTTCGCCTCCGGAACCCGGACGTCCTTCAGGGTCAGCGGATGCGTGTCCGAGGCATTCCAGCCCACCTTGTTGTAAGGCTTCTCCGCGGTGAATCCGGGCGTGTCGGTGGGCACGAGAATCGTGGAAATTTCCTTCTTCACCGAGCCGTCTTCCCGCGTGGCGGTGTCGGTGACCGCAGTGACCGTCACGAGGCGGGTGATGTCGGTACCCGAGTTGGTGATGAACTCCTTCGTGCCGTTGATGACCCAATGGCCGTCAACGAGTCGGGCGTTCGTCTTGGTCCCCGATGCGTCCGAACCCGCCTCCGACTCGGTCAGCCCGAATCCGGCGAGCGCCTCACCGCTGGTCAGCATCGGTAGCCACTGCTGCTTCTGCTCCTCGGTGCCGAACCTGAACACAGGCATGGCGCCGAGGGACACGCCCGCCTCCAGGGTGATGGCAACAGACTGGTCGACGCGCGCCAGCTGCTCGAGGGCGAGGCACAGAGCGAAGTAGTCGCCATCCATCCCGCCGTACTGTTCAGGGAAGGGGAGCCCGAACAGACCCATCTCGCCCATCTGGGCGACCACGTCGTAGGGGAAACTGTGCTCTTCGTCGTGTTTGGCGGAGACCGGCGCTACAACCTGGTCTGCGAACTCCAGGACGGTATCGACAAGGTCCTGGTATTCCTCGCTCAGTTCGAAATTCATGACTCGGGGTCTTCCTGTTCACTAGGGGCGGCACCGGCTGCGGCAGGGTCTTCTGCTTCACCGGCTGATACGGGATGGATTCGTGCGACAATCTGGTTCGCGGAGACCAGGTCGCCGGGGCTGAGGGTGATGGCGACGGTGCCGGCAACGGCTGCGGTGAGCTGGTGTTCCATCTTCATGGCTTCGACGCTCACCAGGACCTGCCCCTCCTCCACCAGATCGCCGTCGGCCACGTTCACGGTGATGACGGTGCCCGGCATCGGCGAGCGCACTTCCGGGTCAGCGGCCCCTTCGGTGCGGGCGATGGAGGCCAGCTGAGCCTGCAGGATTTCCTCGCGGGAGAGCATCCGGACGGGCTGGGACCAGCCGTCGTCCGTCAGCCAGAGAGTGGAACCGTGGGGAACAAGGCGCGTGTCGAGGGTGACGCCGTCGACGACGGCGCGGGGCGCCTCTGCGACCTTGCCTGCCTTCAGCCAGGAAACCCTGTGACGGTTTCCATCGACGTCCACGACGCTGTGCTCACCGCTGGTCGTGATGAGAACCGTCCGGGACGCGGTGTTCCCGACGGAAAGCCGCACGGGTACTGCCGCCGGTACCCCACCGATCCGCCAACCGTCCCTCGTGTGCCAGGGCGAGGCTGAGTCCTGTCCTGCACTTCCACCGGACACCGCCCCGGCGAGTACGACGGCGGCAGCAGCGATCTCGGCGTCAGTCGCCGTCCGGAAGGCCAGGCGGGGAAGCTTCCGCTCGATCATGGTGGTGTCGAGCCGGCCTGCGCGGACGTCGTCGTCATTGATCAGCAGCCGCAGGTACTCCACGTTGGTGCGCAGCCCGGCGATTTTGGTCTGTGCGAGGGCGCGGTCCAGCCGGTCGAGAGCCTCGGCGCGGGAGTCGGCCCACGCGATGACCTTGGAGAGCATCGGATCGTAGGTCGGGGAGATTTCGAGTGCCGGAAGCAGCGCGCTGTCCACGCGAATGCCCTCGCCCTCCGGTTCGGCGAGGTCGACGACGGTGCCCGCCGAGGGCAGGAAGCCGGCCTCCGCATCCTCCGCGTACACGCGCGCTTCCACCGCGTGGCCGGTGAGTACGACGTCGTCCTGGGTAACCGTGAGCTTCTCGCCGGCCGCGATGCGCACCTGCCACTCGACGAGGTCGACGCCCGTGACCATTTCGGTGACCGGGTGTTCCACCTGCAGCCGGGTATTCATTTCCATGAAGAAGAACTCATCGGGCGCGTCATCCGAGACCAGAAATTCCACTGTGCCGGCGCCCACGTAGTCGACGCTGCGGGCCGCGTTGCAGGCCGCCTCGCCGATCCGGGCGCGGGTTGCTTCGTCGAGCAGCGCGGAAGGGGCCTCTTCGATTACTTTCTGGTGCCGGCGCTGCAGGGAGCATTCCCGCTCCCCCAGGTGGATGATGTTGCCGTAGGTGTCAGCGAGTACCTGCACCTCGATGTGCCGCGGGGTGCGGACGAGCCGCTCGAGGAACAGCGTGTCGTCGCCGAAGGCGGAGGCAGCGACACGGCGCGCGGTCCGCAGGCCGTCCGGAAGGTCCTCGGGGCGCTCCACGGCGCGCATGCCTTTGCCTCCGCCGCCCGCCGAGGGTTTGATCAGCAGCGGGTACCCGACCTGGTCCGCAGCGTTGATGAGGTCCTCGTCGGTCAGGCCCGATTCGGCGATGCCCGGCACCACCGGTACGCCGAAGCCGCTGACGTGGTTTTTGGACCTGATCTTGTCGCCCATGACGTTCAGGGCGTGGACCCGGGGACCGATGAAGACGATGCCGGCCTGGTCAAGCGCACGGGCGAAGGCCTGGTTCTCGCTCAGGAACCCGTACCCGGGATGCACCGCCTGCGCGCCCGTCTCCTTGCAGGCTTCGACGATCGCCTCGATATTGAGGTAGCTCCGGGTGGGTGCGGCCGGGCCGATGCGTACGGCCTGGTCTGCCTCGCGGACGTGGCGTGCACCGGCGTCGGCGTCGCTGTAGATGGCGACCGATCGGATACCGAGTGCACGCAGCGTCCGGATGACGCGGCATGCGATTTCACCGCGGTTGGCAACGAGGACGGTGTCGAAGAGTGTTGGAGAGGTTGGCATTCTGCTCACATCCTGAAGAGGCCGAAGGAGGTTTCCGGCAGCGGCGCGTTAGAGCAGACGTCGAGCGCGAGGCCCAGGACACGGCGGGTATCCGCCGGGTCGATGATGCCGTCGTCCCAGAGCCGCGCGGTCGAGTAGTAGGGACTCCCCTGCGCCTCGTACTGCTCACGGATCGGGGCCTTGAACACTTCCTCGTCCTCGGTGCTCCATTCCTCACCCCGCGCCTCAAGCTGGTCGCGCTTCACCGTGCTCAGGACGGACGATGCCTGGTTGCCGCCCATGACGGAGATACGGCTGGCCGGCCACATCCAGAGGAACCGCGGCGAGTACGCGCGCCCGCACATCGAATAGTTGCCGGCGCCGAAGGAGCCGCCGACGACGACGGTCAGTTTGGGCACGCGGCAGGTCGCCACCGCGGTGACCATCTTGGCTCCGTGCTTGGCGATGCCGCCCGCTTCATAGTCACGGCCCACCATGAATCCCGACAGGTTCTGCAGGAAGATCAGCGGTATGCCGCGCTGGTCACACAATTCGATGAAGTGGGCGCCTTTCAGTGCGGACTCGCCGAAGAGGACACCGTTGTTTGCGACGATGCCGACCCGATGGCCATACAGCGTCGCGAAGCCCGTCACGAGGGTGGTGCCGTAGTCCTTCTTGAACTCATGGAAGCGGCTGCCGTCCACGATCCGCGCAATGATTTCGCGGGCATCATAGGGCGCGTTGACGTCAACCGGCACGGCGCCGTAGAGACCCTCCATGTCCACGGCCGGCTCTTCGGGCACGTCAGGGGTCCACGCCTTCTCCGGCTTGGGCAGCGTCGCGACGATATCCCGGATGATTTCCAGGGCGTGCTGGTCATTTTCGGCAAGGTGGTCGACGACGCCGGAGGTCTTGGCGTGTACGTCACCGCCGCCGAGTTCCTCCGCAGTGACGATCTCACCGATTGCCGCCTTCACGAGCGGTGGGCCGCCGAGGAAGATGGTGCCCTGGTTCCGGACGATCACTGTCTCGTCGCTCATGGCAGGCACGTAGGCGCCACCGGCGGTACAGGAGCCCATGACGGCGGCGATCTGGGGGACCTTGCGCGCGGACATGGTGGCCTGGTTGTAGAAGATCCGGCCAAAGTGCTCCCGGTCTGGGAATACCTCGTCCTGCTTCGGAAGGAATGCTCCCCCTGAGTCCACCAGGTACACGCAGGGCAGGTTGTTTTCAAGCGCAACTTCCTGCGCCCGGAGGTGCTTCTTGACCGTCATCGGGTAATACGTGCCGCCCTTGACCGTCGCATCGTTGGAGATCACGAGGACGTGCCGGCCATGAACGAGGCCGATCCCGGCGATGACCCCCGCGCCGGGACTCTCATCGTTGTACATACCGTTGGCGGCCAACGGCGCGATCTCAAGGAAGGGGCTCCCAGGATCAAGCAGGTGGTCGATGCGGTCCCTCGGCAGCAACTTTCCACGGCTGACGTGGCGTTCGCGGGAGCGTTCGGGACCGCCTAATGCCGTGCTGGCGAGACGGTCGCGAAGTTGTGTGGCGAGTGCCCGCTGACCGGCGTCGTTCTGCCGGAACGCTTCGGCGCTCGGGTCAAGTCGCGATGCCAGGGTCTCCATTGACGTCCTTCCGGTGCGCAGATCACTCAGGATTCGCGTGCGCAACCACTCAGTTAGCGGGGATTAACTCAGATTCAGGTTAGTAGCTATTAACCGAACTGTCCACCAGAATGGAGGCATTCCCCTCCCCCGGTTCGCTCCGACACGAAAGGCGGGCATGGACGCTCCAGCTCCTACCCGGATGACCGGCCGCAGCATGGCCAAGGCGTCCCGTCGCGCCGCACTGCTGGACGCCGCGGCGCAGCTCTTTGCCGAGCGCGGCTACAACGGGGTGTCGATCGAGGACCTGGGCGCAGCAGCCGGAGTGAGCGGGCCGGCTGTCTACCGGCATTTCAGCGGGAAGCCGGCGGTCCTCGCGGCGCTGCTGGCCGGCGTCAGCCAGGATCTGCTCGAGGGCGGACGGGCAGTTGTCGCTGGATCCCCGAGCCCGGAGCAGGCGTTACGCGGCCTGATCGAGTTTCAGGTGGACTTCGCCCTCCGCAACGCCAACGTCATCCGGGTGCAGGACCGCGACCTCAGTTCGCTGGCCGACGAAGACCAGGAAACCGTGCGTTCGCTGCAGCGCAGCTACGTCGAGGTGTGGGTTGATGCCCTCGCCGAGCTGGCGACAGGACCGGACAGGACGCACCTGCGCCGCAAGGCCCACGCCGCGTTCGGACTCATCAATTCAACCCCGCACTCCACCCACCGTCGCCGCAGCAGCAAGGACACCGCTGAACTGCGCCAGCTGCTTGAGGAGATGGCCTGGGCGGCCCTCAGCGTTGCGGCGTAAGTACGCGAAGGACACCGACACGTCACGTCCTAGTACGCTGAAGGAGATGCACATCGAGTGCACAAGAACTTCGCTGAAATAAACCAGTTCCGCCTACCTGAAAGCTTCCAGTGATCACGCTACGCGCCGTTGAACCCTCCGACCTGGATGAGTTCTTCTCCCACCAGCTAGACCCCAGCGCCAACCACATGGCCGCCTTCAGTGCCAAGAACCCCTCGGACCGGGGTGTCTTCAACCACCACTGGCAAAACATCCTGAATGATCCCACCGTCACGGTCCGCACCATCGTCGCTGACGGCGACGTGGTGGGCAGCATCCTTGCCTACCGGGACGGCGACATCCCGGAAATCAGCTACTGGATTGACAAGGCCCGGTGGGGACAGGGAATTACGACGGCGGCAGTCGGCCAGTTCCTCGAGGAATTCACGGAGCGTCCGTTGCGGGCACGCGCTGTTGTCGACAACACCAACTCGATCCGCATCCTGGAGCGCTACGGTTTCACGCAGGTGGGCGAGACGCAGGGCTTTGCCAACGCGCGTGGCGCGGTGGTCAAGGAACTTCTCCTCGAGCTGCGCTAGCTGTAATTCCCACGGAGGTTTTTGCGCAGCTCCGGCGGATTCGGACGGCGTCCGGTCCGCCGGAGCTGCGCAGCACTTCTCAGACCATCGTCAGGACCATGCCGGGATCGGACAGGATGGTGCCGATGTCCGCGAGGAAGCGGGATCCCTGTTCGCCGTCCACCAGCCGGTGATCGAAGGACAGGCTCAGGGTCATCACCTGCCGCAGCGCAATCTCGTCCTGATACTCCCATGGCACCTTCCGTACCGAGCCCATGGCGAGGATCGCGGCTTCTCCCGGATTGAGGATCGGCGTTCCCGCATCGATCCCGAAGACTCCGACGTTGGTGATCGAGATGGTCCCGCCGGACAGGTCTGCGGGACTGGTTTTGCCGGCACGGGCGGTGTCCGTCAGGTCCTGCAAGGCAGTAGCCAGTTCACGCAGACCAAGCGCCTGTGCCTCCTTGATATTCGGCACCATCAACCCCCGCGGTGTCGCCGCCGCTATGCCGAGGTTCACGTAGTGATGCTGCACAATCTCCTGGGCGGCTTCGTCCCACCGCGAGTTCAGCGTGGGGTTCCGGTCCAGCGCAATACATAGGGCCTTGGCTACAAGCGCCAACGGGGTGATACGGACGTCCGCGAACGCCCTGCTCGACTTCAGCCGGGCGAGGAGGTCCATCGACGCCGTGACGTCCACGGTCAGGAACTCAGTGACATGCGGCGCGGTGAAGGCGCTGGCCACCATCGCGGCGGCGGTGTGCTTGCGCACACCCTTGATCGGCGTACGTGTTTCCCGCTGGCCGGCAGCGCGCGGCGGCGGCGCGGCGGCTTCCTGCGTAGGCTGCGCCTCGCGATGGCCTTCCTGCTGTGCCGCCAGGACATCTTCCCGGGTGATGAGCCCCTCCGGACCGGTGCCGTTCAACTGTGCGAGGTCGACGCCGAGATCGCGCGCGAGTTTGCGCACCGGCGGCGTTGACCGCGGACGCTCCCGCGGTGCCTCGTCAACGGCAGCTGCCGGAGCCGGTTCATCGGCCACGGCCGGACCCGGTTCCTCGGTCCCAGCGGGAGCTGGAGCCTGCTCGGTCTGGGCAGGAGCGGCGGCGTTCGCCGAGTCACCGCGCCGGGCCCGCCGGGCGGGCCGTCCCGTCTTTTCAACCGCTGCGCCGTAGCCCACGAGATTAGGCTCCCGTTTGGCCGGCTCGGGATCTTTCTCCACCGGTGCTTCCTCGCTGCCGGCCGCGGCACCGGACCCCGGTACGTCGAAGGAAACAATCGGTGAACCGACCTCCACCACGGTCCCCGGCTGCTCATGCAGCTTCGCGACTACCCCGGCGTAGGGAGAAGGCAACTCGACCACCGCTTTCGCGGTTTCGACGTCGGCGATGACCTGGTTGAGCTCCACCGTGTCGCCGACCGCGACATGCCAGGCGACAATCTCCGATTCAGTCAGGCCTTCGCCGAGGTCGGGCAGTCGGAATTCCTTGATCACCGGCGCCACTATCCTTCCAGTCCGCTCAGAGAGTTCGGCCGGCCGAGGGCGCGGTCAACTCCGTCCAGTATCCGGTCCAGGTCCGGCAGATGGTGGAACTCCAGCTTGGAGTAGGGGTACGGAATGTCGAATCCCGTGATGCGGACGGGGGCGTGCTCCAGATAGTAGAAGCAGCGCTCGGTGATGCTCGCCGCGATCTCCGCGCCAAGACCGCCGGATTGCGGGGCCTCATGGGTGATGACCAGACGCCCGGTCTTCCGGACGGACTTCTCCACCGTCGCGAAATCGATCGGCGCAAGGGAACGCAGGTCTATCACCTCAACCGAGACGCCGTCGTCGGAGGCTGCAATGGCAGCGTCGCGCGCCGTCGGTACCAGCGGTCCGTAGGTGACCAGCGTGACGTCGCTGCCCTCGGTGACCACGCGTGCGTCGTTCATGCTTGTAGCGGTGATGTCGACGCTCTCGTCCACCTCACCCTTCACGTGGTAGCGGCGCTTCGGTTCGAAGAACAGGACCGGGTCATTGCTGGCAATCGCCTGCTGGATCACCACGTAGGCGTCCTGTGGGTCGGACACACTGACCACCCTCAGCCCGGAGGTATGGGTGAAGTAGGCCTCGGGCGACTCCGAGTGGTGTTCAGGGGATCCGATACCGCCGCCGAACGGGACCCTGACGGTCAGCGGCATTTTCACGGCGCCCTGCGTGCGGTAGTGCAGCTTCGCTACCTGGCACACGATCTGGTCGAACGCCGGATAGATGAAACCATCGAACTGGATTTCGACGACGGGACGGTAACCGCGGTAGGCCAGGCCGACTGCCGTCCCCATGATGCCGGATTCCGCGAGCGGCGTATCCAGGACACGGTGCGGCCCGAAGTCCTTCTGCAGACTGTCTGTGATGCGGAAGACACCACCGAGCTTCCCGATGTCCTCGCCCATGAGGACGACCTTCGGATCATCCTCCATGGCCCTGCGAAGACCTGCGTTGATGGCACGGCCGAATGTCATGGTGGACATCAGCGGCTCCCTTCCTCAGAGGCCTCGAATGAGGTCAGGTAGTGCTCGTACTGGTCCTGTTGGCGCTCGAGCCACGAGTTGGGCTCACTGTAGACGTGCTTGAAGACGTCGAGCGCTGCCGGTTCCGGCATGGAGATGCAGCCCTCCCGGAGGCGGGCCGCGACGTCGTCGGCCTTGGCCTTGACCGCATCGCTCACCTCAGCGGGCAGGAGACCCTGTGCATCCAGCAGCCCGGCCAGGCGCGCGATGGGGTCCTTGGCAGCCCAGTCCTCGAGTTCATTCGGGTCACGGTAGCGGGTTGGGTCATCGGCCGTCGTGTGCGGGCCCATCCGGTAGGTCACTGCCTCGATGAAAGTAGGGCCGCCGCCGGTGCGGGCGCGGTCGAGGGCCTCGCGGGTGACGGCAAGACAGGCGAGCACGTCGTTGCCGTCCACCCGAACGGACGGAATGCCGAAGCCGGGTGCACGGCGGGCAATGGGCACATGTGCCTGCAGCCGCACCGGCTCGGAAATGGCCCACTGATTGTTCTGGCAGAAGAAGATGACCGGGGCCTGGTAGCTGGCCGCGAACACCATGGCTTCGTTCACGTCGCCCTGGCTGGTGGCGCCGTCGCCGAAGTAGGTCACGGCTACGGAGTCCGCGCCGTCGTTCAGGATGCCCATGGCATATCCGGTGGCGTGCAGGGTCTGGGCTCCGATAATCACCTGCGGCGTGGCCATATTGATGGCATAGGGGTCCCAGCCGGACGAGGCGTTACCCCGCCAGACCCTCAGGATGTCGGTGAGGTCCACGCCGCGGCAGTACGCGACAGCGTTCTCGCGGTAGCTGGAGAAAACGAAGTCATCCTCGCGGAGCGCACGGCCTGAGCCGATCTGCGCCGCTTCCTGGCCCAGGAAGGGCGGCCAGAGTGCAAGTTCGCCCTGGCGCTGGAGTGCTGTCGCTTCGGCGTCTATCCTGCGGACAACCACCATGTCCTCGTACAGGGCCTGCAGAGCCGCGCCGTCGATGTCGGAGACCCAGCGGTCATACACGGCGTTGCTGCGTCGTTCACCCTGGGGCGAGATGAGCTGTACCGGCTCGTCCTGCGCGGCGTCCGCTTCATTGTTCAGAGGCACGTTCACTCATCCTTCTCGCTAGCAGCATCGGCGTTCCCACACACCCGCGAACCGCGTCCTCCGGCGCTGTGAAAGGGCCGAGGGGCATCATTGCCCGTGGTAATTGTGACGATACTCACGTGACCCACACAGCACAACCGATTCTGGTTTTAGTGAGCATTATGCTCTATTTCCTACCCCGTGCCCGTGCTACCGTTGCGCAGTATGCAGCTCCCTGACGGTACCGACACGCGGCTTCTGCTCGCCCTTGCACGTGACCCTCGGCGGACCGTCGTCGCCCTCGCCCAGACGCTGGGACTCTCCCGCAATACCGTGCAGGCACGCATGACCCGTCTCGAGAAGAATTCGACGTTCCTCTCCTTCGAACGCCGCATCAACCCGGCGGCACTGGGGTACCCCCTCACCGCGTTCATCCAGATCCATGTGGACCAGCGGAAGCTCGCGGCTATCACCGGCCATCTGGCCGATATCCCGGAGGTTCTGGAGGCTCACGGATTGACCGGGCAGGCGGACATCCTCGTGCGGGTGGTGTCGGTGGACGCCGAGGATCTCTTCCGGATCAACGGGAAGATCCTGGCGTGTGACGGTGTGGAACGCTGCGACACCTCCCTCGCGATGCACGAGCTGATCCCGTACCGCATGGAGCCCCTGCTGGAGCGCGGATCAGAGGAGTAACCGCGCGGATCTGCAGGCGGAACCATCCGGAACGCCTGTAGACGCGAATGGTGTGCAGAGCTCCATTCCGGAGCACACACCAAACGGAAAGGCATCACCATGAGCTCCTCCCCCAACCGTCTTCTCGCAACCGTCTTCGGCGTCGTCTACCTGCTTGTCGGAATCCTCGGATTTTTCGTGACCGCCGGCGTCGGTTTCTTCGCGACCGAGGGCAACACGCTGATCATCTTCGAGGTCAACCCCCTCCACAACATCATTCACCTGGCGATCGGCGCCGCCCTGCTGATGGCCGGCCTCAAGTCGGTGAACGCCGCCAAGGGCGTCAACACCACCGTCGGAGCCGTCTACCTGCTGGTCGGAATCCTCGGGCTCTTCCTTGTGGGCACCTCGCTGAACATCATCGCCCTCAACGGTGCGGACAACGTCCTGCACCTTGCGAGCGCCGTTCTCCTGCTGGGCGTAGGCCTGTCGCAGGACAAGAGCGTCCGCACCTCACGCGCCCACGCCCACACCGCGTAGTCCGGGCGACACGTCCATGAACAGTGCTGCGCTGGAAGGGCGGGTCCGTCCCGCTCTTCCTCGTCGTGCCGATGCCGATGCCGATGCCGGGCAAGGGTCCGCTGATGAACTGCTCGGCCTGTTGTCCGGCTTCACGGCCCTCGGCTCCGGCCTGACCTTCTTCGCGCTCGCGGCTGATGCGCTCCTGGCTCCGGGAACTGTCATGAACCATGTCCTCGGAGGCGTCGTCGGCCTTTGGGCGGTGGTACTGACCGCCTGGGGAATTCTGGCCTTGCGCGGCCTGCCCGGCCGGAACCGTGCGAGCAGGCTGCTGGCGGTGTCCGTACCCGGGATTCTTCCTGTTGCCGGCGTCGTCGTACTGGGAGTCCTTGCCTGGAATACACTGCTGGCGCCGGTCGGCAACCGGGATTTTGATCTAACCCTGGCATCGGCTCTGGCGCTCGTTCTCCTGCAGCTCGGCTGCCACGGTGCCCTGCGCCGTCGCGCCGGACGGACGCTCCCCTCGACGCCGGTCTCACCCGGCAAGCTCCTCGGAGGGCTCTTCCTCTCAGCCGTGCTGGTAGCCGGTATTACGACGCCGGGACTCGCCGCCTCGACGGCCGGCAACGACGCTGTGCCTCACGGCCAGCATGGCTCGCTGCCCGAACCGGCAGATCACGCGGACCACTAGAACCGCTGGCCTACCGGGCAGAGCTGCCGGATGCGACAGAAGGGGCCGGAATCGAAACGATTCCGGCCCCTTCCGATATTTCCCCGATTAGTGGCTGGTGGCCTTTTCGGCACCTACGCCGGTCAGCGACCGGACCTCCATCTCAGCCTGCTTCTGCGCATCTTCCGTACGCTTGGCCAGCACAGTGCCGAGCCAGCCGAGGAAGAACGCCAGCGGAATCGAGACGATGCCCGGGTTGCTGAGCGGGAACCAGGAGAAGTCCGCCGCCTGGATCATTGACTTTTCCCCGCCGGAGACCACCGGCGAGAATGCGATCAGGATGATCGCAGTGAGCAGGCCGCCGTACATGCTCCACAGCGCGCCCTGGGTGTTGAACTTCTGCCAGAACAGCGAGTAGATGATTGTAGGCAGATTGGCGCTTGCCGCCACGGCGAAGGCCAGGGCAACGAGGAAGGCGACGTTCTGTCCCTGCGCACCGATTCCGCCCAGGATGGACAGGACTCCGATGACGACGACGGTGCGCCGTGCCACTTTTACCTCGCCATCGGGATCAACCTGTCCCCGGCGTACAACGTTCGCGTAGATGTCGTGGGCGAACGAAGCTGCCGCGGTGATGGTGAGGCCGGCGACCACGGCGAGGATCGTGGCGAAAGCGACTGCCGAGATGACCCCGAGCAGCAGCGGTCCGCCGAGTTCGAACGCCAGCAGCGGAGCAGCCGAGTTCACGCCGCCGGGAGCAGCGTTGATGCGGTCTGCGCCGATCAAGGCTCCGGCACCATAGCCGAGTACCAGCGTGAAGAGGTAGAACGCTCCGATGAGCCAGATGGCCCACACCACCGATCGTCGGGCTTCCTTGGCTGTGGGCACGGTGTAGAAGCGCATGAGAACATGCGGCAGGGCGGCCGTCCCGAGGACAAGCGCGAGGGCCAGCGACACGAAGTCCAGGCGCGTTGTGCCGGTTGCCCCGTACTGCAGGCCGGGTCCGGTGATCGCGGGGTTGCCCGCGGTTTCGATTGCCGCGCCGAGCAGGGTTGACAGATTGAAGCCGTGAAGCGCCAGGACCCACACCGTCATCACGAAGGCACCGGCGATAAGCAGGCAGGCCTTGATGATCTGGACCCAGGTGGTGCCCTTCATGCCGCCGATCAGCACGTACAGGATCATGAGCGCGCCCACCACGGTGATCACCAGGGACTGGCCCAGGCGGTCGTCGATGCCCAGGAGCAGCGACACCAGGCCGCCTGCGCCTGCCATCTGCGCCAGAAGGTAGAAGAAGCACACGGCGAGGGTGGTGATGGCCGCGGCAATGCGGATCGGGCGCTGCTGCAACCGGAAGGACAGGACATCCGCCATGGTGAATTTACCGGTGTTGCGCAGCAGCTCCGCTACGAGCAGGAGCGCCACCAGCCAGGCCACCAGGAACCCGATGGAGTACAGGAATCCGTCGTAGCCGTTGATGGCGATGGCACCAACGATGCCGAGGAAGGACGCAGCAGACAGGTAGTCCCCTGCGATCGCCGTCCCGTTCTGCGGCCCGGTGAAGGACCGGCCTGCCGCGTAGTAGTCGGCAGCGGTCTTATTGTTGCGGCTGGCGCGCAGCACGATCACCAACGTGATCGCAACGAAGAGTCCGAAGATGGTGATGTTGAGCCATGGCTCGCCGACCGTGGTTGTTTCTACGGTCTGCAACGGCAGGAACTGCCTCATTTGATGCCTCCCTCGTCGTGGAAGACCTCTGGAGCCTGGGCCTCGAGGTCATTTCGCAGTTCCTCCGCGATGGGGTCGAGCCGCTTGTTCGCGTAGCTGACGTACCACATGGTGATGGCAAAGGTGCTAACGAACTGAAGGAGACCGAGGAGCAGTCCGATGTTGACGTGTCCGAAGACGGGCGTGGACATGAATTCGTGCGCGTAGTCCGCAAGCAGGACGTACAGGAAGTACCACAGCAGGAACGCGGCGGCCATGGGAAAGACAAAGCTGCGGTGCCGCCTTCTGAGTTCCTTGAACTGCGGCCTCTGCTGGACTTCCGTGAAGTCCACCGGGGCGGACGGCGGTGCGCCCGTGGATGGGTCAGGACCCATGGATACCTCCTCGTTAGGGGCTCCCACGCGGGCTCGGCACCGCGGAAGGCGGGACACGGCGCGGGAGTGTGACTCCCATCACTGTGGATTAATCCGCGGGCGGGTGCCAAGGCCTTGGGAGGGCACGTCGCTCAACGGGCATCGACGTGCGGTAAACGGTGCCCCGTTGCGACGAACGGTTGCATTTCGTCCCGGTGTTCGCGGTTAGTCTTGAGCCATGCTCAGCCCTGCCGTCGACGTCGCGCTTGTGGCCGCCGTCGTTACCATCACCCTTGCTGTGGTGGCGGTCCTGGGATTCAAGTTCTCGCGCTCCTACCGTGATCTCGGTTCCGACGCCGATCGCGCCACCTACGCCACACTGCATACGGCGGCCCTGGCATCGGAACACCTGCGAACGGGCCTGACGCCGAGCGGTGCTTCGAAAGCCGCGAGGCACCTGCGCGGCCTGCTGCGTTGCCAGGCGCTGCTGGTGACGGACGCCAACGGCGTCCTGGCGTGGGAGGGGACCGCGCCGGAGCCGCCGGAGGTAATGCTCGTTGCCCGGGAGGTACTGGCCAGCGGGCGCACACAGATCTTCAAGCAGTCAAAGCTGGCAAATGTGACAGGAGACAGGAACGGTCTGACCGAGGCTGTGGTTGCGCCGATCCGTGTGAACGGGCGGGTGGTCGGAACGGTCGGCGCGTTCGCGCCCTCGGTCAACGCAGGGCTCGTCCGGGCAACCAACGAGGTCGGCGCGTGGGTGGCCACCCAGGTGGAGCTGGCCGAACTGGACTCCTCCCGCACCCAGCTCATGGAAGCGGAGGTTCGGGCACTGCGCGCACAGATCAGCCCGCACTTCATCTACAACTCCCTGAACGCGATCGCTTCCTTCATCAACACCGATCCGGAGCGGGCGCGCGAACTCGTGGTGGAGTTCGCCGACTTCACCCGCTACTCCTTCCGCCGCCACGGTGACTTCACCACCGTGGCCGAGGAGCTCAGGTCCATCGACCGCTACCTGCTCCTCGAACGCGCGCGTTTCGGGGACCGGCTCAAGGTCAGCCTGCAGATCGGTCCGGAGGTACTCAGCACCGTCATCCCCTTCCTTAGCCTGCAGCCGCTGGTGGAGAACGCAGTGAGGCACGGCCTGGATTCTAAGGATGGAACCGGCAACATCACCATCACAGCACACGACGCCGGCGCGTACGCCGAAGTGACAGTTGAGGATGACGGCGTGGGCATGGACCCCGACCGCTTGCGCGCCGTGCTTGCCGGGCATGTGGACGGCGTCCATGTCGGATTGCGTAACGTCGATTCGAGGTTGCGGCAGGTTTACGGCGACGCCCACGGCCTCATCATCGACACGGCGCCCGGCGCCGGCACACTGATCACGCTGCGCATTCCCAAGTCACAGCCCGATCATCAGACCTGATCCGCACTGGACCCATACCCAACCACATGCACAGGAACGTGGCCGGCTGAACTTTCCGCGTAATCTGGGACCATGGTCAACGTGGTCATCGTCGACGATGAACTTCCGGCACTCGCAGAACTGGGCTTCCTGCTGTCCAAGGACGTCCGGGTCGACACCATCCACCAGGCATCGAGCGGCGCCGAGGCCCTGAGGATCCTGCAGAGCCACCCGATCGATGCGCTGTTCCTCGACATCCACATGCCGTCCCTGTCCGGCCTGGACATCGCAAGGGTCATCTCGCGCTTCAGCCGGCCTCCCGCCGTCGTCTTCGTCACCGCAGATGAAGACCGGGCGCTGGAGGCGTTCGAACTTCGCGCCGTCGACTATCTCCTGAAGCCGGTCCGCACCGAGAGGCTCACCGAGTCAGTGCGCCGCATCTGCGAACTGATGGAGGACGGCGCCACGACCCCGGAGGTCATCACTGTTGATCAGGGCGGCATCAGCAGGATGATCAGGCGCGACGAGGTCCGGTACGTCCAGGCCCAGGGCGACTACGCACGGCTCCACACCGCAGAGGCGAGTTACCTCATCCGGATTCCCCTGAATGACCTCGAACGGCAGTGGGCTGACGCCGGGTTCCTGCGTACTCACCGCTCCTACCTGGTGGCAATGGATCAGGTGACCCAGGTCAAGCTCGGAACGGGCAGGGCAAGCGTGCTGGTGGGTGACGCGGAACTGCCGGTGAGCCGGCGCCATCTGTCCGAGATCCGCGGCAAGCTTGAAGCCACGCGCCTGCGGCCCGGGCAGTAACACCATGTCAGAGCCTGAACCCGGCCCGGCACGGGTCCGTGTCACCGCACCCCAATCTGCAACGGGGCCGGCCGGAACCTATCCCGTCTCACGGGAAATGGCTGAGCAGTCCGACGTCGGGGAACTCTTCGTGCGCTCGCTCATCCGGTCCCAGCTGAGGCTGGCCGCGGTGGTGGCGTCCGGCTTCCTGGTGATTCTCGCCGGCATCCCTGTGCTGTTCAGTGTCTTCCCGGCGATCAACACGTGGACAATCGCAACTGTCCCCGTCCCCTGGCTCGTCCTCGGTCTGGGCATCTATCCGCTCGTGATCGGCTGCGCCGTTCTGTACGTGCGAAGCGCCGGACGCATCGAGCGGCGCTTCCGCGACCTGGTGGACGACCAGTGACGTTCCCCGAACTGAATCCGGTTGTCGGGTATGTGTCGCTGGTTCTCGTCGCGCTGTCCACCGTCCTGATCGGAATCTATGGGCTGCGGATCTCGCGCACCACCGGAGACTTCTATGTGGCCTCACGTACCGTGCGGCCCTGGTGGAACGCCTCTGCGATCGGCGGCGAATACCTCTCCGCCGCCAGCTTCCTCGGCGTGGCCGGGCTGATCCTGCTCTCGGGTGTGGACGCCCTCTGGTTCCCCATCGGCTACACCGCCGGATACCTCATGCTGCTCCTGTTCGTGGCCGCTCCCCTGCGGCGCTCCGGCGCGTACACCATCCCCGATTTCGCCGAGGCCCGCCTCGACTCGCGCAACGTCCGCCGGGTGACCAGCCTCCTCGTCATCGCGGTCGGCTGGCTCTACATCGTCCCGCAGCTTCACGGTGCAGCGCTGACGGTGCGCATCACCACCGGCCTGCCGTCCTGGGTGGGCTCGGTGGCCGTCGTCGTCGTTGTGTGTCTGAGCGTAATCACCGGCGGGATGCGCTCCATTACCTTCGTTCAGGCTTTCCAGTACTGGCTTAAGCTGACGGCACTTGCCGTTCCGGTGGTCTTCATCCTGATCCAACTGTCAGGCTCCGGAGAATCGCTGACGAACGACGGCGCCGTGTTCAGTTCCGGACTCGACGCCATGCCGGATGCCTCGCTGTACCAGAACTTCTCCCTGGTCATCGCGCTGCTCTTCGGTACCCTGGGCCTGCCGCACGTGCTCGTGCGCTTCTACACCAATCCCGACGGAGCATCGGCGCGCAGAACCACCCTCATTGTGCTGGGGCTGCTCTCCGTGTTTTACCTGTTTCCCACCCTCTACGGGGTGCTTGGCAGGATACACACGCCCGACCTGGCAGTGCAGGGAGCAGCCGATGCCACCGTACTGCTGCTGCCGAGCCGCATTTTCGACGGCCCTACCGGCGACGTGCTCTCGGCCTTCGTCACCGCCGGAGCGTTCGCTGCATTCCTTTCGACGTCCAGCGGCCTGATCGTCTCGCTCGCCGGCGTGGTGAGCCAGGACTTTTTCCGTGCGAGTGTGTCGGGGTTCCGCTGGGCGGCGGTTGTCTCGGCGCTCATTCCGCTGGGGTTTGCCCTGCTGACGGACACGCTCGCGCTGGCCGGCAGCGTGAGCATGGTGTTCGCGTTCACGGCGTCCACCATTTGCCCGCTGCTGGTGCTAGGCATCTGGTGGCGCGGGCTCACGGACGCCGGCGCAATGGCGGGCATGCTCTCCGGTGCAGTCCTGTGCGGCAGCTCAATCCTGCTGGCTGCCGTCCTGGGCGTCGATCAGGCGCCGCAGTGGCTTCGGCTGCCCGCCCTCTGGACGGTTCCGGCGGCATTCGCGATCACCATTGTGGTGTCACGCCTGACCGCCCGGCGCAGGCCGAAGAACACGTCGCGGGTGCTCGCGCGGCTGCATACGCCTGAGATTGCCTGAACGCCGGTACGCGAGACCTGATTAATCAATGGCTGCCATGAGCCCGACCACGCGGTCGAGGAAGGCATCCACCTGGGTTTCCTCGTAACCGTCCCGGCCGATGGCTTCCCGGAAAACCGCCCGGCGGACCACATCGACGCTGAGGGGCATGTCGTTCTCGAAATAGCCCAGCAGTTCGTTGCAGAGAGCATCCACATCTTCGATGTTGTAGCTGGTGGCATTCTTCCGCGACGGACGCCGGAAACGCTCACCCGGAGGTCGGTGCAGCCGGCCGCGAAGGACAGCCGAGATGCGTCCGATCTGCATGAGCCATGCCTGTTCGCCCTTCGCCTCGATGAGGGCGTTGCGCTCCCGCTGGGCGAAAACATCCTCCAGCCGGTCCAGCGCTGCGTCAACGGCCCGCGGTTCATACCCGCCACGGGCAGGATCGAAAGCCATGGTGCGGACGTCGGAGCTGGTGACCGGGTCGCCGTCAGCGCCGTCGGAGTTGTAGAAGGTACGGGCGCGGGTCAGGAACTTGTCGACCTGCCTGGCGTTGTAGCCATACTCGCGCCGGCCGACACGGGCAAACGGCGAGCTGCCGTTGCGTGCTCCATCCATGGTTGTGCGTTCTCTTTCCTAGTTCCGACGCGGTCAGACGCGGTCACGACGCACGGTCGTGCGGTTTTACAGTGCTCCGGGTAACAATGTAACGGACAGCAGGAAGGCAACCGGTGAGGCGAAAACGATCGAATCGAGCCGGTCCATCACACCCCCGTGCCCGGGCAGGAGACTGCTCATGTCCTTGACGCCGAGTTCACGCTTGATCATTGACTCGGCGAGGTCTCCGGCAGTGGCTGCGGCGACGACGGCAACCGCCAGGCAGATACCCACCCACCACGGCCGGTCCAGCAGGAACACCACCGCGAGGACGCCGACCACCATCGCTCCCCCGATCGACCCGCCGAAGCCCTCCCAGGACTTCTTCGGGCTGATGCGCGGCGCCATGGCGTGCTTACCGAAGAATGCGCCTATCAGGTAGCCGAAGGTGTCGTTCGATACCACGAGCAACAGCAGAGTGGCGACCTTTATCGCGCCCGAGGGCTCCTGAAGCAGCAGCATCGCAAAGCTGAGGAGGAACGGCACCCACAGGAGAACGAAGGTTCCCGCCATGATGCTTCGCGCGGCATCGGGCGCAGGGTCGAGGCTGCGCCACAATGCCAGTGCCGTTACGGATACCACCGTCGCGAAGGCCAGCGCCTCAGGGCCACCCAGGTAGGCGGCGAACGGAAGCGCGACGCCGGCTGCCACAGCGGGCACTGTGGGCACCTTGATCTGCCGGACCTCGAGCGCCCTGCCCACTTCCCAGACGCCGACGACGCCGATCATCGTGGTGAGCGCGACGAACGCGAGCGGCAGGAACAGCATCCCCACCAGCAGCGATACCAGCAACGCAACTCCGACGACGATGGCCGCCGGGAGATTCCGTCCCGCACGTGAGTTTTCTCCGGACTTGGCGCGCGCCGGACGGCGCTTGAACAGGCTGACTCCGCGGGTTTTCGCTGCCTCGCGCAGAGCACGCCTTTTAGGCAGGACGCCAGCGTCCGGTGAGCCGGCCGCTGCCTTGTGCGCAGCGTCAGCGGCAGGCGTGCGGCCAGCCTCGGTAGAAGGCTGGGGGTCGCTCATCAGACCTCGAGCAGCTCTGTTTCCTTGCGCTTGAGCATGTCGTCGATGGTGTCGGTGTGGGCCTTCGTCCGTGCGTCCAGGTCCTTCTCGGCGCGGGCACCCTCGTCTTCGCCGGCGTCGCCGTCCTTGACCGCCTTGTCGATCCCGTCCTTCGCCTTGCGACGGATGTTCCGGATCTGGATCTTGGCGTCCTCGGCCTTGCCGCGCACCAGCTTGACGTATTCCTTGCGCCGTTCCTCGGTCAGCTCGGGGAGGACCACGCGGATCACGTTTCCGTCATTGGACGGGTTCGCTCCAAGATCGGAGTCGCGCAGTGCCTTTTCGATGTCGCTGAGCGCGGACCGGTCAAACGGCGTGATGAGCAGCGTGCGGGCTTCCGGGTTCTGGAAGGAGGCCAGCTGCTGGAGAGGCGTGGGTGAACCGTAGTAGTTGACGACAACCTTCGAGAACAGGGACGGGTTGGCACGGCCGGTGCGGACGGTCGCGAAGTCTTCCTTCGCAGCCTCGACGGCCTTGTCCATTCGCTCGGTGGCCTCTGACATAGTCTCTTCGATCACGATTTCTCCTTTGGTTCGAAATCCGCTGCTTCTCCAGCGTCCGATTCAGTTGATAATCCTAGTTCACAGCCGGGGATACGCTGGGACCGTCCACGGGTGCGCGGCGGTCAGGCGGTGACGACCGTGCCGATCCGCTCGCCCATGATCGCGCTGGTGACGTTGCCCTCGCCCTCCATGCCAAAGACCACCATGGAGAGGTTGTTGTCCTTGCACATGGTCATCGCCGTCTGGTCCATTACCCGGATATCCTGCCTCAGCGCGTCGTCGTAGGACAGCGCGTCCAGCTTCTGGGCGCCGGGGTCCTTGCGCGGGTCGGCGGTGTAGACGCCGTCCACACCACTCTTGGCCATCAATACGACGTCGGCGCGGACTTCCAGAGCGCGTTGGGCGGCGACCGTGTCTGTGGAGAAGTACGGCAGGCCGGCGCCTGCACCGAAGATTACGACCCTGCCCTTCTCAAGGTGCCGGATCGCGCGCCGCGGGATATACGCTTCCGCTACCTGCCCCATGGTGATGGCGCTCTGCACGCGGGTCTCGACACCTGCCTGTTCGAGGAAATCCTGTAGCGCGAGGCAGTTCATCACGGTGCCGAGCATGCCCATGTAGTCCGCACGGGAACGGTCCATGCCGCTCTGGGAGAGTTCGGCGCCGCGGAAGAAGTTTCCGCCACCGACCACAATGGCGACTTCGACCTCACCGATGGTCGCGGCAATCTGTTTAGCGATCCCCCGCACCATCTCGGGGTCCACTCCAAGCTTTCCGCCGCCGAAGACTTCTCCGGAAAGCTTCAACAGCACACGCCGTCTAGGGGATCCGCTCTGGTCAGCCTTATCGTATTTCTCCATGATGCCTCCAGGGGCTGTCGTGCGTGCGTTTGAATTGCTTGCTGCGCTGAATGCTCAATGCAGATCAGGTGGAACTCGCCTGCCTAAGCGTCTTCGCTTCGGCAGGCATATCTCGAATGAATGGATTGGGATCAGTCTTGCAGGTTCGGTGCAGGATGTGTCACCGGACATGACGGAGGGGCGGCCACCGTGGCGACCACCCCTCCATCATCTCAAAGAAACGCGGACCCGCGAGGGCCCAACAACAACTGTTTAGGCACCCACCCGGAAGCGAGCGAACTCCTTAGGCTCCACTCCTGCTTCCTTCAGCACCTGCGCCACGGACTTCTTGGCGTCCTTGGCGAACGCCTGATCAACCAGTACGCCCTCCTTGAAGAAGCCGGTCAGGCGGCCCTCGACGATCTTGGACAGGGCGGCCTCGGGCTTGCCCTCTGCACGCGCTGTCTCGTCAGCGATGCGGCGCTCGGTCTCGACCAACTCTGCCGGGACGTCCTCACGGGTGAGGTAGGTCGGTGAGTAGGCCGCGATGTGAACGGCGACGTCGTGTGTAGCCTCAGCTGCCGCATCTCCGCTGCCTTCGACGGCGAAGAGCACGCCTACCTGTGCGGGGAGGTCCTTGGACGTCTTGTGCAGGTAGGCGTCAACGATTTCACCTTCGACGCGTGCCACGCGGCGGATGTCCACCTTCTCGCCGAGCAGTGCACCGGCTTCGATGACGTGCTCCGAGACGGCCTTGCCGTCAACGGTGTGGGCAAGCAGCGACTCGACATCGGACGCACCGGATTCGATGGCGGCAGCGAGCACCTTGTTGGCGAACTCGATGAACGGCCCGGCCTTGGCGACGAAGTCGGTTTCGCAGTTGACCTCGACCATGACGCCGACGTTGCCCTCGACCTTGGCGGCTACGAGGCCCTCGGCAGTCGAACGGCCTTCACGCTTGGTAGCACCCTTCAGGCCCTTGATGCGGATGAGCTCCATGGCCTTGTCGGCATCGCCGTTGGCCTCGTCGAGAGCCTTCTTCACGTCCATCATTCCGGCGCCGGTCCGCTCGCGGAGAGCCTTGATGTCAGCGGCAGTGTAGTTTGCCATTTGAACTCCTCAGATGTGGTTTCTCGTCAAAGATAATTTGCGTGAAAGTTCTCCGGATCCAGGCTCCGGCACAAGCGAAAGGGTGCGGGCTTTGACGTCCCGCACCCTTTCGCTGAAACTACTTGCTCTCGCCGGTTGCAGCTTCCTCGGCAGGAGCTTCAACAGCAGCCGGGGCTTCGGCAGCGGGGGCTTCCTCGGCTGCAGGAGCTTCGGCAGCGGGAGCTTCGGCAGCGGGAGCTTCCTCAGCTGCAGGAGCTTCGGCGGCCGGGGCTTCGGCAGCGGGAGCTTCCTCAGCGGGCGCGGCGCTGCCCTCAAGCAGCTCACGCTCCCACTCAGCGAGCGGCTCTTCGGCTGCGGCGGCATCGTTACCGGAGGCGCGGTTGTTGCGGGCGATGAGGCCCTCGGCAACGGCGTCGGCAACAACGCGGGTCAGCAGGTTGACGGCGCGGATGGCGTCGTCGTTACCCGGGATCGGGAAGTCGACCTCATCGGGATCGCAGTTGGTGTCAAGGATAGCGACAACCGGGATGTTGAGCTTCTTGGCCTCGTCGATCGCGAGGTGCTCCTTCTTGGTGTCGACAACCCAGACGATGGACGGAGCCTTCGTGAGGTTGCGGATACCGCCCAGATTGTTCTGCAGCTTGGTCAGCTCGCGCTGCAGCAGGAGGAGCTCCTTCTTGGTGTGGCCGGAACCGGCGACATCTTCGAAGTTGATTTCCTCGAGTTCCTTCATGCGCTGGATGCGCTTGGAAACGGTCTGGAAGTTGGTGAGCATGCCTCCCAGCCAGCGCTGGTTGACGTAGGGCTGTCCAACGCGGGTTGCCTGCTCGGCAATCGCTTCCTGGGCCTGCTTCTTGGTGCCGACAAACAGAACTGTTCCGCCGTGCGCGACCGTTGCCTTGATGAACTCGTAGGCGCGGTCAATGTAGGACAGCGACTGCTGCAGGTCAATGATGTAGATTCCGTTGCGCTCCGTGAAGATGAAGCGCTTCATCTTCGGGTTCCAGCGACGGGTCTGGTGGCCGAAGTGAACGCCGCTGTCGAGCAGCTGGCGCATGGTAACGACTGGCATGTCGTTCCTTTCGTAGGGCAGTACAGGCACTGCTGTGTTCTGCCGGTTTGACGGTTATTATCCCGCGGACGACGCGGGGTCCTGGCGTCCGTCAGCCGGGTGGCTCACTCCTCCATACCGGATTTCTCCGGACCGCTGGGGCAGTGTTCCCGGGACCAGCGCTCACTGCTGAAAGCTCAACGATGGGCTGCCCGCGAATCAGGACACGCGTAGTCAGTTCCCGACGCGGGGCACACCAATGAGAAAATTTATGGCACGACAGCATACGGAGAACTGCTTCACCAAGTGTACTACAGCCGGTAACCCTTCCTGACTGCCACTGGACGCCCCCATCCCCTGCTCCACATGCCACCGATATCGCTGATTGTGTCCACATGCGCGCACGACGACGGTCGCTCACCATCAACGCACAGCACAGTGAGGAGGTGACTGTTTTACACAACGCGCTCCAGCGACTGGCCATCGTCGGCCTCCTGATTCCCCTGGGCCCGCCGGCGCCCGCCTCCTCGACGGCCGAGGCGCAGTGGGAGTGGCCCCTGCATGACACTCCGCCGGTGTTGAGGCATTTCGACCGGCCGCCGCAGCCGTGGATGGCCGGGCACCGCGGCGTTGATCTCGGCGCATCGGACGGCGTGATCCTCAGCCCCACCGACGGCAAGGTGGTGTTCGTCGGCACTGTGGTGGACCGGCCGGTGCTGACGATCGACCACGGCGACGGATTCCTGTCCAGCTTTGAACCGGTGACCGCTTCAGTTGCAGAAGGAGAAATCGTGCAGGCCGGGCAGGAGGTCGGGCGCATCAGCACCGAATCTCACTGTCCCGGCCTGTGTGTGCACTGGGGCGTGCGGGACAACGGGGAGTACGTCAATCCGCTCCCCTTCGTCTCGGACCGGCGCCCGTCTGTCCTGCTTCCTCTAACGGAGCCGGGCGAACCGCAGACCTAGACGAAGGCGGCAATTCCCGTGATCGCGCGCCCCGTAACCAGCGAGTTGATTTCGTACGTTCCCTCGTAGGAATAGACGGCTTCGGCATCAGCGAAAATCTTGGCCATCTCATAATCGGTGACAATGCCGTTGCCGCCGAGGATGCTGCGCCCCAGCGCGACGGTTTCCCGCATGCGGGCGGTGGTGAATGCCTTGGCGAGGGCTGACTGCTCGTCGCGGGCACCGCCGTCATCGGCCAACTGGGCAAGACGCACCATCATGCCGAGAGAGCTGACGGTGTTACCCAGCATCTCGACCAGTTGCTGCTGGATGAGCTGGAAGGACGCGAGTGGACGCCCGAACTGCTGGCGCTCCACTGCGTACCGGCGGGCGACATCAAACGCCGCCAACTGCTGCCCGACGGCCTGCCATGCAACTGAGAGACGGGTGATGCGCAGTACCTTGTTTGTGTCCTTGAAGCTGTTGGCGCCGGTGAGCCGATAGTCGTCGCTGATCTGTAGGCCCTCCAACATAATGTCGGCGTTCTCAACCGTTCGCAGCGCCGTCTTGTTTTCGATCTTCGTAGCCTTGTAACCCGGAAGCGAGGTATCGACCATGAAACCTTTGACCTGGTTGTCGGCGACGTCACGGGCGTAGATGACTACCCAGTCAGAGAAGGTTGCGTTGCCGATCCAGCGCTTCGCGCCATTGAGGACCCAGCCGTCTCCGCTGCGCTCCGCCGTGGTCCGCGTACCGCCGGCAACATCCGAACCGCCCAGTGGTTCAGTGAGGCCGAAGGCGCCGATCTTCTTCATGGCGTAGATATCCGGGAGCCACTCCGCCTGCTGCTCGGGTGAGGCGAGCGTCTCGATGGAACCGGCAAACAGGCCGTCATGGACGCCCATGAACGTCGCGATGGAGGTATCCGCCCGGGTGAATTCGGCGTGGAGCAGGCCGGCGAAGAGATTCGAGTACCCGAGCCGCTTCACGGGAGAGACGATATCCAGCTCCGCGATCCGCGGGATCAGCTCTGTCGGGAATACTCCGGCGTTCCACCATCGTGATGCGTGCGGGCGCACCTCCTGGGCGAGCCATTCCCGGACCTCATGGAGCCGGTTGCGCTCCTCGGGGGCGAGCAACTGCTCGAAGAAGTAGAAGTCGCCGTCAGCGTACGGCAGAGTGTCAGCATTGAGAGCGGGTCCACCCATGAACGTTCCTCACCATCAGTCAGCCGACGCGCACCAGCGCCGGGACGGTCCGCGCCCTCGTGGCGCAACACACCTGACCGCTATGTTACCCGCCAGTAACTTCTAGTGCCAGCTGATTCGGTGACACAAAGAACCCCGGCCCTCCAGGACCGGGGTTCTTCGCTATCTGTAGGGCTGGTGGGGCTTGAACCCACGACAAACGGATTATGAGTCCGCTGCTCTAACCGGCTGAGCTACAGCCCCGCAGCACCGACAACTCATCGGCGCAACCTATTCTAGCCACCACTGCGGCAGTGAATCAGGCGGGCTAGACCGTTTCAGCCTCGTGGGACCGGCCGAGGTAAAGGTCCTCGAACGTCTTGAGGGTGGTTTCTATGCTGTGCTTCTCAACCATGGAACGGCTCATCTTGCCCATCCGCTCTCGCTCGGACTCGGGCATGGAGGCGATCTCTGTGAGCCGTCGACCCAGTTCTGCGCTGTCGTGCGGCGTGAACAGATACCCGTTGGCGCCCTCTTCCACGAGGTGCGGCAGAGCCATTGCATTTGCGAGCAACACCGGCGTGGAAGCGGACATTGCCTCGAGGGTGACGAGCGATTGCAGTTCGGCGGTGCCGGGCTGGCAGAAGATGGTTGCCCGAAGGTACGTCTGACGAAGCTGCTCATCGTCAATGAGCCCATGGAATTTCACGCGGTCTTGCAGCCCCAGCCGCTTTGCCTGGGCCTGCAGCGCGGGCTTCACCTCGCCGCCGCCCACGACCTCCAGATGCAGGTTCAGCTCCTTGGGCGTCTTCGCCACGGCGTCGATGAGCACGTCCACGTGCTTTTCTTCGGCGAGGCGCCCCACAAACAGGACGATCGGATAGTCGGGACGCTCAATCCGCTCCCCCGGCTTGGCCTCGTACGCCGCCGCATCGATGCCGTTCGACAGCGGCAGGACCTTGCGGAGGAAAGCGTGCTCGTGCATTGCTTTGGCGGCAAGCGGAGTGGGTGTGGTGACGACGTCGGCCTTTCCCATTACCCTGCCCATATCGCGCCACGAATTCTTCGCAACGATGTTTTTGAACCACTGGGGGAACGGCAGGAACGGGTTCAGGTTCTCCGGCATGAAGTGG
Organism: Arthrobacter sp. TJ-170; assembly: GCF_058269305.1. Taxonomy (NCBI): domain Bacteria; kingdom Bacillati; phylum Actinomycetota; class Actinomycetes; order Micrococcales; family Micrococcaceae; genus Arthrobacter; species Arthrobacter sp. TJ-170. Next base: position 711,282 of record NZ_JBZCNL010000001.1, on the reverse strand, counting down.
TTGGTAGCGACCACACGGATGCCGCGCTTCACCGCCTCATAGAGCGCATACTCACCGACCATGTAGTGGCACTGGATATGCACGACGTCGGGCTGAACCCGGTCGAAGAGCATGCTGACATCGCGTTTGATCTCCCAGGGCAGGCAGATTCGCCAGTACTCGTGCGTGGGCACCGAGTGCGAGCGGAGACGGTGCACCGTCCACTCACCTCCCGGCTCGGTGAAGCTCTTCCCATTGTTGGGGTTCGCAGCCAGGACGTGGACGTTGTGACCGCGTGCGGTCATGCCCTTGGCCAGCCGGTATCCGAACTGGGCTGCCCCGTTCACGTGCGGCGGGTAAGTATCCGCGGCGATGAGGATGGTCAGCGGCGCATCTGCTGCCGTATCAGTCACGAAGTAGTCCTCGGGTTGGCAACGGTGGGAGAAGTCACCGGCGTTACCGCCGTCGTGCTTCTTTCTGGCGCTTGACCACATCCGGATGGTGGCGCGACAGGGCTATTACTCCAACAATAGCAACGATGGCGGCCGCGCCCATGGCAATTGCGATCACTGATTCAACGTGTGGCTGAAGTTCTCCCAGCACGACTATGCCGACGGCGATTCCCACGATCGGATCGATCACCGTCAGGCCTGCGATCACGAGGTCCGGCGGGCCTGTTGCGTAGGCGCTCTGCACGAACCAGGAGCCAAGTCCTGCTGCAGCGATGATCGCGATCACGCTGTAGAGGGGGACATTCAGGAAGAACCGGCCGTTCGGATCGAGCAGGTGCGTGGCGATGATCTTGATCAGCACGGCTACGAAACCGAAGAGCACTCCGGCACCGAGAACGTAGGCGAACGCACTGAGCCGCCGTTTGAAGAAGGCCGCGAGGGTGCCGAACAGTGCGACGGCGATGCTCAGCAGCAGGACCGCGGTGAGTTCCTGGTCGGGCAGGACGACGTGGTTCTTGCGCGTCACGTTGAGTGCCAGCAGCACGAACAATGCGCTGCCGGTGACGCACAGGGAAATCGCGACGACGGTGGCCCGGTTGATGCGGACGCCCTGGTCCCTGGAGTTCACGATTGTGGTGATGACCAGCGCGATAGCCCCGATAGGCTGCACGACGGTGAGGCTGGCCAGACTGAGCGCGATGACGTTGCAGACGATTCCGGCGCCGAGCAGGATCAGCCCGAGGATCCACCGCGGATTGCGCAGCAATCGCATGAACCCGGTGGAGTTCAGTGACAGGCCACCGGTGTTTGAGCGCACAGCGCTGCCTTGGCGCTGGGCGCCGTATGCGAGGAAGCATGCGCCGAGCAGCGCCAGGAGGACCGCTACCCAGGCCATGTGCCTGCTCTCATCATGGGGTGCGCTCCTGCCGGTACAAGCGGTGGGCCGCGATGAAGTACCCGAAGAACGCGATGAGGTGACCGATGCACCCAAGGATCAGCAGCGTGCTGGACGTGATCGCCAGCCACTGTTGGTCGAATCCCTCGACCCGTTGCAGGAGCAGAAGCGGCGCTCCGACGAGCAGCAGCGCGGTCCGGATCTTGCCGATGGTTGACACCGGCAGGGACAAACGTCCGCGGAAGAGGATCAGCGCATTGATGATGAGGATGACGTCGGGGATCACAATGGCCAACACCAGCCAGATGGGCGCAACCCCGTCCACTACGAAGGTCACGGCAACGACGATCAGTGCAGTCCGGTCCGCCAGCGGATCCAACCACTTGCCGATCGGGGAGACCTGGCCCAACCGGCGGGCCACGTAGCCGTCAATCCAATCCGTAGAGCCGAGCAGCACCAGGGTGATCACAGCGGCGGCATACTGGCTCTGCACGATGAACAGTACGAAGAGTGGGACTCCGAGGAACCGGACCACAGTGATGATGTTGGGCACGGTCCAGAAAGTGTTCAACTCGGCAGGAGTCCGCCCAGGCTTTCCCCCGGCGCCAATTAGTCTGATCACTGTCCCTCCGCTCCCATTATGCAGGCAGGGTTACATTTACCCGGCAGCGGACGGCGCGCCCCAAACGGGGGTGCGACGCTTATTTTTCGACGAGCCGACGCACCATCACAGCGATTGCAGCGGCGGAAGCGGCGACGACGCTGAGCGGCTTCCACCGGTCGGCGAGGGTCTGGTTGTATCGCGGGTTGTGGCGCACCGGAACGTGGGCAGCCCGCGGGGAGCTGCTCTGGATGCGCTTGGCATCGCGGGCGGACTTTACCTGTACCGCTGCGGTACGTGCCCGTGAGGTGGTGCGGGTGAACTGCGACTTGAAGTCCAGTTCGCGGCCGAGATGATCGCGCGTTTCGGCGATGTGGTCGCGGCGGCGTCCGGAGCGGCTGCGCAGCTCGGTGTACGACGGCGTTGGCGGCTTGGGCTCCCCGGTCTCCTTGTGCTTGGCCTTCTTTTCCTCTGCGGACTTCTTGACGTCGAGCGTTGCCGGGTTGAACCTGCGGCCTTCCTTGAGCACCCCGATGTCATACCTGACGCCGCGAATGGCGTCCTCGGGCAGGAGCGGCAGTGCCTTCTTGAACCTGGAGTAGCCCATCAGACCCGCGATCACCGCAATGATGAGGAACAGCGCAGCGAAACACAACGCGGCGAGCCAGGCGGGCATGATCGTTGCAAGGCCCATGATTGCCGCAACGATGAGGGCAACAGCCAGGAAAGCAAGAAAAACAAGCGCTACAGCGAAGAAAGCCGCTGCAACGCCTGCTGTGATGCCCTTTTGCTTGAGCTGCTCGCGGGCTAGTGAGACTTCATCGCCGAACTGACGCGGGGTCAGCCGCAACAGCAATCTGATGAGGCCGATTACCGACGGCGAACCGCTGGACCGATTTACCCGCGTGCTCGTCTTTACCCGCGTGCTCGTCGAGCTCTCCATATGCCCTGCTCCCATTCGTTCATCCTGCGCAACTGTCCCAAAATTACCACCGACGCATATTTCTCGCCTGCACGGGCGTCAAACGCCTCTTTCAGCGGGCACCAGTTCATCCCGGTCCTCCAGTTCACGGCCCGCGTATTCCTCGAGGTGCGTCTTGACGAACCAGAAGGAGACGACGGCGAAGACGGTGAAGACCGCATACATGATCCACACGCCAAGGTTCTCGCTGACCCACATGAATGCGAGCGTCACGATGAAGTTGAAGATCCAGTTCACCATGGTGGCCACGCCGAGGGCGATGGAACGCACCTTGTTCGGGAACATTTCTCCGAGCGTCACCCACATCACCGGCCCCCAGGTCGCCGCGAAGAAATGACGAAGACGTTGGCGCCGATCAGGGCTACGGGTCCCCAAAGCCCCGGCAGTACGACGTCTTCTCCGGTGGCCATCTGCTGCAGGGCTGCGACCACCATGCCCACCCAGAGTATGGGCTGCAGGCCGAGGACCGACCCCCGGAGATCCCGGAGGTTCGTCGTTTCCTCCATCCTGAGGGTCGAACGGATCTCCGCCAGCTTGGCTGAAGTGTCCCTGATCCCGGTGACGCGCAACAGCACGTGGGCGGCTGCTGGATGGAGGCCAGGCCGCCGCGCCACTTCGCAGGGGCGATCTCGGCGATGTAGCCCGGTGCGATGACGGATGCGATACCGATCGCAACGCCACCGATGAGACGCCAGAGCATCAAGTCCCACTCGCTGACCGCGAAGCGTGAACCGAGCGAGTTGACCAGGAAGATGATTGCAGCGCCGAACATGACGCGCTTGCGGCGAGACGGTCCGCGAGTCCTCCGGCGGACCAGGCGCCGGCTGCTCAGCCGAGCAGGGTGATTGCGACGGTGAATCCCAGGACCGCTTCGCCGAGGCCGAAGTTTTCCTGGACGGCGTCGACCGCGCCGTTGACAACAGCGGTATCAAAGCCGAACAGGAGTCCGCCCACGGCGGCAGCGACGCTGACGCCGATGACCTTCCCCATGTGCGGTTGTACCGTACCCGAAGGCTCGCTGTGCTTCCGGTCCTCGACTCTCACGTGGCTTTCTCCTGACCCTTCGACTACCCCGTTCGCCCTCCAAGGCGCATTTCACCCTACGGCGAACCCCGAGCCTGCTAAGCACGCCTGGAGCAGCCTACTGCTGTCACAAGGGCTTACGAACGTGTTGCGCGGGCTCTAAGATAGGATTGATTCGCCGTGGCAACCACCCTGCTGTGTTCGACGGCGCTCCAAATTTCGCGCCTGCAGCGTCGCAGTGTGTTTTCTCCCGCATCCGCACACGCGCCAGTTAGGTATCTGTTGAGCATCATCACGCATCCCGGTGACGCCCTCACCCGGCGACAGAAGCTGATTTACGTTGTCATTCTTGGCACCCTGACCGCCCTCGGCCCCTTCACTATCGACCTGTACCTGCCCGCGTTCCCGGCGCTGCAGGATGACCTCGGCGTCTCTGAGGCGGCTGTGCAGCTCACTCTGACCGGGACAATCGTGGGGTTCGCAGCGGGCCAGCTGCTCGTGGGGCCGTTGAGCGACAAGGTGGGCCGGCGGCTTCCGCTGATCATTGCTACCGCCCTGCACGTCGTTGCCTCCCTTGGTGCGGCGCTGTCCACGGATATCGGCATGCTCATGATCTTCCGGGTGCTGCAGGGCGTCGGCGCCGCCGGTGGCGGCGTCGTGGCCATGGCAATGATCCGTGATCTCTTCAGCGGCTACCCGCTGGTCCGCATGCTCTCCTATATGGCGCTGGTGAACGGCATGGCGCCCATCTTTGCGCCGGTGATCGGATCCCAATTGCTGGTCGTCATGCCCTGGCCCGGGATCTTCTGGTTCCTCGCCGCGTACGGGTTCCTGGTGATCCTCGCCGTCACGCTGTTCATCATCGAGACGCTTCCTGCGGACCGGCGGAAGGCGTCGTCGTCCACGGCGCTTCAGCGGTACCGGGCGGTTCTGACCGACCGGATCTTCATCGGGATCCTGCTGGTCGGCGGCATGAACTTTGCGGGCCTGTTCTCCTACCTTTCGGCGTCCCCGTTCCTGTTCCAGGACGTGTACGGACTCGATCCGCAACAGTACGGACTGCTTTTCGCTGTGAACTCGCTGGGCATTGTCGCGGCCGTCCAGACCAGTGCACGCATTGTCCGAAGGGTGGGTCCACAGTGGATCATTGCCTGCTCCACAGTAGCGATGCTCGCGATGGCTATGCTGATGATCCTCTTCGACTACCTGGAGCTGGGTTTCTGGGGCACAGCTGTTCCGCTCTGGTTCTACATCGCGGCGGCGGGCTTCACCTTCCCGTGCGTGCAGGTGCTCGCACTCGCCAACCACGGCGCCCAGGCCGGCACCGCGGCGTCGCTCCTTGGAGCGACGACCTTCGGGCTCGCCGGTGTCATCTCACCCATTGTCGGTGTCCTCGGCATTGCTTCAGCGACACCCATGGCTGCGGTCATGGCGGCGTGCATCGCCCTTGGAATCGTGTTTCTCTGGACAATCGTCCGGCCACGCACCGTCCCCGCCCTGGGCTAGCTGGGGATCCCGGTGCAAGCTGCCCAGCGGCTGTCACCGCTCCTGGCTCGCGCGCTCTGCCGTTCGCGTGATGTTGCGGGCCATTGAAGCGAAGACCACGCCGTGGAACGGCAGCACACTGAGCCAGTAGAGCCTGCCGGCCAGGCCGCGGGGGAAGAAGACGGCGCGCTGGCGGTATTCACTGGCGCCGCCGTCAGGCACTACCGACAACTCAAGCCATGCCCGCCCGGGAAGCTTCATCTCAGCCCGCAGGCGCAGCTTTTCGCCGCGCACCAACTCCTCGACCCGCCAGAAGTCCAGGGCCTCTCCCGCCATCAAATCCGAGGAGTGCCTGCGTCCGCGGCGCAGACCGACCCCGCCCGCAACCTTGTCCAGCCAGCCGCGCGCGGCCCAGGCGACGGGCCAGGAGTACCACCCGTTTTCCCCGCCGATGCCCTCGATCACCTTCCAGACAGCTGGGGCAGGTGCGCTTGAGTGGAGCGTGCGCTCGTCCTTGAAGACGGTATGGCCGGCCCACTGCGGGTCCGAGGGGAGCGGGTCGGCAACCGCGTCGCGCAATGAAGCACCCGCCCAGCTCGTCTCCACCTCCCCGGCACTCATCTTGTTAAGGGCAAGGTCGACGGCGCTGCTGTAGTCCGTGAGGCCGACTTCCGGTTGCGGCAGGTAGTCGTGAATGTCCGCTTCGGCGGTGATGGCGTCGTGCTGGAGGGATTCGATCAACGGCATCGCCATGGCCCGGGGAATAGGGGTAACGAGATTCACCCAGTGTCCGGCCAGGCGCGGGGTGAGGACGGGCAGTGCGAGGACGGTCCGCCGGGGCAGGCCCGCCGCTTCTGCGTAGCGCTTCATCATGTCCGCGTAGGTCAGCACGTCACCCGAGCCGATGTCGAAGGTGCGGTTAAGCCCTTCCGGAAGGTCCAGTGCGCCGAGCAGGTAGTGGATGACGTCGCGTACGGCGATGGGTTCGATGCGGTTCAGCACCCACTTCGGCGCCGGCATCACCGGGAGAACGTCGGCCAGATGCCGGATCATTTCGAACGACGCGGAGCCGGAGCCGATCACAACGCCGGCCTGGAAGGCAACCGTGGGGACTCCGGAGGCCAGCAGCGCGTCCCCGACCGCAACGCGGGAGCGCATGTGGGTCGAGAGCCTGACACCTTGCGGGTGCAGGCCGCCCAGGTAGACGATGCGGCGGACGGAAGCCTGCGCGGCAGCCCCGGCGACGGTCGCGACAATCTGCGCCTCGCGCTCATCAAACCCACGACCGGATCCCATGGAGTGAACGAGGTAGTACAGCGTGGAAACGCCCTCACAGGCGCGGTTCATGGTTTCAGCGTCCTGGAGGTCTCCTTCAATGACCTCGACCTGTGCGGCCCAGGGCACGTCCCTCAGCTTCTGCGGCGACCGCACCACAACGCGGACCCGTCGGCCTTCCTCCACCAACCGCGACACCAGGCGGCCTCCGATGTAACCGGTGGCGCCCGTAACAAGGACAAGTTCATCTGAACGCATGGGGCAAGAGTAGTGCTCTAGCCTGAACGACCAATGGGAGCTGCAGGAGCGACGTTCTCGGGTGCGCGGAAAGACGGGCAGTCTCCTCGAGCGTCAGCGGCTTCCGGCGTCTGCGAAAGATCGAGTTCCGGGTACCCGTGCGGCGCCCGGGAACTGGAACAGAACGCGTAATGGGGTCCGCATGAGGAAGTCATACGCGACGAGCGACCCGGCAGTAAGCATGACAGTGAGCGCGGGAACGGCAATGGCGTTCAGGACGGGAAGGGATTGGCTCAGGACCTCCTGACCGCCGCCTGTCCAAATGAATGCTCCTCCGATGAGACCTAGCAGGACGGGGTGGATCAGGTAAATGGGCAGCGTTCTCGCCGCGATATACCTTGCGGCAGTGCGGACTGCAGGATAGCGGGTTGCCCAAGTAGACAAAGTTATTGCGCAGATGAGTCCGGTGATCGTGATCGTGATACTCAACGGAAGTTCAGTGTCACGCACGTAGATGAGGTAGGCAAGCGCGGCATAGATAGCCGCCGCCCCCAGCATCAACCGGGAGGAGCCGGCATCGGCTATCCGTTTGATCGTCGTTCCCGCGAAGCATCCGAGGAAATACCACAGCGCAAAGTTGGCCAGACGCACAATATTCACCGCCAGCTCATCAGGCACGAAACCCGGAATATATTCACCGATCGCTGACTGCACACTGAGCAGGATCAGTGCGCCGAGGGTGGCAAGCGGGGCGACCGGGCGAAGCGCTTTGGCGAGCACGAAGAAAACGACCAGGACAGGCAGGAACCAGTACGCCGTACCTCCCTGCGGTATGGTCGCGAGGCTGTACTTGGTATACCCAAAGGGGTCGTCAGGCTGGTACCCGAACCCCACGACGCCGGCGAAGATGACACTCCATAGGAGGTAGGGCCAGAGAATGTCGGCGAAACGGGAACGCCAGGACGCCTTCCAGGACCGGAGAATTGCGCCGGAGGCCAGCATCCCCGCTACGAGGAAGAACAGGGGCATCCGGATGGGGAGCAGCATCTGGCAGGCCTCTCTCCAGGCGGCCAGTGCGAAGCTGTCCGTTCCGGGGAACAGGAAATTGACCCCGGTGATACTGACGTGATAGAGCACAACAAGCACAATCGCTACAGCTTTGGCGAAATCAACCCAGTGCACCCGCTCGCGCCCTGTAACGAGCGGCGCTGCCGGCCGGCTTGGGCGTTGCGTCACGTGAGATCCTCCCCCTAGGAACATGAGAAAGGCTCCTGACCTACGAAACCGCAGGTCAGGAGCCTATTTGCTCCCCCGACTGGACTTGAACCAGTAACCCTTCGATTAACAGTCGAATGCTCTGCCAATTGAGCTACGGGGGAAAGCAGCAGGAACAACTTTACATAGGAAAAGCGGGGAAGTGAAATTGAGCGGCCGCTAGTCGGAGCGCAGCGCGCGGCGTTCCATTTCAAGCTCCATCAGCTCCCGTTGCAGCTGCCGGTAGAGCTCGGGATCCGCCGCCGCGTCGACCCGCTGAAGCGCGCTCAGCTTCTCGGCCTTCAGACGGGTGATGCGAAGCTCGGACAGCCCGTTGAGGATGGCGCGGCAGTACATCGTCAGCCCGTCTCCGTCCGTGGCGGGCAGCGGAGTCACAGCGAGTTCGCTGACGAACCCCCGCAGCATCTCCGGGACCTCCTGACGCACGCGTTCCACCCAGTTCGACGCCGAGCCGGACCCATCCGTACCGCCCGTCCCGGCGGCCCGCACAGCGTCGTGGAGCGCCGCATAGGCCGGGACCGAGAACCGGGAGTCCGCGAACCGTTCCCACTGGCTCTCATCCAGCAACTGCGGATACTGCAGGACCACCTCAAGAGCCTCGCGCTCCATGCGCGCTACCGGGTCGCGAGGGTCGGGACGGCGGAACTGCGGCACGTCCTCAGAGGGTTCCGGACCGCCGGCGTTATTGGGAAACCCGCCCGTACCGTCCTGCGGACCAGCCGGCTGCGCGTCCGAAGTTACTGCACGACGCCGGCCGTCGCCCTGGGAGCTCTGGCTCCCCCATGAGCCCTGGTTCCCCCGGGAACCCTGACTGCCGTGAGTGCCTTGCGAGTCCTGTGTCGGCTGCGCGTTCCGCTTCGCTGCGGAAGTCACCGCACGAGCTACCTGGTCCTCGCCGACGAACTGCATTCCGAGCCAGCGGGAAAGCTCGCGCGTGTAGACGGATCTCAGGGACACGTCGCGAATATTGGCCACAATCGGTGCGGCGTGCCGGAGGGCCTTCATCTGCCCCTCGCCGGTGGAGAGATCGAACTGGTCGAAGGATGCCTTGATTGCGAACTCGAACAGTGGGCGGCGCGTGCTGATGAGATCCTGTACCGCCTGATCTCCGGCGCTTTGCCGGAGCTCGCAGGGGTCAGCTCCGCCTGCCCCGACGGCGACGTAGGTCTGTGCGTTGAATCTCTGGTCTTCCTCGAAGGCCCGCAGGGCGGCCTTCTGCCCGGCTGCGTCACCATCGAAGGTGAAAATGACCTCTCCCCCAGTGCCGTCGTCGGACAGGAGCCGCCGCGCGATCTTGATGTGCTCGGCTCCGAAGGCCGTACCGCAGGTTGCCACGGCGGTGCCCACCCCGGCCAGGTGGCACGCCATGACGTCGGTGTAGCCCTCCACCACCACGAGCTGGCGGGATTTGGCGATCTCCCGCTTGGCGAGGTCAATCCCGTAGAGCACCTGGGACTTCTTGTACAGGGTGGTCTCCGGGGTATTCAGGTACTTCGGGCCGGGGTCATCCTCGTACAGCTTGCGCGCTCCGAACCCCACCGTGTCTCCGGTGATGTCCCGGATAGGCCACATCAGCCGTCCGCGGAAACGATCGTAGAGCCTGCCGGCATTGTTGGACGAGACGCTGAACATGCCGGTCAACTTCAGCTCATCCAGCGTGAATCCGCGGCCGGTCAGGTGATTGAGCAGCCCGTCCCACCCCTGGGGCGCGTAGCCGACGCCGAAATGCTCAGCGGCGGACCGGTCGAAGCCCCGCTCCTGAAGGAAGGCGCGTCCTGTTGCCGCCTCGGGGATCAGGAGCTGGTCGCGGTAGAACTCCGCGGCGATCTTGTGGGCGTCAAGGAGACGCTGCCGCCTTCCCGCGTCCTCCCGGCGGGGCCCGGTGCCGCCGTCCTCATAACGGAGGTCGAAGCCGATGCGCGCGGCCAGTTTCTCGACCGTCTCAGCGAAGGACGTGTGGTCCATCTTCTGCACAAAGGAGATGACGTCGCCGCCCTCACCGCATCCGAAGCAGTGGTAGGAGCCCATGTGCGGGCGGACATGGAACGACGGCGACCGCTCGTCGTGGAACGGACAGAGCCCCTTCCAGGAACCCACGCCCGCGGACTTGAGGGTGACGTAACCGTCCACCACTTCCTTGATGTCGGTGCGCTGGCGAACCTCATCGATATCTTCGCGCTTGATGAGTCCGGCCATGCCATCCAGTCTAGGTGTAGGGTGCCTGCTCCCGCCGTCGGGGTTGCCTTGCCTGGGATCGTTACCAGAGGGCAGGGACGGGCCCGACGACTCTCTCGTGCAGGGCGAGCGCGGACGCGTCTGTGAGGGATGCAACCTGGTCGATCACCACGCGGAGCCGGGAGTCATCGTCCTCTGCCTTGCGCCAGTCGGCTGCGAACATTGGCTCCAGGTAGCGGTCGCCGGCCGCAGCCATCTGCTGCACGAGGGATGACAACACTTCGCGTTGGCGTTCGTAAATGGGCTGGCGGTGGACGCTCGTCATCACGTAGGTGGTGGCCAGGCCCTTCATGACCGCGATCTCGGTGACCGTATCCTCCGGGACCACCATCTCCGCGGCGTACCTGGTGAGAGGGTCGGTGCCGTAGATTCCCCGGGTGGTCTCCAGGGCGCTGAGGCAGAAGCGTCCGATGAGCTGGCTGGTCATGTTCTTCAGCGCGGCCATGGCCTTGCGGCTGCCGTCAGCCTGACGGACCCACACGTCCGTCGCCTCCAGGCGCGCCAGGGCGGCGTCGACGGCGGCCGGATCCGAGTGCGGCAGGTACCACTGCTGCGTGTACCCGACGACGCGCGCGCGGTGGTCCGGGCTGTCCATCCATTTGAGCTGGAAGTGTCCGGCGACGATTGCGTCCTCGACATCATGGACCGAGTAGGAGATGTCGTCGGCGAGGTCCATCACCTGCGCTTCGAGGCAGGACCGACCGGCCGGCGCTCCCTGCCGCAGCCAGGCGAAAACGGGCAAGTCATCTTCGTAAGCGCCGAATTTGGAGGTTCGGTGGCCGTGAATCACGGGGGCGTCCGTGGCCGTCCACGGATATTTGCAGGCAGCGTCAAGGCTGGCACGGGTGAGGTTGAGCCCTGCGGGGGTGTCATCGGCCCGGATGACCTTCGGCTCCAGCCGGGTGAGCAGCCGGAGGGTTTGGGCATTGCCTTCGAACCCTCCGATGGAGTGCGCAAGATCGTTGAGGGTGGCCTCCCCGTTGTGCCCGAACGGCGGATGTCCGAGGTCGTGGGACAGGCAGGCAGCGTCCACGATGTCGGGGTCACAGCCGAGCGACCGTCCCAGTTCCCGCCCCACCTGGGCCACCTCGAGGCTGTGCGTCAGCCGGGTTCGAACGAAGTCGTCGGTATCGGGTGCAACGACCTGCGTCTTCGCGCCAAGCCGGCGTAGCGCTGAGGAGTGCAGCACGCGGGCGCGGTCACGCTCGAAATGCGTACGGTGAAGGCTCTTGGGCGCCTCATCGACCCAGCGCTGCATGTCGGCGTCCGTGTAGCCGGGAGTAATCGGCGACTGACGGCCCAGGTACTCTTTGGGCTCACTGCGCTCATTGCGGCCACGGCGTTCATTCCTGGTGTTGCGCACGTACTCCCCTGCCCTATCCACCGGATACGTCGACTTCCGCGGCGGCGATATCCGCCTGCTGCGCGGGGTTCAGTTGCCGGGCTTCCAGCCACCGGTCCGGCAGGGAGGTGCGCTTGGGCGAGCCGGCCCGCCCGCGCGGGCCTTCGGCGTCGGCTCCGGGGTACGGCGAGGTGCGGTCCAACTGGTCAAGCAGACCCCGCAGGACCTCGAGCGTCGGAACCGTGGCGAGCGCGGCCCGCAGGTCCCCGCCCACCACGTAGCCCTTGAAGTACCAGGCCATGTGCTTGCGGATATCGCGCAACGCCATCATCTCGTTGCCGAATGTGTCGACCAGCAGTTCCGCGTGCCGGTATACGGTGTCGGCCACCTGGCCGAGGTCAGGACGGTGGCGTTCGTCTTTGCCCTCGAAAGCGTTCATAAGGTCACCGAACAGCCAGGGCCTGCCCTGGCACCCCCGACCGATGACGACGCCGTCGACGCCGGTCTGCTGCACCATGCTGATGGCGTCTTCGGCGCTCCAGATATCACCGTTGCCCAGCACAGGGATGTCCGGCAGCGCCTCCCGCAGTTCCGCGATGGCGTTCCAGTCGGCCTTGCCGGAGTAGAACTGCGACGCCGTGCGCCCGTGGAGCGCGACGGCGGCCACACCCGCGTCGCGCGCGATCTTGCCCGCCTCGCGGAAGGTCAGATGATCCTCGTCGATGCCCTTGCGCATCTTGATGGTCAGTGGGATGTCCCCCCGTGAGGCTTCCCGTACCGCCGTCTGAACGATTCCTGTGAAGAGGTCGATCTTCCAGGGCAGCGCCGCTCCGCCGCCCTTCCGGGTGACCTTCGGGACGGGGCAGCCGAAGTTCAGGTCGATGTGGTCCGCGCGGTCTTCTTCCACGAGGATGCGGACGGCGGCACCGACCGTCTTGGGATCCACACCGTACAGCTGGACGGACCGGACTTTCTCGTCGTCGTCGTGGGAGATGATGCGCAGGGATTCCGGGTTGCGTTCAACTAGCGCCCGTGACGTCACCATCTCCGAGACGTACAGGCCGCCGCCGTACTCGCGGCAAAGCCGTCGGAACGCTGTATTGGTGATGCCGGCCATGGGAGCGAGAACCACCGGGGTATTGACGGTTATCCCGCCCAGGCGCAGCGGCGGCAGGTCGAGCCGCGTGGCGGTAGTTGTTGGTGCAATGCTCACCCGTCCATTGTCGCAAGGCGGGGCAAATCGAGGACGGGAGTTAGAGCTGCCGGTGTTCGCGCAGCTCACGGCGACTCGGCAGGGCACCGGCCGGAACGCTCCCGGCCTCGCCACTCCATGCCTCGCTGGAGTTCTCGGCAGCGAGCGTGGCGGGGGTGGGTTCGTCGTCGGGTCCAGTCACGGAAGTGCGCGTCGGGACATCGATGCCGACCGCTTTGACCACCAGAACGGCAATCAGCGTGGTGACCGGAATGGCCAGAACAAGCCCGATCGACCCCACCAGCGTGCGCACGACCTCCTCGACCAGCTCGCCGCTGGTCAGCGTGCCCACCAGCGAGCTGTCCTGCAGAGATACCAGGATCAGCAGGGGCAGGGCGGCACCCGCGTAGGCAAACGCAATGGTGTAGACGGTCGAGGCAATGTGGTCCCGGCCGATCCGCATGGCTCCGGCGAACAGCCGGCGGGTGGAAGTCCCCGGCGCCAGCTCGTAGAGTTCCCAGACCGCGGAGGACTGCGTGATCGTCACGTCGTTGAGCACACCGAGCCCGGAGATGATCAGCCCGCAGAGGATGATCCCGGAGAGAGAGACCTGTGGCGCAGCGTTGATGAGGGCGCTGGAACTGTCGCTGCCGACGCCGGTGAGGTTCGCTGTGTCGGTTGCCCACGCAGCCAACAACGCGGTGATCGCCAGCCCGAAGATCGTCCCAAGCAACGCCGTCGAGGTACGCGCGGAAAACCCGTGCGCAAAGTAAAGGACACCGAACATGATCACCACGGAACCGACCAGCCCCAGCAGGAGCGGCGGCTTACCCTCGACAAGTCCCGGGAGCATAAACTGCGCCAGCACGATCAGCGCACCGACCAGCCCGATGATCGCGCGCAGCCCGCGCCACCGGGCAACAGAAACAACGACGACGGCGTAGAGCACCGCGAGCGCAGCGACAGGGAGGGTGCGAACGAAGTCCACAAAGATGTATGGGGCGCCGGCGCCGCTGATGACCCCTTCAAGGTTGAGGTAGCGGATGGAATCACCCGCTTCGACCTGTCCCGACCGGGCTATTTCCGGGTTGAGTTCCACCGGTACGGCGGAACCGCCGGCGTTGGGCTGAGTGTAGGCAACCAGACACTGCTGTGCCTCGCCGCCTGCGTCAACGGTCGGCTGGGAGGAAGGGCAGTCCTCAAGAACCACGCGCTGCACGGTACCCACGTCCATCGACGTGCCCGGCGCCGTGGCGAGCGGGTTGGCGGCCGTGATGTGGGACCGGTCGGCGCCGGGCCACAGCATGACCATTCCGATGAGTGTGATGATGCCGAGTGGGACAAGAATTGCGGCGAGGAGAAAATTCGCCCGCCGGCGCGTTCCCATCAGGGCGGCGTTCTGCTCTGAACTGCGGGAGGAGACCGAGTCCGACGGATGGATATGGCTGTGGCCCACAACTCCCCTTGCTGTCGGTGTACTACTGGCAGGATGGAGACCGCCATCCTGCTGTTGCGTGATTCCCCCTGAGGATTCTACGCAGTCAGGTGGTGGTGGACCGAGATTTGCACAGTCGTTGGAGGGACGCGGTTGGGATTGACGCCGAAAGGGATCCAAGGAGGGTTAATGGCGAAGGAGCGGTTCAGCGAGGCTGATGAGGATGCGGCCGGTGCGATCGCGCATGCGCCGGAGGTGATGGTCCGCACGGCCGCTGCTCCTGTCCGCGGAGTTGCACTGGTGCTGCACGGAGGCCGCGCCAACAGTTTCGAGCCGGTGCGGTCCCGGCATTTGAGCCCGGCGCGCATGGTTCCGTTCGGGCGCCTGCTGCACTCGTGGGGATCCGCTGCCGGCCTTGAGACCTGGAGCCTGCGTAACCGCGTGCGGGGGTGGAATGGCGAGCACATGTCCCCGCTGCACGATGCGAGGTGGGCACTGGAACAGATCCACGAACGACGGCCTGGCCTGCCCGTGTACCTGCTGGGGCACTCAATGGGAGGGCTCACAGCACTGTGCGCGGCGGACGACCCGCAGGTGCGCACGGTGGTCGCCCTTGCTCCCTGGGTGGACAGCACAACACCCACCCGGCAGTTGGCCGGCCGCCGGGTCCTGATTGTCCATGGCGACACGGACCGCTGGACGTCGCCCCGGCAGTCCCTGCGCTACGCACAGCGGATCCAACACGTAGCCGACGACGTCCGGTACGTCACCCTCGCAGGGGCCGGCCACTTCATGCTCACGAAGGTTTCCGTGTGGCACGAACTCAGCGCGTCCTACGTTATGGAGAGCTTCTCGCGCGACACCGGCGCCACCGTGAACCCGAGGCACCTGCGCCGGGCAACCGATCTCCTCGCCCAGCGGTCCCCGCTCGGCGTGACCCTGTGACTCCCCTAGTCGCTGACGACGCGGGACTCTGCAACGACCTCAGCGGAACCGGTAGCCAGAAGCGGATCCAGTACCTCCACCAGTGCCGTCATCGAATCATCGACCTCCACCTGCACCGGGTACTGATACACCAGCATGGCCAGCAGGGACGCCACCGCGGCGCTCTGCTCGCTGGGCGGCAGGGTGGGATCGTATCCGATCAGTACATCGGCCGGGGCGTCCGTCCGGCTCTGCGTGTAGCTGAGTGCAAAAGCGGCGATGGTACCGCCCTGGTTCTTCGGCCGATCCCGAAGCACCACTGCCCCGCCGGCACCAGCGGTGTCCGCGAGCAGGAACTGCTGCGCCTGCCCCAGGGTCATGTCGGCGGGATCCCAGGTATGCACCGCGTTGTACCACTCGGTTACGGCCTGGGTGAGTTCAACGGAACCGGTGGCGGCTTCCTCCAGTTGCGGGCCGTCGTCGTCGGTGAAGTCCGGAACGGCGAGCGCACCGGGAACAACCTCGACGACCCGGGATCGCTGGATCTCGCGGAGACCGGCCGCCTCGGCGAAGGCTGCGCCGTCTGACCCCGAAACCACTTTTGCCCGTAGCGTGGACACGCCCGACGGCGTCTGAGCGGCTTCATGGCGGAGCATCCCCAGGAGCGTGGCGCCAATTCCCGCACGTCGATGGTCTATGCCGACCTCGACGTAGGCCCAGAGCCGCTGATTGTGCAGCTTCGGCTCGAAGACATATCCAGCAGCGACCGGCACCGTGACCGGGCCGACCGCGTCTTCGGCAACGATGCAGCGCAGCCAAGGGGAATCAGCCGAGGGCCTGAACACTGCCCGCGACTGCTCGGCCTGCGGGTTCTCCGGGCCGCCCCACACCTGAAGGAGTTCGAGGTCATCGCCGTCGCGCCAGGGGCGGTACTGGATGGCCACTTACGCGCCCACCAGCCGCTGGGCGAGGTAACCCTCGACCTTGTCGAGGGAAACCCGCTCCTGCGTCATGGTGTCCCGTTCGCGAATGGTGACGGCCTGGTCCTCGAGCGTGTCGAAGTCAACGGTGATGCAGAACGGTGTGCCGATTTCGTCCTGGCGGCGATAGCGGCGGCCAATGGCGCCGGCGTCGTCGAAGTCGATGTTCCAGTTCTTCCGCAGCTGCGCTCCCAGATCTTTCGCCTTCGGCGAGAGGTCCTCGTTGCGGCTGAGGGGAAGCACGGCAGCCTTCACCGGGGCGAGCCGCGGATCAAGCTTGAGCACGGTGCGCTTGTCCACGCCGCCCTTTGCATTCGGAGCCTCGTCCTCAGCGTAGGAGTCCACAAGGAACGCCATGAAGGAACGGGTCAGACCGGCGGCGGGCTCGATGACGTACGGGGTGTACCGCTCGTTGGTTCCCTGGTTGAAGTAGCTCAGGTCGGTGCCCGAGTGCTTCGAGTGGGTGGTGAGGTCGAAGTCCGTGCGGTTGGCGATGCCCTCGAGCTCGCCCCATTCCGAGCCCTGGAATCCGAAGCGGTACTCGATGTCCGTGGTGCCCTTGGAATAGTGGCTCAGCTTCTCCTGCGGGTGGACGAAGAGCCGCAGGTTGTCCGGGTTGATGCCCAGACCCGTGTACCAGTCGAACCGTTCCTTGATCCAGTACTCGTGCCATTCGTCGTCCGTGCCGGGTTCTACGAAGAACTCCATCTCCATCTGCTCGAACTCACGGGTGCGGAAGATGAAGTTTCCGGGCGTGATTTCATTGCGGAAGCTCTTGCCGATCTGGCCGATGCCGAACGGGGGCTTCTTCCGGGAGGTGGTGAGCACGTTGTTGAAGTTCACGAAGATGCCCTGGGCGGTTTCGGGCCGCAGATAGTGCAGGCCTTCCTCGTTGGCGACGGGACCAAGGAAGGTCTTGAGCAGTCCGGAGAACTCCTGCGGCTCAGTCCACTGGCCCCGGGTGCCGCAGTTGGCGCAGGCGATGTCAGCAAGACCGTTCTCCGCGGGCCGGCCCTTCTTCTCCTCGTACTCTTCCTCGAGGTGGTCTGCACGGTAGCGCTTGTGGCAGGAGAGGCACTCCACCAACGGGTCGGAGAACACCTCGATGTGGCCGGATGCCTCCCATACCTGGCGGGGAAGGATGACCGAGGAATCCAGGCCGACGACATCCTCACGACCGCGAACCATGGACTGCCACCACTGGCGCTTGATGTTTTCCTTCAGCTCGGCTCCGAGAGGGCCATAGTCCCACGCGGACCGGGAACCGCCGTAGATTTCACCGGCCTGGAAAACGAAGCCGCGCCGCTTGGCGAGGGAGATGATTGGGTCCAGGGCGGAAGCCTGCTTGGCCACGATGAATGCCATCCTCTACATGTTTGGACAGGCCGCTGGGTGCGGTCGTCGATGTGCCGCCGGGCAGTGCAGCAGGCGGGATCAAACGCGAACTGCCGCACGGAACCGGGCGGGCGAAGCTACCACCTTAGCCTACCGAAACCCCTCCGACGACGACCCCCTGTGAGCGGGACCCGACCCCGGGTAGGCAGGAACACCGGCCTCCGTAATGAATCTGAAGGAAGGTATCGCACTCATACTGATAGAGGTGTGACCTGTTGGGTCACACTTTCAAGCTGAGGTTCCGGCACCACACTGGGTGTCGAGGATGGAGGAGGACGCACCATGGCAGGAATCGTAATTGTGGGAGTCGATGGAAGTGACACCGCATACAGGGCCGCTTCCCGGGCCGCTGATCTGGCCGGGGGTCTTGGTGCCGAGCTCGTTGTGCTCAGTGCCCACACCACGGACAACACCGAGGTTGTGAAAATCGGGAGCGAGACGTACATCCTCGATGATGCGGAGCGTGCGTTGTCGATGGCCGGAAAGGTTGCGGAGCGGCTGCGTGAAGACCACGCTGCCCTGGCGATCCGTCCCGCTGCCCGGCACGGTAAGCCTCAGGACGCTTTGATCGAGGAAGCGGAGCGTTCCGGTGCCCAGCTGTTGGTGGTGGGCAATGTCGGCATGAAGGGGCTCGGCCGCGTCCTGGGCAGCGTAGCAAGCAGCGTTGTGCACAAGGCACCGTGCGACGTACTGGTCGTGAGGACCGCTTCCTGACCCGACGCCGCCCAGGACTCCGGCGGTGGGCCGAAGAAGGTGCTGAGCCTAACGCCGGTTTAGGATGCCGCGGATCATTCCACCCACGCCTCCGGAACCGCCACGGTTGACGCCGCCCCTTCCGGTTCCCGTTCTGCCGGTCCCTGTGGATCGCCGGGTGGTTCCACCGGACCTGCCACCCAGGCGGCCAGCGGCGCTCTTGATCATGTTGCTCAGTCCCATGAGAGTCTCCTTTGCGTAGAACTATTCCCACGTTGGGACTTCTGACCTTACGCGCCTCCGCAACGGTTATCTACAGCCGATCTACCGGCCAGTAAGGCTCCCTTGACGCAGCAGGAGAAGTGTCCATAGATTGAGCGAACCCCCTGTGGCGTGATCCGCGTCACAGGGGGTTCGAGTGCCTGCGACCGCAGGCGCACCTTTGCGACAGAAGGAACAACGGTGATCCCAAACGCTCTACTCAAGCGCGCCCATTTTGGGCGAGCATCGCTGGCATTTCTCGGTGGACTTACTCTCGTTGCCACAGGCGGGCTGGCAGCAACGGCAGGACCTACCCACGACAACAGCAACAACAACACCTCCCAGAAACTACGCACCGCCGTCTCGGCGGACCGCGTGGTGGGCCACCTCGACGCACTGGATGCGATCGCCCTGTCCAATGGCGGAACCCGGGTGTCCGGAACCCAGGGCTACAACGACTCCGTGGACTACGTGGTCGCGAAGTTGCAGGCAGCGGGGTACTCCCCCGTCGTGCAATCCTTCACCTTCCCCTATTTCCAGGAGCTGAGTCCTTCGGTTCTCGCGCAGACCAGCCCGGACTCCCAGGTGTACCCTGCTGATTCCTTCGCAACCATGACGTACTCGGGGGCAGGAAACGCGACCGGCGTGATCACCACGGTCGACACCACCGGCGCCGTCGGCGCCACCAACACCAGCGGTTGCGAAGCCTCCGACTTCGTCGGTTTCGCCGCAGGAACAATTGCACTGGTGCAGCGGGGCAGCTGCTCCTTCGCGCAGAAGGCCAGCAATGCTGAAGCAGCCGGGGCCACTGCCGTTGTCATTTTCAACACCGGGCTGCCGGGAAGCACCGGACCGATCGCCGGCACGCTCAGCGCCCCGGGAATCGGGATTCCCGTACTCGGTGCGAGCTACTCAGTGGGCTCCGGCCTGATGGGCGAGGAGGTCACGGGTCAGGTCATCACGGACACCATCTCCGAAAACCGCGAGACCTACAACGTGCTCGCCGAGACTGCAACCGGCAACGCCGACAATGTGGTGATGGTCGGCGCCCACCTGGACAGTGTTCTGGCCGGTCCCGGCATCAACGACAATGGCACGGGAAGTGCCGCTATCCTTGCGGTCGCAGAGTCAATGCGGAAGGTCGAGACCGCCAACAAAGTCCGCTTCGCCTGGTGGGGCGCGGAGGAGCACGGACTCCTCGGCGCACGCCACTATGTGAATGAGCTCGCGGCATCCGGCGAGCTGGCGAAGGTCGGCCTGTACCTGAACTTCGACATGATCGGCTCAGCGAACTTCGGCCGCTTCGTCTACGACGGCGACAACTCCGCGTTCCCGGTAGGGCCGGGCGCAGCTGCCGGACCAGCCGGATCCGGTCAGATTGAGCAGGACTTCCACGACTACTTCGCAGCGGAGGGCCTGCCCTCCGGTGAGACCGCGTTCAGCGGCCGGAGCGACTACGGACCCTTCATCGCGCAGGGCATCCCGGCCGGTGGACTCTTCACCGGCGCCGAAGGCATCAAGACCGAGGAACAGGCTCAACTCTTCGGGGGCGTTGCCGGACTTTCCTACGATTCCTGCTACCACGCTGCCTGCGATGACACAGGCAACGTCAGTATTGAATCGCTGGATCAGATGAGCGATGCCATTGCTCACCTGACACTGACCTACGCAATGAACACGACGGCGGTGAATGGAGTCGGAGACAGTGTGAAGGGCAACTTCAAGCAGAAGGCCGGTTTCGAGGGCAACCCGCTTGGCGGCGGCACCGAGAGCGGCGGCGGCCTGCATCCGGAGCATGACCACGACCACGAGTTGGCAGACCGGTAACAGGCGGAAAGAGTAATCGGCGGGGGCGGGCCACAGGCGTGATGTGGCCCGCCCCCGTTGCTTTGGCCTGGTCTATCTGCGTTCCACTAATCTCCGGTTCCACGGCAGCGTGGTGAGGATGATGGCGCCCAGCGCCAGGACTGGGCCCGCCACTGTGGCGAAGACAACGACGGTGCCCGCCGTCGGAAAGACAAGGTCCAGTGCAAGCGAACCGAGCAGCTGGCCAGCGATCATTCCGAGCCCTGTCAGCAGCACGCCGAGGGACCTCACGAGGAGCGCCCCGACACCGATGAACAGGCATCCCATCGGCCCGCCCATGTAGTACCACCACTCCGCCGGCAGGGAATCGGGCGGCCCGGCTATCAGCAGCTTCACCAGCCAGGCGACCAGCAGGACGACCGCTCCCGCGATGAAGTTCATGAGTGTCGCCGTAATGGGCGTGCCGTAATGAACGGCAGCGGTTCCGTTCATAGCCTGCTGGAAACTGACCAGGATGCCGGCGGTGATTGGAAGCAGCAGCGGCAGGATCAGTGCCGCCGTCGTACCTGGTTCTCCGAGCCGGGGCGAAACAGCCCAGATGACCGCCGCTACCGTGAGCGTCACTCCGATCACGCGCATGGGGGTAATCAGACGCCGTCCTCCGGGTCCTATCCCGACTCTGTCCACGGCGAGCCCGCTCAGCGTTTGTCCCATCACAGCGGCGACCGTGAACAGTGCCACTCCCAAAATCGAGATGGTGAGGGCCTGTGAGAAGACGAACAGCGCGCCGATTGTTCCTGCCGCCAGGTAGATGCGGGGAAAGCGTCGCTCACGTACCGCCGGCACCAACTGCGCAAGCCCGGCCCGTCCATGCGGGAGCAGAAGCGAAATGAGGATCATCAGTGCGAGGCCGGTGCCGAAGCTGATGAGCGCGGCCGCGAGGCCGTCGTCAAGCGTTTGCCCGAGCGCGCCGTTGATCCTGCTTTGGAGCGGAACGGCTACCCCGGAGGCCACAGCCAACGGAAGCCCAACGGCGGCGGGCAGGTGGCGGGCGTAAGACACCCGTTAACCCTAGGGCAACGTTGTGTGCGGGCAGATCGCTCTCTGCGGGCATGATGTAACCATGAGCAATGACACTGAAGTGGCTATCCGCGACTCAATGATCCGGTTGGGTCAGCTGATCAAACTGGCCAACCTTGCCGAGGACGGTGTGGAGTCCAAGGAACTGATCGAGAACGGCCTGGTGAAGGTCAATGGTGAGATCGAGGACCGCCGCGGACGACAGCTTCACCCGGGCGATTCGGTGACTGTGAACGGGGTTACCGTCACCATAGTGCAGGGATAGCGCCGCAACGACCTGCCCTCAACAGATCGCTGGTGACGGCAGGGAGGTAAGAATTGGCACAACTGTTATTCCGCGCCTTGGGCCTCGCACACTGCAACGAGGAAATCCGACGACGGCGTCCAGACCCTCAGGTCCCAGGTAGCCAGGCGCAGCGGTACGGTGAGCCCGGCACCGGCCGCGTCAGCGCGGAAGTTGTCGAAGGTGTAGCCGCGCCCTGCGCCGAACCCGACAATCAAGCGCCCGTCCTTTGCCAGATGGCGGTGCAAGCGGGTTAGAACCTCCCGCGACGTACCCGGGGCCAGAAAAGGTAGGACGTTCCCCGCGCAGACGATCACGTCGAAAGGTTCCGCGATACCGCACCCAGGTAGGTCAAACTCGGCCAGATCTCCCACCAGCCAGGCAGACTCCGGATGGGCCGCCCGGGCAGCTTCGACCAGCTCAGCGTCGGCATCAACCCCGACCACTGTATGGCCCCGCCGGGCAAGCTCACCGCCGACTCGGCCCTGCCCGCAGCCGGCGTCGAGGATGCGGGAATTTCGGGCGGCCAGCGCGTCAATGAAGCGTGCTTCCCCGTGCAGATCCGTGCCTTGCGCGTTCAGCTGCTCAAAACGCCGGATATAGGCCGCTGAGCGGTCGGGATCCTGGCGCTTTCCTGCCTCCCAGAGCGATTCTTTTCCCATATCCGGGAGTCTAGCCCGCTAGTACGCGGCCACATGGGGTTATCTGCGGACGACCCCGGGTACGACCATCTGCAGGAACTCCCGGACGTGCTTCAGTTCCTGGGCGTTGATGCTGTGATACATGCCCGCGTAGAGAACCTTGGTGAGCTTCACGTGGCGGTTGAGCCAGCCATGGGTGAACTCGATCCTGTCCGCCGGGATGACCGGGTCTTCCTGGTCGCGGCCCCAGAAGAACGGCACAGGATTGGCGGCCAGCTCACTGTCGTGGAAAAACCCGCTGTCCTCCGCCGGAACCACGAAGCCGGAAAGCCCGACGACGGCAGCATAGTCGGTAGGGCGGGCACGCAACATGGAGCTGGCCACAGCCATGCCCATCGAGAAGCCGAGCAGGGTCACACTTGAGTGCGCCTCCTTGATGGAGTCCACCCAGTCGATGACATCCTGGACCGCTGAGGTGACCTTGTCGACGGAATAGGCGACGTCCTGCATCAACGGGAACCAGGTGAAACCCGGCCCCTGGGCTACGGGTGCGCGGAGGGAAGCCACCGTGAATTCGTCCGGCAGGGACTCGAGGATGCCCATCAGGTCTTCCTCGTTGGCCATGTGACCGTGCAGCAGCACGAGCAGGGGCGTACCCTCTCGCTCATCCTCGGGTTTCGACCAGACAACCACTTGCGCGTTTCCTGGTGGATTTCCAGGTTCAGGGACAATTCCGGAAGCGGACACAGCGGAGCCGTCGGGTGAGAGAGAATTTGTCATTGCTCCATAGTGGCACGGGTCCACGCGGCGCTACTCCAGACAACGCAGGTTGTCCCGAGGCACGGCCAAATAGCGTCGGCTCTTGTGTTGCACCTGGTGCCTGCACTGGACCCCTTTCTGCAGCGCGCCGCCCACGAATCTCGCCAGAAGGGTGGTGGGGGTTCGGCCAGGGTGGTGTAGGTTTGCCGCCGAATGAAGTGATGCCCGGTGCGCCGGCGTCGTCGTGTCCGGCGGACCAGACGCCTTCGGTTTTGAGCATGTGGCGGAGCTTGCACCTGGGTTGGAGGTTGTGCATGGCAGTTTTCCCGCCGTGCGCCCATGGAGTGACGTGGTCGATTTCGCAGGACATCGATGAGCGGTTGCAGCCGGGATGGACGCAGGTGGGGTTGGTGATTCGTACCCAGTCCTGCAGGTGTTTGGGTGGCCGGTACCTGTCCCTGCCGACGCTGAGCACGGCCCCCGTTTCCGGGTGGACCAGAATCCTGGTGAAACTGGGTGCATGCGCGGCGAGGTGGCAATCGGAAGTCAGGACACCATTGACTCGGAACTCACGCGCCGTCGTCGTCGTGGTAGAACGCGGCCTCAAGCGCCGGTTCGAGCTGAGCTATCTCGGTGAGGAACGCATCATGTCCGATTGGTGAGGCGATGGTGTGCACGGCCACGTTGCCGGGCAGGGCGGATGCCAGCTCATGCGACTGGGAGGGCCAGTACAGCCGGTCGGAGGCAACCGCCGCGACGAAGAACTTCGCCGTGGCATCGGCCAGCGCGGTGGTCAGGCTGCCGCGGCCGCGTGCGACGTCGTGGCTCATCAGCGCCTCGGTGAGGATCAGGTAGCTGTTGGCATCGAACCGTCCAACCAGCTTGTCCGCCTGATGGTCCAGGTAGCTCTCCACCTGGTAGCGGCCGCGGCCATGCGGCAGAGGTGACCCGAAAGGTTCCTCAATGCCCTGGGCCGCGCGGCCGAACCGGTGGCCGAACTCGGCCTCCGAGCGGTACGTGATATGTGCGATCCGCCGTGCCAGACCCAATCCGTGCTCCGGACCGGCCGATCCGTAGTAGTCGCCGCCGGCGAACCGCGGATCGAGCCTGATTGCCTGTACCTGAGCCTGCGCGAAGGCGATCTGCTCAGCCGTGCTTGCCGCTCCGCAGGCGATGACGGCGCAGCGCTGAACGCGTTTCGGGTAGGTCACTGCCCACTCAAGCGCCCGCGCGCCTCCCATGGAGCCGCCGAGCACCGAGTGCCATGAGTCAATACCCAGAAGGTCCGCGAGCAGCGCCTCGGCGCGCACGGAATCGCGGATGGTGACGAAGGGAAACCTCGAGCCCCACGGCCTGCCCTCCGGATCGAGCGACGCGGGACCCGTGGACCCGTAGCAGCCGCCCAGCATATTGATGGACACGACGAAGTACCTGTCGGTGTCGATGGTCCTACCGGGACCAACCAGGCCGTCCCACCAGCCGTCTTCTGTTGAATTTCCCCTGGCGACGTGGGAACTGCCCGTGAGCGCGTGCTCAATGAGCACCGCATTGGAGGCGTCCGCGTTGAGGGTGCCCCACGTCTCGTAGGCCAGAACGACGTCGGGCAGGTGCCCGCCGGTTTCCAGCGTGAGGGGGCCGATGGAAAGCCGCGGCACGACGACGCCGTCAACGGACTCCGCCTCGTGGTGCGGTTCCGCTGTGGTGATCCCTGTCAAACCTGCCGCCTTTGTGAATCGCGCTTGCTCCTGCACACCTCGTGCAGGGCCTGGTCGTCACCCGGGGCACCCCACCGCGAGAGGAGGGTTGCCGGACAGTAAGCCGGGGCTGGTGGCGGGAAGGAACCCACCGCACTGTCACTCGTGACCTCGTACAAGAAAACCCGACCAGGATGGGAAAGGGCAAGTATTGTGACTCGCGGTGAAATGGTCCGGCGTTGACTGGGCCGGCGGGAACGCTTGAGTGGGGCCGCCTCCGTCTATGGGCAACGGGCCGCCCCACTCAAGGGGGACGCCCAGTGGGCGTCCCTGCAGGAAACTCCGGCGGTCTCGGAACCGGGCTCCCTGTCCGCTCCACTATCCGTGGCTGACCTTGGGGTTTGCTTGGGCACTTCACCCCGATAGCTATGACTTAGGTAACCCTAAGTCGAGGCGTGCATCACAAAGTGCCAAAATGGGGCCATGCGCCTGGATCATGTGTCTTATGCCTGCGAACCCGACGGCCTGACGGCCACTGCGGACCGGATTTCCGACGCCCTGGGCGTGGAATTCGTGAAGGGTGGAGTACACCCCCGGTTCGGCACCCGCAACATGATTTGCCCACTGGCCAACGGCCAGTATCTGGAGGTTGTCGAGGTACTCGACCATCCTGCGTCGGACAAGGCACCTTTCGGCCAGGCCGTGCGTGCCCGGTCCGAGGCCGGCGGCGGCTGGATGGGCTGGTGTGTGGCCGTTGACGATCTTGCACCTTTCGAAGAGCGACTGGGCCGCAGCGCCGTACCCGGTAACCGCAAGTTCCCTGATGGTCAGGAGCTGACCTGGCAGCAGATCGGCATCAAGGGCCTGATCGCTGACCCGCAGGTTCCCTACATGATCCGCTGGGATGACGGCACGGAGTCCCTCCACCCGTCCCAGGCGCGGCCCGCGTCGGTACGCCTCAGGGCGCTGACCATCGCAGGGTCCGCCGAGCGTGTGACGGAATGGCTCGGCACCCCCGCCAACCACCCCCTGGACGACGTTGACGTGGAGTGGATTGCCCCCAACGGCACACCGGGCATCATGTCGGTCACGTTCGAGACCCCGAAGGGCTCCGTCAGGATCTAGTCAAGGCCTGCCTCGCGCCGAGCTAGTTCCCGATGCCGATGGCAGGGCCGAACAGAGCAAAGCCGACAAAGCCCGCAATGTCGAGGAACGCATGAGCGACCACCAGCGGCATGACCCGTCTGGTGCGCGTGTAGGCGTACCCGAAGATCAGGCCCATGATTACGTTGCCGATGAACGGCCCGATCCCTTGATACAGGTGGTAGCTCCCGCGCAGGAGCGCTGAGGTCACAATGATCGCCGGGACCGACCACCCCAGTTCCCTGAGCCGCTCGAAAAGATAGCCCACCACGATCACTTCTTCCAGCACGGCATGGCGGATCGCTGAAAGCACGAGCACCGGCAAGGTCCACCAGTAGGTGTCCAGCGCCGTCGGAATGATCGCTGTGGTGACACCGAGCGCCCGCCCTGCGGCGTAGACCCCGAGGGTTCCGACGCCGATCACCATTGCCAGCGCCACTCCCAGACCGAAGTCGACTTTCGGCTTGCTGAATGTGAAGCCGATCCGGCGGAACGCCGATTTCCCCGGCTCGGTGAGCAGGAAGAGCACCAGCACCACGGGTGCCAGCGCGAAGAAGATCCCCAGCAGCTGATAGGTGAGGTCGAAGTACTGCCGGTCGTCGAGGGTGGGATTGAGCCTCGTCGTCTGCGCAGACAGCGGTGCGCGGGTCAGCTTGTCAATCAGCTCAACCACGGCATAGACACCCGCCTGCCCGAGGGACAGGCCCAGGACAATCAGGATCTCGGCTTTGATCCTCTTCCGGCCGGCAGCCGGCAACAACGACGACGGCTGGCTGGTTTCGGCGGTTGGCATGCCTTCATGGTGCCGTACGGTCCCCCGCCAGCCAAAGCCCGCAGACCCCCTCCCCGTGAAGTTTTTCAACGCAGGCGGTGTCCGCGGCGCCATACCGCGCGGGTCAACTGCATTCCGGGGCGGTACGCGAGGTGAGTTGCGGAGGGGGCATCCAATACCTGCAGGTCCGCCCGGTGGCCCACTGCAAGGGAACCCACGGCGAGCGAGCTCCCCGCGGCCGAGCCGCGGGCAAGGGAGCCGGCGTCGTGCGTAGTTTGGTCCCGGTGGAGGGCGAGGGCACCTCCGTAGGTGGCTGCGCGAACAGCCTCGTGGACGGTGAGGCCCATCTGCAGCACGGCCGTAGCCACGCAGAAGGCCATGGACGTGGTGTAGGACGTACCGGGGTTGCAGTTCGAAGCGAGCGCGATCGGCACCCCGGCGTCCAGTAGCCGGCGGGCGGGCGCGAGCGGTTGCCGCGTGGACAGGTCGCAGGCGGGCAGGCACGTGGCCACGGTGCCGCGGGCGCCGGCACCGCCGTCCCAATCCGCCCACGAAGCGGCGAGCGCGTCGATGTCCGACGACGTCAGGTAGTTCACGTGGTCAACGCTGGCCGCCTGCTCGTCCACCGCAAGCTGCACCCCCTCCCCCGGTCCCAGCTGGTTGCCGTGTACCCGCAGGCCCAAGCCGGCCTCCTTGCAGGCGCGGAGTACTTCCCTGCTCTGCTCGGGTGTGAAGGCGCCGGTTTCGCAGAAGACATCGGCCCACTGCACGTACGGGCGGACGGCGCGCAGCATCGGTCCGGTGACCGTCCTCACGTAGTCATCCGCGGACCATCCCTGCGGGACGAGATGCGCTCCGAGGAAGGTCACCTCGTCGGCCGTTGCGGCGGCGATCCGCGCGCTGCGTGCCTCTTCCTCCACATCGAGCCCATAGCCGGTCTTGGTTTCCAGGTAGGTAGTGCCGGAGGACGCAGCCTCGTCAGCGCGCTGGGCTATCAGGACGCCCAGTTCCTCGTCCGATGCGCGGCGGGTAGCCTCCACCGTGACGGAGATGCCGCCGGCGGCGTACGACTTCCCGGCCATCCGGGCTTCGAATTCCGCGGTGCGGTCACCGGCGAACACCAGGTGGGTGTGGCTGTCCACCCAGCCTGGCAGGCAGGCGCGGCCGCCGGCGTCGTACTGTTCATCAGCTGCCGGTGCGTTCCGGGAGGGGCCGATCCAGGCGATGCGCTCGCCCTCCAGGACGACGGCGGCATCCGCCAGCACGCGGTGCTCGGCGTCCTGCGTCATGAGTTCGCCGATGTTGGTGATCAGCGTTGAGACCTCACCCGTAGTTCCCGTCATGTCTGTGCCTTCCCTGCCGTTGCTTCCTCATCGAGCCGGGCGACGGCGTCGACCAGCAAGCGGGCCGGATTTCCCAGCCTCACGTGATGCCCGTTGCGGGCGAGCACTTTCCCACCGACGACGACGGCGGTGACATCCTGCGCAGTGGCCGTCAGTGGGAGCTGGTCCGGGTGGGAGCCGGCTGTGCGTGCTGTTGCGGGGTCAAGAGCCACCAGGTCGCAGACCTGCCCCGGTTCCAGCCCGGCCGCCGGGCGGCCCTGCGCTCTGGAGCCTCCCGCTGAGGCGGCCCGCACCAGGTCGGCGGGTGAGAATCGTCCGCGCTGTCCGCCGGCCAGCCGCTCGCCGTGTTCCAGCGCCCGCATTTCAAGCCAGGGGTCGACGACGGCGTGCTGGTCGGTGCCCAGCGCCACCACCGCGCCGGCGTCCTGCAGTGCCCGTGCCGGGCCGATGCCGTCAGCGAGGTCCGCTTCCGTGGTGGGACACATGGCCACGGTTACCCCTGCCTGCCCGAGGAGGCCGACGTCCTCCGCGGTCAGGTGCGTGGCGTGAACCGCCGTCAGCCGGTCCGAGAGCAGCTTGTGCCGGGCCAGCAGGCCGGTCGGGGTGGTTCCGCTGGCGGCGAGGCAGTCGCGGTTCTCGGCGGGCTGCTCAGAGAGGTGGATGTGCAGCGGCACGTCCGTCGGAAGGTTCTGTGCGATGTGCACGAGTGCACGTTCATGGACAGCTCGGACGGAGTGCAGGGCTGCGCCGACGCATACCTGGGAGGCATCGAAGCTCCCGCTGATCGCCTTGCGGAGGGAGTGCCATCGGGAGAGCCAGACCTCGGCACTGCCATCGGTGAACCGGGCCTGTTCCGGCAGGACCGGCGCGCCGAAGCTGGACGAGAGGTAGCAGGTGTCCAGCAGCGTCAGGCGGATGCCGGCGTTGACCGCGGCGCGGGCCAGTGCGAACTCCATGGCGTGCGAACCGTCGCCGTGCGCGTTTCGGCTGTCCGACAGAGAGTACGGCGTGCCGTCCGGGCGGTGGTGCAGGTAGTGAAACTCGGCGACGCTGGTCCAGCCGGCCGTCACCATCTCGGTGTAGACAGCGGTGGCCAGTTCCTCGTACAACTCCGGCGTAAGAACGCCTGCCGCCTGGTACATTGCTTCGCGCCAGGTCCAGAACGTGCCGGTACCGGCGTGGGTTCGGCCGCGGAGAACCCTGTGGAACGCATGGGAGTGGGCGTTGGCCGCTGCCGGGAAGACAACGCCGTCCAGGCGCAGGTCACCGGGTCCGCATTCACTTCCGCGAGTCACCCGGCGGACGATGCCGTCACCGTCGATCTCGGCGCGGACACCGGCGGCGACGTATCCCGGCTCCAGCCAGGCCTGCTCACACCACACGGCTTTCAAAGCAGCCGCTCCAGTACGTCGGCGAGGGCAACTGCACCGGAGTCGGCGTCGTCGGATTCGACGTGTTCCTCGGGCGAATGACTGATGCCGGTCGGGTTGCGCACGTACAGCATGGCCGAGGGCACGTGCGCGGCGAGGATGCCGGCGTCGTGCCCGGCGCCGGTAGGCAGGCCCGGAGCGCCGGGGTTGGCGAGTTGCAACTGCCGCTGGAGTTCACCGTCGAAGGTGACGGTTCCGCTCACCGACTCCCGGGTCAGTGCCGCCCTGCACCCCTCAAACGCCGCAGCTTTCTGGGCCTGGCCGTGAATGGTTTCCACGAGCGCGGCGGTGGTGGCGTCGTCCGGGTGCCGGACATCGATCCAGAGGTCCACCCGGGAGGCGATCACGTTGGTGCCGCCGGGGATTGGCTGCATCCGCCCCACCGTCGCGCGTGCCTCGGGGGTAGCCGCGGCGGTCTTCCGGATTGCGAGGATGACCTGGGCCGCGGCCACCATGGGATCGGCGCGGTCCTCCATGAGGGTGGTGCCGGCGTGGTTGCCCTGCCCCGTGATCGTCAGCTTCCACCGCCCGTGGCCGATGATCGAGGTGCCGACGGCTATGGGGAAATCGAGGTCGATCAGTCCCCGGCCCTGCTCGACGTGGAGTTCCACGAAGTCACCGATCCGGCGGAGCGCCTCGTCATCCTTGCCGAGACGGGCAGGATCCAGCCCGTTGGCGCGGGCGGCTTCTGCGAAGGTGACGCCGTCGGGATCCCTGAGGTTCCGTGCGGTGTCGGCGTCGATGCTTCCCGTCAGCAGCCGCGAGCCCAGGCAGGCCACGCCGAAGCGCGAGCCTTCCTCTTCAGGGAAGACTGCGACGGCGAGCGCCCGCTGAGGCTGGACACCGCGCTCTTTCAAAAGGTCGACGGCGGCGAGAGCGGAGGCGACACCGAGCGGCCCGTCGAAGGCGCCGCCGCCGGGGACGGAATCCAGGTGGCTGCCGGTGACGAGCGCGCCGTCGCGGGTGGAACTGTCTTCCGTACCGGGAATGTCCCACCACGCCCAGAGGACGCCATTGCGGTCGGTCTCGACGTCGAGGCCGCGGCGGGCCGCCTCCTGCCGGAACCAGGACCTCAGGTCGAGCTCCGCGGTGGAGAATACAGGGCGGGAATAGCCGCCGCGGACGGCGTCGCGTCCGACGTCCTCGATCGATCCCAGCAGGCTGCTTACGCTCTCCAAAAGGTTTTTTCCTTCCCGTATTCGGACGTTCTTCGCGGGGTCCCCTGTTACCCCTATCAAGATTGGGCGAGCAGGCCTAGACTCGCCAGCACACTGCTATCGACGATCAATGGAGGAGTTCATCGTGAGCGGACGTGTTGTACATTTTGAGATCCCTTTCGACGACGGCGACCGTGCCCGGAAGTTCTACAGCGAAACGTTCGGCTGGACCACGTCGCAGATGCCCGAGTTTGACTACACTGCCGCGGTCTCCGGACCGACCACCGAGCAGGGGATGCCCGAAGTGCCCGGCTTCATCAACGGCGGCATGTTCAGGCGCGACGGCGGTCCGTTGTCCGGCCCCATCATCACCATCGAGGTCGAGAGCATTGCGGACACCCTGAGGAAGATCGAGTCGCTCGGCGGCTCCGCTGTCGGAGAGAAACTGGCCGTGGGAGGTATGGGTTTTGCAGCGTACTTCCGCGATCCCGAAGGCAACGTGATGGGACTCTGGCAGAACGCCTAGCCCCTGGCCGGCGGGTCCGGCGTCAACTCTGCATGGGGATGCGGACTCCACGCTCACGGGCCACCTCCTGTGCGCGCTCGTAACCCGCGTCGACATGGCGGATGACACCGGTTCCCGGGTCATTGGTCAGGAGCCGCTCGAGCTTCTCTGCGGCGAGCGCCGTTCCGTCGGCGACTGACACCTGCCCGGCGTGGATGGAGCGGCCGATGCCGACACCGCCGCCATGGTGGATCGACACCCAGGTGGCGCCGGACGCGGTGTTGAGCAGTGCGTTCAGCAGCGGCCAGTCGGCGATGGCGTCTGAACCGTCGGCCATGGATTCGGTCTCACGGTACGGCGATGCAACGGAACCCGAGTCGAGGTGGTCCCGGCCGATCACGATCGGTGCGGATACCTTGCCCTCGGCGACGAGCCGGTTGAAGAGGAGGCCGGCCTTTGCGCGGTCGCCGTAACCGAGCCAGCAGATGCGTGCGGGAAGACCTTCGAACTCCACAAGCTCTCCGGCGGCATCGAGCCAGCGGTGCAGGTGTTCGTTCTCCGGGAACAGTTCCTTGAGTGCGGCGTCGGTCACGGCGATGTCCGCCGGATCACCCGACAGCGCTACCCAGCGGAAGGGGCCGAGGCCCTCGCAGAAGAGCGGCCGAACATAGGCGGGAACGAAGCCGGGGAATTCGAAGGCCCGCTCGTAGCCGCCCTTGCGCGCCTCGTCCCGGATGGAGTTGCCGTAGTCGAAAACCGTCGCTCCGGCGTCCTGGAACCCGACCATCGCCTCAACGTGCCTCGCCATGGACGTCTGGGCCTTCTTGGTGAAGCCGTCCGGGTCACTGGATGCTTCCCGCCCCCATTCGTCGACGCCGACACCTTCGGGGAGGTAGCTCAGCGGATCATGGGCGGAGGTCTGGTCCGTCACGATGTCGATGGTGAACTCGCCATTGCGCTGCCGCTCCAGCAGCGCAGGCAGTATCTCGGCGGCATTTCCGACGACGCCCACCGACAGCGCGCGCTTCTCGCGCTTCGCTTCCAGGACCTGCGCGAGGCCGTCCTCAAGGTCGGTGGCGACGACGTCGAGATAGCGTTTTGCGGCCCGCCTGCGCAGGCGGGTTTCGTCGACGTCGATGATCAGGACCGCGCCGCCGTTGACGGTGACCGCCAGCGGCTGGGCACCGCCCATGCCGCCGCACCCCGCAGTGAGGGTCAGGGTGCCTGCGAGCGTCCCGCCGAAACGGGCCCTCGCCACGGCGGCGAAGGTTTCATACGTCCCCTGCAGGATTCCCTGCGTGCCGATGTAGATCCAGGATCCGGCGGTCATTTGCCCGTACATCATGAGCCCCTCGGCCTCCAGCCGGCGGAACTCGGGCCAGGTGGCCCAGTCCCCCACGAGGTTGGAGTTGGCGAGGAGAACGCGCGGCGCCCACGGGTTGGTGCGGAAGACACCGACCGGTTTGCCCGACTGGACCAGGAGCGTTTCATCCTCCTCGAGATCCTTCAGTGTCGCGACGATTGCGTCATACGCCTCCCAGCTGCGCGCTGCCCGCCCGGTGCCGCCGTAGACCACGAGGTCTTCCGGCCGCTCGGCGACCTCGGGATCAAGGTTGTTCATCAGCATGCGCAGGGGCGCTTCGGTCTGCCAGCTTTTCGCGGACAGCTCGGTGCCGCGCGGTGCGCGCACGGTGCGCGAGGGATCGTGCTGGGTGAATCCGGTCATGACGGTGCTCCTGTTGTCGGGTGCTCGTTCGTAAGGGGTGCTTCAGTGCCCTGCGGGGCGGTGAGGATTCCGGCCGCTTCGGCGGCGACCTGGTGGCCGATCCGCCGCGCGCCCTCGTCGCTGATCCGGTAGCTCGGCACGACGACGCTGAGTGCTGCAACCACTTGGCCGCCCGAGACGACGGGGGCAGCGATCGCGGTCACGTCCGGCTCGATGCCGTTGCTGACCACCACAAAACCGTTTGCCGGCGTCTCTCCGCTGAGGACCGCCCCTGCGGCGGAGCCTTCCAGCGGGATGCTCCGTCCCACCCAGCTGGTGTGGCGGACGGAGTGGGTTCCCTCCCGGACGGAGAGGTAGATGCCGTGGCCGTCGTGGGAAGGGACGTTGAGGTAGGCCGACTCCCCTGTTGAACCGACCAGCCGTTGAAGTGCTCCCTCGGCCAGCGACACGAGCGATTCGTGCGAGAGCGCCTGTGCGCCGAGCTGAACCACGCGCATACCGGGCCGGTAGCCGTCGTCGTCGCGGCGGACAAAGCCGGTGCCTTCCAGCGTGCGCAACAGGCGCAGCGCGGTTGAGGCCGAGAGACCGGCGTCGCGGGCAGCGTCGGCGAGGGTCACCGATCCGCGGTCGCACACCGTGCCGAGTAGCAACAGGGCCCGTTCGACGGTGCGGGTGGAGGTATCCGCCACAGGTTCGTTCCTTGCGTTCGAAGCCAATTTGTATTTCACTTATTGAAACGCTCATTTCATTAGTTGGCAAGAGCGGGCGATCGCGGGATGGAAAGAGGACAGGGCATGCGAGACATAACCACGGTGAAGATAGGCCTCGAAGCACTGGCCGCCGCGGACGTCGTGGCCGTAGCGCGGCATGGCGCCCGGGTGGAGCTCAGCGAAGACTCGCTGGCCGCCATGGAAGGCAGCCGTTCAGTGATCGACTCCCTCATCGACGACCCCATCCCGCACTACGGCGTATCCACCGGCTTCGGTGCCCTCGCCACCAAGCACATCCCCGTCCAGGAGCGCACACACCTGCAGCGCAGCCTCATCAGGAGCCACGCGGCGTCTTCGGGCGCGGAAGTCGACCGGGAGGTGGTGCGCGGGCTGATGCTGGGCAGGCTCTCAACCATGGCCACCGGGCGGACGGGCGTGCGGCCGGTGGTCGCACAGACCTACGCGGACATGCTGAACGCGGGAATCACGCCGGTGATCGGTGAGTACGGGTCGCTCGGCTGCTCCGGCGACCTCGCCCCGCTCTCACACGTTGCGCTGGCACTCATGGGCGAAGGTGAGGCACGGAACGACGACGGCGTGCTGGTCCCTGCCGGCAAGGCCCTCGCTGCCGCCGGTATTGCCCCGGTGGAGTTGCGGGAGAAGGAGGGCCTCGCCCTCATTAACGGAACCGACGGTATGCTCGGCATGCTTGTTCTTGCCTCCGCCGATCTTCACCGGCTGCTGCGGACAGCGGACCTTGCCGCGGCCATGAGCGTGGAGGGGCTGCTGGGGACCGACAGCGTGTTCGCGGAGGACCTGCACCAGCTTCGCCCTCACCCGGGCCAGGTCACGTCCGCGGCGAACATCCGCCGGGTGCTCGCCGGGTCGCGGCTCATCGGCGAGCATGCCTCGGCCGAACGCAGCGCGCACCGGTTCACCCGGGTCCAGGACGCCTACTCGCTGCGCTGTGCGCCGCAGGTCCACGGCGCCGCGAGGGCAACGCTGGCCCACGTGGAGTCAGTTGCTGCGATTGAGCTGGGCTCCGCTATCGACAATCCGGTAGTCACCGTCGACGGGCGTGTCGAGTCGAACGGCAACTTCCATGGCGCGCCGATCGGCTACTCCCTCGACTTCCTCGCGATCGCCGTCGCGGACCTTGCCTCGATGAGCGAACGCCGCACGGACCGTTTCCTCGACAAGAGCCGCAATCACGGTCTCAACCCGTTCCTGGCACACGATCCGGGCGTGGATTCCGGCCACATGATCGCCCAGTACACGCAGGCTGGAATCGTGTCCGAGCTCAAGCGCCTGGCGGTACCGGCCTCGGTTGACTCCATTCCCTCCTCGGCCATGCAGGAGGACCACGTGTCGATGGGCTGGGCTGCGGGCCTGAAGCTGCGGCGCGCGCTGGATGGGCTGACGCGGGTGGTGGCTATCGAGCTGCTGACCGCGGCGCGTGCCCTCGACGCGCGCGACGGCGGACTCAGCACCTCCTGCAGTTCGGCCCCCATCCACGCCGCCCGCGCTGCCATCCGCGAGGTGGCCGAGGGACCGGGAACGGACCGGTACCTCGCACCGGAGATCGAAGCCGTGCGGAAGCTGGTGGAGGCTGGTGTGGTGCTTGCCGCCGTCGACCGCGTTCTGGACGAACCGCTGGCGTAGCTGCTCCTGCCGCCCTTCAGGTGCCGTAACAATGGCGCTCCGAGGAACTCGGAGCGCCATTATGTGACGGCACCGCTGGAGGGGTGGGGGCGGTAGCCCCTACCAGCGGTGGGCCACGTCGATAACCAGCCTGGATGAGGTTCCCGGTCCGTCGAGGGTGAAGACCCGGAACGGGAGGCGGGCGCGGACGCCGAGACCGAACGTTGTACGGCCCTCGAAGCTGTCCACGTAAGCCACCTGACGGAAGGTCGAGAAGCCTGCAACGTTGACCGCTTCTGACCTGATGACTGGGCTATAAGTTGGGTTGTATCGCCAGTCGTGGGCCGGCGCGTTGACGGTCACCTGGATGTCAGCCCCACCCCGGAGCGGGGTAGGCAGACCGGAGGTCCCGACGACGGCGTGCCGGTATCGGACGGTGTAGCCGGCGCCCTTGCCGCGCATATCGATCACGAGCCGATCGAAGCAGGCGTGGCGGCCGGCCCTCGCATTGACCACTGGCGCGCCCGTGTAGGCCGTGCTGGTCTTTGCGAGTGAGCCCCACGTGATTCCGCAGTAGGGAGCCGCGGAGGCGGGGCTTGGCGCTACCAGTCCGAATCCGACAATGAGGAGCAGACTCGCCAGCAGCGCACGGAGTGTGTGCATGATGCACCACCTTTCGAAGGGAATTGGTGGGATCATCGTAGGGCTGCACAAAAGAAGAAGATCCGGCCGGCAACCCATCGGCATTTAACCGTTACAGCTCGGGCAATAGCCCTTCGCTCACCCGCAGTTTCGACTACGAAATGCAATCATTCGGACACCGCAAAGTCACCCTCTGCGTTACGTGGCTGACGCGGTGCGGGTTCCTCTGCGCAGGAACAGGTTCATGGCGGGTTCGGCGAGCCGTGCCGCAATCGGTCCGCTGATCGCCATGAGCAGCACATAGGCTGTTGCAAGTGCGGCAAGCTCGTCGGTGACGGCTCCGGAGACAACCGCCAGGCCCGCGATCACGATGGAGAACTCACCTCGGGCAATCAGCGCGGCGCCGGCACGGGCACGGCCCAGCGGGCCGACTCCGCGGCGCTTCGCTGCCCACCAACCCGTAATCACCTTTGTCACGGCTGTGATTGCGGCCAGCAGCAACGCGTAGCCCAACACCGGCGGGATGGTCGAGGGATCAGTGTTCAGGCCGAAGACCACGAAGAAGATGGCCGCGAAGAGGTCACGCAGTGGCTCCAGGATGCGGGTGGCGTTGGTTGCAGTTGCACCGGAAATTGCGATGCCCAGCAGGAACGCTCCGACCGCAGCCGAGACCTGCATGGCCGAGGCAAACCCGGCAACGAGCAGCGCTCCACCGATCAGGGTCAGCAGAAAGACCTCGCGATCCTTCGAATCGACGATCGCGGACACGGTGTTGCCGAACCGAAGGGCGATCACCAGGACCACGGTGACCACCACAAGCGAGACGCCGACCGCCTGAAGTCCGCCGGCGAAGCTCACTCCGGCAAGGACGGTCGTCAGAATGGGAAGGTACACGGCCATGGCCAGGTCCTCGAAGACAAGCAGGGAGAGGACAACCGGCGTCTCCCTGTTTCCGAGCCGCCCGAGGTCCGTCAACACCTTGGCGATGATGCCGGAGGACGAAATGTACGTCACGCCACCGAGGACCAGCGCACCAACAGGGCCCCAGCCCAGTGCCAGCGCTACCAGCGCGCCGGGCACGAAGTTCAGCAGGATATCCACCACGCCGGCCATCCAGGACTGCTTGAGTCCCGTCACCAGTTCCCCCGCTGTGTACTCGAGACCCAGCAGCAGGAGCAGAAGGATGACGCCGATCTCACTGGCGATCTCGCTGAACTCCTCGAGCCCCTCGAGTTCGACGAGGCCGCCCTGGCCGAAGAACAGGCCTCCGATCAGGTAGAGCGGGATGGGTGAGAGTCCGATCCGGCCCGCGAGCCGGGCAAGAAGACCCAGCCCAAGGAAAATAGCACCCAACTCGATGAGGACCAGCGCACTATGATTCCCCACGGGCGGCTCAGCCGCCGCGCAGAATCTCGGCGGCGGCGTCGAGCCCTTCGGACGTACCCACTGCGACCAGCAGATCACCTGCCCCGATAAGGAAGTCAGGAGTGGGTGATGCCTGCACCTGCCCCCGACGGAGAATCGCGACGATCGAGACGCCCGACCGGGTTCTCATCTTGGTGTCGCCGAGCTTCCGCCCGTCATACGGCGAATCCACCTCGATCAGGAACTGCCGCGTGTTGACCCCCGGCAGGTCCCGGTGTTCCTCAGTCAATTGCGCCACGAGCTGGTGTGCTCCCAGCAGGTTACCGAGGGTTGCTGCTTCCTCCGCCGTCAAGGGAATCGACGCCAGGCACGCATCCGGGTCATCGGCGCGGGACACAATGAGCTCCGTCTCGCCGTCACGCTGTATGACCGTTCCGATTCGCCTGCCTGACGCGGTTACGATGTCCTTCCGCACGCCAATCCCGGGCAGCGGAGTCTCTTCAAACTTCATGCTTGTACTTTAGTCCCGCCGGCACTGCCGGGATGCGGTGCGCTGTCCACCGACGGCGAAACCGCGCTCTTCAGCGATGCAGAACCGGTTGAGCTAGTTCACCGGGCGGCAGCGAGAGCCGACGTGAGGTCCAAGTCCGTGCCCGAATCTGCGCCGGTCCCGGCGATCAACGCGGCTGCCAGCTCTGCGATAGCCGACGACGTCTGGAACCCGTAGCCGCCCTGGCCCGCCAGCCAGAAGAATCCCTCAGCCTCCGGATCGAATCCTGCGACGGGAAGACCGTCTGCCACCTGGGTGCGCAGCCCGGTCCACGCCCGCATCACCGGCCCGATACCCAGTGAGGTGACGGCGTCCAGCCTGGTGATCAGGGCGTCAAGATCCTCCGGCCGGGGCTGCGCATCCTCCGGGGCGCTGGGAACCGTTTCGGCCGGCGAAATCAGCAGACCGTCGCCCTCCCGACGAAAGTAAAAGCTGTCATCCGCGGCCGCGACCATCGGTGAATCCGCAGCGGGAACGTTCCTCGCGGCGACAACCGCTGCCGTCCGCCGATACGGCCGTATTCCCTGCGTCGCCACCCCGGACAGGACGGCAAGTTCGTCAGCCCACGCGCCTGCCGCATTTACGACGACGCCGGCGTGCACCGCCTGCGAACCGGCACCGATTTCCCATGCCGTGCGCAACCGCTGGACCGAGTGGACGCGCGCACCGGTCAGGATCGTGGTGCCGCCTGCCTCGGCGCGGGCTCGGTGGTACTCCAGCAGCGCATCGGTGTTGCAGCCCACTGCGGTGGTGTCGAGCCCCGCGGCGTTGTAGCCCTGCTCCTCGGCGGCCGGTGCGATCTGCGGGCAGAGCCTGACCGCCTCGTCCCACGATATGCGTTCCATGGCGCCGCTCGCACGGGCGGCGACGTCTTGCTCGGAGCCGATCAGCATGAAACTGCGTGGCGACAGCACCGGCACGGGGAGGTCCTGTTCAAGTTCCCGGATGAGGCTGAGGGTCCGCTCGGTCAGTATTCGAATGACTTCGGGACCGTAACTGGGGATGAGCTGCCGGGCCGACCGGGAGGAGGTGTGGTAGGCAAGGGAATGCTCCGCCTCGACGAGGATGACCCTTGTCTCCGCGCGGTCATCCCCAGCCAGAGCAGACGCGAGCGAGAGTCCCGCGATACCGCCGCCCACGATCACAACGTCTGCTGTCTCAGTCATTGCGCTCCTGTTTCCTCTCCCTCAGCCAACGCGGCTATCCCTCCACCAGTGCGACGCACAGCACTGAGGCGTCGTCGGCAGCTTCACCGATCTCGTCCTGTGTGGTGCGCAGCATCAGCATAAGCTCCTGCGCCCCCATCGGTGTCTGTACCGCCTCGAGGAACTCCTCCGGTCCGCTCACGAGCCCGAGATCGACCGCCCGCCACGCGCCGTCGGACGCGAGCGCCACTGTGTGGGCCGGCTCCAGTGTTGCCAGCCGGGCGTGTTCGGCTGCGGCCGGTTCGCGGCGGGCCACCCACACGCCATCCGGTGTGTTCCGGACCAACCGTGCCTGACGCAGCTGCTCGTGTGACCATGACGATCCTCCCAGCGCCTGTCCCACGTGCTTCACTTCCCCGTTGTTCAGGGCGGCGACTACATGGCAGTCGGCGAGGCTGAGGACGGAGAGGGCGCCGTCGTCGTCGGTTGTCACGAGCGAGACCGCGGCGCTCGGGAAGCGCTGGGACTCGGTGCCCACCAGCTGGCGGCCGATCTCGTCGACCTTGGCCAGTGCCGCGGCCAGAACGGTGCGGGGATTGGCCGGCCCTGTGCTTCCCGCCAGCGCGAGCCCGAGTACCTGCGCGTACCAGAAAGGATTGGACGCGCCGGGGAGGTCGAGTTCGTCAAGCAGGGAGGTTGCGCCGTCAACCATCCAGGCGGTGTTGGCGCGGTAGCCGCAGGCATCTTCCATCACATGGTTGTCGCCTTCGGCCTGGACGCGGGAGACGTGGGTGAAGTTCATCGGGCGTGCCCTTCGTCGTTCAGTACTTCATCCAGAATGCGGGTGCCCATGGTTTTGAACACCGGGGAGTCGTCAGATGTTGCCGCCATGGCCGAGGCCATGCACAGCGCCCAGCCGCGTGCCCGCTGCCAGGTTGCGTCGTCGGGACGGCGTTCGCTGTTGATGGTTTCGATGAAGGCGCGCCGGCCGGTCCGGTCGAAGACGAGCCAGGCCGCGGCGAGGTCGGTGGCGGGATCTCCCGAGGTCAGGTCGCCGAAGTCGAGGACACCGGCGAGCCTCCCCTGCGCGTCAAGAAGAAGGTTCGCGGCATGCAGGTCGCCGTGGAGCCAAAGCGGCGGCCCGGTCCACTCGGGCTGATTCCGCAGGACGCGCCAGAGATCGAGGACTTCGCGGGAGAGTCCGGCTGCGGCGATCCGTTGCTCTACTGCCGCGTCCCGAGTGGACAGCGGCACTCCCCGGACGGGGTTGCGCGGGGCATCAGCGGGTGCCGGGCGGTGGAAATCGTTGACGAACCGCGCCAGATCGACGGCGGCGTGTGAGCGGCGGGCGGGTTCTGCGTGCGCTGCCAGCGCTCCCTCCACCCAGCGCGTGATGGTCCAGTACCAGGGAAAGTACGACGACGGAGCGCCCGTCCGCACGGGAACAGGGGTAACCGCCTCGAGCCCCCGGCTCAGTTCCGGGAGCCAGCGCTGCTCATTGCGGATGAGCTGCGCCGCCGCCTGCCGACGTGGCAGGCGGACGGCGAGGTTGTCCCCGAGCCGGAAGATCGCGTTGTCCCAGCCGTTGGCAGCCAGGGTGAGCGGCAGTCCGGCCAGATCGGGGTGCTGCTCGGAGACCAGGCGCAGGACAAGCTCAGTTGAGATGTCCACCT
The DNA here is from genome assembly GCF_058269305.1 of Arthrobacter sp. TJ-170. NCBI lineage: Bacteria > Bacillati > Actinomycetota > Actinomycetes > Micrococcales > Micrococcaceae > Arthrobacter > Arthrobacter sp. TJ-170. Next base: position 670,556 of record NZ_JBZCNL010000001.1, on the reverse strand, counting down.
CCGCTGCCGGCATGTTCGCCAACGCTGGTGCCCCCGCCCAGTGCGCCTTCGCTACCCTTCGACGCCGAGGCGTTCGAGAATCAGCTGGCGCACCCGGCCGGCGTCTGCCTGGCCGCGGGTCGCCTTCATGACGCCGCCGACGATGGCCCCGACAGCCTGCAGCTTTCCGCCGCGGATCTTGTCCGCGACATCGGGCTGCGCGGCGAGGGCGCCGTCGATTGCTTCCAGCAGTGCCCCGTCATCCGACACGACCTCGAGGCCGCGCTGGGCCACCACTTCGGTGGGAGTGCCTTCGCCGGCGAGAACGCCGTCCAGCACCTCGCGGGAGAGCTTGTCGTTGATTTTGCCGGCGTCGATCAGGCCCTGCAGCTCCACGATCAGCGCAGGCGTCACACCCAGCTCCGCCGGTTCGATGTCGGCGACCTTGGCCCGGCGGGAAATTTCACCCATCCACCACTTGCGCGCGGTCGCGGGCTTCACGCCTGCAGCAACGGTCTCCTCGATTGCGTCCATGACGCCGGCATTGACGACGTCGCGGAACTCTGCGTCCGAATAGCCCCAGTCGGCCTGCAGACGCTTGCGGCGGGCGGCAGGAGGTTCGGGGAGTTCGCTGCGGAGCTTCTCGATCCAGGCGTCGTCGGTGACCACGGGCACCAGATCCGGCTCCGGGAAGTAACGGTAGTCATCGGCGTCGGACTTGGGGCGCCCCGCCGTCGTCGACCGGGTGTCTTCGTGCCAGTGGCGGGTTTCCTGCGTGATGGTGCCACCGCCGTCAAGCACAGCGGCGTGGCGCTGGATCTCGTAGCGGACCGCGTGTTCGACCGCACGGAGCGAGTTCACGTTCTTGGTCTCAGTGCGCGTACCGAACTTCTCCCGGCCCTTGGGCTTGAGGGAGACGTTCGCGTCGCAGCGGACGTTGCCTCGTTCCATGCGGGCATCGGATACGCCGAGGTTCTTCACGATCTCGCGGATGGCTGCGACGTAGGCCTTGGCCAGTTCCGGCGCGCGTTCGCCCGCGCCGACGATCGGCTTCGTGACGATCTCCACGAGGGGAACACCGGCACGGTTGTAGTCGACCAGCGAGAATTCGGCGCCCTGGATACGGCCGGTGGAGCCGCCCATGTGAGTGAGCTTGCCGGCGTCCTCCTCCATGTGTGCGCGTTCGATCTCGATGGTGAAGACGGTGCCGTCTGCGAGCTCGATGTCGATGGAACCGTCATAAGCGATCGGTTCGTCATACTGCGAGGTCTGGAAGTTCTTCGGCGTATCCGGGTAGAAGTAGTTCTTCCGGGCGAAGTGGCACTTCTCAGCGATCTTGCAGTTCAGCGCCAGGCCGATCTTGATCGAGGACTCGACGGCGACCCGGTTGATCACCGGGAGGACGCCGGGCAGGCCGAGGTCCACCGGCGTGACATTGGTGTTCGGCGTGTCTCCGAAGGCGTTCGGTGCCGAGGAAAACATTTTGGTCCGCGTATTCAGCTCAACGTGAACCTCGAACCCAAGCACCGGATCGAACTTCTCCATGGCCTCTTCGAAGGAGAGGATTTCGGCGGTTGCAGTACTCATTTACTTCACTCCAGCGATCTCGGGTGCCTGTGCCAGCAGGGGGCCGCCCCAGGTGTTTTCGAGCAGTGCTTCCAGTGCGGCGCCTGCCCGGTAGAGCCGTGCATCCTGGCGTGCGGGTGCCAGGAACTGGATGCCGACGGGAAGGCCGTCCGCGAGGCCGCCGGGCACGGAAATGCCCGGGATACCTGCCATGTTCGCGGGGATGGTCGCGACGTCGTTCAGGTACATGGCGAGCGGGTCGTCCAGCTTTTCCCCCAGCTTGAAGGCCGTGGTGGGCGAGGTGGGCGAGATCAGGACGTCGGCCTGGCCGAAGGCGGCGTCGAAGTCCCGCTGGATCAGGGTGCGGACCTTCTGTGCGGAGCCGTAGTAGGCGTCGTAGTAGCCGGCGCTAAGCGCGTAGGTGCCGAGGATGATGCGGCGCTTCACCTCGTCGCCGAAGCCTGCCGCGCGGGTGGCGCCCATGACGCGCTCGATCGTGGGAGCGCCGTCGGGCACAACACGCAGACCGAAGCGGACGCCGTCGTACTTGGCAAGGTTGCTCGATGCCTCCGAGGGCATGATCAGGTAGTAGGCGCCCAGCGCGTACTTGAAGTTCGGGCAGGAAACTTCGACGACGTCGGCACCCGCCTGCCGCAGCAGGTCCAGTGCTTCGGTGAAGCGCGCCTGGACGCCGTCCTGGTAGCCCTCGCCCTGCAGTTCCTTGATGACTCCGATGCGCAGGCCCTTGACGTCGGCGTTGCGGGCGGCCTCGACGAGGGCGCCCACCGGGTCGGTGAGCGAGGTGGAGTCGTGCGGGTCGTGACCGCCGATGACCTCGTGGAGGAGTGCGGAGTCCAGAACGGTCCGCGATACGGGGCCGATCTGGTCCAGTGAGGAAGCCATGGCGATAGCGCCGTACCGGGAGACCCCGCCGTACGTCGGCTTGACGCCGACGGTGCCTGTGACGGCGCCGGGCTGGCGGATTGAGCCACCCGTATCGGTACCGAGAGCCAGCGGCGCTTCGAACGCAGCGACTGCCGCAGCCGATCCACCGCCGGAGCCGCCGGGGATCCGGTCAAGGTCCCAGGGGTTGCGGGTGGGACCATAAGCGGAATGCTCGGTGGAGGAACCCATGGCGAACTCGTCAAGGTTTGTCTTGCCGAGGATCGGCATCCTGGCATCTCGGAGCCGTCGGACGACGGTCGCGTCATAGGGGCTGTGCCATCCCTCGAGGATCTTTGACCCTGCCGTGGTGGGCTGGCCCTTGGTGACGATAAGGTCCTTGACGGCGATGGGGACGCCGGCGAGCGGGTGCATGGCGTCGCCGAGCGAGCGCTCCTTGTCCACCTCGGAAGCCACCCGAAGCGCCTCATCGGTGTTGACGTGGAGGAATGCGTTGATTGCAGGATCGACTTCGCCAATGCGGTCGAGGTGGGCCTGAACGGCTTCCACAGCCGAGACCTCGCGGGACGAAAGCTTCTCGGCCAGCTGGGCAGCGCTGAGCCTGGTGAGATCTGTCATGGTCTACTCCTCGTCCAGGATTGCGGGGACCTTGAAGCGGCCCGCTGCATTGTCGGGTGCGCCGCTGAGGGCTTCCTCGTTGGTGAGGGTCTCGCCGATGACGTCATCACGGTAGACGTTGCTGAGCTGGATGGGATGGCTGGTTGCCGGGACGTCGTCACCGGCCACTTCACTCACCGTCTTGATGGAGTCAACGATGACGGACAGCTCGCCGGTCATCCGCTCCAGTTCCTCGGCGCTCATGTCGATGTGGGCGAGCCGTGCCAGATGCGCGACGTCCTCACGGGTGATCTCGGGCATGTTTCTCCCCTTGCAATGTGAATGGATTCTGCCCCTAGTCTATGCGCGACCAGGAACAGTACTGTGCGCCTGCAGCGGCAGCCTGAAGACCCAGAGCTGGATGTCCTCGTCGGGAACCCACCAGTCACGACTCGGCACGCGCTCGAACCCCAGGGACTCATAGAGCCGGTGGGCACGCACCATGTCCGAACCGCTGGTCAGGCTGACTGCCTCAATTCCCTCCAGGCTGCGGGCGTAGTCGATGATCCACTCCACCATCCGCCGTCCGATGCCGCCCCGCTGCACGGTCGGGTCCACCGCGAGCATCCGGAACTCGAGTTCTCCGGCCAGCGCTATGTCGGTGTACCGCTGACCTTCGAAGGTGATGGCGAAGGAGCCGACGACGGCCCCGTCCTCCTCCGCAACCCACACCTCGGCGTGTTCGGCCCGGTGCTCCACATCGGCAAGGACCTGAACGTAGGGGTGGTCAGGGTCATTGAAGTAGCCCGCGTTGATGTAGGCGTCCCTGGTGATCCGGCGGACGTCATCGTAATCGTCGTTCACCACGCGGCGGATAATGAAGGTCATTCCTTTCCTACAATTGAAGCTTGTAGACATGGAGCGCGAAGGTTTCCGACAGCAGGAAATCCCGTTCGGGAATGCGGACGAAGTTCATGTCCTCGTAGAGTTTCCGCTGCCGGTCCATGTTTGGTCCGATGGTCAGGACCACCCCCGACAGATCGGGGTCCGTGCGCGCACGGTCAATAGCTGCCTCGACCAGCGCATGACCGACTCCCCTGTGCTGTTTGTCAGGCTCCACGGCGAGCATCCGCAACTCAAGCTCACCATCGTGGGCGACGTCGCTGAAGTCACCGCCCGGCCTGGTGAGGAACACCGAGCCCACAATCCTTCCGTCGGACTCCGCCACCAGCAGCGACGCACCCGCATACCCTTCCTCGATCCCCGCGAGGATATCGTTGTAGGCGTACTCGTCGTCGATGTACCCGGCATCCGAGTAGGCCTCGACAGTAATCCGCCGGATATCCCCCAGCTCACTGGGCTCTGCCTGCCTGACGGTAATGTCCACGGATGCCTCCTCGAGCGTTGAAACAATGATCAGAGTGTGTCAGATCATTGCAACGATCAGATTAAGTTACCCCCGGTCACACCCGCGACTCCAGACGCTCGGCAAGATCCACAACCATCTGGGGACCCGCCACCGTGAAGGCCGAGAATCGCTCGTCTTCGTCGGGCCCTCCGTCCAGGACGGAGGACAGGGCGGGTCGACGCACAGCCACGCCCGCTTCCTCGGCGATCAATGCACCGGCCGCCCAGTCGTGCTCATTCAGGCCGCGCTCGACATAGGCATCCAGGGTGCCGTCGGCGACCATGCACAGGTCCAGGGCTGCGGACCCGAGACGTCTCATATCACCGTGCCCCGCGAGCAGTTCACCCAGCTCCCCCACCTGTTGGGAACGCCGTCCGGGGTTGTAGGTGAACCCGCTGCCCACAAGTGTGCCCGGCCGGCCGGGAACCGGACCGTGCAACTGCCGGACCGTTCCCGCCTCACGGACCCACGCTCCCTGTCCATGGGACGCCCAGTACACCCGGTTCAGTGCGGGCGCGTGCACTACGCCGGCCAGCCAGGTACCGTCCTCGGCCACCGCTGCCACGGACGTGCAGTAGTAGACGATGTTCCGGATGAAGTTGGTGGTGCCGTCAAGGGGATCGATGGACCAGCGGATACCCGAGGACGCCCCTTCGGGCACAGTGGTGCCGAACTCCTCGCCAGTTATTGCATCGTGTGGGCGGCAGCGCCAGATCACATCGCGGACGGCTCTTTCAGCGGCCGTGTCGAATGCCGTCACCCAGTCACTGTCCGAACTCTTGTTCTCCGCCTGCAGCTCCCCGTCGCTGCGTTTCTGCAACACCGCCGCCCCCGCATCGGCTGCCTGTAACGCGACGTGAAGCAGCTCGGCGGGACTGGCGCTGGTATTCATACGCTTCCTTCTTCGAGCAGTTTCCGGAAACCGTCCTCGTCAAGAACCTGCAGGCCCAGTTGCTCGGCTTTGTCGAGTTTGGTCCCCGCGTTTTCTCCTGCAACTACGTAGCTGGTGTTCTTCGACACCGATCCCGAAGCCTTCCCGCCACGCTGGATTATTGCTTCCTTCGCTTCGTCACGGCTGAAACCCTCCAGCGAACCGGTGACGACGACGGTGAGCCCCTCGAGCGTGCGCGGCATGGACTCGTCAACCTCGTCGGCCATCCGGACACCATCTTCTGCCCATCGGTCGACGATCTGGCAGTGCCAGTCCTCTTCGAACCACTCTTTCAGTGCTGCCGCGATGGTTGGGCCGACCCCGTCGACGTTGGCCAGTTCCTCCTCACTGGCACTGCGGATCCGTTCCATGGACCCGAATGCAGTGGCGAGGGCCCGTGAAGCCGTAGGCCCGACATGCCGGATGGACAGTGCGACCAGCACCCGCCAGAGCGGCTGTGATTTCGCTTTTTCCAGTTCAGCGAAGAGCTTGCGCGTGTTGGCAGTGGGCTCCGACGGCTTCTTGGCGGTGCCCCGCGAGTAGAAATACGGGACCAGTTCCTGGCCGCTGACCACACCCTTGACCTTTTTGTCGCGAAGGATCCGCACGTCGGCAAGCTTCTCCGGTGTCAATCTGAACAGATCCGCCTCCGTGGTCAACGGCGGGACTGCGGGCTCGGCCGGCTGTGTCAGGGCCATCGCCGCTTCCCAGCCCAGCGCCTCAATGTCGAAAGCGCCCCGCCCGGCCACATGGAAGACACGTTCGCGCAGCTGGGACGGACACGACTGTGCGTTGGGGCAGCGGATGTCGACGTCGCCCTCCTTTGCGGGCGCCAGCGGGGTCCCGCATGAGGGGCACTCGGCCGGCATGACGAACTCGTAGGGCGGCGGATCCTGACGCGAGCGCAATGCAATTACCGGACCGACGATCTCGGGAATCACGTCTCCGGCCTTGCGCAGCACCACGATGTCGCCGATCAGCACCCCCTTTGCCTTCACGACCTCCTGGTTGTGCAGGGTTGCCATCTCCACTGTGGAGCCGGCGACCTTCACAGGGACCATCATCCCGAACGGGGTCACGCGACCTGTGCGGCCCACATTGACGCGAATATCGAGGAGCTTGGTGTTCACTTCCTCCGGCGGGTACTTGTACGCAACAGCCCACCGCGGCACACGTGAGGTGTGTCCGAGTGCGCGCTGCAGGGCGAAGCTGTCCACCTTGACCACGATGCCGTCGATCTCATGCAGCAGGTCATGGCGGTGCTCACCGTAGTGCCGGATGAAGTCGAGGACCTCCTGGTAGGACCCAAGCACCTTGTAGTACGGCGAGACAGGCAGGCCCCACCGTTCAAGCAACCCGTAGGTCTCCGACTGGCTTTCGGCCTCGAGCCCCTCACGTGCACCGATGCCGTGCACGTACATGTCCAGCGGTCGCTGCGCGGTAAGCGCGGGGTCTTTCTGGCGGAGGGAGCCTGCCGCAGCGTTGCGGGGGTTGGCGAACGGCGCCTTGCCTGCTCCGACCATCGACTCGTTGAGCTGGGCGAATTCCTTCGAGGGGAAGAAGACCTCGCCGCGGATCTCCACCTCGGTGGGGTGGTTGGAACCCTTGAGCCTGCGCGGGATGGTCTCGATGGTCAGGACGTTGTGCGTGATGTCCTCACCCGTTGTTCCGTCACCGCGGGTGGCTGCCCGAATCAGCTCACCATTGCGGTACAGGAGGTTGACTGCGAGACCGTCGATTTTCAGCTCGGTCAACCAGGTGACTGTGCTTCCCGGGCGCTGGGACTCGGTATTCGCCTCGGCACGCCGGATCCATGCCTCCAGCTCGTCGGTGGAGAAGACGTCCTCCAGGCTGTACATGCGTTGCAGGTGCTTCACCGGAGCGAAGGCGGCCGACACATCGCCGCCGACCTCCTGTGTGGGCGAATCGTTGGAAATCAGCTCGGGGTGTTCCGCCTCGATCTCCTCCAACCGGCGAAACAGGTCATCGAATTCCGCGTCCGAAATGACGGGCGCGTTCTCGTTGTAGTAGGCGAAGCGGTGCCGCCGCACCTCCTCCACGAGCCGGCCGTACTCCTCCTTCAGTGAGTCATTCGGCACCTCCCCGGCGGGCAGCTCAACCTCGGGACGTTCATCAGCTCGCATCGACGACCACCACTGTTACGTTGTCCCGGGCACCGCAGCGAAGGGTCTCCTGCACCAGCTCATCTGCTGCCTGCTGGGGGTCTGCCACTGAGGTGACGAGCTCGTAGATGCGCTCCTCCGGCACTTCTGTGGTCAGCCCGTCAGAGCAGATCAGAATGCGGTCACCCACCTCGACCGGCATGAGCCAGTAGTCCGCCTCAGCGTCATCTCCCGTACCCAGCGCCCGGGTGATCACATGGCGACGCGGATGACCGGCGGCCTGTTCCGGCGTGATGTGACCGCGGTCCACGAGTTCCTGGACTTCCGAGTGGTCAACGGTTATCTGCCCGAACTGCTCGCCATTAAGCTTGTAGGTCCGTGAATCTCCCACATTGAAGAAGAGCCAGTGCGGCATGCCCGATTCCTCGACGAACACCACACCGGAGACGGTGGTCCCGGCCCTGCCGTCGGTTTCAGCACGGATGTGTTCGTCGGCAGTACGGAGGAGTTCCTCGAGTTCCGCTACCGAAAACTGTGGTGCCTGTTTCCCGATGATGCTGCTCTCACGGAGCGTCCTTACGCAGATTCCTGAGGCGACCTCCCCCGCTTCATGGCCGCCCATGCCATCAGCGACCGCAAAAATCGGCTCGGCGGCAATCAGCGAATCTTCGTTCAGCTGACGCTTGAGGCCCCGGTCCGATGCGTATCCCACAGTGAGTCTGATGTTCCGCTCCTTCGCCTCGTACAAGCTTGCATGCTGGTTCGCCGGACCGCATCTCGGATTCTATGACGAAGGGCGCCCAGACGGCGACTTCACCGCGAAGTACGCGGGCGGACAGCGGGCGTCAGTCGAGAATCAGCCCGGTGCCCGTCCCACGTGCGAGTGTCACCGGGTGCACCTCACCAAAACCACGCACCGTGCGGGCCTTGTGGGGCATGAGGACGAAGCGGTCATTGTCGCGCAGGCTCGCGGCCGTGGACGCGTCGATCAGCACCGTTCCGGGTTCCGCCAGGGATGTCAGGCGCGATGCAAGGTTCACGGTGGGCCCGTAGATGTCGCCCAGCCGGGACAGGATTCTGCCCCAGACCATCGATACGCGGGCGGACGGCAGCAAATCGTCCTCGGTAAATGCCTTGGCGAGTGCGAGCGAAATTTCCGCGCCCGCCTCCGGCGTTTCGGCGATATAGAGCACTTCATCCCCGATGGTCTTGACGAGTCGTCCACCGCCGACCGAGATAATCTCCGCGCACTTGTTCTCGAACCGCTGCACCAACTGCGCAAGCGTGCGTTCATTCATCTGCCTGGACAGGCTTGTATAGGACACGAGGTCCGCGAAACCGACGGCGCGGGCCAGGGGCAGCGGCGCGTCGTCCTCCGGCCCCTCGGGTCCTCGGAGGCTGGACGCGAGCCCGGATTCGGCACGGACAGCCAACCGCTGAACGGCCGCATTCATCTGGCGGCGCCATGCGTAGACCAGTGTTTCCTCCAGCGGTTCAATCAGCTGCGGCAACTCCGCGACGAGCGCGCGCCGGGCAGCGGCGTCGGAGATTCCACGCTGCACCACCATCTCCTCGACGAGCGCCTCGATCTGCCACACCACCATGCGATCGGTCATCTGCCCGATCGCGCGGGTAATGGAGATCGCCGCCGATTCGGTGAGCTGTTCCTTGCGCACCAGTTCGATGATCGTGGTCAGTGCCGCCATGTCCTTCTCAGTGAATGCGACATCGTCGTCACCGATATTGGGAAAGCCCATCGCCCGCCAGAGTTTCCGCGCCGACAGCAGTGACACGCCGGCGCCGGAGGCCACGTCGCGGCGGCGCAGCGTGCGCTCGGCTCCCAGGAGTTCGATCTCGAGCTCGCGGATGGCATCGCGGTCCAGCTTGTCCGGCGCGCGCGGCAGGTCTGCCTTGATCACCGGCATGGAAAGGGTCAGCGGGTTATCGGGGTCATCTGCGGAAGGGTAGACGGTGCTCGCTTCAGTTCCATCCGTGCCGCTGCTGGCGCTCATCACCACTCCTGTCCCATGCATCGTTTTCCGTCCCGTCCGCCGGCTCAACTTCCATGTCTACACCATCGAACATGGCGGTCAATGGGAGATCGCTGATCGCCTCCACCATGTATTGCTTGAAGGTGTACACCTGCGGAACCTCCGTGAAGGACAGGAACCGGTCCCGTCCAAGATCGATGATGAGGCCCCCTCCGCCGGTGAGCCGCTCGATGAGGGTCTGCTCGATGATGATCTGGAATATTCCCGTCAGCCGGACTTCCCGTTCGCTGCGCCGGGTGAAGCCGGTCCGCCGGATCAGCCTGCGGCTGGTGAGGATGTAGCGGGTACCGGCCCACTGCAGCAACGGCCGGATAAAGATCCGGAACAGGAGCAGCAGCACGATCACAAGGAAGCCGGTGACAACGGCCGGCCCCCATTGCTCCCAGCCGAGCGGCAACTGTGTGCGGCTGAACCAGCCCAGGCCGTAACCGCCGCCGGCGAGAATCACCAGTCCAATGCAGAAGGGAAGGATCAGCCGTCGCGGATGCGGCCGGGTGCGCACCACCACGCGCTCCCCCGGTTCCAGTCTTATCCGCATGTGGATCCGTCCGGCGCGCCGAGCATGGTTCGAATGCCCATTTACAGCGTCAGCGGCCGCAGGTGTACGACGTCGCCCGCCGAGACCGTGTGCCTCTCGCCGTCGTCGTCGCGCACCACCAGGGCGCCGTGGTTGTCGAGGTTCATTGCGCGGCCGGTGATCCCGGTGCCGTTCGGCAGGTCCGCCCGGACGTCCTGCCCGAGAGTCACCATGCGGTCACTGACCCGCGCGAGCAGCGAGGTGCCGTCCGTCCAGGGGCGCGTGGCGTCACCGTCGACGGCTGTGAATTCGCGGTAGTGCGCCGCAAGCCGGCGCAGGTAGGCCTTCAGCAGCACGTTGCGGTCGGTGGTGGCGGCGTACTCGAGGAGCAGGCTGGTGGCCGTGGGAACCGGTAGTTCCTGGTCGGTAAGACTCACGTTGACTCCGGTACCGACAACGACGGCGGGCGGTTCCGCGTTGGCGCCGGGCACCAGTTGGGCAAGGACACCGGCCAACTTGCGGCCGTCAACGTGGATATCGTTGGGCCACTTGAGCTGCGGGGCGATTTCGGTGCGTTCCTCGATGCTTTCCGAGAGCGCGAGCGCCGCCATCAGGGACATCCACGCGTAGCTCTGCGTGGGCAGCGGACGCCCCTCGGTGTTACGGGGCCGCAGAAGCACGCTGACGATCAGCGAGGATCGTTCCGGCGCCGTCCATGTGCGGTCCAGCCGCCCCCGCCCGGCGGTCTGCTCCTCTGCGGTGAGCACGCTGAGGTCGGGCCAATCCTGCGGTTCCTCGACGGCATGGCGGGCGAGGTCCGTGTTGGTTGAGCCCGTCGCCTCCACCAGCTCCAGCCGGGCGTAGGGTCCGCGTGGGCTGCACAGCGACTCACCCAGGCCGGCCTCGTCCAGGCCGGGACGCTCGAGGTTGGAGTAACGGGATGTCATCCTCCAAGCCTACTGGCCGGAGAGCGCGTGCCGGGCTTCCCCCACACGCTGTGATAGCGCTCCTGCCATCGGATAGCGGTCTACTGGTATCCGATGGCAAAAGCGCTATCAGGAGGCCAACGAGGTTGCCTGGGCTCCGCCTAGAGGAAGATGTCGGGCACCAGCCTGTCCTCGGGTGCGCCCAGGCTGTATGCGCCGAAGTCCGTGACGCCTTCCTGCCGCAGGACCTCCTCGTCCGTGAAGAAGTTCCCGGTGCACTCCGTGGCAGGACGGACCAGAACGGCGCGGGCCGCGTCCGCGACGATGTCGGGCGTTCGGGCAGCCTTGATCAGCTCGCTGCCGCCGGGCATGTTTCGGATTGCGGCGGTATCGATCAGGGTGCGCGGCCACAGGGAGTTGACGGCGATGCCGTCGGCGCGCAGTTCCTCGGCCAACCCGAGCGTTGTCAGGCTCATCCCGTATTTGGCCATGGTGTAGGCGAGGTGCCGGCCCGCCCATGCCGGGTCCAGATTGAGCGGCGGCGAGAGCGTCAGGATGTGGGGGTTGCTCCCCTTCCGGAGCGCCGGCAGTGCGAACTTGCTCAGCATGAATGTTCCGCGCACATTGATGTCGGCCATCAGGTCGTAGCGCTTCATGGACACGTCGGGGGTTTTCGAGAGGTCGATCGCCGACGCATTGTTGATGACGACGTCGATGCCGCCGAACTCGGCGACCGTCGCCTCAACGGCGCCCGCGACGTCGTCGTCGTTCCTTACATCCCCGACGACGGCGAGCGCGCCTCCCCCAGCTGCCCGGATCTCGTCCGCAGCGGTGTGGACGGTACCTTCGAGGCTGGGGTGGGGCTCACCGGTCTTGGCAAGGATAGCGACATTGGCGCCGTCGCGGGCTGCGCGGAGTGCTATTGCGAGGCCGATGCCCCTGCTGCCGCCGGACATGAGGATGGTGCGCCCGGAAAGGGTGCCGGAATTGGAAGCGCCGTTGCCTGTCATACCGGACACCATAATGCCGGGGGCGGGTGAGAAACCTAATTGTTACCGATGAGTAACTTCCGGGTCGGCGCTAAGTCTTTCAGGGAGTTGTTGTAGGTGTTCTACAGCTATCGGCGTCGTTTAGCTCACTAGACTGGGCGGGAAGCCCGGTTCTTTGGAGGAAACCTACTTAAGGCAACCTCAGGAGCCGGCTACCAGCCAGTCACCCAGGACATCAATCGGAAGAGACTCGATGCAACCCGAAACGCTTCCCCTCGAACAGGACGCCGGCCTCACGATCGACGGCGGCCCCGACCTTCACACCACCGCGGGTAAGCTCGCCGACTTCCGGCAGCGGCAGGAACGTTCACGGGCGCCGTCGGGCCCTGAGGCCGTCGAGAAGCAGCACGCACGGGGCAAGGGGACGGCGCGTGAGCGCATCGAGATGCTTGTGGACCCCGGATCCTTCGTCGAGTTCGACGCCCTCGCGGTCCACCGCTCCACGGCCTTCGGCATGGAGAAGAAGAAGCCCCTCGGCGACGGCGTGGTGTCCGGTTACGCCACCGTGGACGGCCGGCAGATCGCGATCTACAGCCAGGACTTCACCGTGTACGGCGGGTCGCTGAGCCAGGTAAACGGCGAGAAGATCGTCAAGGTGCAGGAGTTCGCGCTCCGTAACGGCTGCCCGCTGGTGGGAATCAACGACGGCGGCGGCGCACGTATCCAGGAGGGCGTCGCGTCACTGGCGATGTTCGCCGACATCTTCCGGAACAACGTCCATGCCTCCGGGGTGGTCCCGCAGATCTCGCTCATCATGGGTCCGTGTGCCGGCGGCGCCGCCTACTCCCCCGCACTGACCGACTACGTGGTCATGGTGGACAAGAGTTCACACATGTTCATCACCGGCCCGGATGTCATCAAGACCGTCACCGGCGAGGACGTGGACATGGAAACCCTCGGTGGAGCACGCCAGCACAACTCCACCACCGGGACCTCCGCGTATCTGGCCACCGATGAGCAGGACGCTATTGACTTCGTCCGAGAGCTGCTCGACTTCCTTCCCTCCAACAACCTCGCCGAAGCGCCGCTGACCGAGTTCACCGAAGACCTCGAGCTCAATGAGCTGGACGCGCAGCTGGACACGTTGATCCCCGACTCGGCGAACCAGCCCTACGACATGCACACCGTCATCTCCACGATCGTCGACGACGGACACTTCCTGGAGATGCAGTCGCTGTACGCGCCGAACGTCGTGATCGGCTACGCCCGCGTGGAAGGCCACACCGTCGGCATTGTGGCGAATCAGCCGATGCAGTTCGCAGGAACCCTGGACATCGCTGCCTCCGAAAAAGCCGCACGGTTTGTCCGCCACTGCGACGCGTTCAACATCCCCATCCTCACGCTCGTGGATGTCCCGGGCTTCCTGCCGGGCAAGGACCAGGAGTTCAACGGGATCATCCGCCGCGGCGCCAAACTGCTGTACGCCTACGCAGAAGCAACCGTGCCCAAACTGACAGTCATCACCCGCAAGGCCTACGGCGGCGCCTACATTGTCATGGGCTCGAAGAAGCTTGGCGCGGACATCAACCTCGCCTGGCCCACCGCCCAGATCGGTGTCATGGGTGCACAGGGCGCGGTGAACATCCTCTACCGCGGCCACCTGAAATCGGTTGCGGACGCCGGCGGCAACGTCGAAGCGGCCCGCACCGAGGTCATCAGCCAGTACGAAGAGGAACTCCTCAACCCGTACCAGGCAGCACAGCTGGGCTACGTCGACGCGGTGATCGCCCCGTCCGATACCCGCGTCCAGGTTGTCCGCGGCCTACGCGCCCTCCGAGACAAGCGCGCAGCATTGCCCGCCAAGAAGCACGGAAACATTCCGCTATGACCATTGAAAGCATGGCGGCCGAGGACACTGCTCCCCTGTTTCAGGTGGTGACCGGGAACCCGACGCCGGAGGAGCTGGCGGCGCTCGCCGTCGTCGTGCTTGCACTGCAGGCGAACGACGACGGCGCACCCAGGCCGGCCGCGCACCGCACCTGGATCCGGCGGGACCAGCTGCGGTTGGGTCCGCGGCCCGGTCCGGGATCGTGGCGCCGCAGCGCCCAGCGGTAACTTCCCCGGGCACTTCGGCCCTCTGCTTCCTTTCCAGCGCGAACCACCCTAGGTTGGGGATACCAGACCGAGCACAATACTGCCCCGGCGGAAGGAACCCCATGGACCCCAGGGAAGACGACTATCGAGGACAACCCGGCACGCTTCATATGTCGGAGGAGCTGTCAGACATCAAGTGCTGGGCACTGCTGAGCACGCAACAGACGGGCCGGATCGGCTTTGTGCGGGACGGCTCCGTGAATATCTATCCTGTGAACTACCTGGCGCAGGACGGCGCCATCTACTTCCGGACCCGTGATGACGGCGACATCGGCAGCCTGTTACCACTCAGGAACTGCGCCTTCCAGGTGGATCAGGTCCGGTCCGAAGCGATGGCCGGTTGGTCCGTCCTCGCCAACGGAACGGCAGACGTTGTCCGCGATGAAGCGCTGCTGACTGAGCTGTGGGGACGTGCTGCCGAGGAGCCGTGGGCCGGGGGCTCGAGGACAACCTTCGTCGAAATACAGCCCTCAAAGGTCAGCGGCCGCAGCGTCCAAGCCGTCTGAGGCGGACGACCCCTGTTGTAGCTTTCACTGAACGCTTGGGTCCATCACCGTTCCGAGGAACAGCGGCATGCCGGTGTCCTCATGCAGGATCTGGTAGAGGAACGGCCTGTCGAAAACGAGCTCGACGTCAGGTTCGGCGAATCCTGATTCGTCCATGGCGATCTGCGTGATCGCTGCCGCAATTGTCCCTTTTTCCGCAACCGTGATGTTTGCTGATTGCGCGGCGCCGCTGACGAAAAGACCTGCGCTGAGACCGCTGAAATCCGCCTCTTCGCTCATGGCCTCCTCGAGGCCCCTCTCGGTGAGCATCGCCTTCAGGTCCAGGTCGTAGGTGTGGTCCCAGGACGGAAGGGTCAGTCGCACCAGTGCAGCGTCCGACTCCTCCATCGCGGTGTTCACCTCGAGCAATTCGCTGTGCTCCAGCACCGGTGTGGCACCGCGCTCGGGCAGGATCAGCCGCATGACCAGGCCGTTGCGGTAGGGCAAATCGACTGCCTTCCACCCATCGCCTTCGGTATAGGCGAGAGACAATTGGTTGTGCATCAGGGGCGTCTGGACGTCTCCCTTGTCCGTCGTGAACGTGCCCGCATCCGTGTCTGATGGATCGAAGGGGTTCTGCCAGGCCGCCGCAAAATACACGGTGTTGATGATGTTCAGCCTTGTGTTCGAGGACGGCTCGATCGGCACTTCCTCGATACGCCCACCGGTGTGGTGCTTCGTCCACGCGTTCATGCTCTTCAACGCGTCATCACTCAGATAGTCCACCGGGTACACGCCCGCACCGTATTGTGCGGCTAAGGACTCCAGGAACGTGTCCTCAAGGATCAGGTCCTCCGCCGGGAAGAGCCCATTGGCCAGGTGCAGCAGCGGCTCCTCCGGTGGGTCGTCCTCGTCCACTGAGCCGGGATCGCCGTCGTGCACTGCCCACTCAGCGAGCAGCCCGTTCATCGCCTCGTCGCGGTGCTCCGCCGGGAGTCCGAGCACGCGGTCCATTTCTTCCGCCGTCGTCGTGCGTGCTCCGACGCGGAGCATGGCGAGCGCAACCAGAGCGCTGACCGGGCTGGTGACCTGATTGCTGTCCGGTTCGACCGAGAGCATCTGTGTGCCCAACCGGTAGGAGGAGTCGCGGAGGGCCTCAACGGCGTCGGGATGATCCACCAGCGACACGGACTGTCGCTCCACATCGGCCATGCGCTGTTCCGGGAGGTCGGCCGAACCGCAGCCGGTCAGGAGTACCGCGGCTGCAGTGATCACTGACGTCGCCAGCCTTCTCCGCGTGCTCACCCTTCTCCTCCGGCGCTTGGGTCCATCACCGTTCCGAGGAACAGCGGCATGCCGGTGTCCTCATGCAGGATCTGGTAGAGGAAGGGCCTGTCGAAAACGAGCTCGATGTCGGGCTCGGGCGGCGCGCTTCCGGCGAGCGCCAGTTGCGTCACTGCTGCCGCGATAGTGCCCTTCTCACCGACGGTGATGTTGGCCGACTGCGCTGCCCCTTCGATGAAGATACCCTCGCCGATTCCGCTGAAATCCGGTGACCCGCCCATGGTCTCCTTCAGTCCCATTGCGCCGAGTAGAGCCTTGAGGTCGAGATCGTAGGCGTGGTCCCAGGAAGGAAGGGTCAGCGCCACCATCGCGGAGGGAGCGGCGTCCAGCAGGCCGTTGGCCTCGGCCAGTTCGCCGGCGTCGAGGACCGGATCAGTGCCCTCCTCGGGCAGAATCAGCCTCATCAGAAACCCGTTGTTGTAGGGCAGGTCAACGCCCTGCCAGCCGTCGCCTTCCGCGTAGGCGAGCGGCATCAGCGCATTCATCATGGGAGTCTCCACCTCCGCCCCGTTTGTGGTGAAGTTGCCCGGGCCGGTCGCCGCCGGGTCAAAGGGGTCGGCCCAGGCAGCAGCGAAGTAAACGGTGTTGATAATGTTCAGCACCGTGTCCGGCGAGGGTTTCAGCGGGGCCTCCTGGATTCGTCCGCCGGTGTTCCGGTCAACCCACGCGTTCATGATGCCGCCGGCGCCGCCGGCGGAGTAGTCCACCAGATATACGCCGGCGCCGTAGTGCTGAGCCAGCGGCTCAAGGAAACCGGGCGGCGGCTCCAGTGCTTCATCGACGAAGAGCCCGTTCGCGACGTGCAACAGCGGATCCTCCGGCGGTTCTTCCTCGTTCACTGAACCGGGATCGCCGTCATGGGGCGCCCAGTCCGATAGCAGCGCATTCATCGCTTCGTCGCGGTGCTCCGCCGGAAGGCCCAGGACAGAGTCCATCTCAGCCGCCGTCGTCGTGCGTGCTCCGACGCGCAGCATGGCGAGCGCAACCAGAGCGCTGACCGGGCTGGTGACCTGGTTGCTGTCCGGTTTGACCGAGATCATTCGTGCACCCAGCCGGTAGGAGGAGTCACGGAGGGCGGCAACGGCGTCCGGGTGATCCATCAGCGACACGGACTGGCGCTCCACATCGGCGATGCGCTGTTCAGGCGCCGCCGTTGAACCGCAGCCCGTCAGCACCAGCGCTTCAGCGGCAAGGACAGAGGTAAGAAGCCTTCTCGGGATGCTGCACATTGTTGTCCCCCATCGCTGGAACTGCCGGCATTCAAACGTAGGCGCAACGGAGGTTCATCCTCCAGCACGGCCGGAACACAATCCGGTCACGATACGACTGTAGGGTCGATAGCTCTGTGGTCGCGGGTAACAACGTGCCGTTAGGCTCTACGGGTGATCAACCAGACTTCCACACTGAACCTGACCGCTGAGGCGCCCACCCGTGCCCAAACGGCCATCGACGCCGTTGCCGAGGCCTACACGGAAACCCTGCTGCAACTCGACCCGGGATTCGCCACCCAGCTGGGGCTGCCGGGACACGAGACCGAATACCGCGACTACTCCCCCGCCGGGCTGGAGGAATTCGCCGAAGCCACCAGGGAAACCCTCGGCCGGCTCGACGACCTGGAACCCACCGACGACGTCGACGCCGTCACCCTGGACGCAATGCGCGAACGCCTTGGTCTTGACCTCGAGATCCACGAAACCGGCCTCAACCTCGCGAACCTTAACAACCTGGCCTGCCCGGCCCAGGAAATCCGCATGATTTTCGACCTCATGCCCACGGACACCGCTGAACAGTGGGGCCACATCGCCGGACGGCTCTGCAACATTCCGGACGCCATCGGCGGTTACATCACCTCGCTCCGCGAAGGGAAAAACCGGGGCATCCTACCCGCAGCGCGCCAGGTGCGCATCGTTATCGAACAGACCGCAGCGTACGCGGCCGACGGCGGATACTTTGATGAGTTCGTGGGCGGTGCAAACACCAACGACGACGACGGCCTCCCGGACTCCGTACACACCGAACTCGCTGCCGGAGCCGACGCAGCCCGCAACGCCTACCGTCACCTCGGCACATTCCTTGAGGAGGAACTGCTGCCGGAAGCTCCCGAAAAAGACGCTGTGGGCCGGGAGCACTATTCGCTGATGTCCCGTCAGTTCCTGGGCGCAGCGGTGGACCTCGAGGAAACCTACCAGTGGGGCGTGGAGGAACTCGACCGGCTCATCGCCGAGCAGGAAGCCGTCGCCAACGAAATCAAGGAAGGCGCGTCCATCGAGGAAGCCATGCGCATCCTCGATGAGTCCCCCGAACGCCAACTGCACGGAACCGACGCACTGCAGGCCTGGATGCAGGGACTGTCAGACCGTGCCGTCGAGGACCTCGCCGGAGTGCACTTCGACATCCCGGACGTCATGCGCGAGATCGAATGCATGATCGCGCCCACCAAGGAAGGCGGCATCTACTACACCGGTCCCACTGAGGACTTCTCACGCCCGGGCCGCATGTGGTGGTCAGTACCGGAGGGCGAGGACACCTTCACCACGTGGAAGGAAACCACCACGGTGTACCACGAGGGTGTTCCCGGACACCACCTTCAGGTCGCCACGGCGACCTTCCAGCGCGGACTCCTCAACTCCTGGCGCCGCAATGCCGTCTGGGTCTCCGGACACGGTGAAGGCTGGGCACTGTACGCGGAGCGTCTCATGGAGGACCTCGGCTACCTGAGCGATCCCGGAGACCGGCTCGGCATGCTCGACGCCCAGCGGATGCGTGCCGCCCGCGTGGTGTTCGATATCGGCGTCCACCTCGAGCTCGAGGTTCCAGACCGTTGGGGCTCCGGCACCTGGACGCCGGACAAAGGCTATGAGTTCCTGAAGAAGAACATCGCCATCAGCGAAGGCCAGCTCAACTTTGAGTTCAACCGCTACCTCGGTTGGCCGGGACAGGCACCCGCCTACAAGATCGGCCAGCGCCTGTGGGAGCAGATCCGGAACGAGGTGAAGCACCGCGAGGGTGATTCCTTCAACCTGCGGGACTTCCACACCCGCGCACTCAACCTCGGTTCGGTTGGTCTGGATACCCTGCGCCGGGCGCTGCTGAGCTAGACCCGCACCACCTTGAGTTGGCAGGACACACCCCTAATAGGTACGCATTCGGGGTGTGTCCTGCCAACTCATGTGTCTGACGGGAGGACATAACACTAGGCTTGTCCGCATGAGCATCCGGCTGATCCTCGCTTCCGCATCCCCAGCGCGCACCAAGCTTCTCGCCGAGGCCGGTATAGCGCACACCGTCATGGTGTCGGACGTCGATGAGGACGCCGTGACCGCTGCGCGCGGCACTCCCAGTCCCTATGACACCGCCCAACTCCTGGCCCGCGCCAAGGCGGAGTCCGTCGCCGCGCTTCCGGAAGCCCTTGGAGCCCTGGTCATCGGCTGTGACTCGGTCTTCGAGTTCGAGGGCGAAGCACACGGCAAACCATACGAGGCCGACGTCGCACGGGAACGTATCAAAAGGATGTCCGGCTCACAGGGCACCCTCCACACCGGACACTGGCTCGTGGACACGCGCAACGGCGCCGGTCTCGGTTCAGCCTCCGGCGCAGTGGCCTCCGCCGAGGTCCACTTCATGGAGCTCGCCGACGGGGAGATCGATGCCTACATCGCAACCGGTGAGCCGCTTCACTGTGCTGGCTCCTTCACCATCGACGGGCGCGGCGGGGCCTTCATTCGCAAGGTCGACGGCGACCCGCACGCCGTCGTCGGGCTCAGCATTTCAACCCTTCGCCAGCTCCTCCTCGCTGCAGGAGTCAACATCACCGAATTCTGGCGTTAGCTTCGGGCTCTTTTGTAGAATCCCTACAAATAATGCCTCTCCAACACGGGGAACCGGCATGGTTTATGGGCGGTAGCAACAAAACCGCGCTAGGCTCCCAACAGACCAAAAGGAGCCTTATAACCCATGAGCGAGTCGATGATGCGCGAGTCGGAGCCAGAATCCGCCGCACCCGTCACCAAAGTCCTGATCGCCAACCGCGGCGAGATCGCAGTTCGTGTGATCCGGGCAGCCCGTGATGAAGGCATCGCCTCGGTTGCCGTTTACGCTGAGCCGGACCGGGACGCTCTGCACGTGCGGCTGGCCGATGAGGCCTTCGCGCTCGAGGGCAGCACCGCGGCGGAGTCCTACCTGGTCATGGACAAGATCCTCGATGCAGCGGCGCGCAGTGGTGCGGACGCCATCCACCCCGGCTACGGTTTCCTCTCCGAGAACGCCCAGTTCGCGCAAAAAGTGCTCGACGCCGGACTCACCTGGATTGGCCCCTCCCCCTCCTCCATCGCGCAGCTCGGTGACAAGGTGCAGGCGCGCCACATCGCCGAGAAGGTCGGTGCTCCCCTGGTCCCCGGCACGAAGGACCCCGTCGGATCAGTACAGGAAGTCCTCGACTTCGCCGATGAGTACGGCCTCCCGCTTGCAATCAAGGCCGCGTACGGCGGCGGCGGACGCGGCATCAAGGTCGTCCGGGACCGCGAGGAGATCGCGGAGGCCTACGAGTCTGCGGTGCGTGAGGCAACCGCTGCCTTCGGCCGCGGCGAATGCTTCGTTGAACGATTCCTGGACGCACCCCGCCACGTCGAAACGCAGTGCCTTGCCGACAGGCACGGCAACGTCGTCGTCATCTCCACGCGAGACTGTTCCCTCCAGCGCCGCAACCAGAAACTTGTAGAGGAAGCACCGGCGCCGTTCCTCTCCGAGGACCAGAACACCCGGCTGTATGAGGCATCGAAGGCGATCCTGAAGGAAGCCGGCTACCAGGGCGCCGGCACGTGCGAGTTCCTGGTGGGCCAGGACGGCACCATTTCGTTCCTCGAGGTGAACACGCGCCTGCAGGTTGAGCACCCGGTCTCGGAGGAAGTCACCGGCATCGACCTGGTGCGCGAACAGTTCCGCCTCGCCCGCGGTGAGGAACTCGGTTACACCGATCCCGAGGTCCGCGGCCACTCCTTCGAATTCCGCATCAACGGCGAGGACGCCGGCCGGAACTTCATGCCCGCTCCCGGTACCGTCCGGACCCTGAAGCTGCCCACAGGACCCGGCGTCCGGGTGGACTCCGGCGTTGAGGCCGGCGAGGTCATTGGCGGCAACTTCGATTCGATGCTGGCCAAGCTCATCGTCTCAGGCGCTACGCGCACGCAGGCGCTGGAACGCTCTCGCCGTGCGCTGGCGGAAATGCAGATCGACGGCATGCCGACCGTCCTGCCTTTCCATGCCGCCGTCGTCAGCGACCCGGCCTTCGCGCCCGCGTCGGGGTCTTTCTCGGTGCACACCCGCTGGATCGAAACCGAGTTCGTCAACACCATTGCCCCGTGGACTCCCGACGGCGATGCTGCATCCTCCGTTGAGGACGCCGAGAGCCGTCAGCGCGTGACCGTCGAAGTGGGCGGTAAACGGCTGGAGGTTGTGCTTCCGGCGTCACTTGGAGTCGCGAACGGCAAGTCGACGGGCAAGGGCGGCGGAAAGCCGAAGAAGGTTGCCCGTTCACGCGCCGGTGCGGGCTCTGCTGCCAGTGGTGATGACCTTACCTCGCCCATGCAGGGCACCATCGTGAAGGTCGCCGTCCAGGACGGTGACCAGGTGGCCGAGGGCGACCTCATTGTGGTGCTCGAAGCAATGAAGATGGAACAGCCGCTGACAGCGCACAAGTCGGGCATGCTGTCCGGACTGACCGCGGTGCCGGGCGACACGGTGTCCGCCGGTGCAGTCATCGCGGCGATCAGCTAGGGCCGCCGCTCAGCTCCCGCTGCCGCTTCCCCTTCCGCTGCCGCTGAGTCCCACCAGGTGAGCGCCCGCAAGCAGTGGAACGTCAACCAGGGTGAGGGCTCGCCTGCAGGTACGTCCACCTCGAACCAGACGCGCCCGGGATGCCGGCTCTCCTGGGTCCAGGTACCGTCCGCCTGGCGGGCGGTACGGATGACGTCGATAGCGTCGGCCAGGCGGGGATCCGGTGTGCCGCCGTCGTGCAGAGTGGCGGCCCGGAAATAGTCCACGGCGTTCAGCGCGCTGTAGATCCACCGGAACGGATACGCGAAACGGGTCACCCAGGGAGCTACCGGTTCGCCGGTGGAGAGCCGGTACAGCAGCCGGCGTTCCAGTAGGTACTCCTCTCCCTTGCGGCGGGCGGCACGCAAGGCATCGGAACCTCCGGTCGTGATCTCGTAGTACAGCAGCCCCTTGAGGACGTTCAGCGTCGAATGGAACGAGGACCGCTTCGAGCCCTCCACCCACTCGCAGTTCCAGCCGCCGTCGTCCTGCTGGTAATCAGGGAACCACTGGGCGAGCCTGGAGACATCGGCACCCAGCCAGCTTCCGTTGGCGAGGGTGAAGGCATTGATGCAGCAGTCCACCTCGCCGTCCCAGTAGGGCAGGTTGTCGTATTCCCAGCGGCTGTTCCCGGCCAGCAGTTCAGCTGTTCCGGAGAGCACCCGCGCGTCGACGCCCCACTCCCGGAGGGCGTTCAGCGACCAGGTTGTTGCCGTGTATGGCTGCCCGGTGTCCGGCGCCGCTTCGGGTCCCTCGAAGTCGAAGCCCGCGGGAAAGTACGCGCCGCCTGCCCACTGGCCGTCCGGGTCCTGGTGCGCGAGCAACCGCGATCCGAATCCCTCCGTTGCGACGCTGGAACGGGTAGCCTCCCATTCCGCCTCCGATGCCCCGGCGAGGTCACGCTGAACCTGCCAGCGCAGCGCGGGGTCGGTGTCCTGCAGCCAGGTCAGCAGGGCCGGGTCTATCTGCATGCTCGACAGGTTACTGCGCTGCATCGACTTCCTCCGACGCATCGACAGGAACGGGCGGCGGGACGAGTTCGGATTCAAAGAGCTCGGGCAGCTCCACCGGGGCAGGAGCCGCGCCGGAACGTAGCAACCGTTCGATGAGCTGCTCCACCCGCTGCAGGATCATCACAGCCCGCTCCCCGGTGATCTGCCCCTCAGACTGTGCCTTCCGCACCCTCGCAGAGAGCGTGTGGGCAGCCGCAACAGCGTCTGCGGTGTCGCCACGGGCAGTCAGGACGGCGATCTCCCGAACCTCGCACTGCAGCTCCTGTGCCACATCGGCAGCAATCGGCGGGGCGGAACACCCGCTGAGCATCAGCACAGCAGTGACAACCAGAGCGCTGAGAGCGGCGCGCAGGCTCACGGCTGCACGCTCTCATACAGGCTGTCGAGCATGGCGCCGGTACTTCCCGGCACAAAGGGCAGAGGCACGGGACCTGGTCCGGTGTTGACGTCAAGGATTATGAGGCCCACGGCCAAAGTCAATCCCACCAGAACGACGACGGCGGCCAGAACCCGCGCATGGAACCTCACCTTTGCTTCGGTTCGATCCTGCGGAGCCGCGGTTCGATCCTGCCGAGCCTCGGGACGACGCGTTCCTTCCGCGTCGGGAACCTGGCTCGGTTCGGGCGCCGGCTGCCCGGAAGGCCGTGCCGAGGGAGCCAGTGGCACCCTGAGACGGGCGGCGGTGCGGATGGGCACGGGAGGTGCCGGCGTCGTCGTTTCTTCGGTGCCGCGTGAGGCAACGGGCGCCAGGGCTGTTGGTCGCTCCAGGGCGTCGAGGCGGCGGACCACCTCCGCTGCGCTGGGGCGGTCGAACGGCTCATCCAGCGTCATGTCCGTGAGCAGTCGGTGCCACCCGGTACCGACCGACTCCGGGATGTGGGGCGGGCGGCTCAACCGCGCGAGCGCGCTCTCCAGGCCGGTACCCGGGAAGGCGGGCTCACCCGTCAGGCATTCGATCAGAACCAGGCCCAGCGCGTAGATATCCGTCGGTGCTCCCACCAGGTCTCCGCGCGCCTGTTCCGGGCTGAAGTACGTGGCCGTGCCGATCAGGCTTCCGGTCGCGGTTACCCTGTTGCTTCCGAAGAACCTGGCGATGCCGAAGTCGGTGAGGAGGAAGTCGAAGAGGCCGTCCCCTGGCTCAGTGCAGCGGGTGAGCACATTCGAGGGCTTGATGTCCCGGTGAACAATCCCCCGGCCGTGGATGTACTCCAGCGTGCGGGCGATGTCCCGGCCGGCCGTCGTCGTTCTTTCGACTGAGAGCGGGCCGTCCCGGAGCACCGCTCCGAGGTCGGAGCCCTTGATGTACTCCATGACAAGGTAGGACGGCTCAAGCCTGGCGCATTCGGCGTCCATGTCGAGAACCCGGACCAGACCGGGGTGGTGAAGGGCGGCCAGCATCCTCGCCTCCCCAGAACCGCGCGCCACGCCTTCGGCAGAACCGCGGCGGAACATCTTCACCGCGACATCCCGGTGCAGGCGGGTGTCCCGTGCGCGGTAAACGTCGGCCATACCACCGACGCCGATCACGCGGTCGAGGACGTACCGCCCACTCGCGAGGGTCTCCTGATTCATGCCCATCCGCTCCCGCCAGAAAAGGTAAGCCCGTCAGTGATTCTCGCGGACGGTGCCTGCGGAAAACTTGGAAATGCCACGCGGCCTCCGTGGACGCAAAAGGCCCCCGCCTACCCCAGGGGTGGACGGGAGCCTAGTGCTTGAGGGTGCCGGGTCAGGCGATGTTGTTCTCGTAGTCGTTGTCCCGGGTTTCCCGGGAGAGCCACAGCGCAATGAAGGTCAGCACCGCGGCAGCGCTCAGGTAGAGACCGACGAGGAAGGTGCTTCCGTCAGCGGCCTGCCACAGTGCGATCGCAACGAACGACGCCGGCGCCGCCCCGATCACGCTGGACAGGTTGTAGGCCACTGCGGACCCGGTGTAGCGGACGTTGGCGGGGAACAGTTCGGGCAGAATCGCCGCCATCGGCCCGAAGGTGAGGCCCATGAGAATGAAGCCGAGGATCAGCAGCGCCATGGCGCCGACCGTTCCGGCTCCGAAGAGCGGGACCCAGGTCAGGCCGAAGACTGCGATTCCCGCGGTGACCAGGAGCAGCATCTTGCGGCGGCCGAACTTCTCCGCCAGCGGACCGGAGACGATGGTGAAGATACCGAAGAAGACGACGCCGATGATCAGCATCCAGAGGAAGTCACCGCGGCTGATTCCAAGGCCGGGCACAAACGCCGCTGCAGCGTCGGCCGAGAATTCCCTGCCGGCCGCCTCAGCAGCGGTCCGGGCCTGGTCGACGGTGGCCGGAGCGGTGCCGAACGTCAGGGTGAACGAGGTCATCAGGTAGAACAGCACGTAGGTGGCGAACATGATGAACGTGCCGAGGAGCAGCGGGCGCCAGTGGCTGGTGAACACCGAGGCGAGGGGCAGTTTGACGACCTTGCCCTTGTTCAGCACCTGCTGGAAGGAGAAGCTCTCGATGAGCTTCAGGCGGACGTAGAGCCCGACGATCACGAGGATGGCGCTCGCGATGAACGGTACGCGCCAGCCCCAGGCGAGGAAGTCTTCCGCCGACAGCACGGCGTTCAGGAGAACGAACAGCAGGTTGGCGATGATGAAGCCGATCGGCGCGCCGAGCTGCGGGAAGGTTCCGTAGACGGCCCGCTTGCCCTTGGGCGCGTTCTCGGTGGCGAGGAGGGCAGCGCCGCTCCACTCCCCGCCGAGGGCGAGGCCCTGGAAGAAGCGCAGCAGCACCAGGATCGCAGGAGCCGCGAAGGCCCACCCGGGGACCTGTGCGGTGGGCAGCACGCCAATCAGGAAGGTGGCGATACCCATCGTCAGCAGCGAGGCCACCAGGGTGCCCTTGCGCCCGATCCGGTCGCCGAAGTGGCCGAAGACGATCGAGCCGAGTGGCCGGGCGACGAATGCAACGCCGAATACTGCGAAGGACTGCAGCAGCGCCGTGGCAGGGTCGGAGTTGGGGAAGAACAGGGCAGGGAACACCAGCACCGACGCTGTGGCGTAGATGTAGAAGTCGTAGAACTCGATGGTGGTGCCGATGAGGCTCGCGAAGATGACGCGACCCTTGGAGTTCAGCGGCTTTGTAGCCTCCGGCTCCACGGTCGATGATGACGATGACATGGAATTTTTGCTTTCTCGAGAACGGCCGCCGCGAAATCCCGAAAGCCGTGGTATTTAGTGCCTGTCAATATCATCACCGGAGCAGCTGCGTGGGATAACCCGTCCACATAGTGGACACTCTGCTCTGGACGCGTGGCGCCTAACTCGCTCAGGCTCCCGCGGATAGCCGAATGTCACACCGCGTTTACAAACCGGCACCGGAGCCGAAATGCGCCTTTCCTACTGTTGCGGTACTGCCTCTTGAACGAAAGGTTCGCCATGAGCGTTGACCGCGCAGTCTCATCGGAGAAGCCAGCAACACCAGTAGAAGCTACCGGCGCAGCCCTTGTGCACCGTCCGGGCCGCTGGATCGACAACTGGAACCCCGAGGACCATAACCAATGGGAGTCCGGTGGCCGGACCATTGCCCGCCGCAACCTCCAGTGGTCCATCGCGTGCGAGTTCCTCGGGTTCGTGGTGTGGCAGCTCTGGTCCATTGTGGTGGTGTACCTGCCCGCCGCCGGCTTCAACTTCTCCACTTCACAGATCTTCTGGCTCATCTCGATGCCGAGCCTCGTCGGCGCCACCATGCGAATTCCCTACACCTTCATGGTGCCGCGGTTCGGCGGCCGTAACTGGACCATCATCTCGGCGCTCCTGCTGCTGATCCCGTCCATCGGACTGGCACTGGCCGTGAGCAACCCGGAAACTTCGTTCGGTATGCTCCTGCTGATCGCCGCCCTTGCCGGCTTCGGCGGCGGCAACTTCGCCAGCTCGATGGCGAACATCACCTTCTTCTACCCGGTCCGCGAAAAAGGCTGGGCGCTGGGACTGAACGCTGCGGGCGGGAACCTGGGTGCCGCCGTCGCGCAGCTGGTTGTTCCGCTGGTCATTGCAGCGGGTGCAGCCGCCACGCTCAACCTGCCGCTGGCCGGCTGGATCTGGGTGCCGCTGATCCTCGTCGCCGCGTTCGGCGCCTGGAAGTACATGGACAACCTGTCCAGCGCGAAGTCCGACTTCGCCGGGTCCATCGCCGCCCTGCGCGAGCCGCACATGTGGGTCATGGCGTTCCTGTACATAGGAACATTCGGTTCGTTCATCGGTTTCTCCGGCGTCTTCCCGAAGCTGATCCTCGATTCCTTCCCCGAATTCTCCACGATTGCGCTCGGTCCCGCCGCGCTCTCGCTCGCGTTCCTCGGCCCCCTGGTCGGCTCACTCGCACGGCCGTACGGCGGCCGGCTTTCTGACCGGTGGGGCGGTGCACGCATTACGGTGAGCGCCTTCGCCGTGATGGGCATGATCGCCCTCGCCGTCGTCTGGACACTCCCGCTGGGCAACTTCTGGCTGTTCCTCGGACTGTTCCTGGTGCTCTTCGCGGCAGCCGGTGCCGGCAACGGCTCCACCTACCGCATGATCCCGGTGATCTTCGCCCTCCGCGGCCGGTCCGACGGCGCCATGAGCACCGGTCGCAAGGCGGCGGCTGCACTGGGCCTGATCTCCGCGATCGGCGCCTATGGAGGCTTCGTCATTCCGCAGGTACTCAACGCGTCCAAGGGCGCCACCGGCTCCTATGACGCCGCCTTCTACGGCTTCGTCGCCGCCTACGCGCTGATGCTCGCGGTCACCTGGTTCTTCTACCTGCGACGCAGCACCTCGAGCGTGGGGCACGTCTGACATGTGCGGTTCTCCTTCACGCAGCTCCGCGGGCACCACTGCCACCCACTGCCCCTATTGCGCCCTGCAATGCGCCATGACGCTCAGCACTTCGGTGCCCGGCGCAGCGTTCGACTCAGCAGCGTTCGACTCAGTGGAGGTGAGCGGCCGGGACTTCCCCACCAACAAGGGTGGCCTGTGCCGCAAGGGGTGGACGTCCGCGGAGCTGCTGAAGCACCCGGACCGGGTGCGTGAACCCCTTCTGAAGAACGACGACGGCGAGCACCGCCCCATCTCGTGGGACCACGCACTTGAGCTCATCCGGGATCGCGTCCTGTCGACGCAGGCGCAGTACGGCGCCGATTCTGTCGGTGTTTTCGGCGGCGGCGGACTCACCAATGAAAAGGCCTACCTGCTCGGCAAGTTCGCTCGCCTGGCCCTGCGAACCTCCCGGATCGACTACAACGGGCGGTTCTGCATGTCCTCGGCGGCTGCGGCGGGGAACAGGGCGTTCGGACTCGACCGGGGCCTGCCCTTCCCGCTGGCGGACCTCGGCTCAGCACGCACCATCCTCATGCTCGGGTCCAACACCGCAGACACCATGCCGCCGTTCGTGCAGCACCTGCAGGGCGCGCGGGATGCCGCCGGCCTGATCGTCGTCGACCCGCGCCGGTCCGCCACGGCGGATCTCACCTCGGAGGGTCGGGGCAGGCACCTGCAGCCGGCACCGAAGACGGATCTGGCCCTGCTGCTCGGGATCACGCATGTGGTGATCATGGACGGACTCGTGGACTCCGCGTACGTGCGGAACAGGACCCGCGGTTACGACGCCGTCGCCCGCAGCGTGACCCCGTGGTGGCCCGAACGCGTCCAGGCGGTGACGGGCGTGCCGGCGCACCTCATCCGCGAAACGGCGCACCGGTTGGCTGAGCCCGGAGGCACCTACATCCTGACCGGACGCGGCGTCGAGCAGCACGCCAACGGCACCGATACCGCCACCGCCGCCATCAACCTCGCACTCCTCCTCGGCCTGCCCGGAACACCGGGAAGCGGGTACGGCACCCTGACGGGTCAGGGCAACGGGCAGGGCGGACGGGAACACGGGCAGAAAGCGGACCAGCTTCCCGGATACCGCAAAATCACCGATCCCGCGGCCCGCAAGCACGTCGCCGGAGTCTGGGGCGTACCGGAGGAAACCATCCCGGGACCGGGAGTTCCCGCCGTCGAACTTTTGGGCTCCCTCGGTCAGCCCGGAGGGGTGCGCTGCCTGTTTGTGCACGGGGCAAACGTGGTGGTGTCGGCTCCCAACGCGTCGACCGTCCTGACCGGGCTGCGCAACCTCGACTTCCTGGTGGTGTGCGATTTCTTCCTCTCCGAGACCGCCGCGGAGGCAGATCTGGTGCTGCCGGTGCTCCAGTGGGCCGAGGAGGAAGGCACCATGACCAACCTCGAGGGCCGCATCCTGCGACGCCGTGCCGCTGTGGCCCCTCCACCGGACGCGCGCAGCGAGCTCTGGATCATGGCTCGGCTTGCTGAGCTGCTGGACGCGCCGTCGTCGTTCCCCGAGGACCCGGAGACGGTCTTCACCGAACTCCGCGCGGCGAGCGCGGGCGGCATCGCAGACTACTCCGGCGTGGACTACGCCATGCTCGACGACGGTGCCGCCGCCTACTGGCCGTACCCGACCGGCAGCGGGGGCACTCCCCGACTCTTCCTCAACAGCTTCGCCCACCCCAACGGGAAAGCGGTGCTGCACGCGGTGGCGCCGCCGTCGTCGGGTGGTCCTGCTGCTGTTCCCTCTTCCGATGGAATGCTCGCGCTGGCCACCGGGCGGTTGCTGGAGCACTACCAGTCCGGCTCACAGACCCGCCGCGTAGGCGACCTCGCGGCGGCCAGTAGCGACCAGGCACTGCAGATTCATCCCGTGACCGCTGCGGGCCTCGGCATCCTTGACGGCGCCGAGGTTGAGATCAGCAACGAGCGCGGAACCGTGGTGGCCCGGGCAGAGCTTTCAGGCGCCGTGCGGCCCGACACTGTCTTCCTCTCCTTCCACTTCCCCGGGGCAGGCAACGCGAATGTGCTGACCTCCTCGGAGACGGACCCCGTGTCCGGGATGCCCGAATTCAAGACCACGCGGGTGTCGGTGCGCGTGCACCGGCCCGCACAGATTGAGGCGGTGGCCGTATGACTTTTCCCGAGCGCATTGTGGTGGTGGGGTTCGGCCCCGTGGCCGCCCGGTTCATCGATGTCCTTGAGCCTTCCCTGGCATCGGGCGCGGTGAGCCTGACCGTCATCGGGTCCGAACCCGAGGCCGCCTACAACCGCGTACTGGTTGCCGACCTGGGCGTCGGGCGGACCTCCCCTGACGCGATTGCGCTCAGCGATGCGTCCCGTCTCGCTTCGCTGGGAACCGAGGTCCTGCTCGGAACCGGCGTGCGGCGGATTGACCGGGCACGCCAGCAGGTCCAGCTCGACGACGGCACCGTCCGCCCCTACGACCGGCTGGTCCTGGCGACCGGTGCCCGCCCTGTTATCCCCTACCTCGCGGGGTTGAACCCGGATCCGCTGCACCCCACCCTGCCCACCGGCGTCACGGTATTGCGCGACCTGGCCGACGCACGTGCGTTGCGCTCCGTCGTCGAACGCCGGGGTGACGTGGTGATTCTCGGTGGCGGGATCCTCGGCCTTGAAGCGGCGCTCGCCGCGGCGGAGGAGGGTGCGCGGGTCACGGTCGTCCATCACGGCGACTACCCGCTGGCCCGCAACATCGACGACGGCGGCGGCCGCGTGCTCGCTTCCGCGCTCCGTTCCCATGGGGTGCGGCTGGTGTCCGGGGCGAAGGCCGTGGGCCTTGAGCACGACGACGCCGGTACCTTCACCGCCCTGCGCCTCGACGATGGCCGGCTGGTGTCCGGGGACCTGCTGGTGCTCTCCTGCGGCGTCCGGCCGCGGATTGAGCTGGCCGACGGCGCCGGCCTCCCCGTGGACACCGGAATCCTCGTTGGCCATACCCTGCAGGTCCACCACGACGAGTACATTTACGCGATCGGCGACTGCGCCGAGATCCGCTGCACTTCTCCGGGGTGCGCCGACTGCCGGGAGAACACTGCGCCGTCCGGCTTGATCGGTCCGGGGTGGAAGCAGGCCGAGTGGCTGGCCAATGCCTTCGCTGCGGACCTGGCATCAGTTGACGGCAGCCGGTACGTGGAGGCCGCACTCCCGCCCGTGCTCATGCTGAAGGCACGCGGGCTGGACGCGGTGGTGGCGGGCGATGTGTCCGCCGACCCGTGGGCCTTGCACGAGGACGGCACCGCCGTCGCGCTCTGGGCCGACCCGCAGCAGGGCAGTTACGCGAAGATGGTTACCCGCGACGGGGTCCTGCAGGGCCTGGTCTGTGTCGGGTTGCCGCGCGCCGGGGCTGAACTGGTGCTGCTGTTCGAGAGCGGCGCCGTGCTGCCCGCTGACCGATCGAGCCTGTTGCGGCTGGACGGGGCGGAAGCGGAGGCGGCGCCGTCGTCGTTGGCTTCCGACCCTGCGGCGACCGTGTGCCGGTGCGCCGGGGTGAGCCGGGGCAGCATCGAGCAGGCCGCCGTCGTCGGCTGTTCAAGTGTCCAGGAGGTGTCGGCATCGACCCGTGCGGGGACCGGGTGCGGCGGCTGCCACTCGGACATCCGGACGATCATCGAGCAGCACTTCCAACAACCCGCGTCCGTCTAGTCCCACGTCCGTCTGGTGGCAGCGCCTTCGCGCGGGCCGGTTTCCCCGGGTACTGCTCCCCAAACCGCGTGTCGCGGGCTGACACGCCGCCATACCACCGACGACGCCGGCAGGACTTGGGGAATCCGGCTCGCCTTTCATCGGATGACCCGCCCGGAGAGCACCGCACGCACCTGGTCAAGAACCGCCTCGCTGCAAAACATGATGTCTTCGTAGCTGTAGCGCAGTACAAGGTATCCGCCGGCGATGGTTGTGTTGTTCCGCTGAAGATCGCGGCGCAGCGCCCTTCGATCGGAGTGGTACGCGGCCCCGTCGACCTCGACCACCAGGAAGCCCTCCAGCAGGAAGTCGACGCGCCCAACACCGTTGATGAACACCTGGGTCTCCACGTGGAAGCCGGCGCTTCGGAAAAGGATCCGTGCAACAACCTCGATCGCGGAGTCGGCGCAACCCGTCACGAGATTCAGGGCGGCTCTTGCCTTGCCGTTGCGGTCCCCCTGCAGTCGCTCGAGCAGGAAGGACCGCACCGTGTCGCCGCGCCGGAGGGAACACTCGGCCATGACGGCAGCCTCCACCGGCGGGAGGCAGTGCAGTGCGTGAACCAGCACGTCAACGACCCCCAGTAGAGGCGGGTACTCGTGTGGTGGTACGGAGCGTTCGCGGTGATTCAGGAAACCCCGTCCGTGGCCGTGAAGGCAACTGAGACGAGGGCGAGTTGGCGGATGAAGGGACCACAACCCGTAGTGCTTCGCCGCCGAAGCGCACGTCAGGAGCCCATTATTCATGAGGGCTACCCGGAAATCGTCGGGAGCATCCGGCAGAGCCAATAGCCCGGTTCGAAGACGCACAACTTTCCCGCCGGCCACCTGGTTGGCGATCTGCCTCTTACTGACACCGCGGTCCCGAAGCGTCTGCGTGCGAGCCACCGATCCAACACTGCGCAGCACTTCGATTGCGTCCACCGTGCCAGTACAGCTGCTGTATTCAGGCAGCCCTCGACGAGGAGCGGGCTATGTGCACAACCTGCCCGCGTTTCGCGGCTTGTGGAGGGACGGCCCGACAGGGTCAGGCGGCGTCCGGCGGGCCGTTTTCCCCGTTTACTGGGCCCATCACCGCGTGTCACGCCCCGACACGCCGACAAAACGACGACGACGGCGGCAGAACCTGGGGAATCCGGCCCGCCTGTGCTGGGGGCTGGGACTGTGCTGGGGGCGAGGCTGGGGCTGGGCGGGGGGAGGTTAGTGGACGTGCAGGCGCCGCGCGGCCTCCGAGATGGAGCCGGTCAGCGACGGGTACACCGTGAACGTGTTCGCGACGTCGTCCACGTGCAGCTTCTTGGTGACGGCGAGCGCCAGCGGGAAGATCAGCTCGGACGCACGCGGAGCAACCACGACGCCGCCGATCACCGTACCGGAGCCCTTCCGCGCGATAATCTTCACGAACCCGTCCTTGACGTTCATCATCTTGGCGCGCGCATTGGTGCTGAGCGAGAGCTTGAAAACGTCGCCCTGGTACTGGCCCGACTCGACGTCGGCCTCCGAAACTCCCACCGAGGCGATCTCGGGTGCGGTGAAAATGTTCGAGGCGACCGTCTTGAGCTTGAGCGGCGTGACGCTGTCGCCCATCAGGTGCGCCATAGCGATGCGGCCCTGCATGGCGGCCACGGAGGCAAGCGCCAGGACGCCGGTGCAGTCTCCGGACGCATACACGTTCGGCGCGGTGGTGCGGGAGACGCCGTCGACCTTGATGTGGCCCGTCTCGGTCAACGCGACGCCGGCCTCTTCCAGACCGATGCCCGAGGTGTTCGGAATGGCGCCGACGGCAACGAGGCAGTGGCTGCCGTTGACGGTGCGCCCGTCGGAGAGCGTGACCTGGACGCCGTCCTCGGTTCGCTCAACACCCTGCGCGCGGGACTTGGACAGCACGTTCATGCCGCGGGAACGGAAGACGTTTTCGAGGACCTCTGCGGCGTCGGCATCCTCACCGGGCAGCACGCGGTCGCGGCTCGAGATCAGGGTGACCTGCGCACCGAGGCCGTGGTAGGCCGACGCGAACTCCGCACCCGTCACGCCGGAGCCGATGACGATCAGGTGTTCGGGAACCTCAGTGAGGTTGTAGACCTGCTTCCAGTTGAAGATCCGCTCACCGTCCGGGATGGCGGTGGGAAGCTCGCGCGGGTGTGCGCCGACTGCCAGGAGGATCGCGTCCGCCTCGATGGTGGTGGTTCCGGTATCCGTCTCGACCTCGAGCCGGTGGTTGTCCAGCAGCTTCCCTGCACCAATGATGATCTTCACGCCGGCGCGCTCGAGCGCCGCGGAGATGTCCCTCGACTGGTCCACCGCCAGGTCCAGCAACCGCTGGTTCACCTGCGTGAAGTCCGCGTAGGCCGCCGATTCATCGGCAAACTTCACGCCGAGATTGTGGGCGTTGGCTACGCGAGCCATGGTGTCAGCCGTGGCGATAAGCGTCTTGGAAGGAACGACGTCGGTGAGCACCGCTGAGCCACCGAGCCCGTTCTGCTCGACGATGGTGACCGACGCTCCCAGCGAGGCAGCGACCATGGCCGCCTCATAGCCGCCCGGACCTCCCCCGAGAATCGCGATACGGAGGGCGCTGAAATCCAGTTGACTCGTCACACCTGCCATTCTGTCCTATTGGGCACCAGCCCTCAAACGTCCCGACCGCGCCCCGCCGCGTGCCCGAGGGCGTGCTCAAGGGCGTAGTCAGCGCTTGGGTGGGTGGAACAACGCGCGCGCTGGCGGTAGGTTGGACCGGGTGATTGACGAATCCTCGATGGACCCGTTCTCCCTTGCCCGCGCTGCTGCCGACTACATCGCACACAAGACTTCGGTGGAGTCCCATGACATTGCGCTGGTGCTGGGTTCCGGCTGGGGTGAAGCCGCCGAGCTGATCGGCGAAACCACGCACACGCTTCAGGCACCGGACATCCCGGGGTTCGCTGCCCCCGCAGTCGAAGGGCATGTCGGCACGGTGAGGTCCATCCTCACCCCGGCCGGGAAGCGTGCACTCGTACTCGGCGCACGCACCCATTACTACGAGGGCCGCGGCGTCCGCGCAGTGGTGCACGGGGTGCGGACCGCCGCCGCTGCAGGCGCGAAGGTAATGGTCCTCACCAACGGCTGCGGCGGGCTGCAGGAGCAGTGGGCGCCCGGCACACCGGTGCTCATCAGCGACCACATCAATCTCACGGCCACTTCCCCGCTGGAGGGTGCCACCTTCGTTGACCTCACCGACCTGTACTCCACCCGCCTCCGTGAGCTCGCCCGCGAGGTTGATTCCACGCTCGACGAGGGCGTCTACGCACAGTTCACCGGGCCGCACTACGAAACCCCGGCGGAGGTCCAGTACGCCAAGCGGATCGGCGCTGATCTGGTAGGCATGTCCACCGCTCTGGAGGCCATCGCTGCCCGTCACGCCGGCATGGAGGTCTTTGGAATGTCTCTCGTCACCAATCTGGCCGCCGGCATCAGCCCGGTCCCACTCAGCCACGCAGAGGTCCTGGAAGCCGGCCAGGCCGCGGGGCCCCGAATATCCCGGCTCCTCGCAGACATCATCGGCAGGCTCTGACATGGACCTCTTCACCCAAGCCCGCGAATGGGCCGCACAGGACCCGGATCCCGAGACGCGCGCCGAGCTGGAAGACCTGCTGGCCCGCGCCGCGAACGACGACGACGCCGGCCAGGGCGCTGCCCTGCAGCAGCTCGACGACGCCTTCCGTGGTCCGCTGGTCTTCGGAACGGCCGGCCTCCGTGCCCCACTGGGCCCCGGCCCCAACCGGATGAACCGGGTGGTCGTCCGAAGCACGGCTGCGGGACTGGCAGCCCACGCGCTGAACCTGGCCGGGGGCGCCTACGCGCCACGCGCCGTCATCGGCTTCGATGCCCGCCGCAACTCGCGCGTCTTTGCCGAGGAAACGGCCGCCATCTTCACGGCCGCAGGCCTTGAGACCTTCCTCATGCCCAGCGAGCTCCCGACGCCGGTGCTCGCCTACTCGGTGCGCGCTCTCGAGTGCGAGGTCGGCGTCATGGTGACGGCAAGCCATAACCCGCCCCAGGACAACGGCTACAAGGTATACCTCGGTGGCCGTGCAGTGGAGGACACGGCCCGCGGCGTACAGATTGTCTACCCTCATGACGCGCAGATCGCCGCGCAGATCGCCGCGGTCAGCAGCGTCCGATTGGCGGAGAGCGGCTGGAACGTTCTGCCCCAGAGCATCGAGACCGACTACGTGGCCTCGGTCATCGGGCTCGTGGACGGCACCCCCTCTCCTAAACGCGACCTGTCGATCGTGCTCACGCCCATGCACGGAGTCGGAGGCCGCACGGCGCAACAGGTCCTCGCATCCGCCGGGTTCAGTACGGTGCACGTCGTCAAGGAACAGGCCGAGCCCGATCCCACCTTCCCCACGGTGGACTTCCCGAATCCGGAGGAGCCGGGCGCGCTGGACCTCGCCCTTGCAGCCGCGGCGCACCAGGACGCCGACCTTGTCCTGGCGAACGACCCCGACGCCGACCGCATGGCCGCCGCCGCCAAGGACCCGGCGACCGGTGAATGGCGGATACTGCGCGGTGACGAAACGGGTGCGCTCCTTGGCCTGCATATTGCAGCCCGGCTGCAAGCCAAGGGCCCGGGCGAGCAGGACCAACCGAACGCCGTGTTCGCCAACTCGGTGGTCTCCTCGCGGCTGCTCGGCAGGATCGCCGAAGCGTCCGGGATCAGCCACGCGCAGACCCTCACCGGGTTCAAGTGGATCTCCCGCGTTCCGAACCTCAGCTACGGCTATGAGGAAGCACTCGGCTATTGCGTGGCCCCCGATCTGGTGCGAGACAAGGACGGTGTGTCCGCCGCCCTGCTGCTGGCAGAGCTCGCGGCCTCCTGCAAAGCCGAAGGCAAGACCCTCTTTGACATCCTCGACGAGCTCGCCCTCATCCACGGCCTGCACGCCAGCGACCAGCTGTCTGTGCGCGTCGGTAGTCTCGGGCTGCTGGGAGCGATGATGAACCGCCTGCGCGAGGCACCGCCGTCGTCGTTCGCGGGTTCCGACGTGGTGGTCACGGAGGATCTGGCCGAAGGCGCAACCCTGCCGCCCACCGACGGGTTGCTCTATCTCACCCGGGACGACACCCGGGTGATCATCCGGCCCAGCGGCACCGAGCCCAAGCTCAAGTGCTACCTGGAGGTTATCGAGCCGGTGGATTCCGCCGCCGAGCTCGGGAGCGTTAAAGCAACAGCGCGGACCAGGCTTGACGCCGTGATCCGCGATGTTGAGGAAGCGCTCGGGCTCTAGACGAGCACTTCCACAGTTCCGTCGATTACCCGTGTCGGGAAGCTCCGTAGAGCCGTCCCCACTCCCGATGCGGGTTCGCCGGAGTCCAGAAAGTAGATCTCCTTGTGCAGGGGCGAGGTGATGGTGAACCTCTGTCCCTTGGAGCCTACGATTCCACGCGCCATCACCTGGGAGCCGCTCACGGGGTCCCGGTGCGAGACGGCGAACACCGTCGCCGAGTCCACCCGGAACAGCGCCACCTGGCGACCGTGGATCAATGCGGCCTCGCCCCAGCACAACTCGAGGTCCTCAAGCCGGCAGATGGGGTACCAGTTGCCGTCGTAAGAGGTTTCGACATCGAGCGCGAGGCCGGGTGTGTGGTCGAGTTGCAGAGTCATGAGTCTCCCCGTTCGGTTTGCCTGTTCTGGTGACTGAAGGCCTGCACTCGACGCTACGAAGGCAGCGTTTCGGCTTTCCGCCCGAAGTGTTGCGAACGCGTAAAACGCACCTCACCCTGACCCCTGAGGTCGGTGAGCGTGAAGTTAATCTTCGTTTACATAAGTGAAATCACGGGGCAACTGGGCGTCCGTACGCTCGGTACCTAAGTGCGGAGACCTACTCCCAGCGCGAAAGGTACCCATCATGACTCCAGCGTCCCTGAACCAAATCCTCGTTGTCGGCGGCGGCCCGGCCGCCCACCGCTTCGTCGAAGCCATGTGGTCCCGCGGACTGGACGGCTTCCACGTCACCGTCCTCACCGAGGAGACCTGGCTGCCGTATGACAGGGTTGCCCTCAGCCAGGCACTGCTCGACGACGTCGACCTCACCCTGGGTGAGGCCGCCATGTGGGACCACCCCGCAATCACGCTCGCCGCCGGTTCC
Organism: Arthrobacter sp. TJ-170; assembly: GCF_058269305.1. Lineage (NCBI taxonomy): Bacteria > Bacillati > Actinomycetota > Actinomycetes > Micrococcales > Micrococcaceae > Arthrobacter > Arthrobacter sp. TJ-170. The sequence goes on along the minus strand of NZ_JBZCNL010000001.1, from coordinate 633,102 downwards.
CGCGCCGTTGCACTGGACCGGGAGGCCCGCACCGTCACCACGGAGGCCGGTGCTGTCTACCCCTATGACCAGCTTGTGCTCGCCACCGGCTCCAACGCAGCCCGCCTCCCCTTCTCGGGGATGGATGCTGCCCACGTCTACCGAACGGTCGACGACGTCCGTACCCTCCGCACGGAGGTCACGCGCCTGACCGCCGAGTACGGGCGAACCATCGATGCGGTGGTCATCGGTGGCGGTCTGCTGGGCCTCGAAGCGGCCGGCGGTATGCAGTCCCTCGGCGCCAAGTCCGCCGTCATCAACGGCGCGCCCTGGCTGATGAACACGCAGTTGGACCAGGGCGGCGGGCAGGCGCTCGACCGGCTCATCACCGCCAAGGGTCTCGAGGTGCATGGCGGTGTCTTCCCCACCGAGTTCGTGGTGGAGGACGGGCGGATGGTCGGCGTGGACATGGCCGACGGGCGCCGGATTCCCGCGGACCTGGTCGTGGTTGCCATCGGTGTCCGTCCCCGGGATGAACTCCCCCGCGACGCCGGGATGACCATGGGCCCGCGCGGCGGCGTGGTCATCGACGATGCCTGCGCCACCGAGGACCCGAGCATCTGGGCGATCGGTGAGGTCGCCTGCTTCGAGGACATGTGTCTCGGCCTCGTGGCCCCGGCCAACACCATGGCGGAGATCGTCGCAGACCGGCTGCACGGCGGTACCGCCACATTCCCCGGGTTCGACACCGCCACCAAGCTCAAGCTTTCCGGCGTCGAGGTTGCAGCGTTCGGTGACGCCTTCGCGAAGACCGAACACAGCCTCGAGATCGTGTACGCGGATCCCGCCCGCGGCCTCTACCAGAAGCTCGTGGTCACCGACGATGCCAAGACGCTCCTCGGCGGCATCTTCGTCGGCGACGCCTCCCCCTACACCGCGCTCCGTCCGCTGCTGGGACGCGAGCTCAGCGCCGAGCCGGGCGCGTACCTCTCCGCTGCCGGTGCCGGTGAGGCTCCGGACACCGAGCTGCCCGATGACGCCATCCTCTGCTCCTGCAACAATGTCTCCGCGGGCTCGATCCGCGATGCCGTCAACGGGTGCGGCACCTGCGAGGGTTCCGAACCTGTCCGCGAGCTCGCCCCGCTGAAGGGCTGCACCAAGGCCGGAACCGGCTGCGGCTCCTGCGTGCCGATGCTCAAGAAGCTCCTCGAGGGTGAGCTGAAGAAGAGCGGCATCGAGGTTTCCAAGACATTGTGTGAGCACTTCACGATGTCCCGCCCAGAACTCTTCGAGGCAGTCAGGGTCCTCGAGCTCGACAGTTTCGAAGGCATCATCGAACGCTTCGGCGTCCCTGAGGCCGGCGTCCTCGGCTGTGACATCTGCAAGCCCGTCGTCGCATCCATCCTCGCCTCGCAGCGCGCGGAGTACGTGCTCGACGGCGGCCGCGGCATCCTGCAGGACACCAACGACCGCGCGCTGGCCAACATGCAGAAAAACGGCACCTACTCGGTAGTGCCGCGCATCCCGGGCGGCGAGATCACCCCTGAGAAACTGGGCGTGATCGCCAAGGTGGCCCAGGACTTCAACCTGTATACAAAGATCACGGGCGGGCAGCGCATCGACATGTTCGGTGCCCGGCTGGAGGAACTCCCGGAGATCTGGAAGATCCTCGTCGAGGCCGGCTTCGAATCCGGTCAGGCGTACGGCAAGAGCCTGCGGACCGTGAAATCCTGCGTCGGCTCGACCTGGTGCCGGTTCGGTGTCCAGGACTCAGTGGCCATGGCCATCCAGCTGGAGCTGCGCTACCGCGGTCTCCGCAGCCCCCACAAGCTGAAGTTCGGCGTCTCGGGCTGCGCCCGTGAATGTGCGGAGGCGCGCGGCAAGGACGTCGGTATCATCGCCACCTCGGACGGCTGGAACCTGTATGTCGGCGGCAACGGCGGTGCCACGCCCGCCCACGCGGAGCTGTTGGCGAAGGACCTCGACGATGACACCCTCATCCGCTACATCGACCGCTACCTCATGTATTACATCCGCACCGCGGACCGGCTGCAGCGCACAGCGGCCTGGCAGGCCGAGCTCGACGGCGGACTGAAGCACGTCGAGGATGTCATCATCAACGACTCACTCGGCATCGCCGAGGACCTTGAAACCGCCATGGCGCGCCACGTCGACAACTACGAGGATGAGTGGGCTGCCACCCTGAAGGATCCTGAGCGCCTGCGCCGGTTCCGCTCCTTCGTCAACGCTCCGCATGAGAAGGACGACTGGATCGCCAACGTCCCCGAGCGCGGCCAGATCCGGCCCGCCACCGAGGAGGAACGCGCAGCGGCGCAGGCCGGGTCCGGTCCGGTACTGCTGGGCAGCGGCATTCCGGTCCGTCAGGGTGCAGAAAAAGCAACAGAGGCGGCGAAATGAACTCCCCCCTGGGCACCGATCTCACCCTTGACTGCGCAGGACTGACCGTCCTGATCGCCGGCACGACGACGGCGGCCCGCCACACGGTGCGCCGCTACAGCGCCGGCGGTGCGACCGTCCGCCGCATTGCGACCTCCGCCCAGTTCCACCCGCGGCTGCTGGACGCAGTGAGCCTCGCGGTGGTCGTGGCGAACGGCGACGGTGACCTCCCTGATGGGGACGGTTGGGCGCCGCTGCGCGAGGCCTGCCGGGAGCGCAGGATCCTCACCGCCTCCGAAGAGCCCGCCACGCCGGGCGGCAGGGTCACCCTGATCGGGGGTGGACCGGGGGCGGAGGACCTGCTCACCGGGCGCGCCAGGCAGGCGCTCCGGGAGGCCGACGTCGTACTTTTTGACCGGCTGGGACCGTACCGCACGCTGCCGCAAATGGCGCCGGGCGCTGAGCTGATCGACGTCGGGAAGACGCCCGGACACCACCCGGTCAGCCAGACGGACATCGAAAAGCTCATGGTCGCGAAGGCACGCGAAGGCCGGCACGTAGTGCGGCTGAAGGGCGGGGATCCCTTTGTCTTCGGGCGGGGCGGCGAAGAGGTCAACACCTGTACGGCCGCGGGCATCCCCGTGACCACGGTGCCGGGAATCAGCAGCTCCATTGCCGTACCGGCGGCCGCCGGGATTCCCGTCACCTACCGTGGAGTGGCGCACGCGTTCACGGTCGTTTCGGGTCACCAGCCGCTGACCGATCAGGAACTTGAGGCGCTGGCAAAGCTCGGCGGCACTATCGTGGTGTTGATGGGAATCGGCACACTACCGCAGCTGACGTCCGGCCTCCGCAGGGCCGGACTGGCCGCAAACGTGCCCGTGGCGATAGTAGAGAAGGGCTACAGCCCCGAACAGCGGACCACCGTCACCAACCTGGGCGAGGCCGTGACGGCTGCCGGCCTGGCGCGCTGCACGTCGCCCGCCGTCGTCGTGATCGGTGAGGTGGTCCGGCAGCGCCGGGATTTCTCCACCACCCTTGAGCAGGTCCTGACGCATCCGATGGTGGCGTCGTGACGGTGACTGCTCCGCTGGCGACAGAGGTACCGGCCGATGGATCGCTGGCCGGTTTCCGCATCGGCGTGACGTCGGACCGCCGATCGGGTGACCTCATTGATGCACTGGAGCGGCGCGGCGCCACGGTGCTGCACGCGCCGGCCCTCAAAATCGCACCCGTGGCCGCTGACCTGCCGCTGATCGAGGACACCCGGGCGATCATTGCCGCGCGGCCGGACTATGCGGTGGTCACCACTGCGTACGGGTTGCGCCGATGGTCCGAGGCTGCCGATGCGGCGGGCGTCGGGGAAGCACTGCTGGCGGTGCTCGGCGAGTCGAAGATCTACGTCCGCGGGCCCAAAGCACGCGGTGCCGTACGCGCCGCCGGGCTGACAGACGTCGGCATCAGCCACGATGAGACCACGGCATCGCTCGTGAACATGATGCTCGGACTCGACCTGCGCGGAAAAACCGTGGCTGTTCAGCTCCACGGCTACACCGACTACCGGCAGCTCGACCGGCTGCGGCAGGCCGGCGCCCAGGTCCTCACCGCAACGCCGTACCGCTGGGTCAAGCCCGCCGGGTCCGACCAGCTGCCACGGCTCATCGAGGCGGTCTGCAGCGGAGGAGTCGACATCGTGACCTTTACCAGCGCTCCGGCCGTTGACGCCGTGCTGAGTACTGCATCCGAGATGGGCTGCCGTGACGCGTTCCTGCAGGCTCTGTCCGGGCCGGTGACGGCCGCCGTCGTCGGGCCCGTGACTGCACAGCCGCTGGTGGATGCGGGAGTGTCGCCGCTGATACCGGAGCGGTACCGCATGGGAGCGCTGATCCGGCTGGTGGGCGAGTATCTGGGCCAGCACCGCGTCCTGCGGTACCCGAGCCGGTATGGACTGATCGAGCTGCGCGGAAAGAACCTGCGCATCGATGGGAACGCCGTCGAGCTTGCACCTGCGCCGATGAGCGTGTTCCGTGCCCTGGTCGAGGCCAATGGAACAGTGCTCTCGCGTGAACAGCTCGCGGGCGTGCTGCCGGGCGATGCCGGAGAACACGCATTGGACATGACGATCAGCCGGCTGCGGAAGTCGCTGCCGGAGGGTCGTCTCGTGGCGACGGTGATCAAGCGCGGGTACCGGCTGCAGCTTTAGCTGCTACCCGCCCTCCGTCCCGCGCCGTCCGCGCTGTCCGCGCCGTCCCGCGTTGAGTTGGCAGGACACACCCCTTCTGGCGGGCAATTCAGGGTGTGTCCTGCCAACTCAACGCGAGGGGGTTCAGCGCAGTTGTCGGCTCGCCCTGCGGATGGACTCGGAGATCCGGTTCAGCCGCTCCGAATTGAGCGTCCAGGTCTGCCAGTACAGGGGCACATCGGAGTGCGCGTCCGTTTCCAGGAGCACCAGGGATCCGTCCGTCAGGTCCGTTCCGAGCTGCAGCTCGGGGATCATTCCCCACCCCAGGCCCGCCTGAAGCGCGGCCAGGAACGCCTCGGAGGACGGAATGAGGTGTTTGGGCGGCGGCTGCTCGACGCCGTGGGCTTTCAGGAAGCGCTGCTGCAGATCGTCCTTCGCGTTGAACTGCAGCACGGGCATCCGCAAGAAGTCCGTGCCGCCGTCGTTCTGGAACCGCGAGTGCAGCTCGCGCGTCGCGACTGGGAGATACCGCATGTAGCCCAGCAATTCTGCCCGGCATCCGTTGGCGGGCGCGGGATCCGAGGTGATCGCACCGATCACGTCTCCCTGGCGGAGGAGCCTGCTGCTGTGGTCCTGGTCCTCCACGCGCAGATCAAGCGTGGTGTCGGCCCACCCGGCGGCCTCGCTCAGAACGGGGACAAACCAGGTGGCCAGCGAGTCAGCGTTCACGGCTACCGGGGTGACAGTCCGGGTGGCGACGCCGCTGCCCAGTGCGTCCCGGGCCTCAGCTTCGATGATCTGCACCTGGCGGGCCATGCGCAACAGGACCGATCCCGCATCCGTCGGCGCACACGGCACGCCCCTGCGGACCACGATCTGACCGACCGACGCTTCCAGCGCCTTGATTCGCTGACTGATTGCCGAGGGGGTGACCCGAAGGGCGTCGGCGGCGGCCTCGAAGGAGCCCTCATCAATGACCGCGGCCAAGGCACGCAACTGTTGGAACTGCATGAAGCAAATCTAATGCATCCGCAGAATCTATCGTTTGTCTACATCCGGCTTCGGACCTACCGTTGAAGGCATGTTGAGTATCTGGGGTACCGGGCTGCTGACCGGGCTTGCCCTCATCATCGCCATCGGCGCCCAAAACGCGTTCGTGCTGCGCCAGGGAATCCGCCGGGAACACGTGGGAGTTGTGGTGGCGCTCTGCATTGTCAGCGACGCCCTCCTGATCCTCGGGGGCACCGCCGGGATCGGGGTGCTCGTGGCCCAGTTCCCAGCGGCCCTGGATGTTCTGCGGTGGGGCGGAGCCGCCTACCTGACCTGGTGGGCGATCCGCTCGTTCCTGTCTGCGCTGAGGCCGGCAACCCTGACCGCCGAAGCCCCGCGGAGCCGTGGGTCGGTGGTCGCCACCACCCTTGCGCTGACTTACCTCAACCCGCACGTATATCTGGACACCGTTGTACTCCTGGGCAGCCTCGCCAACCAGCAGCAGGACGGAACCCGGTGGATCTTCGCAGCCGGCGCCGTCGTCGGAAGCATCATCTGGTTCTGCGCGCTGGGCTACGGCGCCCGGGCACTGTCCGGGGTCCTGAAGAGCCCGCGCACCTGGCGGGTGGTGGACCTTCTGATCGGCGTTGTGATGCTGGCCCTCGCCATCAAGCTGATCGTGGGTTGACCTGCCCTGCGGATTCCGCGGCTGACGCTAGAGTTAAGGAAATACGCCACGCACATCCCGAGGAGACTCATGGCACACCCGGTCAACAAGACGCGCGAAACAAACGGATCACGGCCCGAACACTCCGGTGAAGGGAAACTGCCGGCAACCATCATCGCTTTCGTTCTGATGATCCTTTTGTTCGCCGGCTCGATCTATTCACTGACATTCTTCGAGCGCACTAACGTCTGGCCGTTCGCGGTCTGCCTCACGCTCTTCTTCCTCGCGTTCTGGATTCCCCAGACGATCATGGGCCGCTCCGACACCGGCTACCGCATGGCCAAAGGTGACCGCAAGGCTTAATGCCGCTCTTCTTGACAGGGGGTCCGCTGAGCGGGCCCCCTTTCGCGTCTGCGGGCCCCCTTTCGCGTCTGCGGGCGCCCCTTCCGCTGGCCCCGGCCGAAATGTTACGCAACGTTACGCCGGGGAATAAGCAAGCGCCGTCGACTGCTGGAATGGATAGCCCACACCCGGGCATCAACATTTCCAGCGTCAAAAGGATTCATCCATGATTTCTCGCCGTCTTCCGCTGCTCGGCGCCGCAACGGCCATCCTCTTTGCAGTTGCCGGATGCGGTTCTTCTGCCTCCACCGATACCGCCGAAACCGCTGCCGAGTCCACCGGCGGCACCACCCTCAGTGAGATCCAGGAGTCCGGAGTTCTGACGGTCGGCACCGAGGGCACCTACAAGCCCTTCACCTACCACGAGGGCGGCGCCGGCGATCTGACCGGGTACGACGTCGAGGTCATCACCGCCGTGGCGGAGAAGCTCGGCGTGGAGCCTGAGTTCGAAGAGACCCAGTGGGACGCCATCTTCGCCGGTCTTGAGGCCGGACGCTTCGACGTCATCGCCAACCAGGTATCCATCACCCCGGAGCGCGAGGAGACCTACTCCTTCTCGGAGCCGTACACCTACAGCAACGGTGTCATTGTGACTGCCGCTGACAACAGCGAAATCACCTCGTTCGAGGACCTTGAGGGCAAGACCACCGCGCAGTCGCTCACCAGCAACTGGTACGAGCTGGCCGAGGAAAGCGGCGCCAACATCGAGGCCGTCGAGGGCTGGGCACAGTCGGTGACCCTCCTCGAGCAGGGCCGGGTCGATGCCACCATCAACGACGAACTGACCTTCCTCGACTACCAGAAGTCCACTCCGAACGACGCCATCAAGATCGCCGCGGAGACCGAGGACCAGTCCCGTAGCGCACTGGCTTTCCGCCAGGGCAGCGATGAGCTGGTCGAGGCCGTCAATGGGGCCCTCGAAGAGCTTCGCGCCGACGGAACGCTGGCCGAAATCTCTGAGAAGTACTTCGGCGAGGACGTCAGCGCAGAGTAACCATTACGACGACGGCGGGCACCGGCTGCGGGCATGCAGCCCCGGAAGGTGCTCGCCGTTTGTTGTGCGGAAATCACCTTCAGCCACCGGATAGCGTAGGAAATTATGGACATTGACTGGGACCTGGCCCTGACGTCGCTCTGGCCACTTATTCAGGGCGGCCTCACCGGCACCATCCCGCTGTCCCTGGCGTCCTTCGCCTTCGGTCTCATGTTGGCTCTGCTGGTGGCGCTCATGCGTCTCAGCGCGAACAGGCTGGTGTCCGGCATCGGGCGGGCGTACGTGTCGGTGATCCGCGGTACTCCCCTGCTGGTTCAGCTGTTCGTGATCTTTTACGGGCTGCCATCGATCGGGCTGACCATCGATCCGTGGCCGAGCGCGATCATCGCGTTCTCCCTCAACGTCGGCGGCTACGCTGCGGAGATCATCCGGGCGGCGATCCTCTCGGTTCCGCGCGGCCAGTGGGAAGCCGGCCACACCATCGGCATGTCCCGCACGCTGGCCCTGCGCCGCATCATCCTGCCGCAGGCCGCCCGGGTGTCAGTCCCGCCGTTGTCCAATACGTTCATTTCACTGGTGAAGGACAGCTCACTGGCGTCACTGATTCTGGTGACCGAGCTCTTCCGCCAGGCCCAGGAAATCGCCGCGTTCAGCCAGCAGTTCATGCTGCTCTACATTGAGGCCGCAGCCGTGTACTGGGTTTTCTGTCTTGTCCTCTCGGCTGGACAGTCCCGGATTGAGAAGAGGCTGGACCGCTATGTCGCGCATTAATCACCCCGCTGATACATCGTCCGGCCCCGTGCTGACCGTCGAGGGGCTGCGGAAGTCCTTCGGCGACAACGAGGTGCTGCGTTCTATCGACCTGTCCGTCGCGTCCGGCGGTGTGGTTGCGCTCGTTGGCCCCTCGGGGTCCGGCAAGACCACGGTTCTGCGCTCCCTGAATGGTCTGGAGATTCCCGACGCCGGCCGCATCACCTTCGCGGATGGGCCCGCCGTCGACTTCGGCGGCAACGTGCCGAAGCGCCAGCTCGCCGCGCTGCGTGACCGCAGCGCCATGGTGTTCCAGCACTACAACCTCTTCCCGCACAAGACGGTGCTCGAGAACGTGATCGAGGGGCCGGTGCAGGTCCAGCGCCGTCCGAAGGCCGAGGCCGTCCGCGATGCCGAGGAGCTTCTCGGGCGCGTGGGGCTCGCGGAGAAGAGGGACCAGTACCCGCACGAGCTTTCCGGCGGGCAGCAGCAGCGCGTGGGCATTGTGCGCGCGTTGGCGCTGCGGCCGACACTGCTGCTGTTTGACGAGCCCACTTCAGCACTGGACCCCGAGCTGGTGGGCGAGGTGCTTTCCGTCATCAAGGAGCTTGCCGACGAAGGCTGGACCATGGTGCTCGTCACGCATGAGCTCGCCTTCGCCCGCGAAGTAGCCACCGAGGTGGTGTTCATGGACGGCGGTGTCGTGGTTGAGCACGGCCCGCCCGACACGGTGCTGCGCGACCCTGCCGAAGAGCGCACCCGGCGGTTCGTGCACCGGTTGCTCCACCCGTTCTAGGTGTTCCGCGCGGTCCCGCTGGCGCGACTCCTGCATCCTGCATCCCGAGCCAGCCGCCGTCGTCGGGATATCCCACTGAACGAGACGTTTCAGTGGGATTGTCTAGACATTCCCACTGAACGCGTGGATTCCGTGGGACCGTGCGAGGCGGGCGAAGCCAAGTTTTTGCGAAGCTTTAGCCGTACTGACGGTCATGCGCCCGTTCTGGCGGATAGTGTCATCCTGGCTCGCTGAGGTGCGGCCCTGGAGTGGCAGAAAGATGCATCACTATGAGCGGTACAGTCGCGGCCCGTTTTGCCGGCATTCTTGGTTTCCTGTTGGTGGCAGTGATGCTCCCATCACCCATGGCATTGGGAGCGACGCACGAGCCGGGTTCGCCCATCCTGACCAGCATCACACTGGAATCCGGGGCGACCGCCGGCCCCGGCGACACCATCGTCTACCGCTGGACAGCCCAGGACGAGACAGAGGTAAGCGGTCGGTTCGCCCTACGCTCGGAATACAGCGTTTCCTGGACAGAGATCATCTTCACTGAGGATTCCGTCCAGCTGTCCGACGGCTCGTGGACGGGGACGGTGAGCGTACCGGTACGAAGCGACAATCTGCCCTCCGGAAAGCTCACAGTGGCGAGTGCCGCGCTGACGGACGGACCCACTCGCAGCTCGTACAGCTTCCCGCAGGATATGCCTGCGCCCACCGTGGACGTGGTCGGTACCGAGTTCCAGCTTGGTCCGCGGCTGCTGGACGTGGGTTTCACACAATCGACGGCAGAGCCCGGTGACACTCTGACCGTTCGGTTCCGTGCAGAAGACATGCAGGGGATCAAGACTTTCAGCGGTCAGATCAGGGGGCCGCACTTTTCCCATCACATCGGCGTCCGGGACCCGCTGGCGCGCAGTCTCGGCAACAACGTGTGGGAGTGGGATTACACCTTCGAGACCGATTCGAGAACCCTGGAGCCCGGTAAGTACTGGATTTCCTCGGTGGATCTGGTGGATCTGGGGGCACCGGGCTACCTCGCCGCCAAGTCAAAATCCTACGACGAAAACACTGCGCCGAACGTTCTGCAGGTCTCCGATTCTCCTGACTACCCGACGGCGTCACCAACGATCACCGGACGGACGCAGGTTCCGCATGTCCTCACCGCTCATCCCGGCGTGTGGGGACGCGGCCCGGTGAGTCTTTCCTACCAATGGATCTGGAATGTCACCCCGGGTTATCACAACTACTATGTTCGTCCAATAGTTGACGCCACCGATCCCGGCTATCAGCTCGGCTACCCCTTCTCCCATCGCGATCTCCTGCAGGTCGAAGTGACCGGCACATGGCCCGATGGCACACAGCGCACCCGGCGTTCGCAACCCATCACTCAGGTTCTGGCAGGCGACCACGACGACCCTGTGCCGCACACGCTCTCCCTCATTGGACCAGGTGAAGTCGATACCAGGATCACGGCCAAGATCGACGGTAACTGGCCCGCGGATACCTACTTCACCTACAGCATCTACGCCGACGGCGTGAAGATCTCGGGCTCGAACGGCGCGGACCTCAGCATGAGCCACCTCGGCAAGACCCTTGAGGCGCGCGTTCAGGTGTCGACCCTTGGCTACACCCCGAAAACGTATGTGTCGGAACCTCGTGTGGTGTTGCGGCCGAGACCGAAGCAGAAAGATATGAATGCCGACTTCAATCCGGACGTCATAGCACGCGACAGCGCGGGCGCGCTGTGGTTCTATGCCGGAGCAGGCAACAACAGCTTCGCTTCACGGGTGAAGATCGGCACCGGCTGGAACTCCATGAATTCCATTCTCATGCCTGGGGATTTTGACGGTGACCGCAGCGCCGACCTGATGGCGCGGGATGCTTCCGGTGCCCTCTGGCTGTACCCGGGAAACAGCTCGGGTCACCTCCAGAAACGGCGACAGATCGGTAGCGGTTGGCAGGGCATGACCGCCCTCGTGGCACCGGGTGACTTCAACGGTGACCTGAATCCTGACCTTCTGGCACGGGATTCCCTCGGCCGCCTCTTCCACTACCCGGGAAACGGAACCGGCGGATTCCTTAAGCGTGTGCAGGTGGGCAGCGGCTGGAACTCAATGACGAGGATTTTCGGCGCCGGCGACTTCAATGGCGATAAAGCATCAGACGTCTACGCCACTGACGCCTTGGGACAGCTCTGGCTCTACCCAGGGAACGGTAAGGGCGGGTTCCTCTCCCGCATCAGGGTTGGGACAGGATGGGCGGGGATGTCGATGTTGAGTGTGCCGGGATCCCTCGACGCGTATGACACTCCGGACCTCCTTGCCCGCGACAAAACGGGGCGGCTGTGGGTCTATTCGGTCGAGGCGGGCCGCCTGTGGCCCCCATACCCGGTTGGAAACGGCTGGCAGATCTACAACCTGTTGGTCCCTTAGGGTCCGCGGTGATCTACCCGCCGCCGCCGTCGGGGTTAGAGCAGGCCCTTTGTGTGCCAGACCGTCTTCGTCTCCGTGAAGAACGTGATGCGTTCCAGGGAGGGGGCACCGGCGTCGGGCCCTGATTCCGGCGGAAGCACACGCTTCAGGGTGTCGGCGGCAGCAAGCTGCAGGTCAACCCAGTCCAGCTCACCGGCACCGAGCAGGTCCAGTGCATTGACGTCGGCGTGCGCGGCGAGCCACGGCGCGATCTCCGCGGGAGACCCGCTCAGGATGTTCACGACGCCGGCCGGCACGTCACTGGTCGCGAAGACCTCACCGAGGCTCAGCGCGGCAAGCGGCGCCTTTTCATTCGGAATAACGACGACGGTGTTCCCGCTCACGAGGATCGGCGCTACCGCGCGCACAAAGCCCAGCAACGAAACCCCCGCCTGCGGCGCAATGACGGCCACAACGCCCGTGGGCTCCGGCACGGACAGGTTGAAGAACGGCCCCGAAACGGCATTACCGTTGCCTGCCACCTGCACGTACTTGTCCGCCCAGCCGGCGTACCAGACCCAAAGATCAATGGCTTCGTCCACCTGGGACGTCGCAGCGGAAACCGAGACGCCCTCAAACGCTGCAATCTCCTCGGCGAACTGGGCACGGCGTCCGTCCAGAATCTCCGCGATCCGGTACAGCACCTGCCCGCGGTTGTAGCCGGTAGTCCCCGACCAGCCGCTGACGGCGGAACGGGCGGCCACGACGGCGTCGCGGGCGTCCTTTCGAGAAGCCTTCGCGGCGTTGACTGAACTCACCGAAAAGCTCCCCTTCGTGGATGCAACCTCGTACACGCGCCCGGATTCGCTCCGGATGAACTTCCCGCCGACGTAGAGCTTGTACGTCTTGGGAACAGCCAGGCGGCTCATCGGTTGACTCCCTTGAAAGCAGAGGACGGTGCCAGGTACGCCTGGAGGCCCTGCTTGCCGCCTTCGCGTCCATAACCGGATTCCTTGTACCCGCCGAACGGCGAGGCCGGGTCGAACTTGTTGAAGGTATTGGCCCAGACGACGCCGGCACGCAGCTTGTCGGCGACCGCCAGAATGCGGCTGCCCTTGTCGGTCCAGATACCCGCGGACAGGCCGTACGGCGTGTTGTTGGCCTTCGCGATCGCTTCAGCCGGAGTACGGAAGGTCAGCACGGACAGCACGGGGCCGAAGATCTCGTCGCGGGCGATCCGGTGGCTCGTGGACACGTTGGTGAAGATGGTCGGCGGGAACCAGAATCCTTCCGACGGCAGGTTGCAGGCAGGGCTCCAGCGCTCGGCGCCCTCCTCCTCACCGATGTCGGAGAGCTCGCGCATCCGGCCCAGCTGGGACGCGGAGTTGATGGCGCCGACGTCGGTGTTCTTGTCCAGCGGGTCACCCACGCGCAGGGTGGCGAGGCGCGCCTTCAGCCGGTCGACGACGTCGTCGTGGATGGACTCCTGCACCAGCAGGCGCGAGCCTGCGCAGCAGACCTGGCCCTGGTTGAAGAAGATGCCGTTGACGATGCCCTCGACGGCCTGGTCGATCGGGGCGTCGTCGAACACGATGTTCGCGCCCTTGCCGCCCAGCTCGAGGGTGAGTTTCTTGGATGTGCCTGCGGTTGAGCGGGCAATCTCCCGTCCCACCGCCGTCGAGCCCGTGAAGGCGACCTTGTTCACGTCCGAGTGGTTCACCAGCGTGGAGCCGGTGTAGCCGGCCCCCGTGACGATGTTGACGACGCCGGCCGGCAGGTCGGCCTGCTGCAGGATCTCGGCGAAGAGCAGCGCGGTCAGCGGCGTGGTTTCGGCGGGCTTGAGCACCACGGTGTTGCCGGCGGCGAGCGCGGGCGCGATCTTCCAGGCCAGCATCAGCAGCGGGAAGTTCCACGGGATCACCTGCGCGGCAACCCCGAGCGAGCGCGGGTTCGCGCCGAGCCCGGCGTACTCCAGCTTGTCCGCCCAACCGGCGTAGTAGAAGAACCAGGCGGCGACCAGCGGAATGTCGACGTCGCGGCTTTCCTTGATGGGCTTGCCGTTGTCGAGGCTCTCGGCCACGGCCAGTTCGCGGGCGCGTTCCTGCACCAGTCGGGCGATGCGGAAGAGGTACTTGCCGCGGTCCGCACCGGACATACGCGACCAAGTCTTCTCATACGCACGGCGGGCGGCGACGACGGCGGCGTCGACGTCCTGCTCGTTGGCGCAGGACACGGTGGCAATGTGCTTCTCGGTGGCCGGGGAAATGGTGGTGAAGGACTCCCCATTGCCGGGCACGAACTCGCCGTTGATGAAGAGACCGTATTCGTCTTTGAGGTTCAGGATCGCTGCCGACTCGGGCGCGGGAGCGTAGTCGAGGAAAGTCATGGCGGGTCCTTTAGTCGATCGTGACGTAGGCCGGGCCGGAGTAGCGGCCGCTGGTGAGCTTCTGGCGCTGCAGGAGCACGTCGTTGAGGAGGCTTGAGGCGCCGAAGCGGAACAGGTCCGGCTGCAGCCACTCCTCCCCCACAGTTTCCGCGACGGTGACCAGGTACTTGATGGCATCCTTCGAGGCGCGGATGCCACCGGCGGGCTTCACGCCGATCTTTTCGCCGGTGAGGCGGTGCCAGTCGCGGACGACCTCGAGCATGGAGAGCGTGACCGGAAGCGTGGCGGCCGGTGCGACCTTGCCCGTTGACGTCTTGATGAAGTCACCGCCGGCGAGGATGCCTAGCCAGGAGGCTCGGCGCACATTGTCGTAGGTGTTGAGTTCGCCGGTTTCGAGGATGACCTTCAGGTGCGCATAGGTACCGTCGGGGCGCTTGCACGCTTCCTTGACAGCGACGATCTCATCAAACACCTGGCCGTACCGACCGGAGAGGAACGCGCCGCGGTCGATGACCATGTCGATCTCGTCTGCTCCGGCGGCGACGGCGTCGGACGTGTCGGAGAGCTTCACTGAGCGGGACGCTCGGCCGCTGGGGAAGGCGGTCGCCACCGCGGCGACGTTGATGCGGCCGGGAGCGCCGTCGTCGTGCGCGCTTCCCAGCGCTTCCACAGCGTGCGGCACCATATCCCCGTAGACGCACACCGCGGCAACACGGGGGGTGGACATGTCGTCAGGGTCCGGAACCAATGCCTTGGCCACCAGGGACTTGACCTTGCCCGGTGTGTCCGCGCCCTCAAGCGTGGTGAGGTCGGTGAGCCGGATGATTGTGTCCAGCGCCCAGGCCTTGGAGGTGGTCTTGATCGAGCGGGTCCCGAGGGCTGCGGCGCGGGCTTCGAGGCCCACGGCGTCGACGCCCGGAATGCCTTCGAGGTAGCGGCGCAGGCTGCGTTCGGTGAGATCTCCACCGATTACGTCCAGGGCCCGCGACGCCGGTGCAACGGTGGTTCCGGCGCGCGTGGTTTCCATGGTCACATGTTCTCCATACTTCTACTCGCTCCCATGCCGGAACGGTTCCCGCCGCACCCTTTTATCGGTAGTTGGCCGGGGGTATCGATAGCGCCGGGACAGGTGGTCGGACCCGCATGGACGCTACGACTTTACCACCGGGTAACCGAGCACGCGCGGTTACTTTCCCGCCGCTGGCGCGGCCCGGATCCCCCAATCTTCTGCTGCCAGAAGCCGACGACGACGGCGCGTCCTCGCCGACACGCCGAACACCCGCCTGGAACCCGGGGAAAGTGGACCACCGACCGGGGCCCGAGCTGGAATAAGACGTTCTGACTCCTGAAAGACCGGCAGCAGCGAAGGAGCTCACCCTCGTCACGTGGACGAACTGCTGCCGGCCCGCTCAGGAGCCCCGCTTCCACAGAGGGGGCAAGACTGCGAAGCGGTGCTGAAAGGTTAAGAGTAGGCAGCTCTTCTGCGCCGAGACACGAGTAGTTTCCACTCGGATTTCTCAGGAAGCACACAGTCCGGCACCCATTCCGGGGCGGTTTCGGGTCCAGTATCCTGAAGAGAGGTTCTACCGAGTTCCATAGGGTGACTAGAGCTTCGCCCGCGTAAGGAACTCCCTACATCCCTTGTGGGAGCGAAGGTTCACTCATGAGTACCAACCGATTCAAGGCGGCGCTGCTGCTGGTGATTGTGGTTGGCGCGGCCGGGACCGCCTTCACGCTCGGCGCCGGCGAGAGCAGCGGATGTGTTGCGACCGGCAGCAGCGCGACCAGGGTCCTGCAGGTCAATGCGTCCGCAGCTGGTAACTCGGACGCGATCCAGGAGGCGATTGACACTGCTGCCGGCCAGGGTGGAGGAATAGTTCAGCTGTCGACCGGACAATTCGATATCCACCGCCCACTTTGGCTCAAGGATGACGTTGCGCTCAGGGGCTCGGGGCCAGAGACTGTGCTCAAAGCTTCGAGCCGCTTCATGGACTCGAAAGGACCTTTTGGTGGGCACCCCCTGGTCACCACCGAGGGAGCAGACAACGTCACGATTGCCGATTTGACGGCAGACCAGAGCGGCGATGTTCTCGATGGGAATGTTCCCGGCCGGCTCAACGAATACCTCATTGACGTGCGGCATTCCGTCAACGCACTGGTTGAAGGGGTGGCAACAAGGAATCCCTTTACCTACTCCATAGCTGTTGTGGGCAGCCGTAACTTCTGCGTGCGCGACAGTTCGACAGTGGCTGATTCATCCGGGAAGTACAACCAGCTGGATGGCATCCACGTCACGGACTCACACTCAGGCGCTGTGGTGGGGAACCGCGTTGATCAGCGCCGGGGCGCCGACGGCGACGACGGCCTGGTAGCTCAGACGATTGGCGCGGAAGTCTACGACGTCGTCTACCGGGATAACGATGTCCGCGGCGGCGCCCACGGCGCCGGCATGCAACTCGCTGTTTCCGGTCACGAAATTTATGACATCACTATTGAAAACAACCGGTTCTGGGGTTCGCCCTCCGGTATCCGAACCGGCTATTACGACGGCGGCACCCAGTCCGTGCACGACATCGCGATAATCGGCAACACCTTCTTCCGCAATGACAGATCCTCAGTGGTCTTCAAGGGCGATCTGAAAAACATCCGCGTGGAGGACAACGAGACCTTCGGAGGAGGCTCCATCAAGGTAGCCGAAGGTCCCGGGAACGTCGTGAAGGACAATCGAAACTACAGTTAGAGGATGTCCCCAGCACCATGACCCTTGGGACGATGCGCCCTTATAGCCCTGTTCCGTAAGTGGTGGGAGTTCCTACTCCCTCTTCTGCACCCCGGTCCAGCACGCTGTCGTCCACACGCCAGATGGTCGTTTTCCCATTGGTGAGGCCCTCCTGCTGGAAGACAGGAGTGGCATTTGTTTCGAGCCACTTGTGCATGGCCGGCTGCATGTATCCATATCCCTGACTTGTGGGAAGCGACTGCGTCAGGATGTAATCCGCCCCGTTCTCCTGCATCAGTTCGGCTGAAGGCCAGATGCCGAAGCGCGGATCATTCTCAAACGCGAGTTCACCGGTGCTATTGGTAACGCTGACTCTTGCGTCTGCCGGAAGGTTCTGGCTTACCCAGCGTTTGGCCTGCACAAAACCGTTGTCGGTCGAGGTTTCAAGCCGAATTCCGAGGGTCACGGTAAGCACCATCAGCACCATGGCGGCAGTGATGACAGGAATTCGGAAATCGGGTCGCCGATCCACAATCTCGACACCCAGCAACCCGGTGCTCAATATTGCCGCAATCATCACTGCATAGCCATAGTTTTCTTCGAACGTGCCGAACAGAGCACTGTAGATGCCATAAATCCCTAGCGTCAGGCCCATCAACCCAATCAAGCGACGCTCCGGATGGAGACTGAAGCACAGGAACGCCGCGGCCAGCGGGCACAGTCCCAACAGCAGGTAGCTTGTGCCGAAGTGGCTGAGATTATCAAACAGACGCATGAGCAAGCTTGGCGCTCCCTCGGCGGTAAAGCCTGTGAAGACGTCGAGACCGATCAGGCGCCGAACGCCGCTCTCCTTGGCCATCATCCAATCCGGCAGCATCCCCTGGGTGATCACAACCATCATGTAGATCAGGTACGGCACGACGGCTCCCACCAGAATGACGGCCGCATCCTGCACTCTGATTGTTCGGCGCCATACCACTGCCAGCAGAACGGGCACCACAGTACAGAGCGCGAAGAAGTCCTTGGTCAGAATCGCAAAACCGAAGATCAAACCGGCGCAAAGCAGCAGCGGACGGTTGAGGTTGAGCGCGCGTGACTTGAGCTGCACCACCAGTATTGCCAGGCTGGCGGTCACAGCGGCCATCCCCAGGGTCTCCAGGAAAACGTGACTGTTGCTGCGCAGGACGAACGGTTCAAAGCTCAAAAGTCCGGCAGTCACCCAGGCCGCATTCGTGGACCCCGCTGCGCGGACCACGAGAAACGCCAACCCTACAGTCAGGGCCCCCAAGACTGCATTCAGCCAGCGCAGCTGCATCACCAATTCGACTGGGTCGCCCGTCAATCCAAATACATTGATGACGCCGGCCTCCACCAGGAAAAACCCGGGCGGGTGAAGGAAGAACGGACCATCCGGAAGCCGCGGGATCAACTCTCCGTTGCTGATCGACTGGCCCAGCTGCGCATAGAGCATCTCGTCCACCCACAGCTCAAAGGCTTGCAGAAGCCCTATGGCCCGCACCCCGAGTGCTATCCCAAAGCACAGGAAGAAGGAGGCGAGGGTGACCGGCAGGCTCCGCCCAGCGGGGACCGCGGATTCCGTTTCCTGTCCCCTGGCTGCAACTGTCGAGCCAGCTCCTGTTGACCGGGCTGGGTCCGCGAGCTGCTGAACCCAGCGGGGTAATTCGACTCGTTGCCCTAACCGCAACCGAAGGCCACGTGTCCTCTCCACGGTGTTTCCTTTCTTTAGCTGAGCAAGGACTACCAGTCCGGTGACAAACACAGCCAGAACCCAGATCAGGGGCTGGTTTCCTGCGAGTTTCAGTAACAGCGCGAGGCAGACCCCTCCAGCGATGGCTTTGGCCGCCAGACGGCCTGACTGCGGGGGGAGAAATGGAAGTGCGGTCACCGCCGAAACGCAGGCCGCCGCGATCGCACCAGCCGCACAACCAATCGCGAGGCCGGGAACGCCTCCCCACTCCCACCCCAAAAATAGGCTCCCCGGGACCAGAACTGATGCTGCAAGCAACCCGAACTGACAGCGTCGGAAAGCGCGCAATGCCAGAAGGATTGTGGTGAAAACCGTGAGTGTGGCATAGCCAAGCCCTGAAAGCGCAAGCCAGGGCAACAGGGCGAACGAGGAGTGGTACTTCTCCGGCATGACCAGGGCAACCAGCACGAACGGAACGGTGGCGATGACGGCACACGCGATCAATGCCAGCCGGGCAAAGGAACGCAACGCCTCGGTGAGTATGGGAGCGATGTCAGCGCCGGGCCGGCGCAGGAGCGGAAACACCACGATGACCGTTCCCGCTGCTACGTACACCGGAGCTTTCGCTATGGACGCCAAGGCCTGGAATCCTGCGGCCGCGGTCGAGCCGCCGTCAAGGAAGGCCACAAGTACCACGTCGATCCCCACCAGGACCGATACGACGCAGAGCGTGAGCGCTATATCGGCGGTTTCTGCCCATCGCCACTTCTGACGCAGCACCCACGGACGCCAGGTGAGGTCTCGGACAAAAGCCCGTGGCGTAACCAGCAGGGCCAACCCGCCTAGAGCGAAGCCAAGGACAGCACCGGGTGCACCCCACGCGAACGCCACAACCAGGAGGGAGAAAATCAGTCGGACCAGGACCTCGCTCACAGACAGCACCGAGTACCGTATGAAGCGCAGTTCTCCCTGGAACCACCCGGACGGTGCCGCTCCGATGAATAGGACAAATGCGGAAAGTGCAACCATTGCGGCCGTTGGTGCCGAACCCAGGCCTGCAGTGATGACTCCGGTTACCAACGCCGCCAGCAATCCCACAATCACCGATACCAGTGCGGAGAACGCCATAGCGTCACGCCGCTGTTCCGAACCCTGCGGGTGGGCAATTACTGCATGGGAAAGCGGTAAAGGAACAAGGGCAGACGTGACAATGCCTACAGTGCCAAGCATCATCTGGGCAGCCGCGAACTGGCTGAAGTCTGTGGAGCTCAAGGAATTGACCATGAGCAGTGTGACAACGTAGCTGAGAACCCCAACAACTCCGGCTCCCACCGACAAGAGCACGCCGTGCCGCGCAACGCTGGCGCTCCCGAATGACCCTTCCGAATCAACGGGCAGAGGTCCCAGGCCAGTCTGGAGGTCAGCGATGGGACCGATTGTCACGTGTTCCCCTATATCCTCACGGGCACCCCTGAATGGGACACTCGGGTACGAAACCCCAGAGTACGGGCAGGCATAAGGGCCTGACACGAGTACCGACCACTCGCTTCCAGACAGGAAACTACTTGGAAAGCGGAGTCAAAAAGGATCTGCGATACTCGCCTTCCACATTTCGATCGGACCCATATACTGACCCTGCGGGGCAACCCTTAAGCTGCAAACTTCCAATTCCATATCCAGGTGATCCTTAGGACAAAAAGCATGCATTTCTTTGCCACTGATGCCTTCCTGACAGCTCTGGCCAGAGATTATTACCGGGCGAGTACATTCGACTTCAAGGTGCATGAGATTGGGGGGCGGTATGTCCGGCTCGCTGAAGTCAACGGAAAAAAAGTTCTGACGACCGGCCCGTTCTACGACTACGTCACATCTGTTCCCCCGAATGGCTCCGTCCACGGAACCATCGATTACCTTCCGAAGCTCGTGACCTCCATGATCGCCCTCGAGGACGAAGACCCGGCGGCATCGGTTCCGGCAACAGATCAAGACCCGGCACCCCTGATCATCTGGGAGAGGTTTGCCACCTGGGACGAGTATCTGGCCCTCATCAAGAAACGAAGCAAGAATCTGCTTCCAGCGCGACGTCGAAAGTTAAGACGGTTATGCGAGGTGTACGGTGACCCAACTTTTACTTTCAGCAACCCCGATATCGAGGCGCTGGATCTTTGCATCAAGTGGAAGACCGAGCAATACGAAGGCGGACACGAAACCCTCGAAGATCCCCGCGCCCTTGCCATGCTGAGAGGCCTGTTCGAGGACGGCCATCTCGTCCTTTCGACGCTGCAAGTTGGCGAGAGATATGTCGCTGTGCACGCTGGATTCCTGAGCCAGCCTGGATACTCGTCCCTCATCCCTGCCTACGATCCTGCATTTGCGAACTACGGGGTCGGCAGGGAACTGCTACTGCGCATGCTGGAATACAGCTACCGCGAAGGACACAAAAGTTTCGATTTACTGCAAGGTGCAGAGACCTATAAGTGGGATTTCGCCACCCACGTTCAAGTCATCGAAAGCTACGGGAAGCCCCCGTTGGCACGCCGCACGTTCAAGGCCATCGAGCGAGCTATCAAGCAGCGTCTGCTAGCGCTGTCCCCACAACTGTTCTACCGGGTCAAACGGCTGGTGCTCACGGGACGCCAGCGACTGCTGGGTGTGAGTCGGCGGGAGAAGCGGGGCTAGGAGTAGTAGATCTCCGGAGCAACAGGAATCCGGCCGTCGGGGAATAGCGCGTCTGCTTGTGTCACGTACTGACGCACGCGCTGATGTTTGTCCTCAATTCCGTCGCCCCAATACCATGCCCTGAGGTCGCGGCTCCTCAGGAAGGCCGCGTCTGGCTGCTGATTCTGGTTGTACGGGAAATCCGAGTAGAACACTGCGCGGTCGGCTGACTCTTCGCCCACTGTCCTGGTTATCAGATGATCGACATGTTTACCCACCCCCAAGGGGCAGAACACCAATCCGGGCTTTAGCCTTTCAATCTCCTCGCTCACTGTGTCCTGCAGCTCCTCGATCAAGCCTGTATCGCCCCTGGAGACCCGTCCAAGGGCGATGTCGAACCTGTAGGTCGGGTAACGGTGCACCAGTTCAGGCAGCGTCTTCCCCACGACGGAACTGCCCGGGATAGTTTCCCTTCGCCGCCGAAAGAGCGCATCTGTAGCTCCATAATGCCTGGACTGCACGCCGAGCCCGGCGAGAACGGTGGCGTCCTCCTTCTTACGAGCCTCGAAAAGCGATCCGGCATCCTGCACTTCACATTGCCGCAGGAAGGCCTTGGCCGCCCTGGTATGCGGGGTGGGACTGCATTCTGTGAAAAGGGTCAGTACCGCAATATCGCGTTTGCCGGCCTCCGAAGCGATGAGCGCGCCACAGGAAAGAACGGCGTCATCGAGGTGGGGCGAAAGAAACAGCCACGGTTCATTGGTGGACAAGGAGCGCCCAAGATACGACGGCGGCGCGGATGTCACCTACCCCCTCCCCGCGTGTGAGCTAAGAGGCACGGCGCCGGGCAACGCTGCGTAGTAGGCGTCCAACTGGCTGGACGCAAGGACGTCCCAGTTGAAGCCTGAGGCGAACCTTCGGCCTGCTGCCCCTGCGGCGGCAAGACCGGAGGCGTCGTTGTAGCGCCTGACGATTTCGTCGGCCAGTTCCTTTGTGTCGAAGGGAGAAACCACCCAGCCGCATCCCGGTGGCACCACCTCCCGCAAGCAAGGTATATCGAAGGCTATGACCGGCGTGCCCGAGGCCAGCGCCTCCACGGCAACCAGGCCAAATGTCTCCGCCCGGGAAGGGACCACTACCACTCGTGCAGCCGCCAGCATCTCAAACTTCATTTGGCCGCGGATCCAGCCGACCAGACGGACGCGGTCGCCGAGATTTCGAGCCGCGATCTTGTCGCGAATCTGTTGCTCATCAGGGCCGGTTCCTGCGATGACAAGATTTCCGTCGATCTTCTTTGACGCCTGCCTCCACGCTTCAAGGAGAAGATCGATGCCCTTGCCCGCAAATTCCAGCCGGCCGATGTAGACGACGTCAGTGCCCAACTGTGACGGAACGTCCAGAGCACGCATGTCGATTCCATTGCCGATCACATCCACGCTCACAGCGGGGTTCAGTTGTCTCAGCTGGTCGCCTGTGCCGTGGGAGACAGCAATCAGACGTTGGTGACGGCGCACCCCTGCCCGCTCGATCCAGTGGAAAGGCAACTTGTACTCGCGGGACTTCTCGCGGGCATGCAGCCACTGGACCATCCCGATAGTCGGTTTCCCTGTCCATAACGGGGCGGCCATGGTGGAGAAAGGGGCGAAGAAGTCCTCCACCACCAGGTCCACTGAAGGCCGACGTTTCCATGTTTCCCAGGGCAGCCGAAAGCAGTACCCCAACAGCCGGCCAAGGCGGGTCCTTCCCTGACCGAACCCGATGGGAACGTACTGCACGCCATCGAGAAAACGGGCGGACCAATCCGGATACCTCGTGGTGAACACCGTGATTGAATGACCGCATGCTGCAATGCGTTTGTTGATTTCGTGGGTTCGCACCGATCCTCCGCCGGCCCCCGGCATCAAGGGATCTTCGAAGCCCAAGTGAAGAATGCGCAGATGCGCACCACTCACAGCGGAAGCGCTGCCGGTCCCCAATTTTCTTAGTCCTTCCGAGTGTGCGTTCAGTTCCACAAACTACCTTGAGCGTTGAGGGCCATGTGGGGTCCCGCAAGTAGCTCACTGCGCGTGGCCAACCACAGCTCGGCGTCTTCCACGCCCACCTTCTTCAGCGCAACCGACGCCTCGAATTCATCGCAACCCTTGAGGATTGCAACAGTTTTTCCTCTATTTTCGGCAACCTCGTCCGTGGCAGCCAGGACGCTGGACAGATCCACCCCTGTCGGCGCATCGAATCGCGCAATGGTGGAGATGTCACGACGGGACCCTCTCCAATTGCGGCCCCGACGACGCGGAGTTCCCTTTGTCTCCTCCATCAGCACTCCCGCCAAGAGCGCCGCACTTCGGTCCCAATCGAAGCAGCGTGCCCACTGCTGGCATGCCTGCGAAAACACATTCCTCGTTTCCGGATCAGAAAGGTCGGCCAGGCGTTCGTTGAGGGCAACCCCCATGTTCGCAACCGAATCCACCAACCACCCGGTTGTCCCGTCGACCACGCTGTCGCGGATGCCGGGTGCCCTCAGGGCCAGACACGGTACGCCCCAGGCCGCTGCTTCTATGACGGAACACCCCCACCCCTCAGCGTCAGAAGCGCTCAGCGTCAACCATGCGCGGTTCAGCAAGGCGTCCCTTACAGAGTCCGGCTGATACCCATGGAAAGTGACGTTGGAGTACATTCCAAGGTCCAACACGACCTGCTCAAGCCGTGCCCGCTCCGGACCGTCCCCCACAACCTCCACGCGAAGATTCGGGATCCGGGTTGCCGCTGCCGCGATCTGCCCGATGAGGATGTCAACCCTTTTATGCGGCACCAGCCTGCTGACGATAGTGATGGTTGGGTCCGGGTCCCGCGGTCCGACTGTCTCGGGGACCGCGCCCGTACCGTTGGGAACAATATGGATGGGCCCTTGATAACCGAGATTGCGCAGTTCCATCCGTGTGGAGGGCGATACAGCAGCGATTGCCCGCGCACCATAGATAGTCCTGGCAGCGTTCCCTTCCAGGTACCTGCCGAAGGCGGCAACAGGCGGGGAGAAACGAGTTCGAAACTGTTTCTGGTGGACGTGATGCACCACCTGCACTACCGGAGTTCGTTTCGTCACGAACAACGGCGAGAAAAAAGGAATGCCATTTTGGCAGTCGACCACCGCGTCTATCCTCCGCCGCGTTCGTAGAAGACTCAGCGCCGCCTGTGAATACACTGTCATCGGCCCACCGTCCCGAAGGATACGGACACCGTCGATAGTGTCTGTAGGCGTTTGATGTATATCGCGGCCGGTTAACCAGGTCACATCTACACCGGCTTCTACCCAGCGCTTCGAAATTTGGTGCATATACTGCTCCGCACCACCGGCCTGTGAATGTTGGATGTCCCTCCAGTTCAGGACCAACACATGCTTACCGGCAAGATCCTTCAGGGGCGAAGCTTCCCGTGCCGAGCTCATAGCAGGCGCTGCATCTGCACGAGGGATGCGAAGCTGGCTACCCCATCACGGAGTGGATGGAACGTCGAGCCGGCCCCGTCCGTCCACGCGATGGGGATCTCGATGATCCTCCCGCCTTCGCGTTGAATACGTCGAAGTACTTCAACGTCAAAGGCGAATCCAGCTGTTCTACACTGCACCATCGCCTGGGTGATGGCCCCGCGCTCGAAGAATTTGAAACCGCACTGCGTATCGCAAACACCGTGGACCATCGAACTGGTCATGACGCGGAAAGCAGCGCCGCCCAGCCTGCGTCCGAACTGCTGGCGCCGCACGAACGTTGACCCCGGAGAATGACGCGATGCTATGACGGCACTCGCTCCAAGCTTGAGGTGCTCCATGGCAGCGGTCAGAGTATCAAGGGGCGTAGCCAGGTCCGCATCGAAGAAGCCGGTGTAGGTGGAAGTTCCACTCAACAGTCCCCTTCTAACAGCCGCGCCTTTGCCGGGGCGAGAGCAACCAATGAGCGTGATTGGAACTGCACTGTTCGAGGCAGACAACCTGCGAACGACATACCCAGTGTCATCAGCGCTACCATTGTCGACGACCACTATCCGCGAATCCCACGGCTGCTTTCTAAGAAAGTCAACGGTGTTGCTGAGCGTGGATGGTAGCCTGCCGGCTTCGTTGTAAGCGGGGATAATAACTTCCAGGTCGACCGCGCTACGCCGCCGCGTCTGGAGGTGCTCGTATCTCGCCGGTAGCGTTTTTGCTTGTTCAATAGTATCGAGAGGTTCCACGGAGAATTTCCTCATCGTCGGCTTCAGAGACGGATCTGTCGACCCGCCGATTTCAACCATACGAGCCGCTCCGATACCGAACACGAGTAGCCAATACTCTAAAAGTTTTTCGCGTACTTACGCGCTCTGGTGAACCTCGTGAATGTGCGCATAGCGGTCCTTCCACCCACCGCCTAACAAACTGCAGGACCAGGAAAGAGCAACACCCCTGCGGCGCCGGACCGCTTTGAATTATCCGCCCGACTGCAAGACACTCGTCTTCTGAAGCGAATTACGGTAATTCACCTGCAAACTACTCGGGTATCCCAAGGAATCGCGGACGTACATACTCCACTAATCAGAATGATCCGTGAAGTATTCAATTCCCGTCGCATCTAGTTCCGCAGGTGTTCCGGACCAAGGTCAGCCCGGCGCCTGACGCCGAGCTTGGTATAGATCCGGTACAGGTGTCCCTCCACGGTGCGTGGTGAAACTGTCAGGATCTCAGCGATCCGCCGGTTCGTGGCGCCGTTGAGGACCATCTGCACAATCTCTTTCTCGCGCCCGGTGAGGGACCCGGTGGAAACATCGCCCTGGTTCACGAAATAGGTCCTCACCCCCGCCAGGCCGGCATTGTGAAGCCGAAGCTGTTGCAGGACGGATCGTTGACGCCCGGTTTTCCCCTGGTCCTCGTAGACCCGCGCGGCGCGCGCCAGACATTCGGCGCCGATCAGATGCTTGCCCAGCGCGTCGGCTTCAGTGCCGGCGTCCGCCATCCGCTGTGGGTCGCCGGAGAGCAGCGCGGCTGAGCAGACGTGCAGTGCTTCAGCCTCCGGACCGTCGAAATTCTCGGTGGCGTCCAGGAGCCGTTCCAGATGGGAAACGCCGCCCACCAGCGTAAGCAATTCGAGGATTTCCTTCTCGGCGGCGGTCATTCCGGCAATACGCGCTTCGGAGGCATGCTGGAGGAGTGCCGTGGCGTCGTCGTGTGCTGCGTGCAAGCCCAATCGTGCCGCCATCACGTAGGCGTTGGCCACCAGGCGCTGCGGCCGGGATCTGTAGTAGGGCACGGCCGCAACCTCAGCGGCGAACTGCTTGGCCCGCTCCTGCTCACCGAGCAGCATCGCCGCCAAAGCCGCGTTGCCCAGGGCGTAGGGCAGCATCAGGTCGAGGTCGCGTTCACGCAGAGCCTCGATGCCGGCGGCAAGGTGGTCCAATCCCGTACGCACCTGTCCCTGTTTGATCTCCAGAATTGCCTGTAAGGCCGGCGTGGCGTCACCGAAGTACAGCAGGTTCTCCGGGGCATGGCGGGCATGCCGGGTGAGCTGCTTCGCGAATTCCTCAGCCCAGCCACCCTGCAGCAGAATGTTGAGGCGCCGGTAAACGGCCGCTGGGTAATACTCCAGCAGAGCCGGATCCGCCTCGATCTTTTCGATGGCCCGCAGCGTCGCTTCCGCACCGGCCGAACCTTGCCCGGTTGCGCCGAGGGCCTCGCCCACGAGGATGTCGGCAAGGATACCCACCTGAGCGTTGGGGTGTTCTGCGGCGATGATCCTGTTGAGGCTGCGGAAGGACTCCGCGTATCTGCCTTCAAGATTGAGTGCGTAGCAATGCAGCAGCTCGCTGCCGGGATGCACGGGAAGAAAACCATCCCCCGGCATCGCGGCGGTGTTCTCGGTGAGGGTGCCGGCGGCATCGGACCAGCGGTCGGCAATGTCATGCACGTCATCCGCCGCGCCGCCGGCACGGAGGACGATTTGCACGGCAGCCATGGCTGCTGCGCTCAAGGTGGGATGATCTGTTGCGGCCTCCAGAGTGCCGTCAATTACGGCCGTGGCCTTGACGACGTCGGACTGGTGAAGGTAGGCGAGCGCCACTTGGACGCGGGCGGCGATGATGAGCGACGGCTCCGTGATCGTTGAGGCGAACCGCAAAGCCAACCGGGGGTCGAACGCTGCGTAGGCCCGCCGGGCGGCGTCCAGCAGCTCAGCGCCCGCGGGGGTCCCTCCCGTATCCATGGTCCAGGTGAGCCACCGGGTGTAACCGATGGCGTCCGGTAGGGCTTGCCCCATGGTGTCAAGAGCGTGCCTGCGAATTTCGGCGCTTCGTCCCACCGGGACCTCTCTACGGAGGAGTTCCGCGGCCAATCGGTGGTGGAATACCAGGCATTCGTTTCTCGCATCGGCGATGTCCAGGTTTCCGGCGCTGATCAGTTTCTCCAGGATTGCTGCGTCAACCAGCTGAAGTGCGAGGGACATCGGAACAGGCTCCACCAGTGAAATCACCTGCAGAACGCGCCGCTCCTCAGCTGTGCCGTATTCCAGGAGACTGTGTACGGCATCCAGGAGGGCAGGGTCTTCCAGTTCGTGCCCCTCGCGGGCAAGCCAGACACCGTTGCGCTGTACAAGCTGACCCGTGCGTAGTCCGCTGGAGAGCAGCGCCTCGAGCAGGAAGGGATTGCCCTGGGAGAAATTGGTCAGCATGGCGGCCGCGCCCGCTCCGACGCGTCCGCCAAGAAACCGCCGGCTGATCTCCGTGACCTGCACCTCGGTGAGCGGCGCCAGGGTGAATTGCGCCAAAAGCCCGTCACGGCTGAGGGCCATGATCACCTCCGGCTGCCTCCGGTGGTTCCGCGTCGTGGCAAGAAGCTTGATTATGCCCGCCACCAACAGCTGTTCCAGGACGTGGCTGGTGTGTTCATCCAGTTCGTGCGCGTCGTCCACTACCACCAGGGGCGGTAGGCGGCTCTCCGAGCGCGCCTGGGCGAAGAAATTTCGGAGCCAGCGCAGCACAACAACGGGTGATTTCAGGCTCTTGCCCTGAAGACCAACGAGGAAATCGGACAGCGCACCGTAGGGAACACCGGCGAGCGCCGCGCTGGCTCTCAAATGGAAAGGTTTCACCTCTCGGCTCAGACCGGCAACTATGCAGTCCACCACGGCGGACTTACCCATTCCGGCATCACCGTAGATCACTGCCCCCCGCAATTCCGGGTGCCGCACGCTCGCTGTTGCCGCGACCGTTATCTGCTCTCGTCCCACCAGGTCAGAACAGTCTCCGTGCCCACTCACTGTGTTGTATGGAGGTCCGCGGTGAACATGCCTGCAAGTTCCCGCCTACTGTGAACGTGCAGTTTTGCGTACACCTGATAGAGATGGCCTTCAACCGTGCGGACCGACACATTAAGCTCCTGAGCTATCCGCCTGTTGTTCTTCCCGGCTACAACCCGCCGGGTCACCTCCTCCTCGCGAGCTGTCAAGCCCTCCAGTTGTGTCGGTGCGTATCGGCTCTCGAGGTCGGCCCCACCCGCCAGTGTGGCGGTGACTCGGCGCCGGACGTGACGGACGGCGCCCCGGCGCCCCGTAGCGCTGGCGAATGTGCGGGCGGCGGCCGCCGCGTCTTCGGCGAACAGTAGATTGCCCAGTTCGTGGGCCAGCTCCATGGTCTGAAGCATCATCTGCTCATCCGAATTGTCCAGCCCCTTGGCGTAGAGCTCGCAGAGGCGGGCGAAGACACCCTGGCAGGACGTGCTGACGGCCAGCACCTGGTCGGTCAGGCTCCTGTCGCCCAACCGCAGTGCACTGGAGAGACTCAACAGCTCCAGGGTGGCGTTGCCCATGGTTTTGGCTTCTTTGGACAGAGCCAGGAGTTCCTTGGCGGAGTCGTCGGCGGAACCGCTCAATGCGCAAGCCAACGCGAGGAAATATCTGGTGAGCCTGCTGGACAGCCAGGTGGAGTCTGCACTGTGCGCCCTGGCCAGAGAAGAGAAGTGCGTGGCGGTCGGGTCATTGGTCAAGGCAAGGCAGTAAGCGGTAGCAGCGGCGGCCAGTGATGCCATTCCGTCGGGGTCATCGACCTCCAGTTGGCGCAGGGCGGGCACCAGGAATTCCCGTGCCTCCCGAGCCCTTCCCCCGAATGCCAACTGCAAGCCGTCGGCCAGTTCCTCCATTGTGCCGCCGGCATTGCCAAGCCGTGTGCAGCCCTGCGGACTGCAGTCCGGAACGCCTGTCCATGCCCACATGGCCAGGTGGGCATGGGACAAGCATTGCGCGGCCGGGGTGGTCACCTCAGCTGCCGCATCGACATGTAATCCCGCTGCACCGGCCAGTTCCAGCGCATCGTTTGGCCGTCCGGTCATTGCCAGCGCCTCGCAAAGCAGTGCCGTGGCCAGTGTGGCCGATTCGGGCGTCAGGTCGCCCAGGTCGAGATCCTTCAGATTTAGCAGTTTGGTCACGTCACCGTATCTTCCTTGCGAGGAAGCCAGCCGTGCCTGTGCGAGCCTTGGCTCGGCGTGCAGCCGGCGAACCTTCTCCTGAGCGATGGGCCGGACCCGCTGTTCCGTCGTGAGCCGCGCCGACGGCGGAGCGGCCGGGGGCGCGGATTTTGAAATCCGGTCAAGGAGAATTGTCCGGCGACTTTCAGGCGTTCCGCCCCGGACGGCTTCGGCCAGCAAAGGGTTGGTGAGTGAAACGGTGAGCGGGTAGTCCGGCCCGAGAGAGAGGATCCCGCGTTCCTGCAGGTCATCCAGATCCGTTGCGTCAGCCAGCGGTCCGAGGTCCGCCCAGGGCACTGTCCCGGCTGCGGCCACCAGATCAACAATGTCACGCTGCGCTGTGTTCAGTACGGACAGCGGCTCGCAGATGACATCGCGCGTGTGCTGGCGCATCGTGACGGGCCGAGGGGTTACTACCCAGACGTCGTGCCGCAGTTCGAGTGCTCCGGACGCCGCGTAGTCCTGGCTGAGCAGACGCAGGCAGCGCGGGTTTCCCCCGCTGTGCCGGCAGAGCGCGCGGACGGCTTCACGTGAGAGTTGATGGCCCAGTTCGGCTGCCACCAGCAGTCCCGCGTCCTGCTGTGTCATGGGTGGAAGGTCAAAGCGGACCAGAGACTTCGCGCGGCATAGTGCGGCAACATAATCAGGGGCCGTGGAAAGGTCCCGACAGACGGCGAGGACCCGTACGGCGTGATGCACCATCAGCTGTCCGATGATCATCACTGAGGACGAGTCCAGGTAATTGGCGTTGTCCACCACCATGATGATTTCGCGGTCCCCGGCCTGCTCCCGCAGGACCCTCGTGATGCCGTGAAGCAGCTGAACGGGATGATTGAGCAGGTCCTCGTCAAGGTCGGCGAGAAGAATACTCAACGCACCATAGGGCACCGTGGAACCGAACCGTGAACCACGGAGGGGAACTACGTGCTCAGTGTCGGAGAGGTGACCGGCCACATGCTGGGCGAGGGCGGACTTTCCTATCCCCGGTTCCCCCAGGATGACGGCCCCTTCCGAATTACCCGACGTCAGTGCTGAGAAAATGCCGTTGCAAACCTCTGTCCGGCCCACAAACGGCGGAACTGGGTTGTGGCTTTCGTCCCCCAGTGTCGGTGCGGCGGAATACCCTACCTGCGTGCGCATTAAATAGTTCATTCGAACCACGTTCCTTCGTCCCAGCAGTGAAGTACTTCAGACTAGGGAGGGGAAAATGGGGGATCACGAGTGGTCAGTACCTGTTTCCAGACACCGGTTACCACTCCCGACTACTTGCTTCGGGTACCCACTACGCACGTTGTCCGGGGAAACACCTCGAACTTCGCTATGGCCGGCCGAATCAGGCTGTGAACACCGCGTCGATCACGTTCTGCGCCCACTCGAGAATCGCGGCGTCGGCGAGGTCCCGGCCGCCCACAGAAGACGTCTTCGGCTTCGGGATCAGCGCCGCGTTCATCGCGGGCTTCACGGAGGAACCCGGGTACATCCGCTTGAGGCGCATTTCCTTGGACTCGGGCAGGTTGGCCGGAGCGAACTTGATGAAGTTGCCCTGCAGCGCGACGTCGGTCAGACCGACGGAGCGCGCCTGCACCCTGAACCGGGCCACGGCGACGAGATTGACAACCGGTGCGGGCAGGTCGCCGTAACGGTCCTTGAGTTCCTCAACCACCTCGTCAATCGCAGCGTCAGTGACCGACGACGCGAGCTTCCGGTACGCCTCAAGCCGCAGCCGCTCCCCCGGTACGTAGTCGTGCGGAAGGTGCGCGTTGACCGGCAGCTCGATCTTCATCTCGGCGGCCTTCTCCTCGGCTTCGCCGCGGTAGTTCGCCACGGCCTCGCCGACCAACCGGATATAGAGGTCGAATCCCACACCCGCGATGTGCCCGGACTGTTCCCCGCCCAGGAGGTTGCCCGCACCGCGGATTTCGAGGTCCTTCAGAGCCAGCTGCATGCCGGCGCCGAGCTCGTTGTGCGACGCTACGGCCTTCAACCGCTCCAGTGCCACCTCGCCCAGCGGTTTCTCTGACGGGTACAGGAAGTACGCGTACGCCCGTTCGCGTCCACGACCGACGCGTCCGCGCAGCTGGTGCAGCTGTGACAAACCATAGTTGTCCGCGCGGTCCACGATCAGCGTGTTCGCGTTCGAGATGTCCAGCCCGGTCTCGATGATGGTGGTGCAGACCAGGACGTCGAACTTCTTCTCCCAGAAGTCCACGATGATCTGCTCCAGGCGCGATTCGCTCATCTGCCCGTGCGCCACGGCGACGCGCGCCTCCGGAATCAGCTGCTGCAGGTGCGAAGCCGTCCGGTCGATCGAGGATACCCGGTTGTGCACGAAGAACACCTGCCCCTCGCGCATCAGCTCACGCCGGATCGCCGCGGACGTCTGCCTGTCCGTGTACGGGCCCACATAGGTCAGCACAGGGTGCCGCTCTTCCGGCGGCGTCGCGAGCGTCGACGTCTCCCGGATTCCCGTCAGTGACATCTCCAGGGTTCGCGGAATCGGTGTTGCACTCATGGCGAGCACGTCCACGTTGGTGCGCATCTTCTTCAGCGCTTCCTTGTGCTCGACGCCGAACCGCTGTTCCTCGTCCACAATCACCAGGCCGAGGTCCTTGAACTGCACCTCGGTGGAGAGCAGCCGGTGCGTGCCGATCACCACATCAACCGAACCGTTCTTGAGCCCCTCCACCGTTTCCTTGGACTCCTTGGTGGTCTGGAACCGGGACAGCGCACGGATGCGGATGGGGAATCCGGAGAACCGCTCGGAGAATGTTTCGAAGTGCTGCTGCACCAAGAGAGTGGTGGGCACGAGCACGGCCACCTGCTTCCCGTCCTGCACAGCCTTGAATGCGGCCCGGACGGCGATTTCGGTCTTGCCGTAGCCAACGTCGCCGGAGACGAGGCGGTCCATGGGGATTTCCCGCTCCATGTCGGCCTTGACCTCGTTGATCGTGGTCAGCTGGTCCGGCGTCTCGATGTACGGGAAGGCCTCTTCAAGCTCGCGCTGCCACGGCGTGTCCGGGGCGAACGCGTGCCCGCGCGACGCCATGCGCGCCGAGTACAGGCGGATCAGCTCCCCTGCGATCTCCTTGACGGCCTTGCGCGCCTGGCTCTTGGTCTTTGCCCAGTCTGAGCCGCCCATCTTCGAGAGCGCAGGGGTGTCGCCGCCGACGTAGCGGGTCACCTGGTCCAGCTGGTCCGTCGGCACAAACAGCCGGTCCCCCGGCGAGCCGCGCTTCGACGGCGCGTACTCCAGCACCAGGTATTCGCGGATGGTCTTCGTCGGTCCCGCACCGGTGGACCGCTGGATCAGCTCGACGAACCGGGCCACACCGTGTTGTTCGTGCACCACGAAGTCGCCCTCGCGCAGCTGCAGAGGGTCGACGGCGTTGCGCCGCTTTGAGGGCATCTTCCGCATGTCGCGGGTGCCGGACGCGGTGGTCCGGCCCAGCAGGTCCGCTTCGGTGAGCAGCCCGAGCTTCAGCCCGTCGAGCACGAACCCACGGCCGGCGGACGCCGTCGTGATCTCGATGATCCCCGGCTGCGGCGGCCCGTCGAGGGCTTCAACGCGCGACGCCGGGATGTCGGCATCGTGGAACAGTTCGGCCAGACGCTGGGCCGGCCCGGGGCCTTCGGTCGCGACGACCACGCGCCACTGGTCGCGCACCCGGCCGCCGATGAACTCCATCATCTCGGCGACGTCGCCCTGGTAGCCGCGCGGTTCGCGCGCCGCGACGGTGAAGCTGTCGACGTCGGTCAGCAGGTCGTCGGATCCGAAGGACGTGATTGACCACCACGCCACGCTGTTCACGATCGCCGAAGAGCGGGTGTCCACCAGTGACCGGAAGCTGGCCGCTTCCAGGTCGGCGCCCAGCTGGCCGCTCAGGTCGACGGGTGCAGCGCCGCCGTCGGACGCTGTTGCCCACGCCGCCTGAAGGAACTCCTCGTTGGTCGCTTCGAGGTCGTGGGCTCGCGCGCGCACCTTTTCGGGCTCGACGACGACGGCGATGGACCCGGCGGGCAGCTCGCCGACAAACGGCACCATGGCGTCAACCAGCACCGGCGCGAGCGATTCCATGCCCTCGACGGCGATGCCGCCGGCGATCTTCTCGAGCATCCCGGCCGCGGCGGGCAGCTGGTCCTTCAAATGTGCGGCGCGGGACATCACGGACGGTGTGATGAGCAGTTCCCGGCAGGGCGGCGCGTACAGCTCGGTGGGAGCGCCGCGGTCACCGTCGGTGGGCAGGGAGCGCTGGTCAGCGACAGCGAACCAGCGCATCTGGTCCACCTCGTCGCCAAAGAACTCCACGCGGAGGGGGTGGTCCTCGGTGGGTGGGAAGACGTCGATGATGCCGCCGCGCACCGCGAATTCACCACGATGCGTGACCATGTCCACCCGGGAGTAGGCGGCATCGGCGAGCGCGCGGACCACGGCGTCGAACCCGCGCTCCTCCCCTACCTTCAGCGCGACCGGCTCCAGCTGGCCCAGCCCGGCGACGAGCGGCTGCACGACGGCGCGGATCGGCGCGGTGATGACGCGCACCGGGTCGGCGCCCGGGTGGGCAAGCCGCCGGAGGACGGACAGACGTCGGCCGACCGTGTCCGAGCGGGGTGACAGCCGCTCATGCGGCAGCGTCTCCCAGCTCGGAAACTCCTCAATGGACGACGCCGGCAGGTAGCTTCGCAGGGCAGCGGCCAGATCCTCGGCCTCGCGGCCGGTGGCGGTGACGGCCACTACGACCGGCTGCGCGCCGCCGCAGCCGTCATCGTCGTTTCCTGCCTCGGTCAGGCCGTCCACCATCTCCGCGAGCAGCGCGGCGCGCAGGCCGGTGGGGGCACCGATCTCAAGATCGGTGCTGCGGTCCGCAACGGAGCGGGACGCGTTGGTCCGCACCCGGGCGAAGGAGGCGTCCTCCTGCAGGGCAGCGCGAAGACCGTTGAGAGTAGGTCCGGTGGGGGCCATAGCGTTCCTTCAGAGGTACTGGGCAACACAAAGACAGCACGAAAACCCGGGAATTCGCAGAATCCCGGGAGTCGGCGTTAACACTACCGCGCAGAGCACGTCGACGCCCCAAACCAGAGGCCTGACGTGATCGACGACTGCCACAACTTCCTCCCCGGCGTGCCACAAGTCAACGCGCAGGCTGTTCTCCTCGGCATCCGGGAGTCGCCGGACGATGCGATCGCCGGGTACGCGCACCGTCATCGACAATCTGAACGTCGAGGACAGCGGCGGCGACGAGAAGACCGCCGGCGGGGACGAGCCGCTCGTCGAGGTGGAAGACCTCGGCGATGACCCGCGCCGGGGACGCGAACTAGAACTCTCCTTTCGCGAGGACATCGCCCACGAACACTCCCGCACCGTGGACCGGCTCGCCAAGCAGCTCAAGAAGCAGGACGGCATCACCGGCGTTCTCCGCGAAGACCGCGAAGTCCTCCTCGTCGCCACGCCCATCTGGACTACCGGGCAACTGGAAGAGTGGGCCACCGAATACCTCAACAAGAACCTCACATAGGATGTACGGGACTCAAAACTCTCAAACTCCGGAGGATTCGTGGCACTCAGCGCCTCAACCACCCTGCCCTACGACGTTGCAACGGTGACCAATGTCTTCACCGATGAAGCGTTTCTCAAGCACACGAGCGAGCGCGTCGGAGGGGAGCTCAAGTCCCTAACGGTCGACGGCGACACCGCCTCCGCCTTCACCCTCACCGCAGTGCGCACGCTGCCCACAACCCGCCTGCCGGACTTCGCCCGGAAGTTCGTCGGCGACACCCTGACCGTCACCCAGACCGAGCACTGGGCCGCACCGCAGCCCGATGGCTCCCGCGAGGCGAAGGTGTCGATCAGCGTCTCGGGTGCACCTGTCTCGGTCGACGCCGTCCAGCGGATGATCGCAGAGGGCACCGCCACGCGCGTGGACGTCGAGGGCAACGTCAACTCCTCCATCCCTTTCATGGGCGCCAAGATCGCTGCCGCAGCTGAGCCGTACATCGGCAAGGCTCTGAACATGCAGGCCGCCGAGGCCAAGAACTGGCTGGAGAACCGCTGATGGAGCTGCCACTCGCTCTGTCCATTGTCCTGATCGTCGCCGGAGTCTGGACCCTTGTCGTCTGGCCTCCGTTCCTGCGCAGGGTGTTCATGGACCCCCGGGCCAGGGATGACCGTGGTGCTCCCACCCGGTTCCTGAAGGTCCATTTCATGCTGGTGACAACCTCGATGGTGCTGGGTGCCGCAACCCTGGTCATCGGTATCCGGACGCTTGCTGCCTAAGTAATAGTCGATGCCCTGGCGGGGCCTCCCCTGCTAGGGTTTCTGAGGAATTGGTGCGCCGGGACGACTGGTCGACAGTAATTCTTTCCTGCCCTGAAGGAGCCGCTCATGTCAGACCTGAATCCCACCCCTCCGAAGCGGGTATTCAGCCGTTCCAGCTGGCTCGAGTACCAGCGGATCAGCGAAATCCTCCGCAAGGAAACCGTTGGCGGCATCCTCCTCATGATCGCTGCGGCGCTGGCTCTCATCTGGGCGAATTCGCCTTTTTCGGACAGCTACTTCGCGTTGCGGGATTTCGAGTTCGGGTATGAGCCCTGGCACCTCAAGCTCTCCGTGGGGCACTGGGCAGCGGACGGTCTGCTGGCGATCTTCTTCTTCCTCGTGGGCCTTGAACTCAAGCGCGAGTTCGTCGCCGGTGACCTGCGGAGCCCTGCCCGCGCCATCGTTCCGGTGGCAGCGGCGGCCGGCGGCGTCATTGTTCCTGCGCTCATCTATGTCCTCGTCAACCTCGGTTCTCCGGACACGCTGCGGGGCTGGGCCATCCCGACAGCAACGGACATCGCGTTCGCTGTGGCCGTCCTCGCCGTGATCAGTTCGCACCTCCCAAGTGCGCTCCGGATTTTCCTGCTCACCCTCGCCGTGGTCGATGACCTCATCGCCATCGCCATCATCGCGTTCTTCTATACGGCGGAGGTGGAATTCACCTTCCTGCTGCTGACGCTGGTACCGCTGGCCCTCTTCGCTTTCCTTGCCCAGACCAACCCGAAGTTCTTCGGACGCAAGACACCTGCGGCCTGGGTCATCCTCCTGCCGATCGGCATGGTCACCTGGGCTCTGATGCACGCGTCCGGCGTCCACGCCACGGTGGCCGGCGTCCTGCTCGGCTTCATGGTTCCGGTGCTCCGCAAGGGCCGGGGCGGCAAGACTGTACAGCCGACCGTGAACAAGCCGGGGCTCGCCGAAACCTTCGAGCACCGGTTCCGTCCGCTGTCGGCCGGGATCGCCGTTCCTGTTTTCGCCTTCTTCTCTGCCGGGGTGGCCATCGGCGGCGTCGAAGGGTTCATCTCCGCTTTCAGCGACCCGGTGACGGTAGGGATTGTGTTTGGACTGGTGCTGGGGAAGCCCATCGGCATCCTCCTGACCGCTTGGGTGGTCACCAAGACATCCCGGGCAACCATGGATCCCGACCTGCGATGGGTGGACCTGCTCGGCGTCGGGCTTCTGGCCGGGGTGGGCTTCACAGTATCGCTGCTGGTCAATGACCTCAGCTTCCAGCAGGGAACCGATCACAATGACCACGCCAAGGTCGCCATCCTCGCCGCATCGCTCCTCGCCGCGCTGCTGGCCACCCTTATTCTGCGCTCACGCAACAAGCGCTACCGTCTGATCGAGGAATCCGAGAAGGTCGACGCAAACCTCGACGGCATCCCTGATGTCTTTGAGGACAGGCCTCCGCGCGCCTAGCGGTTCGCCGCGAGGACCGCTTCCTCCAGCGCAACCCAGGCCAGCATGGCGCACTTCACGCGTGCCGGGAACCGGGAGACGCCGGCGAACGCGGCAGCGTCACCCAGCACTTCCTCATCGGGCACCACGGTGCCGCGCGAGCGCATGAGCTCACGGAAGCGGTCGAGCTGCTCCATCATGTCGTCACGGGTCTGTCCACTGACCAGTTCGGTGAGTACGGACGCCGAAGCCATGGAGATAGCGCAGCCGGCGCCGCTCCACGCCACCCGCTCGATCCGCGAATCGGCTAACCACACCCGCACGGTCACCTCGTCGCCACAGATGGGGTTGAGCTGGTGGGATGCGGCGGTTGCCAGAGCCTCATCAGCGTCCGACGCCGGATCAGTCGGCCCCTGCCCCACCCGCCTTTTCGCGTGGTCCAGGATGATCTGTTGGTACAGGCTCTCAAGCTCGCTGCTCATGCGGACGCCCCGAAGAATGAACGGACCTCGGCCACGGCGGTGAGGAACGCATCGACCTCGTCGGTGGTGTTGTACAGGTACGTGCTGGCCCGCGTGGACGCCGTCAGTCCGAGACGCCGGTGCAGCGGTTGGGCGCAGTGGTGCCCCACCCGGACGGCGATGCCGCGGGAGTCGAGGAACTGCCCGACGTCGTGGGCGTGCACGCCGTCAACGTCGAACGCGGCGAGCCCGATGCGGGGCTGTCCGGAGCGCGGACCGAGCACCCGGATTCCGTCAATGGCCTCAAGGCCGGCCACCAGGCGCTCCCCCAGCAGCTGTTCCCACTCCTCGATGCGGCCCATGCCGGTCTCGGCCAGATAGTTCACCGCCGACCCCAGGGCAACGGCCTGCGAGATCCGCTGCGTGCCTGCCTCGAAGCGGGCCGGCGGCGGGAGGTACTCGGCGCGCTCGAGCGTGACGGTGGTGATCATGGAACCGCCTGTGAGGAACGGCGGCATGGCGTGCAGGTGCTTCGACCGGCCGTAGAGTGCGCCGATCCCTGTGGGGCCGAGCATCTTGTGGCCGGAGAACGCAACGAAGTCGACGTCGAGTTCGGCGACATCGAGGGGCAGGTGCGGTACCGACTGGCACGCGTCCAGCACAGTGAGGGCGCCAACCTTCTGCGCGAGTCCCACCAGCTCGGCGACCGGATTGATGGTGCCGAGCACGTTGGACACATGCGTGAACGCAAGCAGCCTGGTGCTGCCGTCGATGACTGAGGCGGCCTCATCAAGGCGGAGGGCGCCGTCGTTGTCGACTGGGATGTACCGCAAGGAAGCGCCGGTGCGGGCGGCAAGCTCCTGCCACGGAATCAGGTTCGCGTGGTGCTCCATTTCGGTGACCACGATCGAGTCATCGGGTCCAAGGGCGTAGGGACGCGCAGCGTCACCGCCCCGTCCCAGCGACGCGTTGGAGAGGCTGTAGGCCACGAGATTGAGTGCCTCCGTGGCGTTGGAGGTGAAGACGATTTCCTCCGGCAGGGCACCGATGAAGGACGCCACGGAGGTCCGGGCAAGTTCGTAAGCATCGGTCGCTTCAACGGCGAGGGTGTGAGCGCCGCGGTGCACGGCGGCGTTGCGCTGCTCGTAGTACTCCTGCTCGGCTTCCATCACGCTCACCGGGTTCTGGGAGGTGGCTCCGGAATCGAGGTAGATCAGCGGCCGTCCGTTCAGCTCGTTGGAGAGCAGAGGGAAGTCGTTGCGGATGCGGCTCACTTCGTCGTTCGAGAGCGGGGGGGATGGTGCTGACAGGATGGGCATGAAACTCCCTCGACGGCTAATGTGCGCTATTCATTCTACTGCCAGCACATGCCGGTGGAGGGTCTCAGGATTGACAGCAGGAGCAGTTGTCCCCGGAGGGTGCGCTGTCGGAATCAGGCTCGGCGTGGCCGAGTGGGTTGGCGCAGCACGCGTCTCCCCGCCACGCTTCAAGCCCCTCCTTGACCGCCCAGCCGGCGATGACGAGTGCGGCGATCGGGTCCGCCCAGGTGAACCCGAACAGGCTGTTGAGCAGCAGTCCCGCAAGCAGTACGCCGGAGAGGTAGGAGCAGAGCAGCGTCTGCTTCGAGTCGGCCACCGCAGAACGCGACCCGAGCTCGCGGCCGGCGCGGCGCTGGAGGTAGGACAGCAGCGGCATCACGGCCAGGCTCACCGCAGCGAGAATGATGCCCACGGTCGAGTGCTCGGCCTCAGCACCGGAAACCAGCGCGCGGACCGCATCGAACCCGACGAACAGCGCGAGCCCGAAGAATGAAAAAGCGATGAACCGCAGGGCGGTCTTCTCGCGGCGCTCCGGGTCCGGAGCAGAGAACTGCCATGCGACCGCGGCGGCGGAAGTCACCTCGATCACCGAATCGAGGCCAAAGGCAATCAGAGCGCTCGACGACGCCACAGTGCCCGCGCTGATCGCCACCACAGCTTCGATGATGTTGTAGGCGATCGTGGCGGCAACGAAGAACCGGATGCGGCGGGACAGCACCGCGCGACGGTCCGGAGACGGCAGGGTCTGAAGCGGGGTCCTCATCGGCTCACTCATTGTGGGAGTCGATATCGGAGAATGTCCGGCCATTGTCGTTCGACGCGAAGACACCCTCTTCGGTTGCCACCCAGATCCGCTGCGATGACTCGAGGGCCTGGGTTGCTATCGCCGCTGCCTGCCCGGGCACCGTGCCCTGTTCCTGCCAGGTCACTCCCCCGTTGCTGCTGGTGTAGACGAGTCCGTCCGGGGTGATACCTGCCGCCCGTTCTTCCGATAGCGCGGTGAGCATCAGCAGGGGTGCGTCCGGAACAGCGGACCAGGTGACGCCGTGGTCACTGGACCGCCAGAGGCCTTCCTCCGTGGTGGCAAGGACTGTGCTGCCCCTCGGTGTGCCCGCCAGGTTGTAGGGGGCGAAATCCTGGTCCGCTGCTTCCCAGGCCATGCCGTCTGTACTGGTGAGGAGTTCGCCGTCGTACCCGACGATGCCGGATCCGGTCGCCGCGAGGGCATGGAAGTCGGATTCCCCCTGCCGGGACAGGGGTTCCCAGGTCTGCCCCTGGTCGGTGGATTCGATCAGGCCGACCGGGTTGGGAAGGCCTGACCCGGGTCCGGGATGCCCGGACGCGTAGTAGGTGCCGTTGGCGGCGGTGGTGAAGCCCATCAGGTCGATGTTTGGCCCGATTTTCAGTACCGGGGACGCAGAGACGTCATACAGTCCGTCATGCGTGGCCAGGAGCACGCGGTTTGTCGCGGGATCCACACTCATGCCGTGGATATGCGCGGCGGGATAGTCGTTCCCGTGTACTGATTGCTCAATCGGGGCGGTCTGCGGCGCAACCGATGAGCACGCGGCAAGGAGCAGTGTGCCGGCGATGGCACCAACCGTTCGGGCTACCCGCTGTGTTCGGGAAGGTGAAGGGCTGAAATGTAGCAAGCGTGAGATCCTTCGGGTCTGAAAGGTGCGAAAACGAGCAGGAGGCCGGGCACTGCGCCCCAGCCTCCTGCCATTTTCTCATTCCTCAGATGCGTACCGATCCAGGCTGGACCCCTAGCCGAGAGAGGACAGCAGCTCCTCGCACGCCTTCTCACAACGACGGCACGCTTCTGCGCAGATCCTGCAGTGATCGTGCATCTCTGCGTGCTGTTCGCATTCATCGGCGCAGGACTTGCAGACCGTGCGGCATGCTTCGAGGACGGCACGGGTCACATTCGCGTCGTACCCGGTATGGCGGGAAAGCACGTTACCTGTGGTGGCGCAGATGTCAGCGCAGTTCAGGTCGGTGCTGATGCATTTGGCCATGTCCTGAACCATGTCCTCGCTCAGGCAGGCATCAGCACAGGCGGTACATGTCTGGGCGCATTCGAAGCAGGCCTCGATGCACTCGGCAAGTTTGTCCTTGTCGACTCCTCCGAGGTCCTTCGGGTAGGTATCGAGCATTGACTTCACGTGGTGTGTCATTTGATTTCTCCTCCTTCTGTTGGTGCTTTTGTAGGGCATTCCATGCCAGCTGATGACGCAGCGGGCGTCCAGGAGTGGATCATTTGAACCTACGAGGCGGCGAAGGTTGTGAACGCCGCACCCACCATCCACTGTAGGAAGAGACGAGCTCGATGTGAAGGAGCCGACGACGGCTGGGGACGAGCCTTAGTCTGGGGAAGGCTTCGACGTCGCCGGCTCCATACACAAGTCTAGGCAGCCAAGCCACCCCAGACACGAGTAATAGGTACCCGCTTTGCCACTCTTTTTAGGCCCGAAAATACTCAGCCGGTACTCGATGAATCGCCGCCCGGGAGCTCGTCACGACGTGTGATTCCGAGCTTCGCGAAGATGCGATAGAGATGGCCTTCCACCGTGCGGACGGATACGCCTTGAGCTTCGGCGATGTCCCGGTTGGAGTAGCCTTTTCCGGCGAGCCTCGCGATGTCGAGTTCGCGCTGGGTGAGCTTTGAGGTGGAACGAACCGCCTCGAACTGCGGGCTTTGGAGACCCTCGAGCTGCCCGATGATCGTGTTGAGTCTCTGCTGCACAGCACGGGACTTCTGTTCATCCCCGCGCTGTGACAGGTACCTGACCGCCTTGCCGAGGCACTCCGCGGCGACCAACAGGTACCCGGAGGATTGGGCCAGCTCAGCCGCCTCGATAAGGGCGGCTGGGTCCTTCTGGACTGCGGCCCTGGCCATCGCTGTCAGGACGGTGCCTTCGGGCCCTTCGACGGTTTCAGCTATCCGCGCCAACGGCTCGAAGCAGCGTTCGTCTCCCAGCCGTGCGGCGAGTTCCAGCGCGCTGACCGCAAGTGCGGTCATGCCGTCCTTCTCCGCCTGCCCGGCAAGGATGTGCAGCTCGTCGATGCTCCGTGCTGCGCCCTGGAACAGCGCCCGGGCGGCGACTACATGGATTCTTCCAAGCAGTTGCGCCTGCTTGGTGCCGACGCTCAGGGAGGACTCGAACTCTTCGGTGTAGCTGCGCGCGCGGGCGGTGTCCCCCACCATGGTGCAGGCGAAGGCTGCCAGGCCCAGTGCCATCGGCATGAGCTGGTTCTCATCGGATTCACGAAGGCCCTCCACGCCGAGGATCAGCGCGGTACGGGCACTGCCCATGAGCCCTTTACGGAGTGCAATGAGTCCCTCGGACAACTCCGTGATGGCGGTAAAGGTGATGGGCCCGCTGCCGTTGCCGCGGATGACGGTGTCCAGCAGCTCCTCGATCTCATCCCAGAGTCCGGCATGGGCCATCGAGACGAAATGGCGTGTGATGACAAATTCCGAGTGGGCCAGGAATTGGTGTCCGTGCGTGGCAATAATTTGCAGTGCCTCCGCCGTGGCGCGTGCACCTTCGACTCCCCTGCCGGTGGAGCCAAGGGCTTCTCCGAGCAGGGCGAGGCCGGCCAGCCGAACTTCATCG
The DNA here is from genome assembly GCF_058269305.1 of Arthrobacter sp. TJ-170. Taxonomy (NCBI): domain Bacteria; kingdom Bacillati; phylum Actinomycetota; class Actinomycetes; order Micrococcales; family Micrococcaceae; genus Arthrobacter; species Arthrobacter sp. TJ-170. The sequence continues at coordinate 590,494 of NZ_JBZCNL010000001.1, read as the reverse complement.
GTGCAGTACCTGTCCGCGAGGACCTCCCGGAGAATGACTTCCGCCTCCCGGAATCTGCCTTCATAGTTCAGGGCGAGGCATTCGAGGATCCGGTAACCGTTGCGGGACACGGCCATACCGACCTGCACCTCCGGATTATCGGGAGACCCCATGGATGTGGAGACCCGGTCAGCGACCTGTTTCCAGCGTGCGATGTCGGAGCGGATCGCGTCCGGCGCGTTCGGTTCACGCAGGCGAAGTGCCGCGGACAGCAACGAGGCTTCCTTGGCGAGGATGAACGTAGTGCACTGATCGAGCACCTCGTCGACGATCTCCCGTGCGTAGGCGGAGTTCCCCCGGGCAAGCTGCGCACGGGCGATCTCCACGAGGGAGTTGCCGCGCAGCTCCGGGGTATGCACCGCGCGCGCGGCGCGCAGCGCGAATTCGGCATCGTGCAGGCGATTGGCCACCACGGCAGCACGCAGCAGCGTTTTGTCATCCGGCGGCAACCCGCAGTCCAGCCCCCACGCGACAAAGCGCAGGAATCCGTCGGCGGTGCTGGACTCCTTGTCCAGCACCGTCAGCACTTTCCGGCGGATCGCGAGGCTGCGTCCTGCGGGAACCTCCTGACGGATTACCTCACCGTAGAGGGGGTGGCTGAGGCTGACCAGCCGGTCCCGGTCACCCGCGATGGCAATTAGCCCGTGCTCATGCAGCGACGTGACCGCCGACCTGTCGGTGCAGTGGTTGAGTGCCTCGAGCGGCATGGGTTCGGCGAGCGCCAGTGTTTCCAGCACGGTCATCTCTTCCGCCGTCCTGCGGCGGAACCGGACCTTGATCAGGTCTACGAGACTCACGTCGAGCGGCGGCGCCGGACCAGCCAGACGCCACACTTTATTACGCACGCCCAGGTAGCCGGAGCGTTTCCCCTGGCGCAGGAGAGCCAGCAGGAACATCGGGTTCCCACCGGACATCTGCGTCAGGCTGGCGCTGACGCTTGCCAGCACATCACCGCCGAGTTCGCGCCGGCACAGTTCGTGCACCTCCCCCTGATCGAGTGGCCTGACTTCGTACCGGCGCAACAGCCCGTCCTGGTGCAGGGAGCCAAATTCCGACGTCGGACCGGGAGTATTGCGGGCCAGCGCCAGCAGGCGGGCACGCCTGCCCGTGACGAGTTGGGAGAGCAGCACGCTGGTGTTGTCGTCTAGTTCGTGGGAATCATCGACCAGGAACAGCGGCATCTTCTTGCTGCCGTCGAAGCTGGCCTCCAGGTGCGCCATGATGCTGCGGTACACGGCAACGGAGGAGCCGACGTCGTTGATGGACAGTGAGTGCAGGTACGGGGAAAGCGCTCCGAAGGGGACCTTCCGCAGCGAGGGGCTGGCAGAGATAGGCAGTACCGCCACGTTGCCGTCCAACACTTTGGCGATGGCGTGGGCGAGCGCGGTTTTTCCGACGCCCGCCTCGCCCACGAGGATGGCGCCAAGGTACTGGGAGCCCGTGAGCGCCCCTACCAGCTCTTCGACCAGGTCTTCCCGGCCAACCAGATCATGCCCGCCACCAGTCTGCTCCCCCATGATCCAGCTACTCTAGAAGCAGAGCGAGCTGGCTACGCGAGGACACCCCAAGTTTCGAATAGAGCCGGTATACATGGCCTTCTATGGTCCGCACCGAAACGCACATGACTTGAGCTATATCACGGTTGGTCCGCCCTTCGGCGACCAACACCGCAATGCTACGTTCCCGGTCCGTGAGTGATTCCAGTGCGCCGCGCCGACCGGCTACTCCGGGGGCGCCGACATCGCGCAGAACTTTCCCGGCCTCGGTGACCGTTACCTGGTCGCTGGCTTCCTGGGCCAGTTGCGCTGCCAACCGTGCCGCATCCGCAGCCAACCGGTGATTACCGAGTTCCGCCGCCTTCTGCGAGGCAAGCAGCAGCTGATTGGTGTCCCTAGACGCGATGCCCTTCCCGTACATGGCGCACACTTCGGCAAAGGGCCCCTGCGAGGCGAGGGCTGAGGAGACCAGCCGGTCAGCCGCTGATTCAAGCCCCAGCTGAACGCTCTGGCACAGGAACAGCAGCTCGTGGCCATGGTTGCCCATGGCGCGGTCCTCATCGGCCAGCTCCAGCATCCGTTCGGCCACCTCAACGGGCGCCTTGGTGGCGACTTCGGCCAGGGCCGCAAAGTAGTCCGCGACGCGCGCGGTGTGCCAGGCCAACCGTTCCGGCCGGTGCCCCGCACGTGCCAGGTGTTCCTTCGCTGCGCGGGCCTCGCCGGCGAGAGCATAGGCGTAGGCGGTGCTCGCTTCGGCGACCGGTACGAGTTGCTGCCGGTCGCGGACCCGCATCTGGCTCAGTGCCGGCAGCAGCTTGTCGAGTGCTTCCGTTCCGCGGCCCGCGTATGCCAGGAGGCACCCTTCGGCGAACTCCGATGCGGATCCGTCATAGGCGCTTTCCTTGCCGTGGTGCACCGGCGATGCCGCCATCTCGATGCATTCGTTCCACCGTCCGCACAGGACCAGCAGCTTGAAAAGCCGTGCCACCGCACCTTCCTGCAGGAGAGTGTCGCTGCCGGCATCCATCAGCCGGGACACCAGCGAGGAAGCCAGCTTGACGGCGTCGTCCTGGCGGCCGGTCATAGCGAGAGCCTCTGCGAGCCAACCCATCAGTTCATGGTTCTGGTGCTCGGTTGAGTGATCGTTGAGGAGGATCCCGTACATCTCGATGAGCTCGGCGTACCGGCCGTTGTAGACAGCCAGTTCAGCCGTCAGCACGTCCACTGCGTCAACGAATTCGGCAAAGTCCTCAGCTGCGGTCTCCACGGCAAGTCTGCGGCGGATTTCCTCCAGGATCGATTCCGCCTCCGCGTACCGTGCCGGGCTCCGCATGAGCAGCCGGCACTGGAGAAGCCCCACTTCCACCCAATCGCGGAGCTGCGGCTCTGCATGGGTCTTCAGGAAGTGGTCGAGGACGAGCAGGCCCCCGGAGGTGTCGCCGTCCACTCCCAGGGCCTGGGCTTCTTCGATGACCGCCTGCGGGATGCCCGAGTAATTGGGGATGGCGTGGATGAAGCGCAGTGCCGTTGCACCTTCGCGGTGCCGGTTGGCGAGCCGCGCTGCCTCGATGAGACTTTCGGTGTCGATGTCCGCACCGGAGTCGATACACCAGTTGGCGTACGTCATGCGTGCGATGGCCGGCATGTTGTAGCTCCGCGCTTCCGTTGCCAGGGCACGCATCAGTTCACGCCCGCGGCCCAGCGGCACTTGAGCGCGAACCACTTCGCTGACCAGTCCGTTGGCAATGCGCACCAGGGGAACGTCGCCCTGCTCCAGCTGGATGGCCTTCCTGCGCTGCAGTTCGTCCACGGTCGACGACGGCACGAACCGGAGCAGCAGGTCCAGCGGCGCAACGCCCACCACGGAGATCATCTCCAGTGCCTCGCGCTCGTCGGGGGGCAACCGGCGCAGGCGGACCATGATCCAGTCGGTCATGGAGCGCCGTGTCTTCGGTGCGGACAGGGGCTGGGCCACCCAGACGCCGTCGCGTTCGAGCATTTCGCCGGAGTCCACCTGCTCGCGGGTAAGTGCCTGGAGGAAGAGCGGGTTGCCGCCTGTGATGTGCCACATGCTGGCGGCGGCGGCGCGGGACACGGGTGCGTCGAGGGCGGCCGAGAGCAGTTCGGTGGTGGACGCGAGGCCGAGCGGCGCGATGTCGATCCTGCGCAGCACCCCGTCTTTCCAGAGGTCGCAGAATTCTTCGGGGGAGGCGTCGATGGACTGGCAGATCGCGATGAGCTTCACCGCACCAACCCGCACCAGGTGGGCGAGCGCCATGGCGGAAGACGCGTCGAGTTCTTCGAGGTTGTCAGCGAGGATGAGGGTTTGCCGGCCGTCGTCGCGCCGGCCGTAGAGTTCCTGCAGTCCGCGGAGGAGCATCAGCGGGTTGTCCACGATCGCGTCGTCGAGATCGCTGAGGACAAAGCTGAGGGCGCCGTAGGGCATTTTAGATGCGAGCGCTGAGCCGCGGACGTAGACGAGTTCAAACGAGGCTTCGAGCTCGCGTGCCATGAGCTGGGCGAGCGCGGTCTTTCCCACTCCGGACTGGCCGGTGATGATGACACCCCGGCAACTGGTGTCCAGCAGTGCGTCGCTGACGTCCCCCAGCTCTGTGTCCCGGCCGACCAGCGGCCATTCACCGTGGACGTTCAGCATCGCTGCATCCCGGCTTTGCGAGACTGACGGCCTGGTGGCCGTACGCCATCACCCTGCGGTGCCGACAGATCTTTGTCCGCACCGGACTTTACGCATTTTCCCATTAGTCCGCCCCAACACGTCGTGCGCTAGGGCAATAGCCTACGCCCGACCGGGTGTTACTGCACCGTTTAGTTTAATCGTTCAAGCAAAAACGGATAACGGGCTTGCCTGCGCTCGAAGCCACACACTGGGGGCACAAAAAAGGGACCGACGTTGGGATGGGGGTGGCCCAGTCTCAGAGGCCGCCCAACGTCGGCCCCCGCTTTTGGGGCCAATTAGGCCGTGTAGTTGACTTGCGATTCACTTGTGAACCGCTTGACTAGTTTACCGCTATTTCCCTGCAGAGTGAAACTTTTGCTGGGTGGTAAGCAAACCGTCCAGGACAACGCTTTCGACGGCGTCCGCCGCCTCCTCGAGCAGAATTCCGAGGTCTTTCTTCTCGGCCGTGCTGAAGTCGCGGAGCACGTAATCGGCTGCTTCCTGCCGTCCTGGCGGGCGTCCGACACCCACGCGCACCCGCACATACTCCTTGGTGCCGAGCGCTTTGCTGATGTCACGGAGGCCGTTGTGGCCGCCTTCTCCCCCGCCGACCTTCAGCTTGATCGTGTTGAAGGGGATGTCGATCTCGTCATGCACGGCCAGCACGTGGTCCGGCTCGATCCCGTAGAACTTCGCCAACTGCGACACGGGCCCGCCGGTGAGGTTCATGTAGGTGAGCGGCTTGGCCAGGACCAGCCGCGGCCCGCCTATTCCAAGGCGGCCTTCGAGTACGACGGCGCGTGCCTTGGAGGTGCCGAACTTTCCACCCAGCCGGGCCCCGAGCACGTCGAGGACCATCTGGCCCACATTGTGCCGGTTGCCGGAATAGCCGGGCCCGGGGTTTCCGAGCCCGGCTACCAGCCAGGTGCTGTCAGACACTGATGCGGTGCTTAGGACTCGTCAGTTTCGGGAACAACGTCGCCGGTGGCTTCCTCAGCGGTGGCGTCGCCGCCGTCAGAGTCAACTCCGGTCTCGGTTGCGGTCTCACCCAGGTCTTCGACAACCGGTGCGGAAACGTTGATGATCAGCGTTTCTGCTTCGGTGAGCAGGGTGACGCCCTTGGGGAGGCGGATGTCCGAGGCGTAGACGTGGTCGCCCACGCCGTGGCCGTCGAGGTTGACGGTCAGGGACTCGGGCAGGTGGGTGGCTTCGGCCTCAACCGAAACGGTGGTCTGCTCGAGGTTGGAGACGACGCCCGGCTTGGGCTCGCCCTCAACGTGGATGTTGACCTCAACGGTGACCTTCTCGCCGCTGCGGACGGTCAGCAGGTCGATGTGCTCGACGATCTGCTTGAGCGGGTTGCGCTGTACGTCCTTGGCGAGGGCGAGGTGGGTTTCGCCGTCGACGTCGACGCTGAGGAGGGCGTTGGAGTGGCGGACTGCCAGGGTGGTTGCCTTGGCGGGCAACAGCACGTGGATGGGGTCTGCGCCGTGGCCGTAGATGACGGCGGGGATCTTGTTGGCGCGGCGTGCCTGGCGGGCAGCGCCCTTACCGAAATCGGTGCGCAGTTCTGCGGCGAGCTTCTGCTCGGACATGATGTCTCCTGAGTATTCGAGGAACTAAGTGGTCTTCTGGGCGTACCGTGCGAATGTTGACGAAAGCCCAGGACCATCCCCGCGCAAACATGTGCGCGTAATCAGGAAAGCCGCTAGCCACCGTCGATAACGGAACATGCTCTGGTATCATCCAAAGCGTTCCCTCGCCTAGGCATCGAGAGTCAATGCTACAGCATGCGCTGCTTCCGCGAGGATTGCGGCGCTTGTAAGCTGTGGGGCGGAGCACCCGCCAATGAAAATCATGCTGCTGACCGCCGGGACGCGCGGCGACGTGAAACCGTTCACCGCCCTGGCGCGCGCCGCCGCTGCCAGGGGACACCCCGTCCGGACGGCCATCCCGGACAACTCCGGTGCGGACACCACGGGCGTGGATACTGTCAGTCTGCGCATGGACTTCGCCCAGCTCATCAGCGACCACGGCGTTTCCCCGGGGGTCGCGGCCAAGGGATTCCGCGCCGTCGTCCGGCCGTCATTCGGCCGGCTTTTGTCGGCTGCCGTGGAGCACATCATTGCCTTCGCCCCGGACGTTGTGGTGTACCACCCGAAAGTCCTTAGTGCGCCGATCGCGGCGGAGAGGCTGGGGATTCCGTCGGCACTGGTGGAGACCATTCCGATGTTGACCCCCACGCGTGAGTTCCCGGCCCCCTTCATCCCCAGGACCAGTCTGGGCCCGCTGAATCGGGCCAGCTATGGTCTGGCGAACGTGGCAACGCTCATGTTCAAGCGGGAGCTCGCAGCGGCGGTACAGGCCCTTCCGCCGGCGCCACGGACAGGCACGCCACGGCAGGCAACGTTGATTCCGATCAGCCCGCTCCTGCTGCACCGGCCCGCGGACTGGCCGGCCACCGTCCATCTCACCGGCCACTGGACGGGGCGTCCCGCATCGGCGAAAGACGTGGATGAGGAACTGGCCGAGTTCATGGCGGGCGGCGACTTTGCCTACGCGGGGTTCGGTTCAATGAAAGCCGGGGACCCGAAGGCGCGGGGCGAAGCAATTGTGGAGGCGGCTCGGAGGAGCGGCCTCAGGGTGTTGGTGGTCAGGGGTTGGGGCGCCATCGACATTCCCAATGCAGCTCAGGACCGCGACCTGTTGGTGAGGGAGTCGGTGGACCACCATGCGGTCCTGCCGCGTGCAACTGCTGCGATCCATCATGGTGGGGCAGGCTCCGTACATACTGCGGTGCGGGCGGGCATTCCGTCCGTGGTGGTGCCGTTCATCGCCGACCAACCGTTCTGGGGACATCTCCTGCACCAGCGGGGCCTCGGTCCCGAACCGATCCCGTACCGAAAACTCACCGTGGACCGGCTCACGGAGGCCCTGGCCGAGACAGAGAGATACAGAGATCAGGCGACGCGTACCGGGGAACAGATGCGGAAAGAGGACGGAACCGCCGTCGCGCTTGATGTCCTGGAAACCCTTGCAGCGTCGTAGGCGCCTCCCCTCCCCCGACGGCATGGCTGAAGGAGAAGCTGCGGGGCCGTAACACGGGTTTCAACCGGTACGCTTCGGAGTAAACCGTCCTCGCCGCCGTCCGCGCGAAGTCTCAAGGAATAGAGGCCATGACCACCGATACGCCGTTCCGCATCCTTGCCGTGTGTACGGGCAATATCTGCCGCTCCCCCATGGTTGAGCGGCTGCTTCGGAGTTCCTTCGAGAAGCTGGCGCCGGGTGAATTCGAGATCTCGAGCGCAGGCACAGGCGCCCTCGTGGGTCGGGAGATTGACCCGCAGGTGGCCGGCTTTGTCCGCGTCTTCAATGGAGACACCAACGGCTTCGCCGCCCGACAGGTTGAGGAGCGGATCCTGGAAGGCAAGGACCTGGTTCTGACCCTGACCCGTGACCACCGTGGGCAGATCATTGAGATGATGCCGTCGCTACTCCGGAGGACATTCACGCTGCGCGAGTTCGCACGGCTCGTGACACCGCTCGAGGGCGATCCCTCCCTCACGGCCCCAATGCGCTGGCGCGCCATCCTTCCGAAGGTGGTGCGTGCCCGTACGGTTCACCCGTCTGACCCCTCCGGTGACGACGTCGTGGACCCCTTCCGCCGCGAGGATGCGGTCTACCAGCAGATGGTCCGTGAGCTGGTGCCGGCAGTGGACGCGCTGGTGGACTGGGAACGAAAGCACCGGTGACCGTAGCCGCGAGAATGACAGCACGACGACGGCGCTTCCTCGCCGCGCTGCTGGCCGGTTACCTGCTTGCTCTGTCCCTGATAGCTTTCTGGCCGACACCGGTCGATGAGGTCGCGTCAGGCTCCATTGCCCGCATGCTGCGGGTTCTCCACCGTGTCGGCGTACCGGGGTGGTTCGACTACAGCATGATCGAATCCGGAGCCAACGTGTTGCTCTTCATACCGTTCGGCATCCTGGTTGCGGCGTGCCTGCCGTTGAGGCGTGCGTGGTTAGCGTTGCCTGTAGGACTCGCGGCGTCCATGAGCATCGAGCTGGGACAGGAGCTGTTCCGCCCCGAGCGGGTGGGGAGTCCGCGGGATGTGCTAGCTAACGTACTCGGCGCAGCAATCGGGACCCTGGCTGTGTATGGCTGGGCTCACCGAACGGACCTAGGGAGGGAATTACGGCACCGGGAAGGCACCGACTCGTCGTGAGCTATGTATGACGCTTCAATCGCCTTCCTGCTCTTCTCGAATCTCCCAGCCTCGGGGGAACTACTTGCCTTTTAGATTCTCTACCAATTCTAGATCTCGTACTAAAAACACACGCGAGAATGACAGTGAGGTACGCTACTGCAGCCAGCAAGCTACCTCGGAGAACAATCAACATGTAGAAAGGCAGAATTGACGCTAAGACGGGAAGAGAGCCGAGCGTCGATATTGTCGTCTCTATATTCTTATCCAGCGTCCTGAATATGACCCCCGTCAGGGCCATACAAAGGATCATTCCTGCCCATCCAAAATCAATATAAAACTCGGCCCAAATGGGAGCAGACAGGTTGCCGAAAGAATATCCCTTATATTCGGCAAGAAGCCGCCCGGTCCCTATTGGCTTATCCACCCAAACAGACCGAGGGACCCAGAACAGCACGGCTCCGGCGATTTGCCTACCCCATGTAAGCCCATTGTGATCTACGTACTGCATAGCGTTAACTACCTGCGCGTATGCGTCAAAATCACCACTAACCATCGACTCCAACGGATCCTGTATTTTCACATTAGATTCGACGGAGTATCTGAAAGCATCAGCGAGGGGAAAAATGAGGACTAGGCCTGCCAGGGTCGATATCGCCATCGCCCGAAATCGGGCGGCTGACGAATAAGCCCCTCCCGCAGCGAGTAAAGCTAGAAGTACGGTTCCGAAGACATATCTCGGACTGCTCAGCGGATTCACGACGAGCAGTAGAGACACAAGGAGTAAGTAAAGAAGGAAGCGGGAACGCTTCACTCCAGAGAAACGGTCCCTACGTCGCAGCAAGATCTGGGAAACTGTCGCTACGAGTAGTGACATGCTGACACCGCCGACTATCAGCGCGTTTACGACCGTATCAGGCCATATGCGCTCCCTTATGAGTTCCAACTCGATCCGCCCACCGAAAAGACTAGCAAGGCCAACAGTGCTTACATAATAGGCGGCGAATAGCAGAGCACCGATTCCGAGCAATGTCGAGCGACTGTCACTAATAAAGGGCGACACATTTGCCCTCCGCGAAATTGTTAACTTGTTTGCCAGCCCTGTTCCGACGACTAATGCAATACAGCCGATCACAACGACAGCAGTGGAACTCCAAAACAGTGACTCGTCGAGATTCCTCGTGGTTGAGGGTTCGATTTGCAACCTCTGCTGAATGTAGGGCGCCATACCCATGAAAACATACGTGAAGATCCAGAAGATGAGCTCAAACAGGTATCTTGACCCCTTCGCAACGAGCCAGGAAAACCTTGCACCGGCTACGAACATTACTATTGGCTGTCCCGTTGCCATGAAGTCTTCGGATGCTCCGGTGGCTATCCATAAGGCAATCGGCACTAGTAAGCACACCAGAAGCGCCGTACCAATGCCTAGAACACTCGCGTGCCCCTCAATGCTTCTGTATGATGGTTTAGCAGATTTGACAGATTGTCTTATATGTATCACTGTTTCTAACTCCGCTTGATCCGGACGAGTGAGACTAACTCACCGACGCAAACACTCACAATGGCGGCAATGGCCAAACCCCATACCGCTCCAGGCGCTCCCGCAACGAGCGACCCGATGATAACTCCACCCACTGTGCAACCTGCCAAAGAAATGCGCGTTGCAGCCGACACGCTGGGGCGGTCAGTAGCTCGTGCGTAGACGATTAAGGACCAATACCAGCCCAGGAAGAAGTACTGAACGGCGAGTGGCTCCAATACGGTTTCTGCAAGAGCCCAGTTATCGGCCAAGAGGAGAGGACCTATTAGGTCACCAGATAGGTACAATATGGCGGGCAGGATGCCACTCACCGTAATAATGCCCATACGAGAATGAAAGCCCAAAGCCGCTCCATCTCTATGCGCCTTCACCATACCTGGCAAGAAGGCGATTCGAATGGCGCTCAATGCGACGTTCAAAGGCGAGAATAGGATTTGCGCCCCCCGGATGGCGGCGATGCCTTGCGGACCCAAGCTCCCGAACATCGAAATCATGGAGATCTGAGTGCTGGCGCCCACAACTGCATGTTCTCCCGCGAAGTGCAGGCACCGTTTCCAATTCTGACGTAGCCAGCGCAGTGAGCGATGTTGTCTCGATCGAGGACGTATTGTCCGGCAAAGAGTAGGTAAAACACTCACCGCCGCTCCTAAACCCCAAAGTAGCATCCAGTGAGTAGCTGTCAGCGCCATGTCCAGAGACAAGAGAAAGAGAACTGCACCAATAAGAATCACGGCAAGGCTACAGGCACTCACAAAGAGGGAACGAAGTGTCCTAGCTTGGCTGATAAGACTATATCGAACCGCGTCCTGAAGTGAGATGGATAGGAAAGTCGACGCCGCCGCCAGTGCGAGGAGAAGATATTCGGTATTGATCCATGCGACCAAAAGCAGCGCGAGCACAATGGGGACGAGAGCAGTAGAACATGCAGCTCCGGCAACCATTGCGACGTAGCGGCCATCGGAGTCGTTCCTCGACGCTCTCCTGGTGACCATGACTGTCTCGCCAATACCTGCTTGCCAGGTACTGGTGAATAAGAAGACGAAAAGCTGCGTGAGCGCGAAGATTCCGAACTCCGTTGCGCCCAAGGTTCGGGCGGCACCTACAGAGATAGTTAGTGTGCCAACACTAAGTAATACTTGATCGCCTAGGGAAAGGAGGCGATTCATGCGTCGTTACGCGTAACTAACGTAGTTTGGGAAGAGTAACTTTCAATCAGGTCAAGAGCGACGTTCTCTATTGAGTAATTCTCATAGCAGAACCCGTGACCATTGTGGGCGAGCGTGGCGCGGCGCTGTCGACTGTCAATGAGATGCTTCACTGCTCGTTCAAGGTCTTCTTGCGACCCGTCGAAGATTTCCGCAGCATCTGCAGCCCGAAGATCCTCGGCTATATGGCAGGTGGCACCGACCACAACTGGCACCGACGCGCTCAACGCTTCAATTACGGTCATAGGAAAGGGTTCGTTCCTACTTGGAAGAACGTAGATGTCAGCCTTACCGATCCGCTCCCGCGCCGCCACAGCGCTCTTCGCTCCCTCATAACGAAGGCGCTTCGGATCCCTACCATCCAGCCGCTCAAGTACGCGAGGAAGCTCCCCACCATCCGGGCCAGCGATTGAGAAACATACATTCTGGTATGAGTTCGAGAGACGCTCAGCAACGTCAAGAAATTGAATGGGGTTTTTCCGCTCATGCAGCCGTGCGAGAAATAGAATATCGAGGGTGGCGTTATCAGGCTTCATTCCAACTATCGGAGGCAGTACTTCCATACCGTTCTTCACCTTGCGATTTGGCAGCTGACGGCCGGCGACCTGGCATGCGCCTTCAAGGTCCTCCTTGGTCAAGGAAAAGATCAGTTTGGCGTTCCTAAGCACGGGTTGGGTGAGCAATCGATCGAAAGCCGCCAACCGCTTCTGCGGTTTGATCATGCCGTGGGTCTGGACAAAGTATGGTTTCCGTTTGACACTCAAGCCGAAAGCAGCAGGCAGGGTGATGAAATCTCGGCAGAGATGGATGTGGACGACTCCCCCTCGTGAACCTGCCTTAACGACCGCTCCAACCAACCCGGGAGCCCATACTCCTGAGAACTTGGAGCGTGATGTGAAGCGACGCACCCTGAATAGCCTGTACCGTACGTTCTCAGATACGAAGTCGGCGTTCGTATCCGAACCTGCAATTACTGTGACCTCGTGACCCATTTTAGCGAGTTGTACGGCTTGGGCCGCAGCTACGGTTACCGGCCCACCAAAATCGTTTTTCTCGCTGATGTAGGTCACGACGTGTGTGATTTTCATTGTTCAGGATTCCTTGAGGGGATCAGCTAGGGCCGACGACTCTGCAATGTGAACTTGTCCAAGCTGCGAGTCAGCAGATCTTGCGTAGTGCAGATCAATCTGGCGGGATTGCCTGCGTAAACTGAATCGGGAGGCACGTCCTTCGTCACGACCGAGCCTGCCGCGATGATTGAGCCCTCTCCCACGGTTATGCCGGGCATCAGGATCGCCCGCATCCCAACAAAAGCGCGAGCACCGATGGTCACGGGAGCACGTCGCACGTACTCGCTCTGCTGGTCGTAATCCTCGAGAAATTTCTCTGCTACTCGATCAATACTGAAATCGTGGGTCAGGATTAGAACATCGTGGCTGAGGACACTTCGATCTCCGAGTACTATCGAGCCTTTGGACGAGATGTCAAAACGCACTTTAGGACTGACCCATAGCGGAAGACCTTCAATGACCACTCCTGAACGGGTTAGCAGCTTCTTGGTCAATTTCCGGTACTGACTCTGACTGAAACGGTCAACCATTCCAGCAAGTGGTAGGAGGCGGTGTGCCAGATTCATCGTTGCATGCCCCTTTTCTCAAATCTGGAACCATAGTCCTCAAGCGGTGGTGGGCCCATGACTCGACCCTCATGCACCACACCGCGAACAGTACTTCCTGGCCTGAGCAGACACGATTTCTTCAGCACCGAGCCAAGTAGAACGTTGCAACGAGCGGTGATCCACACTCCGTCTTCGATCACTATTGGCGCAGATTCAACGTCCATGGAATCCCTGGCCTCGTGAGATCCAGTTGATAAATAGGACTCTTGAGAAATTACTACATTACTTCCAATTACGATTGGGGCACGGTTGGATATCCAGACGCCCTCACCAATCCAACAATCGTCTCCGATTGTGAGATTCCAGGGATACCTCACCCTTGTTCTCGGTCGAAATATACATCTCTCGCCAATATTCGCCCCGAACCGACGAAGAACGCTGATCCGTATACGAGAACTGATTTGGAGACTGTTCGTGACTAATAGTCGTTCAGTAAGCATCCAAACGAGAATTAATAGCTTCGATCGCGACTGCCTCGCACCACTCGAGGCCATTCGAAGCGGTATCACGCGCACATCTCGCGACCAATCGAAGCTCGCGCTTGACTTCCCCAGATCACCTGGCACGTTCGAGTTCCTTGTCTTTCCTAGGCATACTGGTCTAGATGCAAAGGTCATGTGACAGATTCCATCCAGCAGCACTGATGAAGGAGCGCGGGAGTGCGAGATAACCAGTTCCCCCATACCCTGTTAATCGGTCTCAACTATACCCCCGAGCCCTCCGGCAACGCGCCATACTCATCAGGACTGGCGGAAGGCCTTAGTCGGCGTGGCTCGAAGGTTCGAGTGATCACCGGATTTCCTCACTATCCAGGTTGGAAAGTCCTGAACGGTTACCGCGGATGGAAAATTCGCGAGGTCATAGGAGAGGTGGACGTTCAGCGGCTGCGCCACTTCGTACCAAAGGCGCCGGGCACAATCAGCCGCTTCTTGATGGAAATTTCGTTCGGCCTACGCGTTGCAGCCACTCGATGGCACCGTCCGACTGCCATTGTCCTAGTAAGTCCAGCTCTGTTCTCTACGGGCATCGCAGTTCTTCGATCGCGTCTGGTTGCGAAAGAAACTCCAATCATCATCTGGGTTCAAGATATCTATGGTCTGGGCCTTAAAGAGACGAAGAGCGCTAACTCGCTTGTGGCACGGCTCATATCCGACGTGGAGCGCCGAATATTGCACGGTGCTGACGGCATAGTCGTTATCCACGACCGCTTCAAAAAACACCTCACCGAGTCGCTGAACATTCCGCACACGCAAGTTGAAGTGATACGAAACTGGACTCATCTGAAGCCTTTCATTTTGAAGAACCGTGACGAGTCCCGGTCGTCTCTGGGTTGGGACAGCCACGACATCATAGTTCTGCATGCGGGCAACATGGGCGCGAAGCAGGGGTTGGAAAACGTCGTCCACGCCGCTCGGCTAGCCGAGGCAGAAGGAAGCAAGGTCAAATTTGTCCTTCTCGGAGATGGAAACCAGCGCGGTCAACTAGAAATTCTCGCGAGGGGCACTCGGAATTTAGAGTTTCTGGATCCTCTGCCTGGCGAGCGCTTCCAAGAGGCACTCGCTTCAGCGGACGTTCTGCTAGTCAACGAATTGCCGGGGGTTAAAGAAATGTCAGTACCCAGCAAGCTCACCTCCTACTTCAGCGCTGGCGTCCCGGTGCTTGCTGCGACTGACCGAAGGAGCGCAACCTCGGAGGAGTTGGAGGTTTCACATGCCGGGATGCGCGTTGACTCCGGTCGTCCCGATCTCTTACTGAGAGCCGCCGAGGCCCTCGGGACAAATCCGGACATGGCTGAGCAGTTAGCCGGCAACGGGCGGCGCTTCATGGAAACGAAGCTTTCCGAGGATTATGCTTTGGACCAGTATGATCGGTACATCAAGAAGCTAACTGTGGCGCTTAACCGCGTTTGAAGCAGAAACTATGGGGATGAATTTGCATAAGCGCGCGCTCATTACGGGGATCACTGGACAGGACGGGTCCTACCTGGCAGAACTCCTACTGAAGAAGGGTTACGAAGTCCACGGCCTGATCCGCCGAGCGTCGACTTTCAATACATCTCGAATCGATCATCTGTACGTCGATCCACATGATCCGCGAGCCAAGCTTTTCCTTCATTACGGTGATCTGAGTGACGGCTCTCGCCTGGTGACACTTCTCGCGGACATCCGCCCCGATGAAGTCTACAATTTAGCGGCTCAGTCGCATGTACGAGTCTCTTTTGACGAGCCTGAGCACACCGCGGACACCACTGGTATGGGATCGGTACGTCTGCTGGAAGCTGTGCGACTCGCTGGTATCGAAACAAGGTACTATCAAGCGTCTTCGTCAGAAATGTTCGGAGCGACTCCTCCGCCTCAGAATGAAGACACACCCTTCTATCCGCGGTCGCCATATGGGGCGGCCAAGGTCTATAGCTATTGGATCACCAAGAATTATCGCGAGGCGTATGGCATGTACGCAGTGAACGGTATTTTGTTTAACCACGAATCGCCAAGGCGGGGCGAGACGTTCGTTACGCGCAAAATCACTCGCGCCGTCGCGGCTATCAAAGCTGGCGACCAAGATCACCTTTACATGGGCAATCTTGACGCCGTTCGCGACTGGGGATATGCAGCCGAATACGTCGAGGGCATGTGGCGTATGCTACAAGCCGATGAACCAGACGATTTTGTTTTGGCTACTGGTGGGAATTACACCGTCCGAGATTTTCTCAAGATATCTTTCGAGCACGCCGGGTTGAACTGGGAGGATCATGTGAGATTCGACGAGCGGTATCTTCGACCAACAGAGGTAGACGCATTGGTCGGAGACCCTTCGAAGGCCGAGTTGAAGCTCGGGTGGAAACCTTCGATCCACACTCCTGAACTGGCCCGCATCATGGTTGACGCAGATATCGAAGCTCGCAAGCACGTTGGGCGTGGCTGGATTGATACCGTCACTCTGGACTGTTGGAGCGCCTAGCATGAGTGTGGGTAAGGACTATACTCCTGGTCCCTTGCAGCGGGATGCGGGGGTCTACGTAGCGGGACACCGAGGCCTGGTCGGATCTGCGATATGGCGAAGGCTGGAGGCGGAGGGTTTCTCCAACTTGCACGGAGAGAGTTCCTCTGCGTTAGATCTTCGCGATCGCTCTGAGGTCTTCGAGTACTTCGCTCGTGTCGCCCCTCGATACGTGATTCTTGCGGCCGCCAAAGTAGGCGGAATTAGGGCAAACAGTACGTATCCCGTGGACTTCCTAAGCGAGAATCTGCAGATTCAAGTTAACGTCCTGGACGCAGCGCTCGAACACAACGTCGAGCGCGTTCTGTTTCTTGGATCGTCTTGTATTTACCCAAAATATGCACCCCAGCCGATACGTGAAGAATCGCTCCTGACAGGCCATCTCGAGCCGACTAACGACGCTTACGCGATCGCTAAAATCGCAGGTATTATGCAGGTTCAGTCGGTACGTCGACAGTACGGATTGCCATGGATTTCCGCGATGCCCACTAACCTGTACGGTCCCGGTGATAATTTTTCGCAAGAGGGATCCCACGTTCTTCCCGCTTTGATCCGCCGTTACGACGAGGCTGCACGATTGAAACTCGCAGTCGTTAAGAATTGGGGCAGCGGCTTACCTAAGCGCGAGTTCCTCCACGTAGATGACATGGCCGCCGCCTGCCTACACCTGCTAGAGCATTACGACGGCGCGGAGCAGGTCAACGTCGGTACCGGCATTGACGTGACCATCAAAGAATTAGCCGGGACTGTCGCAGCCGTAGTTGGCTACGAGGGATCCACTGAGTGGGACACAAGTCAGCCCGACGGGACTCCGCAAAAGCTACTAGATGTCAGCAAACTGTCCGCTTCTGGCTGGCACGCTCAGATCGATCTCCAAGAGGGTCTTCGCAATACCTACGAGTGGTACTGCACCAACCGAGCTCTGCTTCGGGATTGAGCAAGTGCGGCCAATGGGTTCCCTGGTTCGGTAATGTCTGACTCATATGGTTTAGGGGAAATAACAAAGCATCAGAGAGGTCTCACTTGGAGCTGAGCGACTATCTAAGAATTCTGCGACGCAACTGGTTGCTCATAACACTTAGCACCTTCATAGGACTAGGTTTGAGCGCCATTGCTTCGATCGTTATTAGCCCAACGTACACGGCTGAAACAAAATTGTTTGTGGCTATTTCGAACAGCGGGAGTGTGCAGGACCTACAACAGGGGAACACATTCACACAGGCTCGAGTACAATCGTACGTAGATACAGTTGACACGCCATTTGTATTACAGCCAGTCATTGATTCGCTCGGCCTCGACAGTTCGGCCGCGCAACTGGCTGAGAATGTTTCTGCTAGTGCTGATCTCAATACGGTGATTATAACAATCACGGCTGAAAACAGTTCACCTGCTCTTGCATCGGCCATCGCCCAAGCTACGGGAGACAGTCTCGTTGCATCGGTTGCGGACCTCGAAAGCCCCACTGGCGAAGCTGGCTCTCCGGTTAAGCTTTCTGTGTTGACTCCCGCAACGGCGCCCTTGGAGCCTTCCTCCCCAAACTTCGCCATCAACCTTATTTTAGGGCTCCTCGTTGGTGTTGCTTTCGGAGTTGGTATCGCGGTCCTCAAGACGACGTTGGACACTAGGATTCGCGGCGAAGCTGACCTTCGTCGGGTCAGTGATACGCCTCTGCTCGGCGGAATTACCCTAGATAACGACGCCACCAAGAAGCCTCTCATTACGCAGGCTCCCAGTCAGAGTCCGCGCGCAGAGTCGTTCAGACAGATCCGAACGAACCTTCAGTTCGCTCACGTCAGTCATGACTCCAAGGCGGTGCTAATAACCTCATCTGTCCCAGGGGAGGGCAAGAGTACAACCGCGACCAACCTCGCCCTAGCTATCGCCCAGGGCGGACAGTCGGTGGTTCTGATTGACGCTGACCTGCGCCGGCCACGCATCGATGAGTATCTTGGGCTGGAACGAAACGCGGGCTTGACCACCGCGCTGCTCGGTCGCGCGGATCTGCAGGATCTGCTGCAGCCCTGGGGGTCAGACGAACTTTATGTTCTGACCGCTGGCCGAATTCCTCCTAATCCAAGCGAATTACTTGGATCCTCTGCGATGAAGTCCCTGATAGCGAAGCTCGAAGAGCAGTTCGATGCGGTAATAATAGATGCCCCTCCTCTCCTACCCGTCACTGACGCTGCCGTCCTCGCGCAGCAAGTGGGAGGAGTGGTCATGGTCGTTGGCTCCAGCAAAGTGACTTTGTCTGACGTGGAGAAGTCTCTTGGGCACCTTGAAATGGTGGAAGCTGACCTCCTTGGGGTCGTTCTAAATTTCCTCCCTACTAAGGGACCGGACGCATACGCATACAACTCGTACGCGTATGGATCAGACGTTGAGCTAGAACGCCCTAACTCCCAACGTCGTATGTTCGGGGATACTCACTCCGAGGTACCTAGAGATTCGTTCGAGAAAGCATTAGGGATTGAAGATGGTCGGGCAGTCCCCCGCTCCCGATAGGGTGCGGTATAAGCGATTGGTTGGGGGAAGGAAATTCGATGGTAGCTGCCACCAGTTGGATGCGGCGTTATCCGCGTCGGCTAGCTATCGTGGACGGCGCGGTTGTGGTATGGGCAACAACGGGAGCTTTCCTAATAAGATTCGGCCTCGTCGACGACACCCATGCTGAACCGCTCATGACCTATGCAGTGCTAACCGTGGTACTCAGCGCGCTCTGGTGGCTCATGCTTGGAGCTTGGGACTCCCGTAGTCCGCGGATCTTGGGTTCAGGCGCCGAGGAATACAAACGAGTGTTTGCCGCTTCCTTATGGCTCTTCGGATTGATCGCGATCCTGTCCTACGCGTTCCGCTACGATACCGCTCGAGGATATGTCGGTTTGGCGCTGCCCGCCGGGGTACTCGGCTTACTGGCCGCACGTTGGATTGTGCGTCAGTCGTTGAGCGCTGAACGACGCCAGGGCAAGAGTGCCTCGAAGATTCTTATCGTCGGCGGTTCGCACGCAGTAGATCATCTTGCAAGCTCGCTTAGAAAAACTCCTATGGCAGGGTATCTGCCCGTTGCCGCGTACCTAACTGATGGCCGCGCAGCTGCTCTACAGGTCAATACGGATCTTCCGCTCTTCGGGTCGGCTCCCGACGTGGTAGCGATAATGAACGCGATTTCGACAGCGGGCGCCGACTCGGTAGCAATATCTGCTGGGGCGAATATAGAACCGCGGGTGCTGCGCCAGCTTGGATGGGAACTAGCAGCACGTGAGACGAGGCTAATCCTCGCACCAGCGCTCACCGACGTTGCCGGTCCTCGGATACATACTCAACCCGTGGCCGGCCTACCTCTCGTCCACGTTTCAACGCCGAAGCTTACCGGTAGCTCCCGAGTGCTCAAGCGTGTGTTCGATATTGCTGGAAGCTCCTTCCTAATGATCGCGCTTCTACCGTTACTGCTGGTGATTGCTTTCGCAGTCAAGATCACTGATGGAGGGCCGGTTATATACGCACAAGAGCGGATCGGTGTCGGTGGCGCCACCTTTAAGATGCTCAAATTCCGTTCGATGGTCGTGAACGCTGACGCCAGACTGCATCAACTATTGGCCCAACAGGGCACCAATGACCGTCCCCTGTTCAAGGTGCAGGACGACCCCAGGGTAACGAAGGTGGGTCGGATCCTTCGCAAGTACTCGCTTGACGAACTCCCGCAGCTATTCAACGTTTTGGTCGGCAGCATGAGCATCGTTGGTCCGCGCCCTCAACGCGCTAGCGAAGTGGCGCTCTACGACGATGCTGCTCATCGGCGGCTATACGTGAGTCCTGGTATGAGCGGGTTGTGGCAGGTCAGTGGCAGGTCTAATCTCTCGTGGGAAGAGTCAATTCAATTGGATCTTTACTACGTCGAAAATTGGTCGCTGATGCAGGATCTGGTGATCCTATCTAAGACATTCAAGGCGGTTATAGCCAGTGACGGTGCGATCTAAGAAGCGAACCATCGCACTGGGCCTCAGGGTTGATGATCAGCGCTTAATCGGTGACCCTACATTGCCTTGCATCGCGAGCATGACTTTCTCTCAGTACGGAAGTGCACATAATGAATCACAGCAATACACCCACTGAACAATCTGATTTCCAAAAAGCGAATGCGAGTCTAATAGGACAGAAGCCTCGGACCCGCAAGGGACTTGTGCAATTTGCCGCTATTTGTGGTGCCATCGTTCTACTGGGTGCCATAGCAGCAGGGTGGCTTTCTTTTCGTGCGGACGAGATTAAATCACAACTGGGCAGAAGTGTGGAACTCGCATCGACTCTGCAGGAAGAATTGGAAAACGGCGATACCGTGGCTGCTGACCGTACATTTGAAGAGCTGCAAAGCGCCGTGTCGCAGGCTCATACTTCGGGTACTGACCCCCTATGGAGGTTGGCAGAGCATATTCCATTCTTCGGTCCCAACTTCTCGGCCGTCACGGAGATAACTGTCTCAGCCGATGACATCATCAATCGAGCTCTGTCACCCGCGTTGAAAGACCTAGGCGCGATGGATTGGGAAAGCCTGACCCCAAGCGAAGGCAAAATTGACCTGCAACGCATAGAGCTCCTGGCCCCTCGTCTGTCCGTCGTGTCTGATGCCGTAACGCTCTCCCATCGGAGACTCTCGCTAATCGATCGCTCAAAACTTCTCCCCGAAGTGTCTGCGCCGTTAGAGCAAGCTACGGAAGCGCTCAGTCAGGTCGAAGGAGGGTTATCTCAGGCAACGCTCGCTGCCGAAGTGCTACCTGCGATGCTGGGCACTGACGAACCACGAAATTACCTGTTGCTGATTCAGAACAGCGCTGAGATACGCGCAACCGGCGGCATACCAGGTGCGCTAGCTATCGTGCACGCCGACGACGGAGCACTCAAATTGACGTCCCAAGACAGTGCCTCCGTCATGGGACGTTTCGAACCCGCCCTGATCGTAGAGGAGGAGCAAGCGTTAATTTACAGCTCGCGTATGGGAAGCTTCATGCAGAGTGTGAACTTGACACCCGACTTTCCGACAGCTGCTCAGACTGCCGCTCAAATGTGGGGTATTCACCAGAGTGGCGCTTCCGTGGATGGTGTATTAGCGCTGGACCCGATCGCTCTCAGGCACATCCTTGCAGCTACCGGACCAGTAGAACTGACATTCGAGGACGTGATGACAGAGGAAGTACTCGCGCTTTCCGGCCTGCCAAAGTCGCTGACAGCCGATAACGTAGTACCTACATTGCTCTCCGACGTCTACGCGGCCATAGAAGAGCCGAGTCTTCAGGACGCATACTTTGCAGCGGTGGCTTCCGAGGTCTTCAAGGCTCTTTCATCTGGCACTGGGGAGAATCGGGGGCTCGTCCAGTCCCTCATTAAGAGCGCTGGCGAAGGGCGGCTCTACGTCTGGTCAGCGCATCAGGAAGAGCAAGAGATGTTGGCCTCGGCTGGGCTCGCAGGCAGTGTGACCGGAGCTGAATCCGGAGGTGCTACGTTCGGTGCATATTTCAATGATGGAACTGGCGCGAAGATGGACTATTACGTGCGACGGACAGTGCAATTACATAGATCCTGCACCTCTGGGGGGTATCTTCAATACACTCTGACCGCGACGTTAACGAACACTGCGCCACTAGATGCGGGCGAAACCCTACCGGCGTATGTGACGGGGGGAGGAAAGTTTGGAGTGCCGCCTGGAACTGTGCAAACCAATTTTGTGGGGTATGGCCCGGACCAGTCACAACTTCATACGGCGCGAATCAACGGCGAACCGGTGCCCCTTGGCTCCTACCGTCACGGTGACCGCCCAGTCGGCGTGTTGACCACGACCCTTGCCCCGGGACAAACAGCCACGGCCGAACTGGACTTCACGAACGTTGTACAGAGCTCAGAGCCGGCGTTAGACGTTACGCCGACACTTCAGCCGATAGCTGACGTGATTCTGCCGCTTCAAGGTGACACAACGTGCGGCCGATGACATCAGAACGTTAATTCTGGGTTACATGTCAGAGTTTGTCACAATGTTTTTTCAAGCCGGTGGATTCATGGGGTAACGTCAATTGCGGAAACCCTGAGGGAAATCTGCTTGTTTGATGCGAAGACTGACACCGCATCTTGGTAGAGTCACTTTGGGGTAGTTGGGGCTGGGGGAAATACATCTTCAGGTCGATCACCGCTAGAAGTCTGTCGCAAACACCTTTATTGGGGAGTCTCTATGAAAAAAGCTATCGCAGCCGTGGCAATCGCCGGCTCACTCACCTTCGTCGGAGTCGGCGCCGCCCAGGCCGAGCGCTACCCGTCACCGGCTGTACCGGGTTTCGTCACTGACGGAACCATCGCACCGGGCCAGAGCGTCGTATTCAGTAGCAACCAGGGGTTGTTCCGCGCTGGTGAAGTCATTAACATCGTCGTGGACTTTGCTCCCCGCGGACCCGGCGGAGCTGGTGCACCTGGTGGAGCGGGCCGCGCCGGCGCTGCTCTGGGAGGCCCAATCCTCCCCATGGCAGTCGTTCTCAACGACACTGTTACCGCAGATGCTGAAGGGAACTTCTCCTATTCGGTAACACTGGAGGAAGAGGGCACCTACACCCTCACCGCAACGGGCCGTGAGTCCGGTGTGACCGTCACTGCCACCGTTGTAGCCGACGCTCCTGAAGCAACGGTTGGCGGCGGTACGACCGGATCCACAAGTGGCACGAACAGCGGCCTGGCCAACACCGGCGTCGACTCGGCAATGCTCCTCTGGGGTGCAGCCGGCATCGGTGCTCTCGGCCTCGGCGCAGGAAGCATCTTCGTTGCACGCCGTCGCGCAGGCGCCGAAGCGTAAGTAGCAAAGCAAAAACAATAGAACCGGTCGGAGCAATGCTCCAACCGGTTCTATCGTTTTGTGCGGTCATTCCCTCTGCGGGAGATAGGAAAGCCGGTCGGTCGTAAGACTGACCAGCATTCCTTTATGTTGGCTGCTATGCTCAGGTGTTTCCGTCGAAAAGGCTCGTCACGGAACCGTCATCGAATACCTCCCGGATTGCGCGCGCAATGAGCGGTGCGATAGACAGCACGGTGAGTTGCGGGAACCGTTTCTCCGGCCCGATCGGCAGCGTGTTGGTCACGACCACCTCGCGGGCACCAGACTCAGCCAGACGGCGCGCTGCGGGGTCCGAGAAGACAGCGTGCGTTGCCGCGATGATGACGTCCTTGGCACCCGCGTTCTTCAGGACGGCAACCGCACCTGAGATGGTTCCTCCGGTGTCGATCATGTCGTCGATGAGCACGCAGGTACGGCCCTCGATCTGGCCAACCACAGTCTTAGATACCGCCTGGTTGGGGACGGTCAGGTCACGGCTCTTGTGCACGAATGCGAGAGGCGCTCCGCCGAGTCGCTCAGCCCACTGCTCAGCTACGCGCACGCGACCTGTGTCCGGCGAAACGACGGTGACGTTATCCGCGTCAACGCGTGTGCGGATGTAATCGGCGAGCAGGGGTATAGCCATGAGGTGGTCCACCGGACCGTCGAAGAACCCTTGAATCTGAGCGGTGTGGAGATCTACCGACATGAGTCGGTTGGCTCCGGCAGTTCGATAGAGGTCAGCAACCAGGCGAGCGGAGATGGGTTCCCTGCCACGGCCCTTCTTGTCCTGGCGAGCGTACGGGTAGAACGGCGACACAACTGTGATGCGCTTGGCCGAAGCGCGCTTCAATGAGTCCACCATGATCAACTGCTCCATGAGCCAATTGTTCAGCGGCGCGGGGTGAGCCTGAATGACGAATACGTCGGTGCCGCGAACGCTTTCGCCAGACCTCACGTAGATCTCACCGTTAGCGAAGTCGTAGGCCGAGATGGGCAGAAGTTCTGTGTCCAGTACCTGCGCGATCTCTTCCGCGAGCTCCGGATGGGCCCTGCCCGACGCGAGGACAAGTTTCTTTTCCCCGCGTGCCGTAATCTCACTCATGAAGGATCGCTTTCTGCCGTAGATGCAATTGAAGAGGAAGCTTTCGCGGCTGTGGCAGCCGCCGCCGTCCCGACGCGGTTTTTTACGACCCAGCCATCCAGGTTGCGTTGCGCCGCGGCGCCGATAGCCAGCGCGCCGGCGGGCACGTCCTTGCGCACAACGGCGCCCGCGCCCGTATAGGCGCCGTCACCGATCGACACCGGTGCAACGAAGACCGTGTTAGAGCCGGTCCGGACCTCACTGCCGATGACCGTGCGGTGCTTGTTCACGCCGTCATAGTTGGCTGTGATGTTTCCGCACCCAATGTTCGTGTTCTCGCCAATCTCCGCATCACCGGCGTAACCGAGGTGCGAGAGCTTCGACCCGCGGCCTATCGTTACGTTCTTCGTCTCGTAGAAGGCGCCGATCTTCCCCGACTCCCCCAGCACGGTTCCTGGACGTAGGTAGGTGAACGGGCCCACCGAAGCTCCAGCGCCGATCCGAGCGCCGCTTCCGTGAGTGCGGATCACTTTCGCACCCTCCTCGATTACCACGTCGGTTAGAGTGCAGTCGGGGCCGACCACTGCGTCGCGGGCAACCTGCGTTGCGCCGTGGAGCTGAGTCCCCGGGAGGATCGTGACGTCCTCGTCGAGCTGAACATCAACATCGATCCATGTGCTGTTCGGGTCCACGATGGTCACGCCGACTCGCATCCAGCGATCGAGCGTGCGTCGGTTGAGCTCCCCACCCAAGGCTGCGAGCTGCACACGATCATTCGCACCCTCAACCTGCCAGCGATCCGCTGAGATGACCGCTGCTACACGGCCGCCGGCATTCCGTGCAATTGACGGAACGTCCGTCAGGTACATCTCACCCTGCGCATTGTTCGAGTCAACACTGGTGAGGCTTTCGCGCAGCACCGCGGCGTCGAACGCGTAGATACCGGAGTTAATCTCCTTGATCGAGCGCTGATCTTCGGTGGCGTCCTTGTGTTCTACGATGCCGGTTACAGTGCCGTCTTCGGCCCGAACAACACGTCCATATCCAGTGGCTTCATCGAGTACGGCGGTAAGGATCGTCACCGCGTTACCGTCCTGCTCGTGAGTACGCACAAGTTCCTGCAGTGTTGCAGTGTCAAGGAGGGGAACGTCGCCATAGGTAACCACTACGGTCCCTGCGACATCAGACTGAGCGTCCAGTGCTTCGAGTGCGACCTGCACAGCGCGGCCAGTGCCAGGAACGTCATCCTGATCGACGATAAGAACCCCAGCGTCCAGTTCGGCGATGTGGGCGGCGACGCGGTCCCTCTCGTGGCGGACGACCACGGCAAGCTCCCGGGGGGCAAGCCCACGGGCGGCAGCGAGCGCGTGGCCCACCATGGAGGTGCCACCGATGCGGTGGAGTATTTTGGGGGTCCGGGACTTCATTCGGGTCCCGGCTCCGGCTGCCAGAACTATTACTGCTGCAGGCGATGATTCCGCCTGGTTGGACTGGTGCTCGTGGCTCACGAAGGGGGCCGCTCCTTGCCTGTCTCTGACGCCTGCTGGCATGCCGTTCCGCCCATAGGATTCGAACCTATACTCCACAGCTCCAAAGGCTGGGGTGCTGCCGTTACACCAGGGCGGACCGCGTGCACCCAGTTACCCCCAACAGTGCACGCGACTATCTAGTTTGCCATGACAGGACAGCATCCTGCGACTTGGCGCGCGCGTACCCGAAGGTCATCGCATCGACCAGCATTGTTGTCGCTTCGATACTGCCGAGACGTCGTGCGGACAACACGAATTGGGATACTGGATTGATGAAACCTTTGCTGATTATCTTGGGCGTTGTCGCTCTCGTTCTTCTGGTCCTCGGAATTGCTGTGGAGACACTGAAATTTCTTCTCTACCTCGGGCTCGCCATCCTAGTGGCGTCGGTTGTCATGCTAGCCCTCCAACGCGCCCGCTCAGGTGCCAACAAGCCTTAGAGGCCCCGACACTTCATGGCGGCCCCCTGAGGAGCAACCCAAGCTAAACCCAAGCCTCTGGATGAACACTGGGGAACATCAACCTGGTGACGCTCGACGAGGAGCTGGACATGGGACATCTGAAGGAACGCATCCGCCAATTCGTGGAGAAGCACATCATCGCCGACGACCCTTGCCCGGAGTACTCGTGGCTCGACAAGCAAGAGGAAGATCTGAAACCTCCTGCTGAGGAACCTTACGTAACTGTGTAAGAAGCGCCCGCTGGACGAGCGAGCCAACCGTTTGACTGGGCCTCACTCGTCCGCTCGATTCTCACTCCCCCAGCACCTCGGCCGCTCGCCGGGTGCGCTGGTTGCGCTTCTAGCTTCCGGCAGCGTCGAGGGCTTGGTGCAACCGGCCGGTGAGTGCGTCGGCCATCTCGTCGGTCAGGTGGTGATTATCGCGGTACACGAGCCGGTTCCAGGCAATGGGGGAACAGATGTCCCGGCAGATCCAGTCGAGTGGTGACACATACTGGCCGCCCGCCGACTGACTTGCTTCCTGCTCGAGCTGATGAACATCGGCGTCGATTACCTGGTCCCTGGGCGCTGAGCAGGCGCTGACGTCCTCCAGATGGGTGGACAGGCACACGCTCGGTGCCACCTCCCACGCCGGAGTGTCCCCCAGAACCACGACGCGCGTGCTCGCCGGGAGAGCGTCGATTGTCTTGAGCAAACCCTCCCGCCACGCCTGTTCGAAATCACCTGTGGTCCGGCCCAGTTCGCGATATACGCTTCCATAGTTCGAAATAACCACGAGCTCGGGCGCCAGAGCGGTGATGCGTTCGAGGCTGTCCTGCCTCCACTCATCACACTGCGGATAGGTTTCGGAAATGGTGCCCTCGACGGGTATGTCCACTGAGGGACAGGAAGACTTCGTCAGGCTGACAAGTCTCTTCCCCTCCGCTTTCGCGACCTCATCCATCGGCGTGAACCACTGGGC
This sequence comes from Arthrobacter sp. TJ-170, assembly GCF_058269305.1. NCBI lineage: Bacteria > Bacillati > Actinomycetota > Actinomycetes > Micrococcales > Micrococcaceae > Arthrobacter > Arthrobacter sp. TJ-170. Next base: position 563,777 of record NZ_JBZCNL010000001.1, on the reverse strand, counting down.
AGCATGAGAATCGCCGAACAGGACAATGCTCCCGGTACCGGCGTGGTCCCCGTAAGTGCAGTCCTGCGACGCAGTGGCGTTGTAGTCGGCATGACACCCGTCCGCGTATATCCGAGGGGTACTGCCGCCAGCATCTTCAAGGGCCGGTGTCAGGTTGGAGGGAACGAAATCCGAAGAGACCGGGCCGGACATCAGTTCCAGGCCCTCCGGCGCTGCTACTGCCTTTCCTGAATCCAGGTCGGGTAGCTTCGTGGCACTCCAGCTGACAGCGAGAGCAACGATCGTCAGGCCGGCACCGAATGCATACGATCGCACGCCCTTGGCCCTCAATACGCGGGCATGTTGAAATTTTTGCTCGACGTGTCTGTAGGTGAAGTGGGCCAGCACCAACGACAACAGGACAAGACCCGACGCCACCCAGCCGTTGAAGTCCTCCTCAAGCCGAATCTTCGCCAGGATGAGCAAGGGCCAGTGCCACAGGTACAGCGAATAGGAGATGTTGCCCAGGTACTGAAGCAGCGGCGCCTGGAGGAACCGGAGCTCCTGGGCCTGCCCTCCACCGATCATCAGGGCAGTACCGAGCACGGGAGCAAGGGCGAACCATCCCGGAAATGCTAGGTCATGCGTGAAGAAGACGATTGACATCAGCAGGATGGCCAGCCCCACTAGTCCTGCCGCACGAGCCATCCTCGCGTTCATCCGAACGAGGGAGGGTGCGGCCAGTGCCACCAGCCCGCCGAGGCCAAGCTCCCACGCACGGGTCGGGAGGGAGAAAAATGCCCAGGGCTGGTTGATGCCGGTCAGGACTATGCCGCCAACCAGAGACAGCGCCGAGAGGGATCCGAGGACAATCGCCAGCCACATCCTCCGCCGGGACGCGGCGAAGACCGCAACCAGCACCATGATCAGCGGCCACACCAGATAGAACTGCTCCTCCAGTGCAAGCGACCAATAGTGCTGAAAGGGCGACGGCGAGGTACCTGCCAGGTAATCCGTCCCGGTCTGGGCAAAGCGCATATTGGCCAGGAACAACGATGTCGCTATGGCGTCCTTCCCCATGTCGGGCAGCAGCAGCGGTGGGACCAGAAGCTTGGCGCCCACAACCGTGGCAACCAGAACCAGTGCTGAAGCAGGAAGGAGGCGCCGGATCCGGCGCGCGTAGAAGTCACTGAACGAGATGCGGCCCGAACGCTCGATCTCCCGAAGCAGCAGCCCAGTGATGAGGAAGCCCGAGATGACGAAGAAAACGTCGACGCCGATATACCCGCCCGGAAGGAACGGGACTCCTGCGTGGTAGAGGACGACGGCCAAAACCGCGATCGCGCGCATGCCCTGAATGTCTGGGCGGAAGTGCTTCTTCTCCGCTATCGGTCCTGATGGGCGCGGACGCGCGAGATCAACGGACAAGGCAAAGCCTCCCAGGGTTTGTGCAGAGCTGCCGGATCATTCTATAGGGACGGGCAGCGGCTCCCGTCCGTGCGTCCAGAAACATGGTCCCCGGGTGAGCTGAAGCCCCTACGCCCCCAGCACCCCGGTCGCTTGGAACATCCCGTCGCCGATCAGCGTTCCCGGCCACGCGTCCAGGACGTCCTCAACGGCGGCTCACCCACATCTCATGACGGCCCGAAGGCGCAGCTCAAGCTAAACCCAAGCCTCTCGATGAACACTGGGAAAATCAACCTGGTGACGCTCATCGAGGAGCTGGATATGGGACGTCTGGGGGTGCCGATTTGGGCGGTCTGCAATCAATGGAAACCGTCCTGCGCTCGGTAACTCGACGTGCACGCAGGAATACCGGAAAGCCGGTGAAGAAAAGTGCCCGCTTAGATATCCAAGGGTTGCGGGCTTTCGCTGTCATCGCAGTGATCCTCGATCATTTGATGGGCTGGCCGAGCGGCGGGTTTGTTGGCGTCGACATCTTCTTCGTCATCTCGGGCTTCCTGATCACGGGCATCCTCCTACGAGAGCATGAGCGGACCGGGCGGATCTCGTTCACCAACTTCTACAAGCGCCGAGCAAAGAGAATCCTCCCCATATCTTTCATCGTCCTGGGAGCCACGGTCGCCGCGGCGTACTTCATATTCGGCCAGTCCCGGTTCCTCTCGACGTTCTTCGATGGAGTCTGGGCGCTGCTCTTTGCAGGTAACTGGAGATTCGCTGCCTCGGGAACAGACTATTTCCAGTCCGGTGGACCAACGTCTCCACTTCAGCACTACTGGTCGCTGGCCGTGGAGGAACAGTTCTACTTCGCGTGGCCGTGGTTAATGCTCCTGATCTTCATGCTCTTCGCACGAAGAGGCGGGACAGTGAGTGCGGCGCGGCTCGCCGTCGGTGCGGTGATAGGGCTCCTCAGTGTGGTGTCATTCGCCTGGGCGTTGTGGGAGACGGTCCGCAACCCGGACCTTGCCTACTTCTCCACGTTCTCCCGGGCATGGGAGTTGGGAGTCGGAGCGCTGCTTGCGGTCATGGCCCCGCTGTTGGTTCGGATTCCGAGCGCTATCCGGCCTGCGTTGGCTTGGACTGGTATCGCCGGAATGGTGGTATCCGTGTTCGTGATCGAAGCGGGATCAGCGTTCCCCGCTCCAGCTGCGGCACTCCCCGTTCTGTCCACCGCTTTGGTCATCCTCGCAGGAACGGGCGTCCAGCAGCAGAGACACCTGTATCCCCTGACGAACCCCGTCAGCACGTACCTAGGAGACATCTCCTACTCGCTCTATTTGTGGCACTTCCCAATCATCATTCTGGGCGCACAGTTCGTGGACTTAGCCGAACCGGTGGTTCTGGCAGCATTCGCGGGATCGATGCTGATTCTGTCGGTGTTCTCGTACCATCTCGTGGAAGATCCCCTGAGGCACATCTCCTGGTCCCCCAAGAACCGACGCCCAGAAGTCACGGTATCCAGCTCCTATCGGTACTTCGCGGTCGCTTTCTTGTGCGTCGTTGCCCTAGCGACTTCGGGGGCGGTGATGGCACGGCAGTCGTCATTGAGCAACGACACTCCGCTGGAGGCGGCCCCTTCAGTTCCAGCCGGTGAGGCACCTGCTGACCCTGAACTAAGACCGGGCGCCGCATTGCAGACTCAGATCGCCGCCGCGCTGGCGGTCACTGAGTGGCCGGAGCTGTCCCCAACGATGGACGAAGCAATCGTCAGCCCACAAGCCGCCGAGGATGTCATAGGATGCGGTCAGATAGAGCCAGTGAATGAAGATGACTGCACATGGGGAGACCCGAACGCGGACAAGACCGTCATGATGGTCGGTGACTCCATCTCCATGACCTATGTGGAAACGGTACGCACGGCACTCGCATCAGAGCCCGGTTGGAACGTCATGAGCTACGGGACGTTTGGTTGTCCTTTCAGCGATGTCACCACCGAAAACTCCGAGGCTGACGTTGTCAATGCTTGCCCAATCCGGAAGGCGGCGGCGGTGGACGCCATCAACGTTATTCAGCCTGAGATCCTGATTGTCGCCAACGGTTACGAGCCACGCACGCCCGTGGGTGCACAGGAACCGATGACCCCAACCGAGTGGACTGACAGCAACGCCGCCATCCTTGAGCTTGTGACAGCTGCGGTGGGTGAAGTTGTCATTCTTTCCTCACCGCCCGACGAGGTGAACATAGCAGAGTGCTACTCGCGTGTGGCTGCTCCCAGCGACTGTGTCAGTACTGTGACCAGCCAGTGGTTGGATATTGCAGCTGCGGATGAGGAACTAGCAGAACGTGTGTCCGGCACGTTCATCGACTCACGGCAATGGTTCTGCGTCGACGGTAGGTGCCCCAGCTTCGTTGCCGAGACACCAGTGAAGCTCGACGCCGTGCACATGACTCAGGATTATGCGCGGAAGATTGCCCCTGCTTTCAGGGAGAAGCTCATAGAGCTGGGGCTGATCTAGCCCTCACTGAGAAGAACCCTAACGAGAGGCCTCTCGGCATACCGCGAGGCCTCTGCTATTCTCCAGCGGTAATAACCGGCTTAGTGCAACGGAGACCAATATTCGCGCCAGCACTCAAGGCCGGAGTCCCCGCTTATTGTGCGTCTTTACCGGACCCTTCAGCTTCCTGGCGTGACTTAGGTACTGGGCGTTCCGTCATCTCAGTGGGTTCCAAATGCATCGCTTCCTTATCCGGCCGATCCTGCTCCGGGGTGGTACTGATGCTTTGACCGTTCTCATCCAGCCGAGTCTCATACTCCGCTTGCTCAATTTCCTGCCGGGAGATCTCCTCATCAGGTTCGCGGGTCCACGCCTTGATAGCTGCCCAGCTCACCGCGGCCAAAGGAACGGAGAGGATGGCACCGATAATCCCGGCGAGGATCGTTCCAGCGGTGAGGGCGACCAGAATCACCAAGGGATGCACGCTGAGAGTGCGACCCATGACGATCGGCTGCAGGAAATTGCCCTCAAGCTGATTAACCGCGACCACTACGACCACCACGATGAGGGCGGTTACCGGCCCGTCCGCCACCAGTGCCACCAAGGCAGCCAGTGCACCGGCCAGTGTTGCACCCACCAGCGGAATGAACGCGCCGATGAAAACAATCACAGCAAGCGGCAACGCCAAAGGCACACCCAGAATGACAAGAGCAAGCCCGATGAAGAACGAATCCACCAGCGCCACAATGGCCGTGCCCCGCACATATCCGCCAAGGACAGCCAGGCCATCGTGGCCGACGCGACGTGCCTTAACCAGTCGCTTCCCCTTGAATGCCCGGAGGACAAAGGCCCATATACGTTCTCCGTCCTTCAGGAGGAAGAACAGGATGACGATCATGAGCACCAGACCGGTAAGGAAGCTGCCCACGGCACTCAAACCCGAAATCGCTCCCGCCCCCACGGTGCTGCTGGTCACGAAATCGATGGCAGCGTCCCTTGCCTGCCGGATTTGCTGCTCGTCCACCGGTAGGGGGCCGTCCCGCACGAACTCATAGAGCTGGTCGAATCCCTCGGAGGCGCTGGTGACGAGCTCTCTGGCCTGACCCATGACCGCGTAAACAATACTTGTGACCAAGCCCCCGAGGATCAACAGGAGCATCAGGAAGGAAAAGCCTGTAGCGACACCGCTGGGCCAGCCTTTCCTGCGCAGCCAGTGAACAAACGGCGCGATAGCGGCGGCAAGGATCACCGCCAGCAGCACTGGAATGATCACCAACCGGATTTGGATCAGCCCGTAAATAAGTACCCACGCCAAACCAAGCAACAGCAGAACCTGCGCCGCTCTGGTGCTCGCGCGCCCCCAGCCGTCGTGCCAGGGATTGCGCTGTTGAGGTCTAACGGCGGTTGCGGTCTCTGCTGTCATGCCTTCAACATACTGAAGTCATCGGAGAAATAGTTCGAAACAACCGGTGTGCCCTGTTCGAGTCGGCCGTCCGGGGCCGGATATTCAAGCACAAAAAACGGGGCGAACCCGTAGGTTCGCCCCGTTTCCAAACTCGTTACAGGAAGCGGATCACTTCTTGAAAGCGTCCTTGACCTTTTCGCCGGCCTGCTTCAGATCACCCTTGGCCTGATCACCTTTACCTTCGGCCTTCAGATCCTCATCGCCGGTGGCTTCACCGGTTGCTTCCTTGCCCTTGCCGCCGACCTTGTCAGCGGTGTTTCCGATTTTGTCATCCAAACCCATGATGTTCTCCCTACGGTCGACTTCATTGGTGGTGCTATCGGCGCTAGCCGACCAATCCAGCTAAACACAGGTGAAGACGGTGTGCAAAGGGCATCCGGGCTCCCCCGGCCCGTAGTTACTCTCCCATTACCTCGGCTGCTGCCAGCCACTGCTCCTCGAGCGATTCCTGCTCCGACTGGAGCTCCCGCAGCTTCACGTCCAGCTCGCTCATCTTCTCGAAATCGACCGTCGCCTTACTGCCGGCGTCGCTCATCTGCTGGTTGATCTTCTCAATCTGCGAACTCGTCTTGGTCATCTGCCGCTCAATGCGGGTCAGATCCTTCTTCGCCTGGCGGGCCTCCTCCGGTGACGGGCCAGCGGAACCGGCCGCCGCCGTCGTACCGTTGCCGCTGTCCGCGGCCAGCGGCGTAGCGCCCATCCCGTCGCCGGATGCCGCACCACGGCGCAGCTGCAGGTACTGATCCACCCCGCCGGGCAGGTCGCGGATCTTCCCGTCGCCCAGCAGCGCCAGCTGGGTATCGGTGACGCGTTCGAGCAGGTACCTGTCGTGCGACACCACGATCAGCGTTCCTGGCCATCCGTCCAGCACGTCCTCAACGGCGGCGAGGGTATCGGTGTCCAGGTCATTGGTGGGCTCATCGAGCATCAGCACGTTCGGCTCCCCCACCAGCAGACGCAACAGCTGCAGACGCCGCCGCTCCCCGCCCGAGAGGTCGCTGACCGGTGTCCACTGCCGCTCATTGGTGAACCCAAGCTGCTCCACCAGCTGGCTGGCCGACACTTCCTTACCTCCGACCGACACCACCCGCTTCTCCTGCTCAATCACCTCGGTGACCCGGAGGTGATTGACGTCGTCGAGCTCGCCCACGTCCTGCGACAGGATCGCCGTCTGCACCGTCTTACCGCGCTTGAGCCGGCCCGACGTCGGAGCCATCTCCCCATTGAGCAGCCGCAGCAGCGTGGTCTTGCCGGCACCATTGACGCCGACAATCCCGAGCCGCTGTCCCGGCGCAAGCCGCAGTGTGATTCCCTTGAACAGGGCCTTCTCCCCCAGCTCGAGCGACACGTTCTCGAGGTCCAGGACATCCTTGCCCAACCGGGCGGTGGCGAGCTTGCTGAGTGCCAGCGAATCGCGCGGCTCCGGCACGTCCGCGATCAGCGCGTTCGCCGCCTCAATGCGGAACTTCGGCTTCGAGGTACGGGCGGGCGCACCGCGGCGCAGCCACGCCAGCTCCTTCTTCACCAGCTGCTGGCGCTTGCCCTCGATAACGTTGGCCATCCGGTCACGCTCGGCGCGCGCCAGCACGTAGGCGGCGTATCCGCCGTCGAACTGGTCCACGATGCCGTCGTGGACCTCCCACGTACGGGTCGAGATTTCATCGAGGAACCAGCGGTCGTGGGTGACGACCAGCAGCCCGCCCTCGGTGGGACGCCACCGCTGCTTCAGGTGCTCCGCGAGCCAGGCAACACCCTCCACGTCGAGGTGGTTGGTGGGCTCGTCGAGCATGATGACGTCGTCGTCCCCTATTAACAGCTTCGCCAGCGCTACCCGGCGCTTCTGCCCGCCGGAGAGGGAGGAGACACGGGCGTGCCAGTCCACCTCGGCCACCAGCCCGCCCATGACGTCGCGGATCTTCGGGTTGGACGCCCACTCGTGGTCCGCCTGGTCGCCGACAATCGCGGCGCCCACGTCGAGGTCGCCGTCGAGCACGTCATTCTGGTTCAGGTAGCCCACGGTGACGTCGCGGCGTTTGGTGACGCGGCCGTCGTCGGGCGTGGTGCGCTGCGCGAGCAGGCGCATCAGGGTCGACTTGCCGTCACCGTTGCGGCCGACCATGCCAATCCGGTCGCCCTCCTCCAGTCCGAGGGTGACGCCGTCCAGGATAGTCCGGGTGGCAAAGGTGACGCTGATGTTCTCAGCACCGAGTAGGTGGGCCAACGTGAATACTGCTTTCGTTATTGGTGGATCTTCTTCAGTGGATTGCGGTGCGCGTTACGCGAGGTAGTCGCTGACAATCCTCGCACCGTGAGCGGGCCCGTGCACCAGTTCGGTGGAGAGCCCCGCGGCGGACAGCAGGCCGTCGACGGTTGCCGCGTGCTCCTCGGATTCCGCGAGGAAGGCGACCGTGGGACCTGACCCCGAGACAATGCCGGCCAGCGCGCCCGCGTCCTTGCCGGCGTCGAGCACGTCCTTCAGTTCGGGAGCCAGTTCCAGGGCTGCAACCTGCAGGTCATTGTGGAGCAGTTCGGCCAGCGTGTGCGCGTCCCCGGAGCGCATGGCGCTGAGGATGTGCGGGTCAATCTCCGGGAGCTCCGGAGGTACCTCACCACTGGCCAGGCGGAGGTCATCCAGCGTCCGGTACACCGCCGGCGTGGACAGCCCGAAGGCCGAGGGAACAAGGACCCAGTGCAGCGGCGTCTTGGAGATGGCGGGCGTAAGCTGCTCGCCCACCCCGACTCCGACGGCGGTGCCGCCGATGAGCGCGAACGGCACGTCAGCGCCGAGATCGACGGCGATCTTCGCCAGTTCGTCGCGGGAGAAGCCGCTATTCCACAGCGCATCGCAGGCAAGGAGCGCTGCAGCGGCGTCGGCGGACCCGCCGCCCATACCGCCGGCGATCGGAACGCGCTTGGTGATGTTCAGGTGAACGCCGGTCGACTTCTCGCTCAATTCAGCCAGCAGCGCGGCCGCACGGGCGGCAAGATTACTGGCGTCCAACGGAATTTCCTCCATGGGGAGGTTGAGGCTGCCCTGGCCGTCCACCGTGACGGTGATGGCGCCGTCGTCCGTTGCTGTGGCGGTGACTTCCTCATACAGGGAGACCGCGAGGTAGACGCTCGCGACGCTGTGGTAGCCGTCCTCGCGCGGTGGTCCCACCCTGAACGAAACGTTGATTTTGCCCGGCGCCTTCACACGTACGGCGCGGGGGCCCGTTGCGCGCATCCCTGCCGTTCTCCCAGCCACCATGGTGTCCAACTTAGATCACGTCACGGCTGAGGAGAAACTGTTCGACGAGGAGTTGCGTGCCCGGCGGCCCGAGAAGCTCCGGTTTCTCAGGGCCGCCGGTTGTCCACTGTTACGTCGACGGGAAGGGGCTGCAATCGCTGCGCGTTGGCCCGGCGATCAAGGACCACTTTGGCGGCCGCCGCAAGAAACAGAACGGGCAGAGTAAGAATGGCCATGCCAATTAGAAGGTCGACGAGTTCCATACCGATTGCACCAAGCTTTCGTTAGTAAGGACGCCTCATCCATCAACAACGTAATCGTAAAATGGCCGGTTCCCAAAATCCGTGCCTGTGGGCGGTGTCCGCCGCATCAGCTATGCATTAGACACAATGGTCACGGAAAGATACCGCTTGCTGTCCTCGGCGGCCTGGCCTCCGCGTTCCGGCGCCCAGGTCAGGATGATGTATTCGCCGGGGGCCAGCTCGGGCGCAACGGAAATGTTGAATGTGAATGAGCCGTCCGGGCCCGCATACACGTAGGGCTGGTCAAGCAGCTGCTGATCTGTGTGCGGCCGTCCCAACGCAACGTGGATCTTCTCCCCCGGCGCATAACCCGACCCACCGATGGTGAACGTTCCGGGTGTGATCACGACTGACGGGCCAGGAAACCCGGGCTGAGGGTAGGCCACGCTACCGCCCTGGCCATTCAGGCCCTGGTGCGGGTTCGGCTCACCGTGCGGCGGCGGAACAAACGGACCGGGATTCGGCTCACCGTGCGGCGGCGGAACAAACGGGTCACCCGGCTGGGTAGGCAGCGGCTCAGGCGCCGGAACCTCGGTCTCCTGTGCTTCCGGAGTGGGCTGAGGGCTGGGCTCCGCAGAGGGTTCCCGGCTCGGTTCGGCGGTCTCTTCCGGTTCTACGGTCTCTTCGGGCTCGGCGCTCTCGGACTCCTCCGGCGTCGGGGTAGCTGACGGTGTAACGGACTCGGACGCCGTCGTCGCAGGTGCCGCGGGCGCACCGGCAGGTGTGCTTGAGCAGCCGACAAGAAGGAGGGAGGAGACCGCAGCAAAGGCGAGGACGGATGGCAGCTTTGACAAGGGCGTACTTTCGAGACGAAGGAAATGGAAGGTGGCGAGCAATCGCCCGGCAAAAGCCCTGCAGTGCTGCATCCCCGAACCTGAGGTTATACGGCGCAGAGCCCGGGCAACAGCACGGAACGGTGACGTGAGCAAACCGTTATGCAGGAGATTGTGGTGAGCTCGCGTCATCGAAGCCGGCGCTCACCGGTTGGAAGCCTTCAACTGCAATCTGACGAGACTCGCGGCACCCGGCTCCGGACTGTCAACGCGCAACCGGATCCGGTGACCCTGGAAGGTGGCGATGGCAGAGCACACGCTGCTCAGGCCGACCGCGGCGTCTGTTCTCTGGCAGGTGCCGTCGATCTCGAGCTCCCACCCGGACGCCTCCGACAACCGCAGAATGTCCTCGACGCCCAACTCCCGATCCGCCTGCAACGTGCGGCTGAGTGTGGGACACAGCTTGTCGTTGAAGCAGATGAACCGTTCCCGCTCGACCTGCTCGGACACGACAATCCAGGTTTCGGGGATCTGCAGTTGATCCGCGACGGATCCCATCTGTGCCCGGACGGAATCGTGGTGCGTCTTGATGAGGACGAAGGTGCCGGTCCACGCAATCACCATGCCAATGCAAAGCCAAGCCGCCAGTTTCCGCATGGATTCCCCCGAGAGACCTCAAAGTTTCCCCCAGCATATAGACGGGCCGGCTGAGCGGCAGCCGCTGTAACCAAACCGATAAGTTCGACGTTCCTCAAGAACCGGGGGCCGCCGTCGTCGTCCCTTGTGCTCGCCCATGGCCAGCGATAGGCTCGATGGGCATGGTAAGCATACTGATGAATTACCAGTTCATCGGACGTTCCTATCTGAAGGAGACGCTGTGAGCACGAGGATCGAGAAGCAGATCATGGTCAACGTTCCAGTGAGCGTGGCCTACAACCAATGGACACAGTTCGAGGAATTCCCCCACTTCATGGGCGGGGTCAAGAAGGTAGAGCAGCTCACTGATGAGCGCCTGCACTGGGTAGCCGAAATCGGCGGTGTCAAGCGCGAATGGGAAGCCCGGATCGTCGCTCAGGAGCCTGACCGTCGCGTCGCCTGGGCCGCCACTGAAGGCGCCACCAACGCCGGAGCTGTCACGTTTGAGGACGTCGGCGGCGGCCAGACCCAAATCCGCCTCGAGCTCGAATACGAGCCCGAAGGCATGGTCGAGAAGATCGGCGACAAGCTCAACGTCATCGAGAAGCAGGCCGAGGGTGACCTTCAGCGCTTCAAGGACTTCATCGAAGACGAGGGCTACGCAAGCGGCGCATGGCGCGGATCCGTTGCCGGCGGCACCGTCGGTTCCCCCACCGTTGACGACGCCGCAGCATCCCGCGGAGACAGCGGCAAGGCCGGCATCTCGGGCAAGGCAGCCGCTGCCGGCCTGGGCGTTGCCGCAGCCGCAGCAGCCGGTGTAGCCGCAGCGGCAGCCGGCAGCAAGCAGGACACCTCATCGCGTGACGCGACCACCACCGATATTCCGGTCACACCGGCTGCCCCCGTCGAGGACACCACCCCGCCGGACGTCACCCCCGTGGTCGGCACAGCCGGTGGCGTGTCATCGGACAAGGCGGACGAGCGACCCCTCGGTGAGCCCTTCGACCAGACCAACGGGCTGGCCGACGTTCAGGGCGAATCCGACGGTCTTGCAGGGAGCGAATCCCGCAGCGCTGCCGATCGCGGCGAGGACGACGAGGCCGACGGTTACATGCCTCCAGGCTCACGGCCCGGCGCACCGTAGGCTCCAGCATCAAGCACGGCGGCTTCTTTCGGGTAGCCGCCGTGCTGTGTTTAACGGGTGCTGTGTCAACGCGCTTCGTTCACGCACGCTTCGCGTTACGCCAGGGGACGCTGCTTGGACTCGGCGATGCGGGCGAAGGCGTGGATGTCGAGCACCTCGCCACGGGCTGTGGGGTCGACGCCGGCACGGGTCAATGCCTGCTCCGCCAGGACACCGCTGCCAGCCCATCCCGCGAGGGCCGCACGCAGGGTTTTGCGGCGCTGCGCGAAGGCGGCATCGATCACGGCGAACACCTCCTCACGGGAGGCAGTGGTTTCCGGCTGCTCATGCCGCTCGAAGGCGACAAGACCGGAGGCAATCTTCGGTGCTGGCCAGAAAACATTCATGCCGATGACCCCGGCCTTGCGCATCCGGCCATACCACTGGGCCTTCACCGACGGCACTCCGTAGACCTTCGATCCGGGAGGCGCCGCGAGGCGGTCCGCGACCTCGTCCTGCACCATGACCAGCCCGTGCCGCAGCGACGGGAAGTGCGCGAGCAGTTGCAGCACCACCGGCACGGCCACGTTGTACGGCAGGTTGGCCACCAGCGCTGTGGGTTCGGCGGGCAGCTCGGTGATGCGCAGCGCATCGGCCTGCACCACATCGCAATTCGACGCACGCTCGGGACGCCACCGCGCGATGGTCTCCGGCAGACGTGCAGCCAGCACCGGGTCAATCTCGACGGCCACCACGCGCTGGGCTGCATCCAGAAGGCCCAGGGTCAGGGAACCGAGCCCGGGCCCTACCTCCAGCACCGTTTCGGCAGGATCAATGGCGGCAGCAGCGACAATCCTGCGGATGGTGTTGCCGTCGATGACGAAGTTCTGGCCGAGAGTCTTGGTGGGACGTATCCCCAGTTCCTCAGCGAGCCGGCGGATCTCAGTCGCGCCGAGCAGGGCCGGTGCCGAGGATGGGCTTGCCTTGTCTTTCACCTAGCCATCGTAGCGGGGCGGGTGCTACCCACCTGGCTACCGGAGTCCCAGCTTCGAGGAGCATGAGGGCCAGTGTCCCCAGCCGCCGTTCTGTTTGAGGACCTCGGCGGTTGCAATCTGCTCGGAGGCCGATGCCAGATGCGGCAACGGCGCGTACTTCCCGCCGCCGGCACCGAGCCAGCTGGACTCGCTGAACTGCAGGCCGCCGTAGTAGCCATTGCCGGTGTTGATGGACCAGTTGCCGCCGGACTCGCACTCGGCGAGGGCATACCAGGCGGCATCGCCGGAAGCCACGGCAGCCGGGGTGTGTTCAGGTGTTTCAATTTCCACTACCGGTGCCGGTGCGGCAGCTGCGGCCTTGGGCGCCTCTTTCTCTTCCGGTTCCGGCTCGGGCTCGGGCTCCGGCTCCGGCTCCGGCTCTTCCTCGCGGGTTCCGACGGCGACGATCTCCTCGACGGGTTCGCGGGTCACCTTGTCGCTGACCTTCTTCCGGCTGGTCTCCTTGCCGTCAATGACGGTCACAGTGAAGACGCGGGTCCGTTCGCCTGCGACACCGGCCTGGACGACCCCCCGTTCACCGATGAGCAGCTCATCGGTTTCCTTCTCGGTGGAGGTGAAGGCGATTGTCTCCTTCTCGGTGACCTTCTTGCCCGTCTCGACGCGGGTGACTTTCATGCCCATGCCCGTAATCAACGAACTGCGGACGGGAACAGAAACGCGGTCTTGGGCGCCGAGGGTCACCTTCGCTTCTTTGAGAAGGTCCGCAACGGTGTTCCCAGTGGTTTCGATGCGGTGGAGTTTGCCGTCAACGGCGAGGGTGACCGTCTTCGGCGTCGAAATACTGAGGGTGGAGCTGAGGGTGACGAGCCTGGTCTCGGATGGTGCGGAGATGTCCGAGTCGCTCTCCACACCGAGTTCATCCACGAGCTCGCCCACGGTTTCACCCGTGGTGTGCACAACGGTTTCGGCTCCGTTGAGCCGTACCTCGATGGCGGCGGCCTTGTTGACCTGGATGGCGACGCCGTCGCCAATAGGACTTGCGAGGGCCGGATATACGTCGTCGTTCTCTGTGACGGTGACGTTTGCCGTCTTCAGTACCTCCCCCACGGTGCCGGCAAATGTCTGGACGGTCTGTGCCTGCCCGTCGACAACCACTTCCACGCTCTTGCCGTTTCCAACGAAGGCCACGAGTCCAGCAACGAGACTCAGCATGACCATCCCCTGCCCGGTCAGTACTGCCCAAGCCTTAGCATCCCTCTTTGCCACAAGTTCCCCGTCCCGAATCGCATCCGGGCACGGGGACATGGCGCTCTGTAGGAGCCGGCCCGTCAATGGGCGCAGCGCTCAGTGCACAGGCAAATGAACGACGGCGGCGGGCGCTCCAAATAAACCGCTTGAGTTGAGCTGTACACGCCTGAGAAAATGCCTTAATTCAGGCGCGGCTCAACACCAGCGGTCATGCAAAAAGGAACCCGTCCGCAGTGGACAGCATCAGTCCGAAAGCCTTCCCCGACCCCGGCTAATATCAGCTCACCGTAATCTAACCGTGATAAGAGGGCAAGCTCTGTGATTCACGTCTCATTGTGACTTGAAGGTCGAAAGTACTTCGCTCGGACCTACAATTTCTGCACTATTCAGCATCGCCGCAGCAGGAGAACCGCCATGACCGTTCGTACCCGGAGCGCTGCCGCGCTGAGCATTATCAGCCTCTCGTCTCTGTCCTTACTTCCCCTGGCTGCCCCGGCGCAGGCCGTCGCAGAGACTTCCCAACGGCTGATCGTCACCTTCGACCCGGGCGTCGCCGTCAACAGCGCCGCCGTCGAAAGCGCAGGAGCAACACCGCTGAACCGGTTGGACCTCCTCAACGGGGTCGCGGTGAGCGTGCCCAGCCAGGCGGTCGCGGATCAACTCGCCCAGCTGAACGGCGTCGCGGAAGTCACGGTCGATGCCCGCGTGCGGGTGGCGGCGCCGCAGCGGTGCAGTCCGTGGCCCGCCTGCAAGGACGGCACTACCCAACCCGCGCAGAGTCTCCCGTGGGGTGTGGACCGGATCGACGCGGACAACGCGTGGTCCATCAGCCGCGGAACCGGCGTGAGGGTTGCGGTCATCGATACCGGTATCGAGAAAGCGCATCCGGATCTTGCCGGCAATGTCGTCGGCGGAGTGAACTTCGTGAAGGGTCCCGGCCCTGCCCGGAAAGCACCCGACTCGTCGGCCTGGAACGATGACAACGGGCACGGCACGCATGTCGCCGGAACAGTGGCTGCTCTGGACAACACCATTGGCGTTGTCGGCGTCGCTCCGGAGGCCGATCTGTTCGGCGTCAAGGTGCTCGACAGCAGCGGCAGCGGCTACGCGAGCGATGTGGTTCTCGGAATTGAATGGTCAATCGCCAACAACATGCAGGTGATCAACCTGAGCCTGGCCGAGGACACGCACGTGCAGTCGCTGAAGGACGCCGTTGACGCAGCGGCAGCCGCGGGAATCGTCGTCGTCACTTCTGCAGCGAATTCCGGAGATGGGGACCCAACCACCAACGATGTGCTCTGGCCGGGGAAGTACGAGAGCACGATCGCGGTCTCGGCAACCGACAGCAACGACGTCGTCGCTCACTTCAGCTCCGACGGCGCGGAAGTTGAGATCGCTGCCCCCGGCGTCGACGTGCTCTCAACCACCCGCGGCGGAGGGTACGGAACAATGAGCGGCACCTCGATGGCCACGCCGCATGTGGCGGGCGTGGTCGCGCAGATGCTGGCTGCCCCGGTCATGACCTCCGCGGACAGCGACGGGAACGGAGCCTGGAGCAGTGCCGAGGTTCGCACCTACCTCCAGACCACCGCCGATGATCTCGGCACCGCCGGTCGGGATGTCTTTTACGGCTTCGGGCTCGCGGACGCGATCGAAGCTGTCACCGGGACGTCATCGATTCCCTGACGGACTTCAGCTCGCCCTCGATTGCTTCCCCGGCGCGGTCACGCCGCTTCGATCAACTCCAGTGAGAGATCCGGATAGGCGTCAGTGAAGTGACCCAACTTCCACCGGTCGCCGAAGACTGCGATGTATTCGCCGTCGGACCGGTGCAGTACCTCTCCGCCCCGGAAAGCGCCCGGCATCGGCTGGTCGGTATGCCCGATCCGGCGAGCCAGCGTGTAGGGCAGATGCTCCAGGGAGACCGGCGCATTGAACTCGGTACGCATGCGCTGCTCGGCCACCTCGAACTGGAGTGGTCCAACCGCGGCGAGCACGGGGGCCTGATCACCGCGCAACTCCGAACGGAGGACCTGGACAACACCCTCGTGGTCAAGCTGCTCAATGCCGCGACGGAACTGCTTGTACCGTCCCGGATCCTTGGCGCGGACGGTCACGAAGTGCTCCGGGGAGAAATGAGGAATCCCGGGGAAGGACACCGGATCCTCCTGATACAGGCTGTCACCGACGCGCAGGCTCGCTGCGTTCACCAACCCGACAACGTCTCCCGGCCAGGCAAGCTCCAACGCTTCCCTCTCACGCCCGAGGACGCGGTGCGCGTACTTGGTAGCAAACGGTCTGCGCGTGCGGGCGTTGGTAATCACCATTCCCCGTTCGAAGACACCGGAGCACACCCGAAGGTAGGCGATGTGGTCGCGGTGGGCGGTGTCCTGGCCGGCCTGAACCTTGAACACGAACCCGGAGAATCCCGCCTCCAGCGGCCGGTAGGACGAATCCGCGGTCAGTCGGGGTGACGGCGCCGGCGCTGAGTCGACCAGCACGTCCAACAGCTGACTCACTCCGAAGTTCCGGGCCGCCGCAGCGAACAGGACGGGGGTCTGCTGAGCCGCCGCAAACGCTGCGGCATCAAATTCTCCGTTTGACGACACCACCAGACCAACCTCTTCGTTGGCAGCTTCCCAAGCCAACGCGGCGTGCGCATCGAGTTCGCCCTGGTCAATGTTCGTCTCGATGGCCGGCTGCGCGCCGCCGTCGACCGCTTGCAGTGCGACCGAGTGCCCGGACCGCATATCGAGCAATCCCTCAAAGTGCCCCGCGACGCCGACAGGCCAGGTCAGCGGCACCGGAACCATCTCCGTGCGCTCGCCGATCTCGTCGATGAGGCCGAGGGCATCGAGCCCGGGCCGGTCCCACTTGTTGATCACCGTCACAATGGGCAGGCCACGCTGCTTGCACACTTCCAGCAGTTTCACGGTCTGCGGCTCGAAACCCTTGGCTGCGTCAATCAGCATGACCGCGCAGTCCACTGCCGCAAGCACCCGATAGGTGTCCTCGGAGAAATCGGCGTGCCCCGGCGTGTCCACCAGATTCAGCACGGTGCCGCGATACTCGAGCTGAAGGGCGGCCGAACTGATGGAGATGCCACGCTCGCGTTCCATGCCCATCCAGTCCGACACTGTGCCGTGCCTGGTGGACTTACCGTGCGTCACTCCGGCGTCCTGAATTGCATTCGCGTACAGGGCGAGCGCTTCCGTGAGCGTGGATTTGCCGGCATCGGGGTGGGAAATCACCGCAAACGCGCGACGCTTCAGCGCCTGCTCACTAATGGTGGAAGGGTGCACCGTACTGGTGCCGATTGCGCTGGTCATGCGGTGCCTCTTTTTCTGAGGACTTCAGCAGACCCCGAAATGATGTGAATTAGTACTTCTTCAGATTGGCGATGAACTCATCCGCGCGGCTGAGGTTCACGGCCATCTTCTCGCGCTGCGCTGCCGCCGCCTCCAGGTAGGCCGACAGCCGGCCGCGCAGCTCTTCCGCGCTGTCACCATCCGCGTCCGCCAACGCATCAACTATGGAGAGCAGGTCCTTCATTTCCTCGAGAGTGAACCCGAGCGGCTTCATCCGCCGGATCACCAGCAGACGTTCGACGTCGGCCTCGCTGTAGACGCGAAACCCGCCTCCAGTCCGCGAGGTTGCGGGCAGCAGCCCCACCTCGTCGTAATGACGAATAGTGCGCAGGGACAGGCTGGTCCGTTCCGCCACCTCACCAATATGCATGGTTCTGGTGGCGGTACCGGAAGATTCACCCATTATTTGACCCCGCGCGTCCCACGATAGCTAACCTCTCGTCACGTTAAGTTAGAGTTTAACGTCGGCACACCCGCCATAGCGCACCGCCGCCCCTTGTACATTGGCGTACAGCCTACCGCCCTTACCGGAAAACCCCGGAAATACGAGGACCGCCTCGTTCACTCCCGCCTTGAAGGAACACCCGTATGCCCAAGTCCAGCACGGCCCTCACACCGCTAGAGCGCCAGTCAGTTCTGAGGACACTCAAGGATCCCCGGCTGCTGAAGGTTGAGGTCCTCGCCGGGCTGGTCGTTGCCCTGGCCCTCATCCCCGAGGCCATTGCGTTCTCGATCATCGCGGGTGTGGACCCCCGGCTGGGTCTGTTCGCGTCCTTCACCATGGCAGTCTCCATCGCTTTCCTCGGCGGAAGGCCGGCGATGATCTCCGCGGCGACCGGCGCCGTCGCCCTGGTGATCGCACCGCTGGTGGCAAGCCACGGCGTCGACTACTTCATTGCGGCGGTCATCCTCGGCGGCATCTTCCAGGTGGTGCTGGGGCTGCTGGGCGTGGCCAGACTGATGCGCTTCATTCCGCGCTCCGTCATGGTGGGCTTCGTCAACGCGCTCGCGATCCTCATCTTCATGTCCCAGCTGCCGGAACTCATCGGAGTCCCGTTGCTCGTCTACCCCATGGTTGCGGTGGG
The DNA here is from genome assembly GCF_058269305.1 of Arthrobacter sp. TJ-170. Taxonomy (NCBI): domain Bacteria; kingdom Bacillati; phylum Actinomycetota; class Actinomycetes; order Micrococcales; family Micrococcaceae; genus Arthrobacter; species Arthrobacter sp. TJ-170. Next base: position 545,678 of record NZ_JBZCNL010000001.1, on the reverse strand, counting down.
CCTGCTCATTGTCTTCGGCCTCCCGCGGTTGACCAGGGCTGTTCCGGCACCGCTGGTAGCCATCGTGATCCTGACCATCTTCGCCGTAGTGGCCTCCGCCCAGGTTCCCGACGTCGGCGACAAGGGCGAGCTCCCGGACAGCCTCCCCAGCCTGTTCTTCCCGAACGTTCCGCTGAACCTCGAAACCTTCCAGATCATCGCGCCGTTCGCGCTGGGGCTTGCCGTTGTGGGCCTCCTCGAATCGCTGATGACGGCCAAGCTCGTCGACGACATCACCGACACCCGTTCACAGAAGACCCGGGAAAGCTGGGGCCAGGGCGTCGCCAACATCATCACCGGGTTCTTCGGCGGTATGGGCGGCTGCGCCATGATCGGGCAGACCATGATCAACGTGAAGGCCTCCGGAGCCCGCACCCGCATCTCCACGTTCCTTGCCGGTATCTTCCTGCTGATCCTCGTGGTCTCCCTCGGAGACATCGTCGCGATCATCCCGATGGCCGCGCTCGTGGCCGTCATGATCTTCGTCTCGATAGCTACGTTCGACTGGCACAGCATCCAGCCCTCCACGCTCAAGCGGATGCCCAAGAGCGAAACCGCGGTCATGCTGAGCACCGTCGTCGTGGTGGTCTGGACGCACAACCTCGCAATCGGCGTGGGCGTCGGTGTCCTGGTGGCCATGATCGCGTTTGCCCGCCGGGTGGCGCACTTCGTCACCGTCGAGCGCACCGTGACGGAACTGAACGGCGAAGAGGTGGCAAGGTACGTCGTCGACGGTGAGCTCTTCTTCGCATCGTCAAACGATCTCTACACCCAGTTCGAGTACGCCACGGACCCGGACAAGGTGATCATCGACATGCACGCCTCCCACCTCTGGGATGCCTCAACCATCGCGGCGCTGGACGCGATCACCGAGAAGTACCACCATCACGGCAAGGACGTGGAAGTCATTGGACTCAATGACGCTTCCGTCCTCATGCGCGAACGGCTCGCCGGGAAGCTCGGCGCGGGTCACTAGCGCCCGGCACTGTACCTGCTCAGTCCCATTCGCCGTAGGCGCGGCGGGTGTTCGCGTTGATCGCCCGGCAGAGTTCTTCGAGGTCAGAGCCCAGATGTTCGGCTATGAAACGCACCGTGTACGGGACGGTATAGCTTGCGTTCGGCTGGCCCCGGAAGGGGTGCGGCGTGAGGAACGGCGCATCGGTCTCAGCGAGCACCAGGGCCGGATCGGCGATTTCCAGCGCCTCGCGGAGTGACGCCGCGTTCTTGAACGTGACGGTGCCGGAGAAGGACATGAACCAGCCGTTGTCATTGCAGATCCGCGCGAGCTCGGCATCCCCGGAGAAGCAGTGGAAGACCACCCGCGCGGGAGGTTCCTCCGAGCGCAGGACCTTCACGACGTCGTCGTGCGCGTCCCGGTCATGGATCTGCAGGGCGAGATCCAGCCGCCGGGCAATGTCCAGGTGCCGGCGGAACGAGTACTCCTGCCGCTCCCGCCCATCCTCGCCGGTGCGGAAGTAGTCCAGTCCCGTCTCGCCGATCGCGCGGATACGGGGGTGCTGCGCGAGGTGTTCGATCTCGGCGAGCGCGTCATCGAGGGTGCCTGCTGCGGCGAGCACGGGTGCTTCATTCGGGTGGATGGCCACGGCGCCGAGCAGACGGCGGTCACTGTCCACGGCGTCGACAGTGAAGCGGGAGGATTCCAGGTCCGTGCCGACCTGCACCGCGAAACCGACGCCGACAGCTTCCGCTGCGTCCATCGCGTCGGCGGCGCTGACGGCCACCTGCCCGTCGCGGAAATCCAGGTGGGTGTGGTTGTCCATCACCGGGTAGGGAAGCGGCTCCGGCGCGGGTGGGTAGTCAAGCTTCCGGCTGCGCCCGCCCGCCTCGGGAGCGCGCGATCGCCCGCCGGGTGAGTCTTCCGCCGTCGTCTCTTCCGGGCGGTACTGAACAGGGATCGAACTGGTGCACATAGTCCAACCCTAGACTTTCCTTATGAAAAGCTGACGTCCGCCCTGTCCACAGCCCAGACAGCGGAACTTTCCGACACGAAGCTCAGTTGTCCTAGTACTCTTGAGGTTGTTAGCAACCGTTGCCCAGCACGTGTTCCACTGACGTATTCCACACTGAAGTGGTACGGCGTTCCCGAAGCAACGTTCTCGGAAGGTATCCATGGACGCCCACAACCAGTACGCCACACCCAACGGCAGCACGGCGTCCAGCGCGGAGACGGTTCGTCCGCCGATGACCGGCGAGACCTTCCACGAAACCAGCGCGCGGATCCTGAAATCCATCAACACCGTGATTGACGGCAAGCCCGACGCCGCCCGGTTGGCTCTGACGGTTCTGCTGGCCGAGGGGCACCTGCTGCTGGAGGACGTGCCGGGCGTGGGCAAGACAATGCTGGCCAAGACGCTGGCGCGGACCATCGACTGCACCGTCAACCGAATCCAGTTCACGCCTGACCTGCTGCCCTCGGATGTGACCGGCGTATCCATCTACAACCAGGACTCCCACCGGTTCGAGTTCCGGCGCGGCCCGGTGTTCGCGAACATCGTCATCGGTGACGAGATCAACCGCGCCTCCGCCAAGACCCAGTCCGCCCTCCTCGAGTGCATGGAGGAACACCAGGTCACGGTGGACGGACTGTCCTACCGGCTCTCCGAACCGTTCATGGTCATCGCCACCCAGAACCCGATCGAGATGGAAGGCACCTACCCGCTGCCCGAAGCCCAGCGCGACCGCTTCATGGCCCGCATCTCCATGGGATACCCGGATATGAACTCGGAGATCGAGATGCTGGAGACCCACCAGTCGGTCTCGCCGTTGCGCTCGATCCAGCCGGTCGCCGGCGTCGAGGACGTTGCGGCGATGATCCGGCAGGTCCGGCAGGTGTACGTCTCCCCCGCGGTCAAGGAATACACCGTCGGCATCGGGCATGCCACCCGCCAGCATCCGCAGCTCCGGCTCGGTGCCAGCCCCCGCGGGCTGCTGCAGCTGCTGCGCGCGGCGAAGGCCGGCGCAGCGCTCGAAAGCCGTGACTTTGTCCTGCCCGACGACGTCAGCTCAGTCGCCGAAGCCGTATTGGCCCACCGGCTCATCCTGGACCGGAAGGCACTCAGCTCCGGTGAGACGCCGTCGTCGATCATTGCCGGCATCCTCGCCCGCGTTCCGGTTGCACGCGACGCCGCGAGCGCCTCCTCCCGAAACGGCTGACACCATGGCACTGGTCGAGCGTCTTCCGCGGGTGCTGACCGCCAGAGGGTGGGGGCTGGCCGCCGCCGGGGTCCTCGCGCTGCTCCTCGCCCAGTTCCTCGGGCGGCGCGACCTCCTGTACCTGGGGGTCCTGCTGGTCCTCCTGCCCCTGGTCTCCGTGCTGGTTCTCCGGCTGGTCAAGCCTCGCTTCACCGTGCACCGGACCTTCGCGCCGCAGAGCATGGAAACGGGCTTCACCACCACCGTGACGCTCTCAATTGCCTCGGACGGCCCGGTGGCCGGCTCCGTGGTGATGCGCGAACAGCTGCCGCACCGCTTCGGCGATGCTCCCGAATTCCACTTTCCCGCCCGCCACCCCACCCCCAGCGGTGTGAGCCTGTATGAGTACCGGCTGCGGTCGGCTGCGCGGGGAGTGTACGACGTCGGCCCCGTCACCGCCGGCTTCACCGACCCCTTCGGCCTGGGCATCTCCCAACACACGCTCGGCGGGACCGACCGGCTGGTGGTCACGCCCAGCCCGCTCGATCTCCCGTACTCCCCTTTGACGGGCGTCCGCGGCACGGACGGCCACGCCGTCACAAGGCGCAACGCCAACCCCAGCGACGACGACGTCATGACCCGCGAGTACCGCCACGGCGACCCCATGCGCCGGGTCCACTGGGCGGCGACCGCCCGGCACAACGAACTCATGGTCCGCCAGGAAGAATCCGTCACCACCCCCGAGGCCACCCTGATCCTCGATCAGCGGCAAGCCAGTTACGGGTTCGGCTTCCTGTCCGCGTTCGGAGGCGACCCCGACTCCGACGGGGGCATGCTCTCCTCCCCGACGTTCGAGTGGGCCGTCGTCGCTGCCGTATCGATCGCCGCGCACCTGCTGGAACGCAGCTACTCCCTCCGTTTCCTGGATGAGACCGGGGCTCCGGCACTGCGGCGTTCGGTCTCCGCACCCTGGCCCGAAGACGAGGAGTTCACCGGGCAGACAGGGCTCCACGGGATCGCGCAGGGGCTGGCGGCGCTGGAGCTGCTGCCGGAACCCGCCAAGCGCGCGGCGGGTTCCCAGAAGCGCCGGTCGGTTCCCGCGGGATCCGGATCACACGCCGTGCGACGGTCCGGCAACGGGGGCTCTTCCCCTCATCGGGTGCCCTTCGGCGACCCGATGCTGGACAAGCTGGCCGGCCTGAAGAACCGTGGACCGCTGATCGCCCTGCTCGGTGCCATCACCGAAGCCGAGGCACGGGACCTCGGGCCCGCGGCGGAGTACGGTTCGCAGTCCTTCGCCATCCTGGTCGGTGAGCGTCCGCGGGACCTGCACGGTGTCATGGACATCCTCCGGGGTTCCGGCTGGCATGTTGTCGCGGTGACCCCCAACGCGTCAGTGTCCGCAGCCTGGGCGCACTTCGACGCCCCGCCCGCCACGGTGACCTCATCCACGGCGAAAACCACGCTGAGATCCGGCACAGGAGCACAGGCATGACCGCCACCCTCTCCCGCCCCGCCCCCACCGGGCAGGCCCAACGCCTCCTACCCAACCGGCCCGAGACTGCGCCCGGGAACCACTGGCACCTGCTCGTGAGCGCCGCCTCCTTCGTGGCCGTCATGCTGACCTCGCTGAGCCTCTCCGGAGTGATCTTCGGCTGGACCTGGTTCACGCCCGTCCTGGTAACTGTGGGAACGGTGCTCTTCTTCATGGCGTTGACGCGGTCTTCACGGCTTCCCGTCTACTTTCCACCCCTTGTGGGCGTCCTGGCACTGGCGGGTTCGCTGATCTGGCAGTTCTTCCCAACGCAGAGCACGCTCGGTGTTCTCCCCGGCGACGGCTTTACCGGCCGGCTGACCATCCTGCTGGGACACGCGCAGAACACCGTGGTGTCGCAGGTGGCGCCGGTGCTGCCGACGGCCGGACTCTTCCTGGTGGTCTGCGCCGGAGTGGGACTCATCGCCATCCTCGTCGATACGCTCGCCAACACGCTGCGGATGCCGGCCACCAGCGGACTGGCGCTGCTGGCAATCCTGGTGGTTCCCGCCGTCGTACGCATCAACAGCGTGGGCGTGCCGGCTTTCATTGCCGCGGTAGCAGGCTTCCTCCTGCTGCTGGGCTGTGCGCACTGGCGGGAGGAGCGGCGGGAATCCGCGTCCACCAGCGAACTGTCCGGTGCCCACGTGTCCCGCGGGCTGACGATAGGCGCGCTGGCACTGGGCATCGCCGTCGTACTTCCGCTGGCCATTCCGGGCTTCAACTCGGGTGCTTTCCCGCAGGGAGCACGGATGAACCTGTGGGGAACGGCAACCGGCCTGAACCCGATCGTCACGCTGGGCAATGACCTGCGGAACCCGAACGGATTCGGGCGGATCGATTACGCAACCACGGCCAATGAACCGCTGTACCTGCGGTCGGTCACGCTGGAGGACTTCAGCGGGCAGCGCTGGGAGCCTGACCAGCGGCTCGGGCAGCGCGTGGCCGGCGTGGATGACATGGCCTCCGAGGGCCAGCCCCTCGGAGAACCGACACTCACACGAATCAGCACGGACAGCTTCACCAGCCCATGGCTCCTCGCACCCTACGCTCCGGTCAGAATCAGCGGGCTGAATGGGCAGTGGGCCTATGACCCGGGGAACCTCAGCATCCTCGCGATCGACGGCGGATCCACCGCGCAGCAGGAATACCTGGTGGAGAGCACCGAACCGGTCCTGACCAAGGAACGGCTGCAGCGCATTCCACCGGCCAACCCGGAATCGGTGCCCGAGCAGTACCTCGCCCTTCCCGACTCGCTGCCGAACATCATCCGCAATACCACGGCTTCGGTTATCGATGGAATCTCCAACCCGTACAGCCAGGCGATCGCCATCCAGAGCTTCCTGCGCGGACCGTCCTTCGTGTACTCGGTGGACGCGCCCGTGGACGGCGGGTATGACGGCAACAGCCTCGACGTGATGGCCCGGTTCCTCGAGTCCAAGTCCGGGTACTGCGTCCACTACGCAGGGACCATGGCGGTGATGGCCCGGCTGGCCGGAATCCCCAGCCGGGTAGCCGTGGGCTACTCCCCCGGGACGCCCACCGGCGAGGAGGTCATTGGGCAGGGCGGCACGGAATTCACCGAGTACACCATCAATTCCAAGGACGCACACGCCTGGCCCGAACTGTACTTCGAGGGCGTCGGCTGGGTTCAGTTCGAGCCGACACCGTCACGGGGTGTGGTTCCCGATTATGCGCTCACCACCCTCAACCCGGTGGGCCCGTCAGTCAATTCGGACAACCTGAACCCGGGCGTCGAAACAGGCAACCCATCCATCGCAACACCGTTCCCCGACTCTGAAGAGGAAGAGACAGCCAAGGCCGGACGTGAGAGCGCCGAGCGAAGCTCCACCCTCGGCGTAATCCTCGCTGTGCTGCTCGGAGTGCTCGTGCTGCTGCCGATGGCGCTGCGGATGCTGCGTACCGACCGCCGTCGTCGTTCAATCACCGCCAACACCGAAGGAGTGGGGGCCGCGACGGTGGCGTGGGCGGAAACTGTCGAGCTCGCCTCGGACTACGGCATCCCTCCCCTGCCGACCGACACTCCCCGGAGCTTCGAGCAGCGGCTGCGGCAGCGCGGCCAGTTCGACGACGGCGCCGCGGCCGCGCTCGAGCGGCTACGGCGTTCCTACGAGGAAGAGGAATATGCGGAGTTCGCCGGTGCGGAGACCCGGACGACGAACAGCTGGGCCGACGTGCGGACGGTTACTGACGCGCTCCACCAGTCCGCCGGCGTCTCCGCACGGCTCCGTGCCAGGTTCTGGCCCCGCTCGCTGTGGCAGCCCTTCGGAGCGCAGCGCAGCGAAGAGGCCGTCGCAGCCGCCTCCACCGCACGTTGATTTGGCAGGACACGCCCCTTATGTCCCATCGAAAGGGGCGGGTCCTGCCCATTCACGGCAGGGTTAGCTGGCGGTCGGGTCCGCGATGCCCACGTACTGCGTGTAGAGGTACTCCTCGATACCCTCGTACCCGCCCTCGCGTCCCAGGCCCGACTGCTTCACGCCGCCGAACGGTGCCGCCGCGTTGGAGATGACGCCGGCGTTGAGGCCGAGCATGCCGGTGTCCAGCCGCTCGCCCATCCGCAGCCCGCGGTTGAGGTCACGGGTGAAGACGTACGCCACGAGTCCGTACTCGGTGTTGTTGGCCAGCCGGACGGCGTCGTCCTCGTTCGAGAAGGTGATGATCGGCGCTACCGGGCCGAAGATCTCCTCCTGCAGGATGCGGGACTTCTGCGGAACATCCATGAGCACCGTCGCCGGGTAGAAGTAGCCGGGGCCGTCCAGCGGGGATCCACCGGCAAGGACCTGCGCGCCGTCGTTGACCGCGTCCTGCACCAGCGAGTGCACGTTGTCGCGGCTCTTGCCGTCGATCAGCGGGCCCAGCTTCGAGGTGTCCTCGGTGCCGCGGCCCGGAGTGACGTCCTTCATGCGGGCGGCGAGCTTGTCGGCGAACTCCGCGGCGACGGACTCGTGCACAATGAACCGGTTGGCGGCGGTGCAGGCCTCGCCCATGTTGCGGAGCTTCGCGGCCATGGCGCCTGCGACAGCCGCGTCAAGGTCGGCGTCCTGGAAGACCACAAACGGTGCGTTCCCGCCGAGCTCCATGGAGGTGCGCAGGACGTTCTCGGAGGCGTCAGCCAGTAGGCGGCGGCCAACCGGCGTCGAGCCCGTGAAGGAGAGCTTGCGGAGGCGGCTGTCCTTGATGAGGGGTCCGGTGACGCCACCGGCGTCGGTGGTGGAGACGATGTTGAGCACGCCTGCCGGAAGGCCGGCCTCTTCGAGGACCTTGGCGAACAGTAGGGATGTCAACGGGGTCAGGTTCGCGGGCTTGAGCACCATGGTGCAGCCGGCGGCGACCGCGGGGGCGATCTTGCGCGTAGCCATTGCCAGCGGGAAGTTCCACGGGGTGATGAGCAGGCAGGGGCCGACGGGCTTTTTGTTGACGAGGATGCGCGACTTGCCATCCGGGGCTGTGGAGTAGCGGCCGGAGGTCCGCACGGCTTCCTCGGAGAACCAGCGGAGGAACTCGGCACCGTAGGTCACCTCACCACGGGCTTCGGCGAGGGGCTTGCCCATTTCCATGGTCATGAGGAGCGCGAAGTCGTCGGCGCGTTCGGTGACGAGCTCAAAGGCGCGGCGGAGGATTTCGCCGCGCTCCCGGGGTGCGGTGAGTGCCCACTCGTCCTGTGCGGCAGCGGCGGCGTCGAGTGCGGCCTTGCCGTCCTCGGGGCTGGCGTCGGCGATGCTCAGCAGCGTCTTGCCGGTTGCGGGGTCCTCGACGTCGAAGGTTTTGCCGTTCGAAGCGTCGCGCCATTCGCCGCCGATCAGCAGGCCGGTGGGGACCGAGGACAGAAGTTCTTGTTCGCGCTGTGCGGTAATAGTCATCCGGGAGCCTTTACGATCATCGAGGTGGAGGCCTGAGTCAGTACTGTGTCAGAGCTCTCACGCTAGCCCTGCGTTTCAAGCCCTGTCCATACAAATCTGCACCACGTAGAGCGCCAAGCACTGTCGGAGTGCACAGTCGGCGCTCAATGATGCCTGGGTAACGTTTTTGCTCGCATCGAGGTCTAGATGGTCGGCCGAGCCCTTGGCTGGGGCCTGAGTCTGTGGGTAGCGTTGCAGGATGCAGGCCGGGCGCGGATCGAAGGGTGCACACGGTGTTTGTCCCGGTGAGGGTGATGGTGGGAGTGGGGTGATTGCTGATGACGGAACCGGCGCCTGAGGAAATCTACAACCGCGCGAAGAGTGAGGGTGAGCGCCGGTTGGCCATGCCGCCGCTCGAACAGGTGTCGACCGGTTTCATTGCAGGTGTGACCATCGTGTTCGGGATCATCGCTCTTGCTATGGCAGAACACCTCGTTGAACCGGCGGCGGGAGCAGGGCCAGCCAAGCTCGCGGGGGCGCTGGCCTTCGGGATGGGGCTGATATTTCTCGTCATCGGCCGGTCAGAGTTGTTCTCCGAGAACTTTTTCGACCCGGTCGCGGTGGCGATAGACCGGCGCCAGAGATCGACCTGGTTCCGGCTTGTCCGACTGTGGGCGATCATCCTGGTTCTCAACCTCCTGGGCGGGGCGGTTATGGCTGGTGTCTTCATTGTGGAAGGTGCTCTACCTGCGGGCGCCCACGAAGTACTGATCAAGGTAGCCGAAGAAATCACGGCGAAGAGCGGACTAGCCACCTTCATGCGTGCCATCGCCGCGGGGACCCTCCTGACGTTGCTCTCGTATCTGCTTCACGCTGTCGGTTCCGCCGGCAGCCGTATGGTCCTGGCTTACCTTGTCGGGGTATTCCTGGCACTGGGACCCTTCGACCATGTCGTCGTCTCCGCACTCCATCTGCTTGCCGGCCTATGGCTCGGCGGCGACATCACCTACGCAGAGGTGGGGATGAACGTTCTCCTCGCTACCGGCGGGAACCTCGTGGGTGGGCTCTTACTGATGACCCTCACCCATACCGCCCAAGCCAAGGAAGCCAACTAGCCCAACCGGGACCGGCTGGGAACTCTCGGACGCATGTTTGTCTTCTTACCTGGTCGGTGCGGCCTCTGCAGTGAGTTCGAAGAACGCCAGTTGTGGTGGGGCGCTGATCCGTACAGGAATGTCACTGAAGCCGATACCGCAGTTTACGTACAGTTGATTTCCGGAAGCGCCGAAATCGGTCGGGGCAAACCCATCAGCGACAACAGGCTGCTCTGATGTGAGAGACAGCCACGACCATTCAGGCGTTCCAGGAACGGCGATCTGCCCGCAGTGCGTGTGCCCGGCCACCGCCAGAGGCGCACTGTTGGCAGGCATGGCCCTGAAGGTATCCGGGTTATGCATCAGTACCAGTCGCGCCTCGTCCGGGTCCAGCCCGTCCAATGCTTTTTCAGTGTCTGCCAGCTCCTCGTAGGCGGGACCGAGCCCGACAATATGCAGGGGTGCACCTGCCGTTGATGGGATCTCGGCGGTTTCGTTGAGCAGCACCGTTACCCCGATGGATTCCAGGGCGGCGGTTAGTTCTTCTTCTGCTCCGACGATGTAGTCGTGATTTCCCAGTACTGCGAAGACCGGGATTCCCGCTTCGGTGAGCGGCGAAATCAGGGTGACAACGGTGTCTATCTTCTTCTGGTTGCCGGGGTCGTGGCTGTAGACGAAATCGCCGCCGATCAGAACCGCGGCGGGATCCGCCTCCACCGTCCGTTCCACGATCCGCTCGATCATGCCGGTGTTCGCGAACCACATACCCACTTGCATATCGGAGAATACGGCTACCTCGGCCTCATCCCACTCCGGGTCGAGATTCGGGATCGCGATCTCGTAGCGACGCTCGTCGAGGATCAATCGCGGCTCGATCAGCACCCCGTAAACCAGCAGTGCGCCTACCAGTACACCGAAGACTGCCCCGACGATCTTGAACACACGTTTCATCTGCTTGAACTCTCTCTCGGCTGCTAGTCCCCTGCGCTGCCGACAGTAACAGGCCCGCGTGCCCCACGAAACGTGCCATGCACATTGCTAGGCTGGCCGGATGGAATTGGCATTCGAGCTGACACCCGACCTGGCCATCGCGTTCGTGACACTGTTCATCCTGGAAATAGTCCTTGGTGTGGACAACGTCATTTTCATCTCCATCCTGGCGAGCAAGCTCCCGGTGGAGCAACAGGCGAAAGCCCGAAACCTCGGACTGACGCTCGGAATGCTGATGCGCATCGTGTTGCTGTTCGCGGCTTCCTGGATTATTTCCCTCACCGAGGATCTCTTCGAGCTTTTCGGCATGGGATTCTCCGGCAGGGATTTGATCCTGCTCTTCGGCGGCTTGTTCCTCGTCTACAAGGCGGTTCGCGAGATCCACGAGAAGCTTGAAGGCACGGAGTCCCATGGTGTCGGTGGCGTGAAGGCTGCCACGTTTGGTGCCGTGCTGGGGCAGATCATCATCCTGGATATGGTCTTCTCGTTCGACTCGGTGATTACCGCCGTCGGAATGGTCGACAACCTTCTGGTCATCATCGTCGCCGTCCTGTCCTCCTTCACGATCATGCTCTTCTCAGCGAAGTACATCTTCGCCTTCGTCAACAGGCATCCCACCGTCAAGATGCTGGCGCTGGCGTTCCTGGTGCTCATCGGTGTGTTCCTGATCGCCGACGGCTTCGGGGTCAAGATCGACAAGGCCCTCATCTACGGGCCGATGGCCTTCGCGATCGCTGTGGAAGCCCTGAACCTCGCGGCCAAGAGGCGGCAGGAAAAGCGCCAGGGTGCCCCCATTGAGCCGGTGCACCTGCGCCACGCCTACACCAAGGCCGATGACCACGACGCCGTAGCCGCAGCGACTGCCAGCGGCCCGGAATCCGGTGACGTTCACCTCTCGCGGAAGCCGGTCAGCGGGCGAATCACCGACGACGACGGCCACCAGGAACCCGCCGGACTCGGCTAAGCGGACTGGGCTAAGCGGTCCGGTCCTAGGGAAAAGAGCACATCCCACAGGTAGTGCGACGGCCGGTACTGTTCGCAAAATGGCTCGGTCATCAGGGCACGAACCAGACGTTGAATAACAGCCCGATAACGCCTCCCGGGAGAAGGTAACGCCCGGGTTACTGCCTTTGAACCTTTTTCCTGAGCGTGCTTACGGTGTCCTCCAGGCGCTGATAACTCCCGACCACTACCGGGGGGCACGGATTGTGCCGTCCGGCCCTCAACCTGAAGCAGGAGCGATGGGCACTAAGAACAAGCACACCTGGACGAAGAAGAAGATAGCCGCGCTCTCGGCGCCCGCCACCACCGCGCCGGGTGCAGCCGGTTCTGGCAAGAAGACGACCGCAACAGCCACAGCTTCGTCGGTCAACTGAGTCTTGGACTTCCTCTCATGGTGGGGTTCACCCGCAGGCCGGACACTCACGTGGCTTGTCGTCGTCGATTTCCTGATTCGGATCACGGCCTTGGGTATCGTTCCTCGCAACCGACGTCCCTCTGCTGCCCTGGCTTGGCTCGTTCTCATATTTTTCCTGCCGATTATCGGGGTGATAGTCTTCCTGCTTTTCGGCAAATCCAGCCTCCGAGGCCACCGCGCCGGCTTGGAGCAAAGCCTGATCACCCAGCTTCAGCGCCAGACGCAGCCCAACCCAGGCGATGGAACTGAGCGTTCACTTCCATCCCCCATTCCACCGTCGATACAAGCGGCTGTCACCCTCAATCAGCGCAACGGAGCGACTCCGTTGTTGACCGGGAACGACTTGACGCTTCACCCGGACTACGGTGAAAGTATCGAGGCGATGACGCATGCGGTAGAGCACGCCTCCGCCTTTGTTCACGCACAGTTCTACATTCTCGCTGCCGATCCGTCGACGGACAGCTTCTTCGATGCCCTGGAGAAGGCGCATGCTCGCGGCGTGCGGGTGCGCGTGCTGGTTGACCATGTAGGCAGCGTCGGGTTTCCCGGGTATGAGGCAGCTATCTCGCGATTGAATGCTGCCGGCATCAATTGGCGAAGGATGCTTCCGGCCGCTCCGCCTCGTTTCCACTATCAACGACCGGATCTGCGCAATCACCGGAAAATCCTCGTCGTGGACAACCGGGTGGGGTTCACCGGATCGCAGAATATGATCGACGCCAGCTACAACAAGAAGCGGAACCAGAAGAAGGGGTTCACCTGGATTGATCTGATGGTCCAGGTGGAAGGCCCACTGGTCGGGAGCCTCAATACGGTGTTCCTCGCTGACTGGTCCGCCGAAACCAATCCGTCCGCATCACTACCGCCTGAAGCGATCCCTGCAGCGGGAATGGACAGCCGAGCAACAGCCCCGGCGAACAGTAGTTACTGCCAACTGGTGCCCAGTGGACCGGGGCTGGGGAACGCGAACAACCTTCGCCTCTTCAACCAACTCATCTACGGGGCCCAGGAGCGGGTTCTGATGTGCAGTCCCTACCTGGTTCCCGATGAGTCGTTACTCATCGCCCTCACGTCGGCTGCCCAGCGCGGGGTCCGAGTCGATCTCTGCGTCGGCGCGACCTCGGACCATCTGTTGACGCATCACGCGCAGCGCTCCTACTACGAAGAGATCCTCCGCGCCGGTATTGTCCTCCACCTCTACCGGGAGCCATACGTCCTTCACTCCAAATATGTACTCGTTGATGAGGAGACCGCAGTCATCGCTTCCTCGAACATGGACATACGGTCCTTCGAGCTGAACCAGGAAATCAACCTTCTGGTTCACGACCGGCGAATAGTCCAGGACCTCGACGGGATCGCGGCACAATACCGTGCCGAAAGCCACCAACTGGATCTTCGCTCCTGGCAGGAACGGCCAGCACCTCAGAAGTTTCTGGACAACGCATGCCGCCTGACAGCGAACCTGCAGTAAAGATAGGCAGGGCGAAGAACCACAAGAGAGGAGCCCATGATGGCAAATGAACTGGCGGAGGGGATGAACCGATTCGTCCTGCGGTGTGCCGGGATCCTTCTCGCGCTGACTGCTCTGGGCCTGGTGTTCGAATTGGTGGCGCCGCTGCCCAGTACTGCCAGTTCCTCAGTGGGCGGGTTCATTGATGTGCTGGGCGGCGCCGCGAACTTCGTTGCGGAGATCGCAGCGCAAGCCGGATGGCTGATTCTGCCGGTGGCGGCAGTGTGGCTGCTGATACGCGCTCTTCACGCGTTGGCGGTGTACGTGGCCGCTGCTGCCGTTGGGATGGCCGTTCTCGCCGGCGGCGGGATGCTCCTGATGACACTCGACCCCCTCACGAGCGGTGCGAGCTCGGGAGGCGAAAGCGTGTTTTCCGGCGGGTCGATACAGCTCACTGTTACGTGCGGGGTTTTGCTGCTGGTCTTCCTACCCGTCGTCCCGGTGAAGGGACGGGCCTGGGCGGTGATCGGCCCGGCGGTCGCTGTGGTTGGTTTCGACGTCGTTCGGGTCCTTGCAGGGGCTGTCCCATTGGGACCGGCGCTCGGTGGTTGGCTGCTAGGGCTAGCCTGGTTGGGCGCGACCGTGTGGGCCTTCCGGAAGTGGCAACAGCCTCCTGGCCTGCGCACGAGCTGGTGGTTCGGGCTGCCGGCACAGGACCGGGCCGCGCTGGCCCTGGCACCAGCAGGTGACCGGCCACTACCCGGCGGGCGGAGCAGCGCCGGGAAACTCGCCGGTATCTGGGTGCTCATTGCCGCCGGTGTGACCGGTGTGGGATTCCTCATCACCGGGGTACTTACCTCTATCGAGCTTATGGACGAGGCGGTGGTGCAATGGTTCGCTGAGCACCGCACGGACACGTTGAACGCCCTGGCAACGGTCGCCGGGTCCTTTGGGACCACCACCGGAATCATTGGAGTTCTGCTGGTCACCGCAGCACTCTCCCTGGCCATTACGAGGCGTACCGCTCCTGCGGTGTTTCTGCTCGTGATTGTGACCGGCGAGACCGCGTTGTATCTGATCACTGGAATGATCGTCGGCCGCTCCCGGCCGGACGTCGATCACCTGTCCGAGGGGCTTCCGCCGACCTCATCGTTTCCTTCCGGGCATGTGGCGGCCGCTGTCGTCCTGTACAGCGGGCTCGCTCTCCTGATCGGAGCATGGTCGCAGTCCCGGCTGCGCTACCTCGGCTTCATCCTCGCCCCACTCATCGTGCTGGGCGTGGGCATTTCCCGAGTGTACTGGGGCGTTCATTATCCGACCGACACAGTGATCAGCGTGATCTTCGCCGCCGGGTGGGTTTCTGTCTGTTGGCATTACTTCAAACCAGCGCGCGGATCCTCAAAACCTAACGCCGCAGAAACGTCCAGGCCCGTCTCTGAACCCACGCCGCTGGAAAGCCGGAAGGTAACCGCCGATGACTGATCCCATGAGAAACGACCGACAAAATCCGACCGCGGCCACCGGCGAATATAGGGCAGGGCGTATGAGGCTGTTGGTGGCCGGCGTCGTGCTCGCTGCGTCTAGCGTGGCCGCCCGTCTCACCTACGCGCGGCGCACATCCCAACAAGTCAGTTCACGGGCTGAATCCACGATCACCACCGACGATGGGGTGCAGCTGCACGTGGAGACCGATGGACAGGTCGAGGGCCCGCTCACGGTTGTCTTTGTTCACGGATTCGGTTCCCGTTTACAGGAATTCCAGGCCCAACGAGCTGCCCTACGTGATCGGGGACGTTTGGTGCTCTTCGATCAGCGGGGCCATGGTTCCAGCGGTTGGGGCCGCTTCCGGAAAGCGACAATCAACCAGCTCGCACGCGACCTGGCCCGCGTCATCGAGGACCAATCCCCCGGTCGGATAGTTCTTGTCGCCCACTCGATGGGAGGAATGGCCGCGCTGACCCTTGCCAGAGAGCGTCCGGAGCTTTTCGGAGAACGAATCGTGGCGGTCACCCTGCTTTCGACCGCCGCGGGACACCTCCCCGCCATGACGATGCCCCACGCAGCCGCGCGGCTAGCGGTGCGACTACGTTTGACAACGGCGGCCTCATGGCTTCTATGGCTGATCTCCCCGATCATCGACCACATCGCGCCGTTCCGCAGACCAAAGGGACGACGATGGCTGATCCACAGACTCTTCAGCCGCAATGATCCGCCGAAGGAAGCCGCGCAGATCATGCAGGACTCCTGGATTCGCACGCCGCTGGCGATAGCGACCGCGTTCTACCCAGCCTTGGTGAGCTATAACGTTCCCGCTGCATTGAACGTGCTTCAGAGCATCCCCGTCCTCATCGTGAGCGGAACCCAAGACAGGGCTATCCCCTCCGAACGAAGCGAGCACCTTGCCCACGAAATCGGCTCCTCGGCCCGCCTGATAATGGTGAAAGGTGCCGGTCACATGGTGAACCTCACCCACCCCGATGAAGTCAACACTGCACTGGCCGACCTCATCGACAACCTCGACCCGGCGACACCGACAGCCCACGTCACTAACGGCCGCCGATGATTGAGATGGCTAAAAATTCCGCTGCATATCGCTGGCAAAGGGAGGGCCTCCCGTTGTCAGAATGAGGTGATAACTCACATTCGACACCAGGAGGCCCTCACCTTTCACATCAAGCCCGCGCTGTCTACGACGTCCGAGGGACTGACCCTAGGGCAGCTCCTCCACATCATCGGCCATGACAACCAATTCCTGTTCGTATTCCACGACGTACGCCGCTTCGTCGTCATTGAAATCGAAGCCCTCTGCCTCGATGTCGGTGAGAATGAAGTTCCGCACCGTGCCTGTCACCTGCACGTTGTCGCCCTCTTCGAGTACGTCGCCCATCCCGGCGGCAGCGAGGATGAGGGTGTCATCGTCTCCCACCGTGAAAACATTCGGGCCCACGATTTCCTGCACTTCCGTTTGCAGTGTCACGGTTTCGCCAAGGATGGCCGCTTCAGCAACCGGACCTTCCTCTTCGGCTTCCTCAACGACGGTCTCTCCTCCGCAGGCTACAAGGCCTACAGCGGTGAATGGGACGATCGCCGCGAAAGCCATCTTCCGCGTCCATGGGTATTTCTGCTGGATAGTCATAATTCCTCCTTCAGGCGGGGGCGGTGACGCATCCGCCCTTTCGCATGTACTTGGATTTGCTATCTACGTCCCTTCGACCGTAAGCAAGCGTCCGATCAGGCTTCAACCGCCTTTACAAGACCGTGACCGCGCTAAAAGCCCAGCGTGTGTATTCGTTACCTCGCAGCGATTGAGAGCTGTGCACAGTTTCTAGCTGTCAGTGTTTCAACAGGCAGTTCTCCTTGACCGGCAGGGACCGACGAAGACAAGGTGGATGGACACCTTCAAGCAGCAGGAGACCGCGGCTTCCGTGAAATACGGCGGCAACGGCCCCTCACGAACAGGAGTAACCATGAACGTTGAGAAGGAGTCGTTGATACGTACAGTTGCTGCGTTAGCAATTCTGCCTGCCGCGCTAATCGGTGTGAGCGGGTGCACCAGTTCTGAAGAAGATGACCTCCCAGGCCTCGTTGAAGAGTCAGCCGAGGCGGGCGCTGAGGCGCTGGAGGAAGACTCGGGAGCCGTTGATTCCTACGAGGACTACACCGGGGTTTACGACCACGAGTTCTTCGACGATGTGGAATTCTACGTTGGTGAGGAAGTCACGTTGGCGGCCATCGTGGGCGAAGTCATCTCGCCGAATGTGTTCACCATCGTAAGCTCCACGAACGCCACGAACCGGCCCGAGCAGGACGTGGTCGATGTCGACGAGGTCATCATCGAACCGCTGCTGATAGTCCATAAAACGGAACTCCCCGGACTCACTCCCGGAATGCCCGTGGGAGTGACAGGTGTAGTCCACGAAGAGTTTTATCCCGCCACAGTGGAACAGGAACTGGATCTAGCTTTGGACGCCGCCGTGTTCGGAGAATGGGAAGAACAGGCGTACGTCGAAGCCATCAACGCTGCCTCCCTAACCACCGACTAGAACGGTCACGCCCGGAGGCACGAGAACGGATATAACGGGGGAGTAACGATCGGCATCTCGTTTCCGTGATGGGTCGCCGTCATTCCATCAACTGTCCCTCCTGAATCCCTGCGGTAATAGGCCGTACGAGCATGGTTGCCAGCTGTGGAAAGTCCCCGACCCGCGTGTAACAAGAGAATTACTCTCGTTGGATGCAGGAATCGCGCGTGCTTACCGTGAATGAGCGCGCCCCGGAGGTGGGTCACCTGACAAATATCCACGGAGGACGAACCATGAGAGCACCAACGAGGCTGGCATCCCTGAAAAAGGCCACCGCACTGTCAGTCATAGCTTCAGCCAGTTTCGGACTGGCCGGTTGTGCCGAGGCTGAGACTGAGCCATACGACCCGAATATCTACGACGAGATCGAAACCTATGTCGGTCAGGAAGTCAGCCTCTCCGCGGAGGTCCTCGACGTACTCTCCCCCACCTCATTCACCATCATCAACGAGGACGACCCCACCGTCGATCCCCTGCTCGTGCTCAACGGGAACGACACCGACAATGTCCTACCCGGCATGCCGATCCAGCTTACCGGGGTTGTGATGGAATCCTTCGACCCCGAGACCGCCGAGGAAGAAACGGGAATAGACCTCGACGACGCGCTCCACGAGGACTGGATCGGAGAGCACTACCTCGAAGTCACCGCCATCGACGCACCCGAAGCACCGGGCACCTGAGGCACAACCCGAACGAAGACGACCGACAACCTGGACGCCAACAGGCACCGGTTCCGCGGATGGAGGAAAAGATGGAAGCAAGAACACCGACCACCTGGATGAAGGCCGCCACGATCGCGGTGCTACCAATTGCCGTGCTGGGCGTGACCAGCTGCGGAGAGGAGAACGTAGACCCCGGTCTCGAGCTGGAGAATATCGATGAGGAAGAAGCCGACGACACGCTCGAATCCGGGCCTTACGACGAAGTGTACGACCAGAGTTTCTGGGACGAGCTGACAATATACTTCGGCGAGGAAGTAACCCTGTCCGCCCAGGTCCGAGAGCCACTCGACGCACAGGGGTTCACCCTCGCGGGGATGGACGAGACCACCGTCGACCCGCTGCTAGTGCTCCATGAAGGGGAAGCGCAGCAGTTAGAACCAGGACAGGCCGTGTTCGTCAACGGCACAGTCTACGAGTACCTGGACATCGCAGAAGTCGAAAACGAACTAGGAGTGGACCTCGATGACGCTCTATACGAGCAGTGGGAAAACGACCCCTACCTGCTCGCCACGTCAGTGAACACTGACGCACCACCAGCCCCCTGAAACAGCACTAATCTCTCAGTGAAGTATCGCCAGACCCAGCAGTGAACCGCGATAAGCGGCAGTCTCGCTGCTGCCGCCTAGGCATCCGCTGCAATGCTATGCATCTTAGCGTCGTCGGGGTTTGGGTGACCCAGGGCGGAGATGCCCTGGGTCACCCCTTTCACAGCTGCCGGTGGGGTGCTAGTTGGACTTGGCTGCGGTGGACGTCGTCTTCTCGTCGACCTCGGGCTCCTCGACCCCGTCCTCTGGGTCGGCAGTGAGCACCGGTTCGCCGTGGACCAGCCCGCGGTCGTCCTTGCTCTCGTCGCGGCGGGTCTTGAGCAGACTCGCCACCGTCGCGACGACGATTGTGGCTGCGATGAAGAGCAGCGAGAACCAGATGGGGATTTCGGGCACCCAGAGCATCGGTTCCCCGCCGTTGATGAAGGAGAGCTCGTTGACGTGCAGGGCGTGGAAGACCAGTTTCACGCCGATGAAGCCGAGGATGACGGCCAGTCCCTGGGCGAGGTAGACCAGACGCTCGAGCAGCCCTCCGATGAGGAAGAACAACTGACGCAGACCCATCAGCGCGAACGCGTTCGCGGTGAAGACAATATAGGCCTCGTTGGTTAGGCCGTAGATCGCCGGGATCGAATCGACGGCGAAGATAAGGTCCACGAAGCCGATCGCGATGATTGTGAGCAGCATCGGCGTGACGAAGCGCTTCCCGCCCTGCATCACGGTGAGCTTGTCCTGGTGATACTCGTCAGTGACGGGCAGGACCCGGCGCACGAGTGTCATGAACTTACCGTCAGCGGGATTGGACTCGTGGCTGCTGAATGCCTGCCGGTAGGCCAGCACGAGCAGCAGGGCACCGAAGAGGTAGAACACCCAGGAGAAGTTCTCGATGAGGGCCGCTCCGATGGCGATGAACCCGCCGCGCAGGATCAGGGCGATGATGATTCCGATCATCAGCACCTTCTGCTGGTACTTCTTCGGCACCGCAAATCCAGCCATGACAATGAGGAAGACGAACAGATTATCGATCGACAGTGCCTTCTCGGTGAGGTAGCCGGCGAAGTACTCGCCACCGAACGTCCATCCCGAAACCGTGCCGATTCCCACACCGAACAGCAATGCCAATCCGATGTAGAAAGCGGACCAGCGCGCCGATTCCCCGATGGACGGCTCGTGGGGTTTACGCACGTGGGCGAAGAACTCGTAGACGAAGAACAGGATCGTCACAGCGATCGTGATGAGCCAGATCAAAGGTGTGACCTGCATAGGGGTGCTCCCAAGGGGTAGGCGTTGACAGATACGCCAAGGTCTCCTCCGCCCGGACGACACCGGAACCGACGACCCGAGATGCTTCAGTGCATCCGTAATGACGGGCCGATCACAGACGGGAGTACTCCCCTTGATAGAAAGATCCTAACCCATCCCAGAGCCCTCCTTCTACCTGACCTTGGAACTACACCCGGTTTTCGGTGGAGCCAAACCCAGCTCCTCACCGCCCATCCTTGTTCACGGTTTCGAACCTCGCCGCACATACCCTGTGATACATCAGACCTCGATGCGAGGTAGGACGTTACGCAGGGCATCGTTGAGCGTGACAATACCGAGGAGCCGGTGACCATCCATCACTACCGCGAGTTGTTCCCGAGCCCGTCGCATGCGTGCCAGGGCTTCGTGCACCGGCACCTCGGGTGCGAGAACGTACGCCGGGCGCGCGAACTCGCGCGCGGGCCGGTCAGCCGGTTCAAGAAGCGTGTCACGCACATGGACGACGCCGGGTATTCCTTCACTGGTATCCGGCTGGACGAGAATCCGCATGTGACCGGAACGTGCCGCTGCCTCCCGTACATCCGACGCGGTCGCGTCCGGCTGCACCGCCGTGGGCGCCGTTCCCTCGGCGATGAGTGTCTCAACCCGGAGCTCCTCCAGGTCCAGTGCGCCTGAGATTGGGGTGCGGATCGATGCGTCAAGCGCTCCGACATTCGCGGAGTGTTCAACCAGGTGGCGGATGGTATCGACGTCTTGCCCTCCCACTGCGGCCCGGTCGGAAGGTTCCACACCGGACGCTTTGACGAGACGATTCGCCACCTCGTTGATCCAGCGCAGTAGCGGCCGGAAAATCCAGACGAAGGCCCGTGCCGGCAGACCCACCAGGATCGCGGAGGTCTCCGGATGAGCGATCGCCCAGGATTTTGGTGCCATTTCACCGACCACAAGGTGCAGGAAGGTCACAATGAAGAGTGACAACACGAACGACGTCGTATCAGCCACCCAGAACGGGAGGCCCCATCCGGCGAAAATTGGCGTGAACCAGGCATCCACGGCCGGTTTGGTCACAGCTCCCAGGGCGAACGTGCAGGCGGTGATGCCCAGTTGCGCGCCTGCGAGCATGACCGTGAGCTCGTTCACGGACTTCAACGCCGCACGGGCTCCCCTGCTGGTGGCAGCGGCCTCCTCAAGGCGGTGGCGGCGTGCTCCGAGTAGAGCGAATTCAATGACGACGAAGAAGGCGCTCAACCCGATAAGACCGACGGTCGCGATCAACACAATCCAGGGGTTGCTCATCGCTTCTCCTTCTCCGGCACGGACTCCAGATCACGATCGTCCCTGCCGTCGGACTCGCGGAGCGTTACGCGAATTGTCTTCGGTACCCGCCGGTCCAGTTCAAGCACTTCCGCATCCAAACGGCGGTACACGGGATCGTCCTTGACCAGTTCTGCCGGGTCATCAGGAAGTGCAACGTGGACGGTTTCGCCGACGGCGGGCAGCGCACTGTGGTGGGCGATGAGCAGACCGGCCATCGTTTCATACTTGCCGCGCGGAAGTCCGTGGCCGATGGAGCGTTCAGCTTCGTCGATGTGGACATCTCCGGCGATGCGCCACCTGCCGGCGTCGTCTGTTTCCACTGATTCCGGGAAGCCGGTGTCATGTTCGTCAGCGATTTCCCCTGCAATCTCCTCCGCGAGGTCCTCCAGCGTGATGATTCCCGCGAAGCCGCCGTACTCGTCGATGACGCATGCCAGTTCGTTGCGCTCCTGGGTCATGTGCTCCAAAGCGTGAGGCAGGGACATCAACGTCGGCAGTACCGTGGGCGTGCGCATGATGGTTGCAACGGTGTCGTCGTCAGTTGTTGTGCCAAGCAGGTCGACAAGGTGAATCACGCCGACGGGCTCGTCCTGGTCGTCAACGACCGGGTAGCGGGTGTGCTCCTGTGCCATCCGAAAGCGTACCTCCCCGATCGTCGTAGTCGGCTTCACCGAGTCCACCCGCAGCCGGGGAATCATCGCATGCTCCACCTCCCGCTGCGGGAAGTCGAGAATGCGGTCGAGCATGACCGACAACTCTTCGGGCAGATCGCCGCTTTCACGGGACTCGGCAACAATGCGCTCAAGATCCCGGGCGGTCGCGCTGCTGTCGAGGTCATGCACAGGCTCGATGCGCAGCATCCGCAGGAGCGCGTTCGCGGCATGGTCGAACACCGTGATCAGCCAGCCAAACAGGACCAGATAGATCTTTGTTGAGCGCGCAAGGGCCCGCGCGAGCGGTTCAGGGTTGGCGATAGCGAGATTCTTCGGATAAAGCTCGCCGAACACCATCTGCACGACAGTGGAAACAGCCAGGGCCGCCACGGTTCCCACCGTGACACTCACCGCAGTTGGAACGCCCACCCCTCCGAGAAGGACGCCCAGACTCTCGCCCACAAGCGGTTCAGCAACAAAGCCGACAAGCAACCCCGTCACAGTGATACCCAGCTGCGCCCCTGACAGCATGAACGAGGTACGTTCGGTAACCGCCAGAGCGCGCTTGGCCGACTCATCGCCCTGGTTTGCCTGTGCCCGCAGGCGGGACCGGTCCACCGACATATAGGCAAATTCCTGAGCGACGAAGTAGCCGTTCGCAGCGATGATCGCGAGGATGACGATGATGCCCATGAGAAGGCTCAAGGTAGCGGTCAACATTTCGGGTCACCCACCGCTGCGCGGCGGATACTCCGCCGATAGGCAGGATCTTCAGACTGGGCGGAACGGCCAGCTCTACTCACGAGTGTCTCAACACCTCCGGGGTCGGTCTCCGCATTCTATGCGGAGGGTGTGTTGAGACGCGCAGGACAACCGGAACGGCCGGGGAACGTACCGCTTCTGGAGGATGGCATCACTCGGAGGCGTATCGATCCAGGATGGATTGCATCTGGGCGATTTCTTCCCGCTGAGTTTCCACAATCTCCGTACACAACTGCTCGATTTCCGGATCGGTGATGTTTGATTCCTGACATACCAGGATCGCGCGTGAGTGATGGGGGATCATCGACTTCAGGAACTGCTCGTTGCCGACGAAAGTTTCCGTCCGCCCGAGCGCGAACACCCCGACGAAGAGCACCGCGAATCCGACGAGCATTGCGATGTTTGCTTTGGTGTTCTTGAACATCGACCACATGCCGACGACCATGACGATCGCCATGGCCCCGACCATGAGCAGCGCCATCCAGAAGTTGCTCAGGTTGTAATAGAAGTGATCGATCGATCGGACCATTGACATCGACAACGTCCACATCAGCACCAGGCTGATCAGCAGGATGACTCCGAACTTCAGATACATCTTGCCTGAGCCGCCATGATTGGAGTGGTCCTTCCCGCCACTGGCATTCTCGCCCTTCCCGGAAGCTCCTGCACGGTGGCTACCGGACGTATTGTCTGCTGGATTCACGATGTGCTCCTTGGATCGCGGTGGAATTACGGGGCAGTCGTTCCACGTCGTCGGTCAGGACGATTAGTTCTCACTCGGACTCGGCGATATATGCCGCCTTGAATTGCTGCACGCCCTTTCGACCGTAGGCAGACCCGCGGTTGAGATTCAACCGCAGTTATGTAACCGCAACCGCTTCTCCAAGGAGTTGAGTTGGTCAGGTCCTCGCGGCCACCACTGCGGCATACAGTTCCCGCTTGCTGATCCTTGTGTCTTCCGCGACGGCGGCCACGGCTTCCTTGAGCCTCAGTCCCTGACTCATGAGCTCATTGACGGCACCGACGTGGTCTTCGGGGGCGGACGGCTGGTCAGCCGGTGCACCGCCGACGACGACGGCGATCTCACCGCGCACGACGTCCCTTTCCACCCACTCAAGCAGGTGCTGCAGCGGCCCGCGGATGACTTCCTCGTACCGTTTGGTAAGTTCACGGGTGACGCAGGCGGGCCTCTCCGGCCCGAACTCCTGATGCAGTGCGCGGATCATGGCCTGCAGCCGGTGGGGCGCCTCGAAGAAGACCATGGTGCGGCGTTCGGTGCGAAGTTCCGCCAGGCGTGCGGCGCGCTCGCCCGTCTTGCGTGGCAGGAACCCCTCGAAGCAGAAGCGGTCCGTAGGCAGGCCGGAAAGGGCGAGCGCGGTGAGCACGGCGGACGGTCCGGGGGCAACGGTGACCGCGATACCCCGTTCGGCTGCAGCTTCGACGAGGCGGAAGCCCGGGTCGGAGACGGATGGCATGCCGGCGTCGGTCACGAGCAGCAGGGTAGCGCCCGCAGCGACCAGGTCGAGCAGTTCCGGAGTACGGGAGGCCTCGTTGTGCTCGTGATAGCTGAGGGTCCTGCCGCGTGGTGTCACGTCGAGAGAGCCGATGAGCCGCTGCAGGCGCCGGGTGTCTTCGGCGGCGATGACGTCAGCGGTTTCGAGGAGCGAAACGAGCCGGAACGTCGCGTCCCCCATGTTCCCGATCGGGGTCGCAGCGAGCACAATACTGCCGTGCCCCGGGGTGAGTGGCTCCGGCAGGAGCGGGGCGCCGTCGTCGCTGGTTTCATCCGTCACTGCTTCAGCCTAGTTGGTGGGGATAGGGTTGGCTGCCCGCTCACCGAAACTGTCGGGGCCGATCGGTACGATGAACCGGTGAGCCAAACCACCACAGCCGCCGTCCTCCGCAAGGGGCCCGGGCGGCAGTGGGTTCTTTCGCCGCGCACGGCTTTCTCTGAGCGGGCTATGCGCCGGCGGCTGCTGGGCGAGTGGCTTAGCTTCGGGGTGTGGGGATGGCTGTTGCCCGTCATGGTTGCGCTGATCGGCGGTGTGCTGCGCTTCGTCCGGTTGGGCGAGCCGGACTCGCTGGTGTTCGACGAAACGTACTACGTCAAGGAGGCCTACTCCTTCCTGCAGTCCGGGTATGAGCGTGAATGGCCCGAGAATGCGGATGAGTCCTTCAACGACGGCAATCCCGGCATCATCCTGGATACCGCGGATTACGTGGTGCACCCGCCGGTCGGGAAGTGGATGATCGCCTTCGGGATGCTGCTGTTCGGGCCGTCGAGTCCATTCGGTTGGAGGTTCACGGCAGCTGTGGTCGGCACCCTGTCCATCCTCATCCTTGCCCTGGTTGCCCAGCGGCTCTTCGGCTCGCCGGTGCTTGGTGCTGTTGCCGGGCTGCTGATGGCGGTGGACGGGCACCACCTCGTGCATTCCAGAACCTCGCTGCTGGACGTGTTCCTCTCGTTCTGGGTGCTCCTCGCCTTTGCCTTGCTGATACTGGACAGGCACCAGGCACGACACCGGCTGGCGGCACTGATGGCGGGTTTCGCCCGCGAGCACGGCCAGCCGACGCGCGAACAACTGCTGTACGGGCCGTGGCTGGGGCTTCGGCCCTGGCGGATCGCAGCGGGCATAGCACTCGGGCTGGCTCTTGGCACCAAGTGGTCCGCGCTCCCCTACATTGCGGTGTTCGGACTAATGACCGTGCTGTGGGACATGTCTGCCCGGCGTACGGTGGGCATCCGGCACTGGGTGGGTGGCGCCGTCGTGCGTGACGGACTGCAGGCATTCGTGTCGATCGTTCCCCTCGCGCTGCTCACCTACCTGGCATCATGGACGGGCTGGTTCCTCTCAAAGGACGCGTACAACCGTCAGTGGGCAGCCGGGAACCCGGACCCGCTGTGGGACTGGGTTCCCGCTCCCCTGCGCTCGCTGGCCGAGTACCACCGCAGCGCGTACACCTTTCATGGCGGCCTCAGCTCCGAGCACCCGTATGAGGCCACTGCGTGGTCCTGGCTGGTGATGGGCCGGCCGACGTCGTTCCACTATGAATCGGACGGCCTGACCTGCGGCGCCTCCGACTGCTCCCAGGCTGTCAGCGTGGTGGGCAACCCGCTGATCTGGTGGGCCGCTGCGCTGTCGTTGCTGGTGGTGCTGCTGTTCTGGATCGGCAGGCGCGACTGGCGTGCGGGCGCCATCCTCGCCGGGGTGGCGGCCGGGTATCTGCCCTGGTTCCTGTTCCCCGACCGAACCATGTTCTTCTTCTACGCGGTCGTGTTCCAGCCGTTCCTCATCCTGGCGCTGGTCTACGTACTTGGGTTGATCCTGGGCAGGCCCCGGGACAACGTGTGGCGGCGTCAGAGCGGCATTGTGATCGTGGGTGCGTTTGTTGTGTTGGCGGTGTTGGTGTCGGCGTTCTTCCTGCCCATCTGGACAGCGGAAACCATCCCCTACAACCAGTGGCGTCTGCGCATGTGGATGCCGAGCTGGATCTGACCTTACGGCTGCCCGCCCGGCTGATCGTCAGGAGCCCTCGTGCTTCAGACTCCGCTGTTGGCGCGGCGCCGGGTGTAGGCGTCGAATGACTTCTCGCGTCGGGCCCTGGTTGGCCAGGTCAACACGAGGGTCAGCACCGCGCCGATCAGGACGAGTGCGCCGACCGTGGCTGCCGCGTCGATCCAGAATTGGGCCGGGAAGAGTCGGATGAGGGTGTCGTCGACCCGGAAGGTCCAGGTGCCTTCGGCGAAGAAGAGCGCGTGGACCTGGGTGAAGAAGGTTTCCCAGGCGAGGATGCCGGCCACCGCGAGCGCTATCGCCAGGACCAGCGTTGCAACTGCCCCGGAGAACAGTGCCCTCCGGATGCCACCAGGGTAGCGGCGTGCCAGGTAAATGCAGGCGGCGATCGCTAGGAGCGCGAGGACCGTTGCAACGACGAATCCCGTTGACAGCACTGCTTTCACATCAGCCATGTGGCCGACTTCGCTGTCGAGGAACAGCTGGTCACCGTCCGCGTTGACGAGCTCCCCGAGATAGCGGGCAGGCGCCCAGTTGAGGATGTAGTCCATTGCGTACGAGCCGTACGTTATCCGGTCCTCGGTGCTGAAACCGTAGCTGTCGGCCGGGAAGCCCGGACGGTGGTACTCGACCCACAGGAACAGCGGGGTTGTCACGGCTCGAACTGCCGCCGCGAGGAGGATCACCGGGAAAATCGCGGCGACGGCTACCTGCAGCAGGCGTGGAAGCACGGGCTTGGCGGCGACGGCCTCATCGCGCTGGCTCGCCCGCCGCGCCACCTCATCTTCTGGAGGACGAATGGTCAGGGAGGAAGTGTCGGGGGCGGCGTCGTCGTCGGTCTTCGCGCGGTTTGAGCGTGGGTCGGTTCCGCCGACCCGTGTTGAGCCGGATGGTGTTGGAACGAAAGTAGTTGAGTCTGCGTCGGCAGGCAACGGCGCGTTCGAAGGCGCGGCGGTTCCGCCCCCGACGGCGGTCACGGCGATCTGTTGGGTGGCCGGCGAGGCCGGGTCAACCGTGGCCTGGCCAACCGCAATATGGGTTTCCTGGGGCACATGGGACTCAGCCGGAGTTACCTCGTCAGGCACATTCGCCTCCGACGTCACGGGAAGGCTGACCGTCTCGACCGGCGCAGGAGCGGCAGAAGGATCATCTTCCCCCGGGGTGCTGTAGGCCGACACATCCGGGAGCGTGCTCGCCTTCCGCATGGGGAACCCGCTCTCGCGAACGCGGGTGGAACCAACGCCGGCCTCGTCTGAGCGCATCGCTTCGCGACGCTCTCCGCCTGCGGATGCGCCCTGATTTTCGTTCTCAGCTTTGTCAGCCACGACTGTCTCCTTGCATGGAATTCCTACTTAAGACAGTACCCGGGTGGACTGACACGACCGCTGTCGACCACGCCGTGGCAAGCCGCCCCTGCGATCCCCTGATCAGGCCGTCGCTATTGAGGCCCCCTGGTCCTCATCAGCGAGGTCACCGGTATAGCCCGCCTGAACGGCACGCCGCCCAAGAACCAGCGTGTACACCCAGTACAGGGCGAAGACCAGGAAGCCGATTCCGATCCGCAGCCATACAGGAAGCGGACTCGGCGTCACAAAGCCCTCGACCAGCCCGGAAACGAACAGCACCAACACCAATCCCAGCGCAACGGTGATCAGCGACCGGCCCTCCTCAGCCAGGGCCTGCGACCGGGTCCTGGGCCCGGGTGAAACCCACGCCCAGAAGATCCGCAGCCCCGCCGCCGTCGCAATGAAGACGGCCGTCAACTCCATAAAGCCGTGCGGGAGGATGTAGGTGAAGAAGACGTCGAGCTTGTCATAGGACGCCATCATTCCCCCGGCCATCCCCACCGCCTGGGCATTCTGGTACAGGATGAACGGACCCCAAATGCCGGTGATGCCGAAGGCGACCGCCTGGACCGCAATCCAGGCATTGTTGGTCCACACGAGCCCGGCGAAGGACGCGGCCGGGTTCTCCGAGTAGTAGTTGACGAAGTCCTGGTCGACATACCGCCGAATCTCCTCGTCGCTGCCCAGGGCAGCAATCACACCGGGGGTGTTCACAACCCACGCCCCATACAGCCAGCCAACACCCAGGAACACCACACCAACGATGACGGTCAGCCACCGGATCCGGTAGAAAGCAGCAGGCAGCGAGATCACAAAGAACCGCGCAACGTCCTCAAGCACGTTCGAACGCGCACCGGTGAATCGAGTCCGCGCCCGCGACAACCGCATCGACAGCTCGTTGGAAAGCGCGCTCTCCGGCGCAATGGACCGGATCATCGACAGGTGCGTCGACGTGCGCTGGTACAGATCGAGCAGCTCGTCCGCCTCCTGACCACGCAGCCGCCGCTGTCGGGTCAGAGAATTCAGCCGGTCCCAGTCCTGGCGGTTGACTTGCTCGAATGCGTCCAGATCCACCCGATCAGCTTAACCCCGGGAACCTCGCACGGGCGGCGGCTAAGCTGATTCCATCCAAGGGGAGGACATCCATGAGCTCGGTCGTCACCGGTGAAGCAGTCGTTCTCGAACTGCGTCCCGCATCATTCGGCGCACGCGCCGTGAGTCTGATGATCGACGTGCTCGCACAGATTCTGGTGATCGCCGGCGTCATGTTCGCCGTCGGCCAGACCCTCGGCGGATCATTCGATCCGGCGCTCACCCAGGCACTTGTTCTGGTGCTGGTGGTGCTCGTGCTGGTGGTCCTTCCGGTGACGGTGGAGACGGTCACCAGGGGCAAGTCCCTGGGACGTTGGGTCATGGGGCTGCGGATAGTGCGCGACGACGGCGGCTCCATCCGATTCCGTCACGCCTTCATCCGCGGAATGCTCGCCGTCCTGGAGATCTACCTGCTGGTCGGCTCGCTCGCCTTCCTGGTGGCAGTGTTCAACGAGCGGTCCAAACGGCTCGGCGACCTGCTGGCCGGCACCTACTCCATGCATGAGCGCGTTGTCGTCAAGACGCGGACGCGGGCCGTGTTGCCGCCGTCGTTACGGGACTGGATCGCCACAGCCGACGTCGCACAGTTGCCGGACGCGCTCTCTCGCCGGATCTCGCAGTTCATCGGGCAGGCAAGCCGCCTGACGCCTTCCGCCCGAGCAGCCCTCGCCGTCGAACTGGCCACCGAAGCGTCGGCATTCGTATTCCCTGCCCCGCCGGCCGGAACGCTGCCGGAGGACTTCCTGAACGCCGTCGTTTCAGAGCGACGCGACCGCGACTACGCCCGGCTCGTGAAACAGCGTGAACGCACTTCCCGGACCGCCGAGCAGCTCCACAAGTTGCCGTTCAGTTCCTGACAGAGGCTAGGCCTGCTGGGAGGTCCATTCCTTCCAGGACAGGTTCCAGTCGCCGAAGCCGTCCCAGACCTGCACGGGACCAGTGTCGGTGTTGCGGATCTCCAGCATGTCGCCCGGACCGAACGTGTCGTAGAAGTACTTGGCGCCCTCGGGGCTCATACCCACACACCCGTGCGACACGTTCTCCAGACCCAGCACAGGCTGCGCCGCGGGAAGCGCCTCATGAACAAAGGCGCCACCGTTGGAGATCCGGCTCGCCCAGTTCACGTCGGTTGCCTCGTAGTAGGCAGGATCGCCCGGCTCCAGGCCAATGGACTCCGCCGAGAACCTGGTGCGTTCATACTGCTCCATCACCGTGTATAGGCCGTAGAAGGACGGCCATTCCTCGGTACCGAGGGTCACCGGGAAGGTCCGCTCCAGTTTGCCGTCGATGAAGACCTGCATCTCCTTGGTGGTGTTGTCCACCACGGCGAGGCGGTTGTTGTGCGTCTTGAAGGAGTAGGTGTCGTTGAAGTTGCCGATCATGCCGTTGCCGAAGTCCACGCCGAACAATTTCATGTCAACGGTGATGGTGCTGTGCGGTTTCCAGTACTCCTGGGGCCGGTAGCGCACCTCCGTGTCGTTCAGCCAGTAGAACGCACCCTGCTGGCCGGAGGTGCTGGTGATCGTGATGGCCTTCTCGACTGCGTCCTTGTTGACCACCGGCTCGCTGAACGTGATTTCGATGGTCTGCCCGGTGCCCACGGTGGAGCCAGGCTCGGGATACATGAACGCGTCGGCTTCGTTCTCGGGCTGCACCGTGGTGAAGGCCTGCTTCTGCTGGTGCTCGCCGCCCGCAGCATCGACGAGTACAAACTCGAACGAGTACTCCGTGGCGAAGGCAAGCGGTCCATCGGCCTTCCAGGAGGATCCGTCCTTCGAAACCGTTCCTGGCACCGGTTCCGCGCCGCCCACCGGCGCCAACACCACGTCCTTGACGGTTGCTTTCTCCGCGCGGATTTCCGGCGGGGTTCCGGGATTCACACTGAGTGCGCCATCGGTGGGAGTGACTCCAAAGGTGAATTCCTCTGCCTCAGGCTCCTCGTCCGCCGGCTCCTCGGAAGGAGAAACGGACGACGACGGCGCTGCCGCCGGCTCATTGCCGAAATCGGCCCAGCCCGGCGCGGTAACCGCACCAACGGCACCGCCGCCGATAACCAGCAAGCCAACGACAATGAGCGCGCCGATCTTCCAACCCCGTCGCCGCGGCTGATCCTCTTGGGAGAAGTTCGACATGCTCTATACCCTGCCTGCTAAGTTTCTGTCCAGTTGCAATTTCATGCCCGCGCGCGGAGCAGCCGTCCGTGGACACACGCAGGTCCGGTGACGATTCTTGACCACAATCCGTGGCCATAGGTAAGGGTTGGGACCCTTGAAGGATCCCAACCCCGCAACGGCCGGCCAACGGCCGGTCTGTGGTGCCTAGTAGCGGTAGTGGTCCGGCTTGTACGGCCCGGCCACATCAATATCGAGGTACTCGGCCTGGCTCTTCGAGAGTTCGGTGAGTTCGACTCCCAACGCGCCGAGGTGCAGCCGTGCAACCTTCTCATCGAGGATCTTGGGCAGCACGTACACCTGCTTGTCGTACTCCGGCGAACCGTCCTCGCGCGTCTGTCCGTGCTTGGTGAACAGCTCGATCTGGGCGATGGTCTGGTTCGCGAAGGAGTTGCTCATGACGAACGAGGGGTGCCCGGTGGCGTTGCCGAGGTTCAGCAGGCGGCCCTCCGAGAGCATGATGATGCTGCGCTGCTTGTCGGTGCCCTCATCGAAGACCCACTCGTGAACCTGCGGCTTGATCTCGACCTTCTTGACGCCCGGGACGCGGGCCAGCCCTAAGATGTCGATTTCGTTGTCGAAGTGACCGATGTTCCCAACGATCGCCTGGTGCTTCATGCCCTGCATGTGCTGGGCCATGATGACGTCCTTGTTGCCCGTGGTGGTGATGAAGATGTCACCCTGGGCGAGCACCGACTCGAGCTTCGCCACCTGGTAGCCGTCCATAACGGCCTGCAGCGCACAGATCGGGTCGATCTCGGTCACAATCACTCGTGCGCCCTGGCCGCGAAGCGCCTCAGCAGCGCCCTTGCCGACGTCGCCATAGCCACAGACGACGGCGACCTTCCCACCGATGAGGACATCGGTTGCGCGGTTCAGGCCGTCCGGCAGGGAGTGGCGGATTCCGTACTTGTTGTCGAACTTGGACTTGGTCACCGAGTCGTTGACGTTTATGGCCGGGAACAGGAGCTTGCCCTGCTCAGCCAGTTGGTACAGACGGTGGACGCCCGTGGTGGTCTCTTCGGTGACGCCCTGGATGGCCGCAGCAATGCGGGTCCAGCGCTGGGGGTCCTCGGCGAGCGAAGCACGCAACACATCAAGGATGACGGTGTATTCGTGCGAGTAGTCGACATCGTCTTCCGTTGGCGCCGCGGGCACTGCTCCCGCGGCTTCGAACTCCGCGCCCTTGTGCACCAGCAGCGTGGCGTCGCCGCCGTCGTCGAGAATCATGTTGGGCTCACCGTCCGGCCACTGCAGGATCTGCGTGGTTGCCCACCAATACTCCTCCAGGGACTCGTTCTTCCAGGCGAAGACGGGAACCCCGGCAGGTTCTTCAACCGTTCCGCTCCCGACGACGATGGCCGCCGCTGCCTCATCCTGCGTTGAGAAGATGTTGCAGGACGCCCAACGCACCTCGGCGCCAAGAGCCGTCAGCGTTTCGATCAGGACTGCTGTCTGGACGGTCATGTGCAGGGACCCGGCAATACGGGCACCCTTGAGCGGCTGGCTTTCACCGAACTCACGGCGCAGGGACATGAGTCCGGGCATCTCGTGCTCGGCAAGCCGGATCTGGTGGCGACCTGCTTCGGCCAGGGAGAGGTCGGCTACCTTGAAGTCGAAAGTCATGATGAAGGGGATTCCTCTGCGGTGGAAGCGGGCGTCGGAGTAGTAGCAGCGCGAGTATTCTCCGCTGCCCTGAGTTCGGGACGGAGCAGCACGGGGATTGACTCGTCGATCGGGTACTCAACGAAGTTGCCCGTGGAGTCCGGAGCGGATGAGCGAAGGACCTCGCCCTCCTGCACCAGTGTGGATCCCGTTACAGGGCATCGAAGGAGGGCCAATAGATCAGGAGCGATATTGGGCAACAGGATGCAGCCTTTCGAGGATTCCGGATGCAGCGTGCGTGCCCGCTCGAACAGCTGGGACACGTGGTGCGGTAACACAAGGGTATCGCGCACCGCATCCGCTCCGGGAATCGATGTTGATAAGGCGGTAACAGCGGCGGAGAGCTTATCGGTCCCGAAGCGCCCGCAGATGGCCGCGGCGTGCACCGGATTCACCGGGCGGCGGCGTCAGCGGGGTCTTCGACCCGTGCGGAGCCGGTGGCTCCGGAGCACTGCGGTCAACTGCTGCTTCCCTGACCGCGTTGGCTAGGGCCAGCAGGTCATCGGGGTTAGGTTCCGGCGGGCGTGTCGGGAGCGCCAGGCGTACCACTTCCCAGCCTCGAGGGACTGTGAGCTTCTCGGCGTGCGGCGCACACAGATCATAGGAGTGCGGCTCCGCGTAGGTGGCCAGCGGGCCGAGCACCGCGGTGGAATCGGAATACACGTAAGTCAGCGTTGCCACAGCAGCACGCTGGCACGCTGAACGCGAACATTGCCGGATCGATCCCACGACTGATGAGCCTACCGTGTGAACCCACCGACGCGTGGACGACGCCCCGGCCGGCTCCACATTACTGGTTCGGAAAATCTGGGGAAGGCGCCACACCGTAAGCGAAGCGCAACCCGATGGTGATGCAGCGGGAACGTGTTCGGACTAGAGTTTCCCCATGCGGGATAGCTCTTTCTCCATTCGCCTGGCTGTACCGGACGGGCCAATCGGCCAGCAGTCCCGATATGCCGGTCGGCGGCGTGACCGCCACGGCAGGGGGCTGCGCGGTGAGCTCATTCCGTCGCATCTGCCCGGCGCCCGCACCCGGTCCGAACGGTTCGAGGACTGGGTCATGGAATCCGCCCAGCGCCTCGAAAGGCTGTGGGGCGACAAGATTCAGGACGTCCAGATCATCGTCCAGGAGATCCCTGACGGACTGGAGCAGATGGCGCCCGAAGCTGTGCGCGGGCTGCTCGGTTCATCCACCCCCGCGGCTGAGAAGCGTCCGGCAACCATCACCGTGTACCGCCACCCCATCGAGATGACCGCGAAGGGCTACGTTCCCACCAACGAACTGGTCCATGACGTGGTGGTCGAGCAGATGGCGGAGCTCCTGGGCATGGCGCCCGAAGCCGTGGACCCCGCCTACGGCCGCTCACGGGCCTGAGGCCACCGGCTAGAAACCGATATTCACCGGGACACTCTGCTGACCCGCGCTGCCCTCCGGGATCGGAGCTACGGAGATTCCGGGAATATCGCCGTCGAGCGTTGCCACCTGTGCACCATATGCCGGATCGCCCGAGACGCCGATCAGGGCCGCTACCGTCCCTTTGCCGAGGTCTGCAGCAGGCACCGTGACCGTGGTGGCGCCTCCGACGTCGAACACCCGATCTTCGCCCAGCGCTCCGTCGGCTGCGACGGGCGTGAGACGGACCTCCGCCCGGCCCTCGGGTGCGCTGAAGACGAAGGCCGCAGCTGCTCCTGTCGGCAGGACCGAAACGTGCTGGCTGCCCAGACGCGCAGCTGATGGCACGTGGGCAAGATCGAGCGGCTTCTTGGGCGCCGTACCGCTGGAAACCCGAGCCGACGCGGAAATCAGAACGTCTGAACTGATGACCGCCGAGTAGTTTCCCTCAGGCAGCGACTCCAGCGGAATTGCGGTCACAGAACCGGCAGTGGCGGTGACGACTCCCCCACCGGGCAGCTCCACCTCACCGTTCTGCCCGAACACGCGAACGTCCAGGACCGCGTCAGTGCCGCCCGGAACCGCAACGTGCAGCGACGGCACGGCACCGGCATAGCCTTTCTGCGCCACGATAGCGTCCGCAACGTCCGGCGCCTGGATTCGGATGCCCGGGATCACCTGCGTCGAAGCGCTCGGAGCTGAGGCCTGAATGAGATCCACTCCGCCCGGAGTCAGCCCGCGCAATACGCTCTGCTGGATGAATCCGCTGATCCTCCCGCCGTTGCTGCGCACCCGGACGGCAACGTTCTCCTCGTTCGCTGCGAGCCCCGCGAGCACAATGGACTCTGTCTCCCCCGGAGCGATAAGAATCCCCCGGCCGCCCGGTGCGTCGATCACGCCCTTCGACCCGTGGAGATCCAGGTCGACGGAGGCCGGCGACTCCGCCGGGTTATGCAGGTTCAGCACCGCGGTTGCACCGACAGTGGTGACCGCACCGACCAGCCAGAAGTCATTCGACGGAACCTGGCAGTGCGCTACCGCCAGGCCCGCGAGGTCACCGTCCGTCGCGGTGTATGTGAAGCCGGCACCGGCAGTTGCCCTCTGCTCGGCGAGGGCCTGCGCACGCAGAACGGACGCACCCTCAACCGTCTGCCCGGACACAACGCCGGTGAGGCGGTTGGTGAGCCCATCCTCATTGCTGACCTGCCGGTCCTCCTGCTCGGATACCGGCACCTCATCGGCGATGACCGCAAGCGGATCGCCGCCCGCGAGCGGTGTGACTGCGGAACCTGGAACGGTACCGCTCAAGTCGCTGAGCGTCATGGCGGTGACCCGCGTCCGGGCCGTTGCGGACAGCGGACTGAACTCCGGGTCACCACCCTCCACGGTGCCCTCCAACAAGCGCAGCGGCGCCGGGCACACCGCCGCGTATTCCCCTGCCGGCACCGCCGCGGAGGGCACCGGGAAAGCCTCGGCAGCACCGTCGAACTTCTGCACGATGCTCGCCCCTGCCAGGGCACCGGTTGCTGACACCAGTACGACGCCGGCCGCGATGCCCGCAGCGCCGCGCACCCATGCGCCCTTCCGCCTCGCGGGCACGACTGTTTCCTTCTTTGTTGCACTCACCCTCAGGTACCGGCCTTTCCGCTGCTCAGCACCGGTTCATCTGCCGGGTCTTTCCGATCATGGGACTCCGCACCGGCGCCGGCCGGCACGGCAGGCGTCAAGGGTGCGGGAGCCTCAACGGCGGTGCGGCGGCCGGTCGACACAGACCCCGCGGCGGTTCGGCTTCGCCCCTGCGGGACATGCACAAAGCGCGGCCGCGCCGGAATGGGGACGGCCAGCAGGAGCGTCAGGCCGAACACAATGGCCTGGGCAATCCCGGCCCATGGTTCCCACACCGTCACGTAGCGGACCTCCAGAGCGCCTCCGGCGGCCGGAAGCGCGTAGGCCTGGTTCCAGCCCGTGGACGCGGGTTCGAGCCGCTCGCCGTTGAGCGTCGCTTCCCAACCGGGTGCGGAGCGCTCAGCCAGTACCAGGGTCCTGCCCTCGGGACCGGCGGGGATGCGCGCCGAAGCCGTTGTTGCGTCCGAGTCGAGCACACTCAGGGTCGCACCGGACTCATCGACAATGCGGAGGCGGCCCACCTGGGCTTCCCCTGCGGACTCGCCCGAGGCCGACATCTCAACCCGCCACAGCCAACCGGCTTCCGTGTTACCCACGGACACGAGGCCGGGCACGGAATCGATTTGGCTGGCGAGTACCTCGGCCGCCGAATCGGACTGCTGCAGTACCACAAAGCCGACACCCAGCCGCTCCAGTTCCTCGCGCGGATCCACACTGGTCCCCGCCACCAGGGTGGCGACCGTCCGGCGGACGTCGGACATGGCGTCGTCGTCCTCCCGCAGTTGGGCCGCCAGCAGGGAGCCGTGGAGCTGACGGGCAGCGTGGATCTGCGACAGCGAGTCGAGGGTGGTGCCGCTCCCGCGCATGACGGAAGCGCTGACGTTACTGTCGCCGTCGATGTTCATGACCAGGGTGGTGCTGCGCCGGCCGTCAGTACCGCGGTCAGCGGCTGTCGCCGGAAGGGTGCGGGCGGTGCTCGGCGCTACTGCCGATTCGGTACCGAAACTCGTTGCCTCAATCGCCGCATCCGGTGTGCGCAGTTGCGGAACCAACCAGAGGGTGAGGCTTGTTGCCGGTCCCAGGGCGAGCACCAGTGCCGCAGCCGTCAGCCAGGCCCCGGCACCGCGGACCGACCCGGCCGTGCCGCGCAACCGACCGGCACGAAGCCACTGCAACAGCCACTCACCGCCGAGCAGTGCTGCCGCCAGAAGGGCCAGCGTGAGAACGGAGACCCAGGGACCGGTGAACGGCGTGATGAGCGTCGACGAGCCGACCGCCGTCACCACCAACGAGCTGCCGAGGCTGCCGAGAAGCGCCAGCAGCGCCAGCACCCACAGCACGCGCGCAGCTGCCCGGCTCTTGCCGGGCAGGAACAGCGCCGTCGCGGCAAGCAGGAGCACCGGCAGCCCGACAAGCAGCGCAACAACAAGCGGCCAGGGCCCGTCGAACAGTTGAGGGAACGCGGCGAGCCGTCCGAAGGACGGGAAAGAGACCGGGTAACCCAGCAATTGCTGCCACAGCGGCGCGGCATCGGAAGGCAGCGGAAGGCCCGGATCCCCGAAGACTCCGTGCGGGCGCTCAACGGTGGACGCCGCGAACGGTATGAACAGCGCCAGCGGAGGGAGCAACGACCACCAGACGGTCTTGGCGCGGCGTCGGGCCACGAGGGTGATCATTACTACCGCGAGCACGAAAAACAGCAGCAGTGACGGTGCTGAAGCAACGACGACGGCGAGCAGCAGTCCTGCGGCGGCCGCCGCGGTCCAGCTCGGAACACCGTTGATGCCCGGCTTCAACATCAGCTGAAGCGAACGCTGGCGCGTGGAGGAGTCCACGGGATCGTTGCTCTGCGCGCCCGGGCGACCGGGAGCCTGGCCGACAGCACGAATGAGGGCCAGCGCCACGAACGGCAGGAGGATGTGCACCAGCAGAGCACCGAGCCTGCCGCTGCCCGTAGCCACCTGCAGAACGGGCAGGGATCCCCAGTAGAACGCGGCCCACAGCCGGAGGGACCGGCTGCGTATAAACGCGCCGGATCCGAACCACGCGCTGAGCCCCGCGAGCGGGGCAGCACACAGCATCAGTATGACGACGGCCGCGTTGCCGTTACCGAAGCCCAGTACTGACAGAAGCCACAGCACATAACTGAAGGGATCCCCGTGGCCGGCGAAACCGGCGCCGAGGTCGATCCACCACCGTGAGGCGTTGGACCAGATCTCCGCCAGGTCGGTCGACAGGGGCAGAAGGGATCCGCCGGCAAGCGCCGAGGCACCGACGAACCGGTGCAGCGCGACCAGCGAGACGCCGAGCAGGACAAGGGCCGCCGCTATGGCGCCCCACCCGAGCCAGATCCTCGACGGCCCGTCGAGCGCAGCGAAATCATCGTTGGCATCCCCGGAGGGAACATCGGCAGCAGTGCTCTGCGCATAGGACTCGTCCTCGAGCCCGCGCGCCGAGAACGCCTCCACGACTGATTTGCGGTGTGACCAGACCTCACGGCGCTCGGTACGCAGGGCGTTCACCACCGAGCGCGGCAGGCGCCGGGTCTGCGCTGCGGAACGCCGCGACCGGTACAGGTCGAAGGGCTTCAGCACCGCAGCGACACTGGCGGTCAGCTGCGCGACACCGTACCCCGGGTCCTTGGCGAGCAGGCCGAGGACAAACCGGGCGAGACCACCAAGAACGGCCCCTGCCGCGAGGAACGGTACCGTCCAGAGCGGTGAGTGCTTCAGGCGCAGATACACTTCAGCGCGCCGGGCAGCACCCAGGGTGGCAGCGTGATTGTCGCGTGAGCCTGCGTGCCGCATGACCGCGCGGGGTACCACTACCACGCGGTGGCCGGCGAGGCGGTTGCGCCAGCAGAAGTCGACGTCGTCGCCCGTTCCGGGCAGTGCCGGATCGAAACCGCCCAGCTTGTCCCAGATATCGCGGCGGATCAGGATGCCGGCCGAGTTGACTGCGAACATGTCGCTTCGGACGTCGTACTGGCCCTGATCCAGTTCATCCACGTCGATCAGCGTGAGCCGCTCCGCCCAGCGGCTGATGGACAGCCCCACGTCAACCAGTTTCCGACGGTGCTCCCACTCCACCTGCTTGGCGCCGGCCACGGTCACCGACGGGGCGAGCTCAACCGCGTGCAGGAGCTCCTGGAGCGCGGTGGGCTCCGGGGCGGAATCGTCATGCAGGAGCCAGATCCAGTCGTGGACACCGCTGTCAGGGTCTGCCCGGCGGCTGGCCGGAATCTCCGCGAGACCGGTTCGGACGGCGGCACCGAATCCGCCGCGGCCGGCTGCGCCCACTACGGGCGAACCCACCGGAAGCTGCAGTTGCAGCAGTGACGCCGATTCATCAGTTGAACCGGCGTCGACTCCTACATGGAAATCCGGGGGTCGGGTCTGCTGACCGAGTGCCTCGAGGGTGTCACGAAGATACTCGGCGCCGTTGTGGGCTACTACAACAGCTGTGACCCGTTGTTGGTGGTGAATCAGACCGCTCGCTTTCGCAGGCGGCGACGCTCACGCTCGGAGAGACCGCCCCAGATACCGAAGCGCTCATCATTTTCCAGTGCGTACTCAAGGCACTGCGCCTTGACGTTGCAGGCGCCGCAGACCTTCTTCGCGTCCCGCGTGGAACCGCCCTTCTCAGGGAAGAACGCCTCAGGGTCAGTCTGTGCGCAGAGTGCGTCCGCCTGCCAGCCAAGCTCGCCTTCGTCGTCGAAGTCGGAGCCGATGCCCGGAAGACCGATCCATACTGCCTGCTCAACGCGCTCCGGAGCAGCCTGTCGGCGGGGAGCCGACTTGGGGTCGGCGTCAAGGAAATTCTCGACGCCGGCACCCTCGCTCAGTGCCTCATGCGCTGCAAGGAAGGCTGTTGCCTCATCTTCCAGCGGCTGTGTCTGCTGCCTGTACCTTTCGGCAGCGTCCGGGTCTGCCGGATCTACGAACCAGTCCTGCGGAACGCCGCGCGATCCGTAGCGCGCAGACGCCTGGGCCGCGATGGACCTGCGGTCCTGAATGTGCTCTGCTTGCCCCATACCAGCCTCCCGGTGTTGCAGCTTCGGCCAGAAACTAGTGTGGGAGATGCGCTCCCAGCAAGTCGCCGAAAACCCCGAAATCCCGTCCGCCGAAGCAAATCCGATGACCTAATTACACGTGTGTAAGTCGCATCCAGTCAAGCGGCGAACGGAATCTTATAGAGTGAGTTTCTCGGATTGCGGCACGCCACGCGCAGCGCGCCTCACAATTGTGCAACTGAATCCGCAGGTCAGCGCGATTACCACCCGAAAGGCAGGCACCCGGTGGCCGTATCCACATCCATTGCAGGATTGCTCGACTCATTCCGGTCAGCCACCGGCGCGCCCCGCCTCATTTGGTACGGGCCCGGTCATGAACGCGTGGAACTCTCCGGCCGGGTGCTCGAAAACTGGGTCGCCAAGACGTCGAACATGCTCGTGGAGGAGCTCGACGCTGCGGCCGGCACCGCCGTCGCGGTCGATATGCCGCCGCACTGGAAGACGCTCGTCTGGGCGCTGGCGTGCTGGCAGGTCGGCGCAGTGACTTTGCTCGACGGCGACGCCCCCGCCGATGTGAGGCTCGCCCTGGAAGCGCCCGACGACGTTATCGAACGGGACGCTGAGGTGCTGGTCCTGGTAGCTCCCGGCGCGCTTGACATGCGCTGGTCCGGCACCCTGCCCGGCGAAGCCGTCGACTATGCGGCGACGGTTCGCTCGTTCGGTGACGTCTACCTGGACGAACCCGCGGCTGGAGGAGCCGAGCTCCTTCGGGCAGACGGCGCGAGCCACACCTTCACGAGCCTGATGGGTGAAGAGGGCGAACACGCGCCCGGCATCTGGCTGGTCCCGGCGTCGCTGCCGCTCCTGACCGTGCTGACGGCTTCCGTCCGCATCTGGGCCAACGGCGGAACCGTGGTTCTCGTCCACCCCAGCGTTGAGGTGACCGACCGGTTGCTGGAGGGCGAGCGCGTTACTGGTCGGTTGGCTGCTTAGCTGACGGAGCCCCGTCAGTGCCCAGCGGACCGGGCACGGCCGGCTTGGATGAACCGGCGCCTGCGGAGGTTCGTGCGTGCGGGTGGATAAGTTCATGGTCGTGAGCGAACGCGGGCTCTGCGTCGAGTTCCTCGTTGAAGACCCAGAACCGGTAGGCGACAAACCGCACAGCCGTTGCCAGCACCGTCCCCATGACCCCGGCGACGAACAACCCCGTACGGTCTGAAATGTCGAGCGGATACTTGGCCAGCCACACAAAGCCGGCTGCGATGCCGAGACCGATCGCGTTGATCAGCAGGAACATCACAAGTTCGCGGAGGACATTGGCCTGGCGACGGTGACGGAACGTCCAGTAAC
Source organism: Arthrobacter sp. TJ-170 (assembly GCF_058269305.1). Lineage (NCBI taxonomy): Bacteria > Bacillati > Actinomycetota > Actinomycetes > Micrococcales > Micrococcaceae > Arthrobacter > Arthrobacter sp. TJ-170. The sequence goes on along the minus strand of NZ_JBZCNL010000001.1, from coordinate 504,624 downwards.
GGTTGGCAATCCAGGAAAAGACCGTGGCTATGGCAGCCGATACTACCTGGGCCTTGACCTCGCTGTTCGCCATTGTTCCGTGGATAAGCAACCAGAACAGGCCCTTGTCGATGACAAACGCCACACCGCCCACGGCACCGAACTTCGCCAGCTCCCTCCAAAAGAGAGATGCGAGAGCCCGCGACCGGTCGACAAGCGTGGTGATCATGACCCTCCGGTCTCTAGGACGATTCGCCGTAGCAGGACATCGCCGGAGCGAAGCTGATCAGCAGGTACTGCGGTTGCAGAACCCCACCGGCCAGCATAAAGACATTCCGAAGAACACTACGCCTGCAGGGCAGGCATCCTGAAACATCAGCACCTCAATTTCAGCACGACAGCCAAGGGTCCATTTTATCGAGCGACACTGGTTCTTTCCTAGGAAATCGCCGTTGCGAACGGGTCACGTCCAAGGGACCCCATCGGCAATAGGTACCCTGAAGGGGTGACTTTTCCCGTGATCGGTGTTGTGGGCGGTGGCCAGCTGGCCCGCATGATGGCACCCCCCGCTGTCGAACTTGGCCTTGAACTGCGTGTACTGGCGGAGGGTCCCGATGTCTCGGCAGTGGCCGCCGTCGCGACTTCCACGCTGGGTGACTACACCAGCCTTGAGGATCTGACCGCCTTCGCGAAGGGTGTGGATGTTCTCACTTTCGATCACGAGCACGTTCCCGAACAGCACCTCCGCACTCTTGTGGATGCCGGAGTGAACGTTCAGCCCCACCCGGACGCGCTGCGCCACGCACAGCACAAGCTGGTGATGCGGGCGGCCGTGGACCGGCTCGGGCTCCCGAATCCCCGCTGGAGCGCAGTCTCGTCCGTGCAGGACCTGCGGACCTTCGGCGAACAAATCGGCTGGCCAGTAGTCCTGAAAACTCCACGCGGAGGCTACGACGGCAAGGGCGTGCGGATCATCGATTCACCCGACGACGCCGCGGCGGCCGCAGACTGGTTCACAGGCTCCGCGCTGCTCGCCGAAGAGAAGGTGCCATTCACGCGCGAGCTGTCGGCACTCGTTGCCCGCTCCCCCAATGGCGAAGCACGGGCCTGGCCTGTGGTCCATTCGATCCAGGTCAACAGTGTCTGCGACGAAGTGATCGCACCGGCGCAGGACCTGCCTGCCGGCCTGGCCCGGGCCGCAGCCGAAGCCGCCCTGCGTATCGCCGAGGAGCTCGGGGTCACCGGTGTCATGGCGGTGGAGATGTTCGAAGTCCCGAACAGCGATGCCGGATTCCTCATCAACGAACTGGCAATGCGGCCGCACAACTCCGGCCACTGGACCATGGACGGTGCTGTGACAGGCCAGTTCGAGCAGCACCTGCGCGCCGTTCTGGGTCTTCCCCTGGGAGACACGTCCCTCACCTCAGGGGTGGTGGTCATGAAGAACATCCTCGGTGGAGAGAACGCAGAGCTGTATAGTGCCTATCCGACGGCGTTGGCGGCAGAGCCCGCCGCGAAGATCCACACCTACGGCAAGAGCGTGCGACCGGGCCGGAAGGTCGGCCATGTCAACGCCATCGCCCTACCAGGTGACACGACGGCACAGGTCAGGGAGCGCGCCGAGCGCGCTGCGGCAATCCTGCGGGACGGTCGCGATCCCCGGAAGGAAACATTGTGAATAACTCACCCACCGGTGCCCTCGTCGGCCTGCTCATGGGCTCCGACTCCGACTGGCCGGTCATGGAAGCTGCCGCTCTCGCCCTTGAAGAGTTCGGCATTCCCTACGAGGCCGACGTCGTCTCCGCACACCGGATGCCCGAGGACATGGTGGCGTACGGACGCGAGGCCGCGAGGCGCGGCCTGAGGGTGATCATCGCCGGCGCAGGCGGTGCCGCCCACCTGCCAGGCATGCTGGCATCGCTCACATCGCTGCCCGTCATCGGCGTTCCGGTGCCGCTCAAGCACCTCGACGGCATGGATTCCCTGCTCTCCATCGTCCAGATGCCCGCGGGCATTCCCGTAGCCACCGTCTCGGTCGGCGGTGCACGCAACGCAGGACTCCTGGCCGTCCGCATCCTCGCCTCCGGTGAAGGGCAGCACGCTCAGCAGCTCTCCGACAAGCTCTACGAATTCGCACAGGGCCTGCGGCAGACAGCGCTCGACAAGGGCGCCAAGCTGCGGGCGCGGGCCGGGACCCGCGATTCCCTCCGTGAAGGCGGCGCATGAGCCGGGCAATCCACCCCGGCAGGCCCTCCCAACGGACCATGCTCACCGATCCGGTGCGATACCCGGAGTCGGCGCCTTCCGACGTGCGTACCAAGCGTGCCTTCCTGCTCCTCCTGCTGACCCTGCTGATCCCCGGAGCCGCACAGGTTGTCGCCGGGGACCGCAAGCTCGGCCGCCGCGCGCTTCGCGTCACGTTCACCGTCTGGCTCCTGGTGATTGCCGCCGTCGTCATTACACTAGTGAACCGGCAACTGCTGGTGAACCTGCTTGCCAACGAGCTGTTCTCCCTCCTGCTGATCGTGGTGCTCGTGGCACTTGCAATCGGCTGGGCGCTGCTCTTCCTCAACACCCTCCGGGTCATCCGCCCGCCGTTGCTGGACCGCGGAATGCGTCCCGTTGTCGCCGCGTCCCTGGCAGTGCTGATGCTCCTGACCAGCGGCAGCCTGGGCTACGCCGCCTACCTGCTCAACGTCGGCCGCAGCACGTTCGGCAACATCTTCCAGACCGGCCCCGCTTTCGATCCGGTTGACGGGCGCTACAACTTCCTTCTCATGGGCGGCGACGCCGGCGAGGACAGGACCGGCCGCCGTCCCGACAGCATCTCCGTTATCAGTGTGGACGCCGACAGCGGCGCCACCGTTACCTTCAGCATCCCGCGGGACTTCCAGAACGCACCGTTCTCCGAGGACTCGCCGCTCTGGCAGGTCTGGCCCGACGGCTACAACTGTGGCGACGCCTGCATCATCAACAGCCTCTACACCGAAGTCACCGAGTCCCATGCCGACCTGTATCCGGAGTCCCAGGACCCGGGAGCCGAGGCCATGATGGACGCCGCCAGCGGCATCCTAGGCATTGAGGTACAGGCCTACGTCCTGGTGGACATGCAAGGCTTCGAACAGCTGATCGATGCCATGGGAGGCATCACGATCAACGCCGGCGGGTGGGTTCCGATTACCTCCACCGAAATTCCGGGCACGAGTCCGAAGCGGTTCTACCCGCCGTCGGAATGGATTGCCCCCGGCGTCCAGAAGCTCGACGGGTATCACGCGCTCTGGTACGCCCGTTCGCGCGAGTACGCCACCGACTACGCGCGCATCCAGCGCCAGCAGTGCGTGCAGGCGGCGATGATCGCCCAGCTCGACCCCGCAACCGTTCTGACCCGTTTCCAGGAGATAGCCGCTGCAGGGACGGAGATAGTCGAGACCGACCTCCCCCGGGACCAGCTCGGCAGCTTCGTGGACCTTGCCATGAAGGCGAAAGAGCACGACGTCGCGCGCCTCACCATTGGAGCGCCTGACTTCGGCGAGCCAGGCGACCTGTTCTCGACATTCCCCGACATCCAGCTGATTCACCAGCGGGTTCAGGAGACGCTTGCCGCCGCCTCCGGTGATGCCGAGGCCGCGCCCGCCGGCGTACTGAACCTGGACCATGCCGGGCTGATCGAGGCTCTACCCGCGCAGACCGTTCCGGGCGAGATCACCGAAGAGTACCTTCACCAGCTCGCGGTGAACCAGGACTGGACCACGCTCGAAGCACTCTTGGCCGACAACGGGGAATGCACCCCCGCCTAACGAACGGACACCTCCCGATGTACCAGCTGGACAACCCCTTGCGCCCCTACGAGTGGGGATCCACCACGGCCATCGCGGAGCTGCTGGGCCGCACTCCGTCCGGCGGTCCGGAGGCTGAACTGTGGATCGGCGCACACCCCGACTCCCCGTCGACGGTGCTGGGCCACGGGGACTCGGGTACTCCGCTGGACGCCCTGATCGACTCGGATCCTGACCGCGCGCTCGGCGTTCTCACCCGCGAGGCGTTCGGCGACCGCCTGCCGTTTCTCATGAAGGTCCTCGCAGCCGCGGCGCCGCTCTCCCTGCAGGTTCACCCCAGCCCGGAGCAGGCGCGCGCAGGGTTCGACCGTGAGAATGCCGCCGAGGTCCCCCAGGACACTCCGAACCGGAACTACCGCGACGCGTTCTCCAAGCCCGAACTGATCTTCGCCCTCACCGACTTCGACGCTTTGTGCGGCTTCCGTGCGCCGGGTGAAGCCGCACAGGTCTTCACCGCACTCGCCGGACTGGTCGAGAAGCAGAAGGAGTGGGCACCGGCCATCCTGCAGTCCGTCATCGCCGACCTCGGCATCCCCGACGAGGCAGCAGCGCTGCGCGAGGCTTTCACCCGGCTCCTGACCGGCGGAGCTGAGACACGGGCGGCCGTCGAGACCGTAGTCGAGGTTCTCGAGGGCGATAGCTCGACAGTCTCAGAGGACAACCTGCTCAGCGCAGCGGCCGCAACGGTCCTGCAGCTCAACGGACACCACGAGGGCGATCCCGGCGTATTGGTTGCGCTCCTTCTCAACCGGGTGACCCTGCAGCCGGGCCAGGCGCTGTACCTGCCGGCAGGCAACGTTCACGCCTACCTGGAGGGTCTCGGCATCGAGGTCATGGCGTCCTCGGACAACGTGCTGCGCGGCGGGCTGACCACGAAACACGTAGACACCGGCGAGCTCCTGAAAACAGTCGAGTTCGCGCCCCTCGCCCTCCCGCTGCTGGACCCGGAGTCGACGCCGCTGGGTCAGGAGCTGTATTGCCCGCCGTTCGACGAGTTCCAGCTGCAACGGCTGGAACTTCCCGTTTCCTTCGGTGACGACGCCGTCTCAGCAGACATTCCGCTCGCGCAGAACGGACCGACGGTGATCCTGGTGGTGTCAGGAACGGTGGTGCTGGACTCCCCCAAGGGCGACCTGATCCTCCACCGCGGCCAGAGCGCCTTCATCCCGGCGAACGAATCACCCGTGATGGCGCGGCTCGCGTCGGACACCACGGACACCTCAGACGACGACGGCGGCACCGCCGTCGCCTTCGCGGTGACCGTAGGTGCCGCCGGAGACGCTAATCCTGACGGATTAGGGCCTGTGCGCGGCCGGCACGAAGAGACGCAGCCTTAGCACGGAGGGCCGGCACCACCTTGGTTCGGACGGCGTCCACGGCGACGCGCGCCCCGGACACTCCGCGGCGGGCCAGCGGCATCGCCGTGGCGTAGGCGGGGTAAAGCGGCGAGAGTGGCTTGTCCCAGGTGCCCATCAGCTGGTTCTCATGCTTCGCCCAGCCCATCTTGAACTTCGAGACGCCGTCGTTCAGGAGCCCGTTGAAGTCATACCGCTGGACTCCGCGTTCCTTCATCGAGCGGATCGCGAGCCACTTCAGCGCGTAGTTGGCGCGTAGCCTCTCGCCCTCCTCAGTCATTCCGCCGTAGAGCTCAAACGCGGTGGAGTCGCTGGCCGACAGCCAGAGGAACGCCACCACCGATTCGCCTTGGAAGGCCGCGTAGACGGGTGAGGCAGCCTCGAGGTTGTTGTAGATGTCGAGGTAGTACCGGTCCTCATGGATTCCGAACCCTGCACGCTGGGCGGTTTCCCTGTAAACCGAGAGGCAGGCCGCCAGTTCGTCCCTGGTCACCTCGCGGAAGTCGAGCTCTTCCCGTCCGGACTTGCGGATGTACTGGCGGTGCTTCTTTGACATGTCCGCTAGCAGCTCATCCTCGGTGCGCGTCAGGTCGAGGATGAGGGTGCGCGGAATGAGGATGGTGTTCCGGGTGGGACGGAACCCTGCTTCACGGACCGCGCCGGCGAAGTCGGACTCTGCGTCCCAGTCAGGCTCGATGCTGAGCACGGTGCCTGCGTACGCGTCACGGGCGTAACGACCGAGTTCCTCGAGGACCTCCCGGGCATCCTCGGAACGGCACACCGGTCCGCGCGGAACGTAGACCAGGGCACGGAATGGCACTGGCAGCCGGCGGATCAGGATCTGTGCACAGGCTATGGTCTCGCCGTCCCGGTTCAGGAGAAGCCGTTCGGTCCGCCAGCCGTGGTCGCCCTTCGTCTGTCCCCAACCCCAGAGCTGCTGCGGGTGGCCGTTCAGGCGGTTGACTACGGAGTCCCATTCGGGCGCGTTCCAACACGGAGCAATGACGAGGTTCATGGTGACAAGCCTACTGGCCGAGGGACCCGCGCCGAGCGCTAGCGAGGGGTGGGAGGCCAGGAGGCGCTATCGGCCGGGAGCGGCGTTGCGTTCTGCGGCACCCCCGCGCCCACCGCCCACTGGGCAAGCCTGCGTGGACATTCCTCATCGAGGGACGGTCCGCTGCGCTCAGGATTGCCGGGAGGTTCACAGGTATTTACGCTGTCGCCCGGCGCATGGGCGCGCGACGCAAGGCGCGGGGTCTGTGGATAAGCCAGGTGGCGGCGTCGTACTGGGATGCCGTGTGCGTCCTCACCGGATAGCAGTTCGGCCAGGCGATAGGGGTTAACCGCTATCGCCTGGCCGAAGTGCTATCCGGGCGCAACGAACCTAGCTGAGGCGGGCGTAGCTCTCCCACTTGTGGGCCTGGTGTTCGCCGTCGACCACGCGGATGGTGCCCGACTTCGAGCGCATCACGATCGACTGGGTGAGCACCTTGCCGCCGTGGTAGCGGACGCCGCGCAGCAGGTCGCCGTCGGTGATGCCCGTGGCGGCGAAGTAGCAGTTGTCGCTGGTCACGAGGTCATTGGTGGACAGCACGCGCTCAAGATCGTGGCCGGCGTCGACTGCCTTCTGCTTCTCGTCGTCGCTGGTGGGCCACAGCCGACCCTGAATTACGCCGCCGAGCGACTTGATGGCGCATGCCGCGACGATGCCCTCCGGAGTGCCGCCGATCCCCATGAGGGCGTCAATGTCGGTGCCCTCACGGGCGGCCGCGATGGCGCCCGCGACGTCGCCGTCCATGAGGAACCGGGTGCGGGCACCGGCGTCGCGGATCTCCTGAACCAGCGGGCGGTGCCTGTCGCGGTCGAGGATCATGACGTTGATCTGGTTGACCTTCTTGCCCTTGGCCTTGGCGATCAGGTGCAGGTTCTGCTTCACGGGAAGGCGGAGGTCAACCATGTCTGCGGCTTCCGGACCGGTGACCAGCTTCTCCATGTAGAAGACGGCCGAGGGGTCAAACATGGTGCCGCGCTCGGCCACAGCCAGGACCGCGAGCGCGTTGTTGATGCCCAGCGCGGTCAGGCGGGTGCCGTCGATCGGGTCAACCGCGACGTCGCACTCGGGGCCGCTGCCGTCGCCCACATGCTCACCGTTGTAGAGCATGGGCGCTTCGTCTTTCTCGCCCTCACCGATGACCACGACGCCGTTGAAGTGCACGGTGGAGAGAAGGGAACGCATGGCGTCAACGGCCGCGCCGTCGGCCTTGTTCTTGTCGCCGAAGCCGACCCAGTGGCCGCCGGCGATGGCTGCGGCTTCGGTGACGCGCACCAACTCCAGCGCTAGGTTACGGTCCGGTTCGTCGTCTCCCACGGCGAGTGCGGGTGAAAGGGTGGAGTACTGCGCATTTTTAGCGTTGTTGGACACGTTTACCTCATCGTTGAATTAGCGGTTCCTTCTACGGGCAATCATAGTGCGGAGCGGCTGTCCGGCCATTTCCGTGACGCGACCGGCGTGAGGGACAATGGAGGGGTGAGCAGCACCCAGGAGAACCAGCAGGACGCACCGTCAACCCCGGTGCTCACCGCCAAGCAGGCAAAGCGAGCCAACGCCTCGTCGATCGGCATGTTCATTGCCACCGCCGTCACTCTGGGACTGGTTCTCTTTGTGGTACTGCTGAATCCGACCCACACGGCTGAGACCTATACCCGGGACATCGACGTCTCCACCGTCGCCTCGCAGGCCGAAGACGCCGCCGGATACTTGCCCGTCGCGGCTGACCTGCCGGACGGCTGGACGTCCAACTACGCCCGCTGGAACGGCTCCGCTTCCGACGGCGTGGCCTTCTGGGAAGTGGGCTATCTCACGCCTGAGCGCGAATTTATCCAGGTGACACAAACCAATAATTCGAACCCCACCTGGCTCTCGCAGCGCCTCGACGGCGCAGAACCGTCCGGACAGCGAGTGATCGACGGCGTCACCTGGGAACTGCTCGACAGCACTTCCGGCGATGCTTTCCTCACCACCGAGCAGGATGGCTTCACGCTCATCCTCAACGGCACGGCCGACCTCGCTCAGTTCGATGTTCTCGGCAGCGCCGTACTCGGGGAACTGAAGTAGCACTCCTCAACGTAGAGTCACCAAGCGGGCCGACTGGCCCGGGGCGCAGTACAGTGACACACGTGACAAAGCAACTGACTCCCGCTGAAGCATGGCAGAAACTGTGTGATGGAAATGCGAGGTTCATTTCCTCGACATCGTCGCACCCGAACCAGGACGCCTCCCGGCGCGCATCGCTGGTAAACACGCAGGATCCGTTCGCCGTTATCTTCGGCTGCTCGGACTCCCGCCTCGCTGCCGAGATTATTTTCGACGTCGGTCTGGGCGACATCTTTGTGGTGCGTACGGCCGGCCAGGTGATCGACGACGCCGTACTCGGCTCGCTCGAATACAGCGTGGGCGTCCTCAATGTGCCGTTGATCGTGGTCCTCGGACATGACTCCTGCGGTGCTGTCACCGCAACCGCCAATGCCATTGACTCCGGCACCATGCCGGCGGGCTTCATCCGCGACCTCGTCGAACGCATCACCTCGTCAGTGCTCACCTCGCGCCGCAACGGCTCCACCGACATCAACGATGCCGTCGAGGAACACATCCGGCAGACCACACAGCGGCTGGTCGATTCGTCCCGCGTCATCTCGAGCGCCGTCGAGAACGGATCCACCGCCGTCGTCGGCGTGACCTACCGGCTGGATGAAGGCAAGGCGGACCTCGTTTCGGAACTCGGCAGTCTCTGATTTGTGGCGCCCCTGATTTGTGGCGCCTAGCGCCACAGGTGAGAATTGGCGCATGACAATTGATTCCCAGGAGAACGTCGACTACCGCATAGAACACGACACCATGGGCGAGGTTCGCGTTCCCGCGAACGCCCTCTACCGCGCACAGACGCAGCGCGCCGTGGAAAACTTCCCGATCTCCGGCAAAACGCTGGAGCGGACGCACATCGAAGCCCTGGCACGGATCAAGAAGGCGGCCGCCACGGCCAACGCTGAACTGGGTGTGCTCGACGAAGAGCTCGCACGCGCCATCGAGTCCGCTGCGGATGAGGTTGCCACCGGGAAGTACGACGGCGACTTCCCCATCGATGTGTTCCAGACCGGATCCGGAACGTCCTCCAACATGAACACCAACGAGGTACTCGCCGAACTCGCCACCCGTGCGCTGAAGGACGGCGGCAGCGACAAGGTGGTCCACCCCAACGACCACGTCAACGCCTCGCAGTCCTCGAACGACGTCTTCCCGACGTCGGTCCACGTCGCCGCGACGTCCGCGCTGATCAACGACCTGATTCCCGCGCTGGAGTACCTGGCGGAGTCACTGGAGCGCAAGGCCGAGGAATTCAAGGGCGTGGTGAAGTCCGGCCGCACGCACCTCATGGACGCCACCCCCGTCACCCTCGGACAGGAGTTCGGCGGTTATGCGGCGCAGGTGCGCTACGGCGTCGAGCGCATCAATGCCTCGCTCCCCCGTGTGGCCGAGGTTCCCCTGGGCGGCACCGCCGTCGGGACCGGCATCAACACTCCGGCCGGCTTCTCGGCGCGGGTCATCGAGCTGCTCGCCGAAGATACCGGCCTGCCGCTCACCGAGGCGCGCAACCACTTCGAGGCGCAGGCCAACCGGGACGGGCTCATCGAGGCATCCGGGCAGCTGCGCAACATCGCGTACTCGTTCATGAAGATCAACAACGACCTGCGCTGGATGGGCTCAGGCCCCAACACCGGCCTCGGCGAGATCGCCATCCCCGATCTACAGCCGGGATCCTCGATCATGCCGGGCAAGGTCAACCCCGTGATCTGCGAGGCCGCGATCATGGTTGCCGCCCAGGTCATCGGCAATGACACGACGATCGCGCTGTCCTCGACGAACGGCGCGTTCGAGCTCAACGTCGGCATCCCGGTCATGGCTGCCAACCTGCTCGAGTCCATCCGCCTCCTCTCCAACACCAGCCGGGTCATGGCGGACAAGATGATCGACGGTCTCACCGCCAACGAAGAGCGTGCCCGCTTCCTCGCCGAGGCATCGCCGTCGATCGTGACGCCGCTGAACAAGTACATCGGGTACGAGAACGCGGCGAAGATCGCCAAGAAGGCCGTGGCCGAGGGACTCACCGTCCGGGAGGCCGTCGTCGCACTCGGGTACGTGGAGCGCGGCGAGCTGACGGAAGCGCAGCTGGACGAGGCACTCGACGTGCTCTCCATGACGCGCCCGCCGCAGTAAGCGCGCAGCCTTCCAGAAAGAGCGAGGGCCCGGACGGTACAACCGTCCGGGCCCTCGCTCGTTCTGGAAAGTCATCCTCCGTGAGTTGTCAGGACACGCCCCTTATGACGGAGCATTCGGGGCGTGTCCTGCCAACTCAACGGGGGTTAGCGGCCCGGTCCCACCACCTTCAGGCGGTCCCAGCCCAGCAGCTCCTCACCGGCGGTGTGGATCACCAAACGGTTGTCTCCCGGCCGGGTGTCTTCCGGCGTCGTGACGGTGACAGCGCCGTCGTCATTAACCAGGTGCCAGCCGAGCGCTGCTTCGCCGAGGTAGACGTGCACCCACTCACCTGCGGGCAGGTTCGAGAGGACAACCTCTGAAGCTCCACGGGGGAACTTCTGCTTCCCCAGGCCGAGATCGAGCTGGTTCTCGTCCGTCAGGTCATCCTTCACCGGTGCCTCCGGAGTGACCGACGGCTTGACGAGCTCACCCGGTGCCGGTTCCTCACCGGTGTAGGCGATGCTCGGCGCCTTCGGCTGCTCCATGCCTTCCCCGAGGAAGTACGAGGTGTGCGGAGGCTGGTTGTAGGAGGTGTTCTGCCAGGCAACCCCCAGGCGGTAGACCGGGTCCGACTGCAGGGTACGCAGCCGATGGTCCGTGACGTTCACCGTGGTGGCGATGCGCAGGGCGGTCGAATCATCGGTGCGGGTAACGATCTCCTCGCGCCAGTCTCCGAACAGGTCCGCCTGCAGTGCCGGCGTGCCCTTGGTGTCGTTGTTCGTCAGCGTCTCGTCGGCCCGGTAGATCTCCTCCTCGGTACTGGTTTCGTAGTTCCACTTCGAGATCGTCGGTACGCCGGTCCGTGTTTCTTCGGTCCAGTCGTGGTCCGTGATCTCACGCAGCAGGTCCCCGTCCCACCAGGTCAGGAAGTTCGCCGCCGGGATCTGCTCAGCGATCAGCTCGCCGTTGCTCGCCCGCAGCTGACCCACCGGCGAGTTCCACGCAGCGTCGCCGCCGACGGCCCAGCCCTCGGCGCCGGAATGCCGTGGGTCGATATCACCCATGGCAGCCCGGCCGGTGTCCTTGGTTGCCGGGATGGACCAGATCAGTTCGCCGGTAGCAGCGTCGCGGAAGGTGGCACCGGTGTTACCCGACGCACCCATGTCCTCATGCGCTGCGAACACCTCGAGGCCCTCGCGTGCCGGATCAAAGTCCGACACGTGCAGGGAGTCACCGTGGCCGAGGCCGGTGTTGTAAAGCGCTGTGCCGTCGTCGTCGATAGTCATTGACCCGAAGATGATCTCGTCCTTCTGGTCATTGTCGACGTCGGCAACCGAGAACTGGTGGTTGCCCTGTCCGCGGTACTCGTCCCCTGCCTCGTTCGAGTCGAAGGTCCACCGTGGAGTCAGCGTGGAGCCGTCGAAGTCATACGCGGCGATCACGGCCCGCGTGTAGTAGCCACGGCTGAAGATAACGCTCGGCTTCTCGCCGTCGAGGTACGCCACACCGGCCAGGAACCGGTCAACCCGGTTTCCGTAGGTGTCGCCCCACGAACCGACGTCACCACGCGCCGGGATGTAGTCGGTCGTGTCGACCGCCGCACCCGTGGCACCGTTGAACACCGTGACGAACTCCGGACCGGTCAGGACGTACCCGCCGGAGTTCCGGTAGTCAGCGCGGGCGTCGCCGATGACAGCGCCCGTTCCATCCACGGTCCCGTCGGCGGTCTTCATGGTGACTTCGGCTGTGCCGTTGCCGTCCAGATCGAAAACCTGGAACTGCGTGTAGTGCGCGCCGGCCCGGATGTTCTTGCCCAGGTCGATCCGCCACAGGCGTGTGCCGTCCAGCTTGTAGGCGTCAACGTAGACGTTCCCGGTGTAACCGGCACGCGAGTTGTCCTTCGAGTTGGTCGGATCCCACTTGAGCACGATCTCGTACTGCCCGTCGCCGTCGAGGTCGCCAATGGAGGCGTCGTTTGCCTGGTAGCTGTAAGGCTGACCGTCCTTGGTGACACCATCGGCGGGCTTGTCCAGCGGAACGTCCAGGGTCTGTGAATCCCAGACAGTGAACTCTTCCGTGGCCCAGCGTTCCGTTCCATTCACCACGGTGCTGATGCGGTATGTGGAATCAGCGGCACCTTCGGCGTCGAGCAGGTTGGTGCTCGAGGTAACCGGCTCAGCGGTGATGCGCTCGCCGTTGCGGTAGACGTGGAACCCGATCTCTTCGGGATCAAGGCCCAGCAGGCGCCAGCCAAGGTACACACCGCCGTCGGACACGACGGCCACCGGTGAACGGTCGAGGCGCTCGGCCTGGCGCACCAGCGTCGTGACGGCCGGCGAGGTAACGGTCTCCGACTTCGCCGAGACACCGCCCGCGTTGACGGCAGCCACCGCGTACACATACTCGACAGTGGTGAGCACGTCGGTGTCGGTGAAGGTTGGTTCCTCAGCCCGTCCCACCAGCTGCAGCTCGCCAACCGAACCGTCCGCCAGCGGATCGGCACGGAAGACATGGTAGAAGAGCGCGCCCTCGGAGGGCTCCCAGCTGATCGTGACGTCGTTCTTGTTCACTGCGCCCAGCGTCAGGCCGTTCGGGACCGGCGCCTTCTCGACGTCGGGATCCACTGTGGTCAGTTCGACGGCGTTGGAGGGCACGGACTCCGCCCCTGCCGCATCGAGCGCGACGACGGTGTAGGTGTACTCGAGCCCGATATCGGCCGTCGTATCCACGAAGGAGGTGCCATCGACGTCGCCAAGAGCCTCAGCCTTAGTGGCACCGGCGGACTGCCGGAAGACACGGTAGCCAACGGCGTCGTCATTGCCGGTCCAGCTCAGTGACACGGCCACGTCGCTGCCCTCGATTGTGACGTCGTCAGCGGCAAGCGCGGTGGGCGCAAGCAGCAGCGGGGTGATCTCGATGCCGTTGAGGCGCGACGAGCTGCCCGTCATCACGAGGTTGATCTGTCCGTCCGTCACCTGAACGGGCTGGCTGATCTTCTCGGATACCGAACCGCGTCCGGCGTTCGAGGAACCGAAGTCCTTGCCCTCGATCTGCACGTTGGAGCGGCTGGTTCCGATCCAGTCACCGTTGTACGTCTTGACGGCGTAGGTGCCGTTTGCGACGTCGACCGCGAACACGTGGTCAGGAGTCGGTAGAAGGAAGTCCCGCTCCAGGTCGTTCGGCGCAGGGTCGAAGTTGATACCGCGGTCACGGCCGGCCATGCCATCGGAGGCGAGCCAGCCCCAGCCGATCTCCGGAGTGTAGACCGAGCCCACGCTCACCTCGGTGTAGCCCGGCATGAGCGGATTTCCCGCCAGCTGCACGTCGAACTTGAACAGCGGCGCCTTGGTGGTGATCCGGACAGCGTCCGACGGCGCGGAGTCGCCTCGCCCGTTCACAGCCACCACGCGCAGGTCGTATGACTTGCCCTCTTCGAGGCCGCCGACCGAAGCCAGCGGCAGCGTGGAAGTGGTGATGAGCGCGTAGGCGTCCTCACCAGCCTCTGCGTCCTTGCCGAACACCTTGTAGATGTCAGCGCCCTCTACTGCGTTCCAGGTCAGCTGCGCTCCAGCGTTGGACACACTGCCGGCCACGACGCCGGTCGGTGCGGCCGGTACCTCGGCCGGCGGTTCGACGGACTGGACTTCCGAGGCAAGGGGGATGTCCAGCTTTGCGACATCGGTTGCCACGAGCCGCGCCATCTGGATGGCTCCGTACTCCTGGAAGTGGGTGTCGTCCACGGTGCCGTTCGGTCGGTTCGGGTAGACACCGGCCGGTACGTGCAGGAAGACGGACTTTGCTGCTTCCGGCCCAATCTCCGTGAGGTAGGCGCGGCTGGAAGCGGAAAGGTCAACGAGCGGGGTTCCGGTGTCGGCAGCGAGCTTCGATGCTGCTTCCACGTAGGCCGGGAAGGAAACGTTCGCCTCGCCCGTCTGTTCGTTGTAGGACCGGCGCGACACCGGCGTCACAATGACGGGCGTGGCACCGCGTTGGGTTGCGCCGTCGACGAAGGTGCGCAGGTACTCGTAGTAGTCACCCGGTGCTGCCCAGCGGTCGTCGACCCCGTAGCTGTTGTCGTTGTGGCCGAATTGAACAAAGAGGTAGTCCCCGGGCTTGATGTTGAGCAGTACCTCGTCCAGCCGTCCTTGGCTGATGAAGTTTTTGGAACTGCGTCCGCCGATGGCCTTGTTCTCGACGGTCACATCATCCGAAAGGAAGCGCTCGATCATCTGCCCCCAGCCGGCCTGTGGCACGTAGTCGGCGGTGTAGGTCTGGACGGTCGAGTCACCGGTGATCCACGCCGTCGGCTCGGTGCCTGCCTGGTTGGGCGTCTTCTGGGTGATGACGAGCGAGTTCAGGTTCGCCGCGGCGCCTGCGAACTCGAGGTTCAGCTGACCGTCCACAATGGCAATGTTGAAGGCCATCTCCAGGTATTCGCCGGCAACCTTCTCGGTGCGCTGCACCTTTGTCATCTGTTCTGCGGTGACCGCTATGTCGGTGCCGCCCTCGGCGTCACCGGCAATGAGGTCGACCGTGTAGTTGCCGTTCGGCAGGTCGACTACGAGTTCGGTGTCCCCGACAGTGACGAAGTCCGCCTTCGCGGCGTTCTCGCCACCCCGATCGGTGGCGGTGACCTGTGCAACGTCGACAAAGCCCACGCGGTTCCCGGTGGTGTATGTCGTCGTCTCGTCAATGCGCACTGCACCGGCGGCGGTCTGTCCGTTTCCGAGATCGAGCGAAAGCACGCCATTGTCGGGCAGTGCCGGCGCTTCGGTGCTCAGGCTTGAGACCGCAGCCGCCGACGGCGCTGAGAGGCCGTCCGCCCCGCGTGCCCGCACCTTGTAGTAGTGAGCTTTGGTGGTGTCCACGGGATCGGTGACGTGCACAACCCGTTCCGCTGTTTCGGCGACCTTCGTGTAGGTACCGTCGACGGTGTCGGACCGGCTTACAACGTAGCCCGTTGCTCCGCTGACTTCATTCCAGCGCAGCGTTACCGCTTCCGAAGTCACATGCGTCATACGCACGGACTGGGGGGCGGCGAGCGTGGAGACCGGCTCCTCCGGTTCAGGCTGTGGCTCCGGTTCAGCCGGTGGTTCAGTTTCCGTGATGACGATGCCGTTCACATAGGCGCCGGCTCCGTCTCCGGTGAGGTCTACGGTCAACTGGCCGTCCTCGACGGTTGTCTGCCAGGTCTGCTCCGATACAGCCTGGCGGGACTGGATGGTTCCCGCAGGAACTCCTTCGAGGCTCACGCTGGTTTTGGTGGTGCTGGTTCCGGTGAGTTCGTCACCCGACAGCACGCGCACGCTGTAGCTTCCGTTGGGAACGTCTGCAACAAATCCCCACGCCGTGCCGAGGACGAAGTCGTTGGCTACGGGGTCAGCTGCAGCGGATGTCCGGTGGCGGGATATGGGGGCTACTCCTTCGACCGGCACAATGCCGTATCCCGCCTCAGCGGAGTAGTTGGTGGTTTCAGAAACGCCGGTCCAGCCGTCCGCAACGGGACTGCTGGAGGTACCGAAGTCGAAGGATCGGGAGAGCGGCTCCTCAGCCGCTATAGCCGGCGTCGTCGCCGAGCAGAGACCGACAATAGCGGTTCCTGCGATGAGAGCGCGCACCGGATGCGGGCGCAAATTTCCGAGGGTCATGGCATCACACCTTGTAGTTTCGACGGTGAAATTCGGGGTGGTTCATGGGCCGACCGAGAGATAACAAGCTCAAGGACACATGGGTAATCCAAACGAGACAATGAAACGATTCACGGAGACCAACGAAGTCAGCCTAATGGTGAGAACGGTCACATTCAAGGGGTTTGGACATATTTCGGAAAGCGTTTCCCCATTGTGACTTCGCATTCGGCGGTTCTCCCCCCGAAAGGAGAAGACCGTACCGGGGTTTTTACCGCTCGAAGTCCGGCACACCCGTCGAGTAGCGGGCGTTCTCAGCATGGCGGCGGTGCAGCGGATTCAGCTCCGGCAGATCGTCGGGACTGAACCACCGCACATCCATGGACTCGTCGTCATTCACGCGGGCGTCACCCGAGACGTAACGGCACCGGAACACCAGGCTCAGGAAACTGCACACGTCCCGGTTCGGGAAGGTCATGGGCCCGACGACGTCGACACTCACAAGGTGCTCAACCTCGACCAACACTCCGGTCTCCTCCTGCACCTCGCGCACAATAGCCTGGGCGGGGTGTTCGCCGGGATCGATGATCCCGGTGATGAGCGCCCATCGGCCGTTGTCGACGCGGCGTCCGAGCAGGACGCGGCCGTCGTCGTCGTACACCACAGCCGCCGCTCCGGGGAGCCAGAGCGGATCGTGGCCGATCCTGGAACGGAGGGACTGGACGAAGTCTGGAGTGGGCATGATTCTCAGCCTAACGCGAGGACCAGGCCCGCCCCGATGATCATGAACGGCCCGAACGGGATGGCGGATTTGGCGGTGGCCCGGCGGCTGACGATGAGGATGACTCCCCACAACCCGCCGAGGAGGAAGGCTGCGAAGGTGCCCCACAGCAGGAATGACCATCCCACGAAGCCGAGGTACAGACCGAGCACACCGGCCAGTTTCACGTCCCCGAAGCCCATGCCCGCGGGGTAGATAAGCCGAAGGATGAAGTAGAAGACCCACAGCGCCGCCGCTCCCCCGGCAAGCGACACCAGCCGGCCCCAGTCCCCGGCAGCGAGCGCCGCAGCGATCAGGAGCATCCCCGCCGCCGGGTAGGACGGAAAGATGATGCGGTTGGGCAGGCGATGGGTCAGGATATCGATCACGCTGAGCCAGATCCCGACGACCCCGAGCAGCGTCAGCGCAACCGCACAGAGCCAGAATGCGACGGGCGCGGTGTCCCAGTACTCCCCCATCAGCGCCAGCATGTGCCTACCGTAGCCGAATCCCCGGCTGGGAACTCACATGCCGGGCTTACACTGTGGATATGTCCGCTTCCAGCGGTTCTAATCCCGCGAGCCTCTTTCGATCCCTGTGCCGTTCCTCGCCGTGGCGTTGGGAAACGGTCCGGTTCTCCGTGTTTTGGATCAGCACTGATGGAGAGTCTGATCCCCTGCGTGCCTGGGTGCGCCGCCCGGCAGCGCTCAGGGTGGAAACGATCGACGGTGCCCTCCTCCACAGCAGCACCGGTAACGAGCACTCCCGTGACTCCTTCTACGTCAGCGCGAGCAAGAACTCGTGGCTCGTGGCACCGAGCCTGGTCACCCCCGTCTACAACGAAGTGGGCTACGTCCATCGCCGCCCGAAGGCGGCCTATGGTGAACCGGCCTTCGGCGATCCGCGATGGGCAGCGATGCTCGACCCCGTGGAACTCGCCGGGGATGCACCGGTCCCGTACGAAACACCGTTCGCGAACCGCGTCGAACTCGAGGACATCGCAGAGGAGGTCCATGAGGGCCGCCGGGTACTTGCCGCCACCGCCACCCCGAACGTTTCCTATCAGCCCTTCACGCCCGGGCGCCCCCTCATCGGGTCAGGGCGCACGCGGGTGATGGTCGATGTCGCCACCGCCATTTGCGTTGCGACGACGGCGCTGGACGGTGAGCTTGAAGGGTGCGGTCACCGGCTGGCCATCAGCGGCGTGGACGAGTACATGGTCGATGATCTGTTCACCGATGCCCCGCCCACGCTCACTGATGTGCGTGACCATATCCCGTGGCAGGTCGGGTGACCCGCTAGATTTCAGCGCCCTCCAGCAGTTCAGTGACGAGTGCCGCGATCGGCGAGCGCTCGGAGCGCGTCAGCGTGATGTGCCCGAACAGCGGATGGCCCTTAAGCGTCTCGACGA
Organism: Arthrobacter sp. TJ-170; assembly: GCF_058269305.1. NCBI lineage: Bacteria > Bacillati > Actinomycetota > Actinomycetes > Micrococcales > Micrococcaceae > Arthrobacter > Arthrobacter sp. TJ-170. The sequence continues at coordinate 486,402 of NZ_JBZCNL010000001.1, read as the reverse complement.
CGGCGGCAATGCCGTCGTGACGGCCGACCCTCAGGTTGTCCCGCTGTGCCACGTCGTGGGTGAGGACAATCTTGGAGTTCTGGCCGATCCGGCTCATGACGGTGAGGAGCACATTCTTCTCGAGCGACTGCGCCTCATCAACGATCACAAAGGAGTCGTGCAGTGACCGTCCGCGTATGTGGGTGAGCGGGAGCACCTCCAGCATGCCGCGGTCCATGACTTCCTCCACAACCTCCTGCGAGACCAGCGCGCCGAGCGTATCGAAGACGGCCTGCGCCCAGGGGTTCATCTTCTCGCTCTCGCTGCCCGGGAGGTAGCCGAGTTCCTGCCCACCCACCGCGTACAGCGGCCGGAACACCACAACCTTGCGGTGCTCGCGCCGCTCGAGGACCGCCTCGAGGCCCGCACACAGCGCCAGCGCCGACTTGCCCGTGCCGGCACGGCCACCGAGTGACACGATCCCCACCTCGGCGTCCAGCAGCAGGTCGATCGCAAGCCGCTGTTCTGCCGATCGCCCGTGCAGACCGAAGACGTCGCGGTCTCCCCGTACCAGCCGCACCTGCTTGTCTGCTCCCACGCGGCCGAGCGCCGAGCCCTTCCCGGAGTGGAGGATGACGCCGGTGTTGGCGGGCAGTTCCGCGGCGGCGGGCATGAAGACCGGTTCATGCGCGTAGAGGGTGTCGACGTCGTCGTCCAGGGTGTCCAGCTCAGCAACGCCCGTCCAGCCGGAATCCTTCACGAGCTCGTTGCGGTATTCATCGGCCTGCAGCCCCATCGCGGAGGCCTTCACGCGCATCGGCAGGTCCTTGGACACCACGGTGACGTTGCGGCCCTCGTCGGCGAGGTTCTTCGCGACCGCGAGAATCCGGGAGTCATTGTCCCCGCTGCGGAAACCAACGGGCAGCACCTCGGTGGAGACGTGATTGAGCTCAACGCGCAGCGTGCCGCCCTCGGGACCCAGCGGAACGGCCTGGTTCAGCCCGTTGTGTTTCACCCTCAGGTCATCGAGGAGTCGCAGGGCCTTGCGGGCAAAGTAGCCCAGCTCGGGATCGTGGCGCTTGCCTTCGAGCTCGGTGATGACCACGATCGGCAGGATCACCTCGTGTTCGGCGAAGCGGGTGATGGCCCGCGGGTCCGACAACAGCACGGAGGTGTCCAGAACATAGCTTCGGCTGCCGAGGCTTTCGACAACAGAAAGGCCCGCCGCTGCGAGAACTTGTTCGTCCTGCGCTGCCGGGCGGGCCTTGTTGGTGTCGGTTGCGGGTCGCTGGGTTGGGCGAGATGTGGCCACTTCAACTCCACTTCCCCGGGCGACGCGCGCCCGAGAATCATCTAGGGCTTGGGTGAGGCGGGCCGGCCAGAAGGCCGCGCACGGCCTCCCCTGTTCAGTGCATGTGCTGTTGGGCACGTTGCCTGCATAGGTGGCCTCCCCGATCAGCCGGCGGGTGCCAACTGATGCAACAGACATTACGCCCGGACGACGACGGCGGCACCTTGAGTGGGTGCGTGTCGCGTGAACTTCCGGTGACGGGAAGGAGGCCAGGTTCTAGCAGCCGAAGCGCCGCTGCCTGCGTCCGTAATCGCGAAGGGCGCGCAGAAAATCGACCCGCCGGAAATCGGGCCAGAGCGCCTCGCAGAAATAGAACTCGCTGTACGCGCTTTGCCACATCAGGAAACCGGAGAGCCGCAGTTCCCCGGAAGTACGGATCACGAGGTCCGGGTCGGGTTGACCGCGCGTGTACAGATACTCGGAGATCTGCCCCACCGAGAGGTTCTCGGCGACATCCGCGAGCGAGGATCCTTCAGAGTCCGCATGCAGCAGCAGTTCCTTGACGGCGTCGACAATCTCTCGGCGCCCGCCATAGCCCACGGCGACATTGACGTGGAGCCCTTCGATGCTCGCTGTGCGCTCGGCAAGCTCGGTGACCTTGGACGCCAGGTGCTCGGGAAGGAGGTCAAGTGCGCCGACCGGCTGCACCCGCACCTTGCGCGTTTCACCGAGGCGGTCGAGCGTGTTCCCGATGATGTCCAGAAGCTGCTCGATCTCCTCCGCCGAGCGGTTCATGTTGTCGGTGGAGAGCATGTAGAGCGTGACCATTTCGACGCCGAGCTCGCGGCACCAGCCAAGAAACTCGAGGATCTTGTCCGCACCGGCCTGGTGTCCGTGCTGCGTCGGGGCGCCGGCGAGTTTGGCCCAGCGCCGGTTGCCGTCCACCATGACCCCGATGTGGTGGGGGATCCGGTCAGCTGCCAGGGTTCGCTGGAGTTTGCGTTCGTAGAAGTTGTAGGCAAACCACGGAAACTTCACGGCAGCGCCCACCTGTCCTTCCGATCAGTAGCAGGGATTCATGTCCTACCGTACCGGCACCCATCCCGGGATAAAGCGTAAGCCTTTGTTACCCATTAGTAACTTATACGCGCGTCCATTAGAATTCCGGTCATGAGCCGAAGCGTTTCCCCACCGCCCGGTGCGCCCAATTCCCCGCGAAATCCGGACGAATCGGCTCGTGTTGACGGCCCGCTGGAATCCGCCGTCGAACGCGCTGCGGATGCACTGAACATCAAGCCCAAGTGGCGCGGATGGATCCATCTCGGAGCCACGCCGCTGGCCATCATCGCCGGAATCCTGTTGATTGTCCTCGCGCCAACCGCCGCGGGAAAGATCACCTCGGCCATCTACGCGTTCACCGGTACCCTGCTCTTCGGCGTCAGCGCCGTCTATCACCGCGGGAACTGGCAGCCGCGCACCAAGGTGGTTCTCAAACGGCTGGACCATACCAACATCATGCTGGTCATCGCCGGCAGCTACACGCCGCTCTCCTGGGCGCTGCTCCCCCAGGACAAGGCCGTCTTCCTGCTCTGGCTGATCTGGTGCGGCGCCATCGCCGGAGTCCTCTTCCGGGTGCTGTGGGTCAATGCGCCGAGATGGCTCTACGTTCCCATCTACATAGCACTCGGTCTCGCCGCGCTGCTGTACCTGCCCGATTTCCTTGCCGCCAGTGTTCCGGCCACCGTACTGATCTGCGTCGGCGGCGTGTTCTACATTGCCGGCGCAGTGATCTACGGGCTCAAGCGGCCGAACCCCAGTCCCCAGTGGTTCGGCTTCCACGAACTGTTCCACGCGTTCACCGTCGCCGCGTTCGCCTCCCACTTCGCGGCGATCGTGATCGCGGTCCTGAACCCGGTCCGCTGACCGCCCGCTGTCACCCGCGCAGCAGCGCGGTCAGCTCTTCGACGTCCGCGACCGGCCGCCGGCATACCATCGCCTCGCACACATAGGCCAGCGGGGCGCCGTCGTTCCCTGCCCTCCGGTCGGCCAGCAGCGGCACGACGACGTCGCCTGCCTCCCCGGCATCCGCCACCGCCAGCACAACGCCGGCCTTCGCCTCACGCCGCACGGTCGCGACGAGCGCGGCCCGTTCAGGCCCCCGGCGCCCGACGACTGCAACCTCCTGCGGACCGTTGACCACGGCCTGCATGACGGCGAGCGCCCAACCCGCCACCTGCGGGACCCGGGGTGCCAGCAGCGCGACGTGCGCGAGAAGGGCTTCGGCGCGGGCACGCCGCTCAGCCGACCCGGTGTAGGCGGCGGAAGTCACCAGCGCTCCGGCCAGCAGCGCCACGCCGGAGGGCGACGCGTTGTCGAACGGGTCTGCGGCGCTCTGATCGGCCTGCGCCAGACGCAGCGGCGCGTCCAGGTCCGCAGCGTCAACCACAGTGCCGTCCGCCCGGACGAACTTTTCGAGCGTAACCACCAGGATCTCCTCGGCCGCCTGGAACCAGTCCGCGTCTCCGGTCGCCGCGTAGAGCGCCTGCAGTCCGTCGACGACGCCGGCGTAGTCCTCCAGCAAGCCGTCCAGCTTGGCGGTACGTCCGTCGTGGGAAACCCGGCGCAGCACGGCGCCGTCCCAGTGGACCTGCAGCAGGTAGTGTGCGGCGCTTTCAGCCATCGCCAGCATTCCGGCGTCATCAAGAAGCGCACCGGCTTCCGCGAGCCCGCCGATGGCGAGGCCGTTCCAGCAGGCCACCACCTTGTCATCGCGGGCCGGCTGCGGCCGCTCCCGGCGCGAGGCCAGTAACGACGGCGCCGTCTCCCCCCAGAGAGCCTGTTCCGGAGCTGTCCACGGGCGGCCGGCATGCAGCGTGAAAGCACCGTCCTCCACGTGGCCCGTCTGCGGATTGAAGAGCTCCACTACAGCCTCGGTGCGGTCGCCCAGCACAGCCCGTAACTCCTCGACGGTCCAGGTGTAGGTTCCGCCCTCGACCCGCCTGCCGTCCATCACAGTGTCCGCGTCAAGCGATGAGGCGAACGCGCCGCCCGGCACCGTGAGTTCCGCTCTGAGCCACTCCGCAATGCCGCGCGTGGCCCGCTCTGCCAGTATCCGATCACCGGGCTCCTCAGCCTGGACCGCCCAGTGCGCGTAGACGCGGATCAATTGGGCGTTGTCGTAGAGCATCTTCTCGAAGTGCGGCACTGCCCAGGCCGCGTCGACGGCATAGCGGGCGAATCCCCCGCCCAGGACGTCCCGCATTCCCGAGACCGCCATCGATTCCAGGGTGCGGGCAGCCAACCCGGCGGAGGCGCCGCCGTCGTCGGTTGAGCGCGCTCTGGCAAGCAGGAAGGAAAGAACCGACGACGGCGGGAACTTGGGTGCACCGCTGAACCCACCGTAGGTGGGGTCCTCCTGCGATTCGAGCGCGGCCACCGCGGTGGCGAGAGTTTCCTCAAACGCGGGGCCGCCGTCGTCGATTTTGACAAGCAGCAATTGTGCGCTGCGGTGTTTGGCATCGCCCAGACTCTGGGCGATGTGTGCAGCGCTGCGTTCAACTTCCGCACGGTGTTCCGTCCAGGCTGTGGTGATCGCTTCAAGGAGCTGGACGAAGGATGGGCTGCCCCGGATCGGGATCGGCGGATAGTAGGTCCCCGCGAAGAAGGCACGCCCGTCGGGGAGCGTAAAGATGCTCATCGGCCACCCGCCCTGTCCGGTCATTGCCTGCGTGGCGGCCATGTAGACGGCGTCGACGTCGGGGCGTTCCTCGCGGTCCACCTTGACGGAGACAAAGTGACGGTTCAGGTATTCGGCGGTAGCGGCGTCCTCGAATGACTCGTGCGCCATGACGTGGCACCAGTGGCACGCGGCGTAACCCACCGAGATGAACACCGGGACGTCCCGCCGGGCGGCATCCGTAAAGGCCTCCTCGGTAAACGGCCACCAGTCGACCGGATTGTCGGCATGCTGACGCAAATAGGCAGAGGCCTCGGTGCGCAGCCGCTCAGCCATGGCCTATGGCGCGTCCGGGCCGTACTTGCCGCCAGGGGTCCGGCGCTGCGCCGGGTCTCCGTCTCCGGGCGGTGTTTCCGCCGTGTCGTTGCGAGCGGCACCCCGGTCCGCTGTTTCTTCACCGGCTGCCGCCTGCTCAGCCTCAAGGTTCGCCATCTCGCGGTAGCGCACCCGACGGATCCGGCGGGTCATGTCGCGAATCAGGAAGATCACGGCAATCACGAGGAACAGGGTTGCGAGGAATCCGAGGAGTCCGGGAGTAACCTGCGTGGGGTCCAGCCCGGGGCGCAGTGAGGCGTCATCACCCGGCGTGGGCGTCACGTTCGCGGCCAGGTTCAGCAGGGAGAACACTCCAGTGCACCACTTTCAGGATGATCTTCACGCGGATATTCACGAGGATTTATGGCGCAAATTCGCCATGGATCTATTCTATGCCCGCGAAGAAGTCCGTTTCAGGCAGTTGCTGCGGCACTCGGGACTGGATCAGGGAGTAGTCCTCCCACGGCCACACCTTGCGCTGCAGGTCTGAGGAGACAGCGAAGAAGAAACCGCCAGGCTCAACCTGCGTGCGGTGGGCCAGCAGCGCGCGTTCCCGGACTTCAAAGAAGTCGCCGCAGTCGATCTGCGTCGTCGTGGCATGGGTTGGCCGCGCAGGCTGGTGACCTTCGGCGTCGGCTTCCAGCCAGGCGGCGATCCGCTCAGCGTAAGGCGACTGCAGGCCCGCTTCCTCCAGCGCAAAGTGCAGGGCGCGGAACCGTTCCGGATTGAACGCTCGGTCATAGTAGAGCTTCGATGGACTCCACGGCTCGCCGAGGCCAACGTAACGGTCGGGGTCACCGGCGGCCTCGTAGGCTTCCACCGCTACCCGGTGCGCCATGATGTGGTCGGGGTGCGGGTAACCGCCGTTCTCGTCATAGCTGAGGATTACGTGCGGCCGGTATTCGCGGACCAGCCGCACCAGCGGCGCGGCGGCACGCTCAAGCGGCTGCAACGCGAAGCATCCCGGCGGCAGCGGCGGCAGCGGATCCCCCTCGGGAAGGCCCGAATCGGCGAAACCGAGCCAGCGGTGTTCAATGCCGAGCGCAGCGGCCGCCTCGGCCATCTCCAGCCGGCGCAGCCCGGGGAGGTCGCGGCGGGCGTGCGGGACTCCGGCCATCTGCGCGTTCAGGATGTCGCCGCGTTCGCCGCCGGTGCAGGTTGCCACCATGACGGACACTCCTGCCGCAACGTAGCGGGCCATCGTCGCCGCACCCTTGCTCGACTCGTCATCCGGGTGTGCATGCACTGCGAGGAGGCGGTAGCCGCCACCGTCCGCTGCGCGTGCTGAAGGAGTGTCGGGAATGTTCTCCGGGCTGGGCACTGAATGCTCCTGAATCTTTCCTGGTCTGACGAGACCCACGGTCCCGGCGGGGACACTGGCCATTGACTAAAGTACCGGTTGGTAAACTGGAACCGATGAGCACCGACCGCGCGCCAGTACCAAGAGTAGCCAATCGCTACGGTGCCCCCAAGCCGAAGCAGTCCGCCCCAGGGGGTCGCCGCTGGCTGATCTGGGCGGTGCTTACGGTCGCCGTCGTCGCCACCGGTATCTTCAGCCTCTTCGCCGGGACCCCGGAGGTTTCATCCAAGGACGTCGGCTTCAGCATCGAAGGTCCCGCCGTGGCCCGGGTGGACTATGAAGTCACCAAGGATCCGGCCGCAACAGCGCAGTGCGCCGTGCAGGTCCTGAGCGAGTCCTACGCCGTCGTCGGCTGGAAGGTCGTGACTATTCCCCCTGCCGGTGCAGGAGCGGACGGAGACGGCCGCACCACCTCCCACAGCACCACGGTCCGCACTGAATCCCAGGGCGTGAGCGGCGGGATCAACGCCTGCTGGATCGAAGGGGAATCCTGACCGTCCCCTGCCCCTGACCCGCGCCGTTATTGGGTTATTGAGGCATGCTGACTATAATGGACTGATACGTTCCGCCCCGCCCCGCCATTGGTTCTTTCTGGAACACTCCAGAACTGAGGCCATCACGCAGGCGGGGTCTTTGCTTGTTGATGCGTACATCACGGGCGAAGACCGCAGCCGAATCCCGCACAGGGCTTCGACGTCCCTAAGGAGATACCGTGTCCACGAACAGCGCATCAGTCGCCTGGCTCACCAAGGAGTCCTACGACCGCCTCAAGGCTGAGCTGGACCACTTGTCCGGCCCGGGCCGCACCGAAATCATTGCCCGTATTGAGCAGGCACGCTCGGAGGGCGATCTCAAGGAGAACGGCGGCTATCACGCAGCCAAGGAAGAGCAGGGCAAGGCCGAGGCCCGCATCCGGCAGCTCACCGAGCTGCTGAACAACGCACACGTCGGCGAGTCACCCGCGGACGATGGCATTGTTGAGCCCGGCATGCTGGTCGAGGCGAATATCGCCGGAGACAAGGAGACTTTCCTTCTCGGCAGCCGGGAGGTTGCGGGCGACACAGACATGGACGTCTACAGCGAGAAGTCCCCCCTTGGTGCAGCGATCCAGGGCCACAAGGCCGGAGACACCGTGAAGTACACCGCACCCAACGGCAAGGAAATCACCGTCGAAGTCCTGTCGGCCAAGCCGTACGCGGGCTGACGCGTATAGAGTCCCTAACGCTGATGCGGTAGACGGCGGTCGGTCCCGGCAGGGCCCGGCCGCCGTCTCAGTATCAGGGCCGCGAGCACTCCCCCGAGTGCGCCGAAAAGGTGGGCCTGCCAGGAGATGTTCGTTCCGAACTGGGGCAGCACACCCCAGAGCAGCGAGCCGTACATCAGGAACAGCAGAACGGCGAGCAGGATCTGCTTCCAGTCCCGGTTGTAGAAGCCGCGGACGAGGAGATAAGCAAACAGTCCGAAGACCACGCCGGACGCTCCGATGGTCACCCCGCCGCCGAAGATCCACACGCCGAGACCCGAGGCGAGCCAGCTCATGCCCACGGCGATGGCGAAACGCTTTGCGCCCTCGAGGAACGCCAGGAATCCCAGCACCAGCAGCGGCAGGGTATTGCTGAAGAGGTGGCCCGCATCCGCATGCAGCAGCGGCGCGAAGATCACGCCGTCGAGCCCTTCAACCTCCCGCGGCACAATGCCCAGCAACCGGATCAGGAAGAAACCGCTGAGCACGTTGACCAGGTGCACGGCCCAGAGCACAGCAGTGAAGACGACGACCGTCGTCAGCGCACTCTTTGCCCTCTTCGCCAGCATGTCAGCCCTGGATGACTACCGGCTGGAAACCCTCCGCGCGCAGGTTGTTGAGTACCTGCTCGCAGTGCTCCTCGCCCTTGGTCTCCATGTTGATCGTGATTGCCACGTCTCCCATGCTGATGGATCCACCCACCCGGGTATGGTCAACGCCGGTCACGTTGGCGTCGGACTCCGCGATGATGCGTGAAATCGTGGCCAGTGAACCCGGGCGGTCATCGAGCAGCATGCGCACAACGAGGTACCTGCCTGCCGCTGCGAGACCTCGCTGGATCACCTTCAGCATCAGCATCGGGTCGATGTTGCCGCCCGAAAGCACGACGGCGGTGTTCCCCGGGTTGGCACCGTTCTCGGTGAGCTTGCCGTCCAGCAGCGCCGCAACGCCCACCGCGCCAGCGGGCTCCACCACCATCTTGGACCGCTCCAGGAGGAAGATCAGGGCGCGTGCCAGCGAGTCCTCGCTGACGGTGACGACGTCGTCAACCAGTTCACGGATGATCGAGAACGGAAGCTGCCCGGGCCGGCCCACCGCAATGCCGTCGGCGATCGTGGAGACCTTCTTCAGTGGAACCAGGGCATCGGCGGCAAGCGACGGCGGGTAGGCGGCCGCATTCTCGGCCTGCACGCCGATGACCCGGATTTCCCGGCCGAGTTCACGCGCACGCGCCTTCACCGCGACGGCGACGCCGGCCAGCAGCCCACCGCCGCCCACCCCCATGAGGATGGTGTCGACGTCGGGAACCTGCTCGAGGATTTCCAGGCCGATGGTCCCCTGCCCTGCCACGACATCCACGTTGTCGAACGGGTGCACAAATACTGCACCGTGCTCATCCGCGTACCGCTTGGCCTCGGTCAGTGCTTCATCAACGTTGTGGCCGTGGAGCACCACCTCAGCGCCGTGCCCGCGGGTTGCCGCAAGCTTCGGCAGCGCCACACCGAGAGGCATGTAGATGCGCGCCTTGATCCCGAGCCTGCTGGCCGCCACGGCGACACCCTGTGCGTGGTTACCGGCCGAGGCGGCCACAACGCCGCGGGCGCGCTCCTCCGCGGAGAGCCGGGCCATCCGCACGTACGCGCCGCGGACCTTGAAGGATCCGGCGCGCTGCAGGTTTTCGCATTTGAGCGAGACTTTGGCGCCCGTCAGCCGGCTGAGGGCGCGGGAATCCTCGATCGGCGTGTACGCAATGACGCCGTCGAGCATTTTCTGTGCTTCGAGGACGTCCTCGAGGGTCACTGCCAGCTGGGCGAGATTGGTGGTCACGTTGAGGCTTCTTTCATGGAGGGTACCGGTTCGGTTGGTTCACCGGCCGGTGGAGGGTTGGAGGAGGCGGTGGCGCCGGACTCGGGTTGTCGGTCAGGCGCGCCGAGGGCGGGATCGGTTTCCCACCCCCGGGCCGCGATATAGCGCACCACGGTGTTGAGGATCGCCAGCACCGGCACGGAGAACAGCGCACCGGCGACACCGGCCACCAGTGAGCCGCAGGCAACCGCCAGCACCACGGCGAGCGGGTGCAGCGACACCGCCCTGCCCATGATGAATGGTTGCAGGATGTGCCCTTCCACCTGCTGTACAAACAGCACGATGGCGAGCATCACCAGGGCATTGACCCACCCGTTGGCTACCAGCGCCAGCAGGACGGCGACCAATCCGGTGAACAGCGCGCCGAGGATCGGAATGAAGGAGCCGAGGAACACCAGGACCGTCAGTGGAAGAACCAGCGGGACGCCGATGATAGCGGCTCCAAGGCCGATGCCCACTGCGTCGATGAAGGCTACGAGAATCTGCACGCGGACGTAGTTCGCCATGGAGGTCCAGCCCTGCTGGCCGGCGCCCATCACGGCCGCACGTGCACGCCGCGGCGCCAGGCCGGCGACGAATCGCCAGATCCTCTCGCCGTCGTGCAGGAAAAAAACCAGCGCGAACACCGTCAGCAGGAGTCCGGCCAGGAAGTAGCCGGCGCTGCTGCCGAAGGAGATGGCTCCGCTGACAATCATGCCGCTGTTGTTCTCCACGGCAATGACGACCTCGTCAACGAAGGTGTCAATCTGCGACGCCGTGAGATCCAGCGGGCCCTGGGAAAGCCAATCCTCCGCCGCGTCGAACTCCGCGCGCGCCTGGTCCCAGAGGGACGCGAAGCCGGCGGCGAGCTGTTGCCCGACGAGTGAAAGGGTAGCTGCGACGGCGAGCAGGAACCCGAGGACGACCATGGCCACCGCCAATCCGCTGGGAACCTTCAAGCGGCACAGGAACGTCACTGCCGGTGTGAGGAGACTGGAGAATAGACCGGCGATCATCAGGGAAATGACGAGCAGCGAGATGGGGCTCAGCATCCACACCAGCGCGACCGACACCACAAGCACGAGTCCCACCCGCCATGCCCAGGCGGCAGTGATGCGCAGCGCGTAGGGGACATCCTCGCTCATGGAGCGCCGCGTGGGCGCAACAAAATCACGCTGCAAGGCCTGGTGCGTTTCCCGCCGCGAGGGTGGCGTCATGAACCAATCTTTTCACAAGACGCTGGGAGTCCGACCTACGGCTCCTGTTTGAATATGTTCGAAAGCGTTGTATTTTGTTAAGCGTCAGTTGCCGCGCCTTCCAGACCGGAGTCCACCATGCTCGCCGCCGACCGGCATGCCGCGATCCTCGCCAAGCTCGGCGTTCAGCGCACCGTGCGTGTCGGTGAGCTGGCCGAGAGCCTCGGCGTCTCGGAAATGACGATCAGGCGCGACATCGACGGACTCGACGCGGCCGGCGCGCTCACCAAGGTTCACGGCGGCGCAGCCTCCCGGACGGCCCTCAGCGCACTCGAGCCCGGATTCGGCGCCAACGCGGACCAGCGCACCGATGCGAAAGAGTCCATAGCGGCGATAGCTGCAGCACTCATAGAACCGGGGATGACACTGGCACTTACCGGGGGCACCACCACCTACCGCCTTGTCGACCACCTGACCGGACCACTGACGGTGCTGACCAACTCCCTGCCCGCGGCGGAAAAGCTGCACCGCACCTCCCGGCCCGGCGTGACGGTCCTGCTGACCGGAGGCGAGCGTTCCCCCTCCGAGGCGCTGGTGGGGCCCATCGCCACATCAACCGTCCGGTCCTTCAACGTGGACCTGTGCTTCATGGGTGCCCACGGCGTCGATGCCGACGCCGGAATCACCACGCCCAACCTTGCCGAGGCCGATACCAACCGGGCATTCGCCGAGCAGTGCGGCCGACTGGTCGTCCTCGCGGACTCCACCAAGTTCGGCACCGTAAGCCTCGCCCGGATCGCCGGGCTCGACCAGGTTCACTGCATAGTTACCGACTCCCGGCCCGCTGACCAGCGCTACCCCCGCACCACCGGCATTCTCACCCCCACCGCAACCCACCTCCAGGACAGCCCATGACCCAGGTAACCCCGACCCGCCTCTCAGACGGGCGTGAACTGATCTACTTCGACGCCACCGCGGAAGCGGCTGCACTGCACCGCGACGCGGCCGCCGTCGTCGACCACCGCGGCCTGCCGCCGCGCGGCGGCACCGGCGACGTACGCTACGACCCGCTGACCGGTGAATGGACTGCCGTTGCCGCCCACCGGCAGACGCGCACCCACCTCCCGCCGGCCAACCAGTGCCCGCTATGCCCTTCCACCCCGGACAACCTGTCCGAAATACCCGCCTCCGACTATGAGGTGGTGGTATTCGAGAACCGCTTCTCCTCCTTCGGGCCGGACCTCGGCGGACTGCCCCGCCTCCAGCCCGCGAACACCGGCTGGGGTACGACGACGACGGCCTTCGGGCGGTGCGAAGTGGTCGCCTTTGACTCCTCCCACGAAGGCTCCTTCGGATCCCTGCCGCCGGAACGTGCGCGCACAGTCATCGACGCCTGGGCGCAGCGGACCGAAGCGCTCTCGGCGATGGACGGCATTCGTCAGGTCTTTCCCTTCGAGAACCGGGGCGAGGACATCGGCGTGACCCTCCTTCATCCGCACGGGCAGATCTACGCCTATCCCTTCGTCACGCCGCGAGCGGCGGTGATGGGCCAGGCGGCCCGCCGGTACTTCGACGCCGTGGACGGGCGGGAAACGCTCATGGGATCCGTGCTGAAGTCGGAGCGGGATGCCGGCGAACGCATGGTGCTCGAGGGCGAACACTTCAGCGCGTATGTGCCGTTCGCTGCGCGCTGGCCGCTCGAGGTGCATCTGGTGCCGCACCGCCATGTACCCGACATCGCCGCACTCACCGGTGAGGAAAAGGACGAGCTGACCATGCTCTACCTCGACCTGCTGGCCCGCGTTGACGGCATCTACAGCACGCCCACCCCATACATCGCAGCCTGGCACCAGGCGCCCCTGGTCCCCGAACTGCGTGAGGCCGGCTACCTCCACTTGCAGCTGACTTCACCTCGCCGGGCCGAAGATAAGCTCAAGTTCCTTGCCGGTTCGGAAGCAGCGATGGGCGCCTTCATCAACGACACCACTCCGGAGCAGGTCGCCGCTACCCTGCGCGCCGTGACACCCGCAGGTAAGGAAACACAGCATGACTCTCGCACAGCAGTTTGAGGATCGATTCGGGCACGCACCCGTCGGCATCTGGGCAGCACCCGGCCGTGTGAACGTGATCGGCGAACATACCGACTACAACGACGGGTTTGTCCTGCCCTTCGCGATCGACAGGGCCACCGTCGTGGCGGCGTCAGTGCGGGCGGATTCCACCGTCCGGGTCGGCTCGACCTTCTCAGACTCAGGCGAAATTGTTGTGAGCGACCTGGACGAACTGGCTGCCGGCGACGTGGACGGCTGGGCCGCCTATCCCGTGGGAGTGCTCTGGGCCCTTCGGCAGTCCGGCCACTCGATCCACGGCATGGACCTTCTGATCGATTCGCAGGTACCGGTGGGAGCAGGACTCTCGTCCTCCGCGGCCATCGAGTGTGCGGTGGCTGTCGCAGCCAATGACCTGTTCGAGCTAGGCCTGACCGGCTCCGAGCTTGCGCTCATTGGCCAGCGGGCCGAGAACGAGATGGTCGGTGCACCCACCGGCCTGATGGACCAGTCGGCGTCGCTCCTCGGCAAACACGGCCACGCTGTCTTCCTCGACTGCCGTAGCCAGCACGCCGAGCTAGTTCCCCTGCCGCTGGAGGAGAATGGCCTTGCCCTCCTGGTCATCGATACCCGGGTCAGCCATTCACACGCTACCGGCGGCTATGCTTCGCGTCGGAGTGCATGTGAGGTCGGAGCAGATGTGATGGGCGTTTCGGCGCTCCGGGACCTGACCGAGAATGATCTTGAAGAGGCTTCGGGACTGCTGGATGACGAGACTTTCCGCCGTGTCCGGCATGTGGTCACAGAGAACGCCCGGGTGCAGGCCGCCGTCCAACTTCTCCGCACTGAAGGCCCGCAGGCCATTGCACCGCTGCTGGACGCCAGCCACGTGTCCATGCGGGACGATTTCGAAATCTCGTGTCCCGAGCTCGACCTCGCCGTCGAGTCCTCCCGCGAGGCCGGTGCGCTGGGGGCGCGCATGACAGGCGGCGGCTTTGGGGGCTCGGCCATAGCCCTGGTGGAAGTCGAGGACCTTGACCGCGTGGCCTCAGCGGTGACAGCGGCGTTCGCCGAAGCAGGATTTACGGAGCCCGCCGTCTTCGCGGTGTCGCCGGCTGACGGGGCTGCCAGGGTTTCCTGAGGAACATCTTCTGAGAAGAACGGACTTAACCCAGCAAAACGATGAAGGCCCCCGGCAATCGCCGAGGGCCTTCATCATGCATACGTTCGAGCGACGGTTACTCGCTGCCGCGCAGGATGGCGATGAGACGGAGGAACTCGATGTACAGCCAGATCAGGGTGACAGTGAGCCCGAACGCCGCAGTCCAGGAGTACTTGCGTGCAGCGCCGTTGCGGACGCCCTCGCTGATCATCGTGAAGTCGATGACCAGGGAGAAAGCGGCGAGGCCGATGGCGAAGATACCGATCACCACGCCCCACGGGATTGAGGTGCCCGGAATCATCTCACTGCGGACACCAAACATGCTGTCCGTTACGCCGAAAAGCATCAGGCCCAGGTTCACGAGACTGAAGAGCGCGTAGCCGATGATCGCAATCATGAAGATCTTCATTGCCTTGGGCGTGGCGCGAACCTTGCCGCTCTTGAACAGCAGCAGGGTCACAGCGAACACCGACAGGGTGCCCAGGAGCGCCTGCATGGCAATGTTCGGGTACAGCGCCTCAAGGAACATCGTAATGCCGCCGAGGAACAGGCCCTGAAGGAAGCCGTAGGCGAGGATCAGCGCCGGAACGGGTTCACGCTTGAAGGCGTTCACCAGACCCAGCACAAAGCCGCCGATCAGGCCGACGATCATCAGGAGCGGCGCCAGCCCCGGGAACAGGAACACCGGAACCGCTGCGCCGATCAGCACCATGCCGATAGTGGCGATGGTCTTGACGATCACGTCGTCAAAGGTCATGCGCCCCGTCTCTGCGGGACCTGCCGAAGGCTGGTTGTAGAGGTGCTCCAGCTGCTGCTGGTTCATGACCGTCTGACCGGCCAATGCTGTTGAACCGTACGCTGCCGGATTGTTGCCGCGGGCAGCGGTACGGAAGTTTTTACCGTTGAAAACCGGGTTACCGCCGATTGCCATGTGTTGTAGTCCTCCATCTGGGGGCTGAGATGTTTCAACCCTACCAATATCAACGCATTTGGAGCTGTTTTGTTCCTGCTGCGTTGACACCGGTACCACCGGAAACGGCGCGTGCCGACGGTAGACTGTCCGGGTGCCGAAATCACCAGCCACCCTGCCCGACGCGCTGCCACTGAAGATGCTTCATGACCGCCTCCTGGTGATCCTGGACAAGGACAGCAGCGAGCGGCGGTCGTCGTCGGGCATTGTCATTCCCGCCACCGCGGTGATGGGCAAGCGACTGGCGTGGGCCGACGTCGCCGCTGCCGGTCCCAGCGTCCGTCAGGTTTCGCGCGGTGACCGGGTGCTCTTCGACCCGGAAGACAAGTCCGAGGTCGACGTCGGCGGCACGGACTACATCCTCCTCCGCGAGCGGGATATCCACGCCGTGGCGCAACCGGAGACCGACGACGCCGGCACCGGACTTTACCTCTAGTGGCATCCTGCGAGGCGATTTTCACGAGCCGGCGGGCCTGCGCTACCCGCCGGTAACCCGACCTGACCAGATGTTATGCAATCGCTATCTTCGAGCTTCCATATGGCGAAAAGTGGTAACACGGCGCAGGTAACATGATCTCCACACTGCGTGACTTCGATCACAGGCTATAGGGCCGTCGTAACCTCGACGGACAAGCCACCATCGTGGAGGTTCATAACTTGATAACCAAGCCGACGCCGGCATGGCACAGGAGGCTACTCCTCCTGACCGCCGGCCTCATGGCCGCACTGTTCATAGGCGCACCCGCAGCAGGAGCCTCAATACATGCTGTAGGAACCGCCGTGAACATGCAGGCGCCCGCCTCCGTCCAGGCCGGGGAATTCGAGAACCGGATCAGCGGCGTACTCAGGGGCGCCGACGGTCCACTGGAAGATGTCCGAATCACCGTCACGGGTGAAGGATTCGAAGGCGAAACCACCTCGAACGAGAACGGCTCCTGGACCATCGGGGTGCCGGAGCAGGGTACCTACGAGGTAGAGCTCGACGAGTCCACGCTTCCCGAAGGCGTTGAACTGGCTGAAGGCCAGCAGAATCCCCGCGATGTCACGTTCGCCGGAACAACCAACATCACCACGCTCTTCCTGTTCGGCGAGGGAATCGTCACAGGGACCAGCAACTTCGTCGACGTCCTGGTCGACCGGGCCGTCGCAGGGCTGAGCTTCGGACTGCTCCTGGCGCTCAGCGCTGTGGGCCTGTCCCTGATCTTCGGCACAACCGGCCTGACCAACTTCGCCCACGGCGAGATGGTCACCGCAGGCGCGGTCTTCGCATTCGGGTTCGCCGCTCTGGGGCTGCCCGCAATCGCTGCCATCATCCTCGCCGTCCTGGGCGGAGCTGCACTGGGCTTCGTCCAGGACGCCGGTCTCTGGAAACCCCTGCGCAAGCGCGGCACCGGCCTCATCCCGATGATGATCGTCAGCATCGGCCTCGCCCTTGCCCTGCGCTACATCATCCAGTTCAATTTCGGCGGCGCAACCCAGCAGTTGCCCGGAGCTCAGGGTCAGATGCTGAACTTCGGACTCGTGTCCATTACCCGGAACAACCTGACGTCGCTGGTCACAAGCCTCATTGTGATTCTGCTGATCGCGTTCCTTCTCCTGCGGACGCGTATCGGAAAGGCGACCCGCGCGGTCGCTGACAACCCGGCCCTTGCAGCGGCGTCAGGTATCGACGTTGACCGCGTCATCCGGCTGGTCTGGGTGATCGGCGGCGCACTGGCAGCCCTCGGCGGCATCCTGTGGGCGTACTACCGCCCAGGTGTTTCCTTCAACATGGGCCAGCAGATCCTGCTCCTGATCTTCGCCAGCGTTGTGCTCGGTGGACTGGGCACCGTCTTCGGCGCTTTGCTCGGCGCCATCATCGTGGGACTGTTCGTCGAGGTCTCCACTATCTGGCTGCAGGCGGACCTCAAGTACGTCGGCGCGCTGCTCATCATGATTCTTGTACTGCTTTTCCGGCCACAGGGCATCCTGGGCCGCCGAGAGCGCGTAGGTTAGGGGCCAACTGATATGGACTTCGGAAACATTCTTTCCCTCGCTTTCGGCGAGATGATCAGCCCGACGACGGCGGCCTACGCACTCGCCGCGCTCGGCCTGGCCGTGCACTTCGGCTACACCGGCCTCCTCAACTTCGGTCAGGCCGGATTCATGGCGATGGGTGCCTACGGTTACGCCATCTCGACCCTGACCTTCGGTGTCCCGGTTCCGGTGGCCATCCTGGTGGCGCTGACCGCCTCGGTGATTTTCGCCGTGATACTGGGTATTCCCACCCTCCGGCTGCGAGCCGACTATCTGGCGATCGTGACTATCGCGGCTGCAGAAATCATCCGCTACATCGTCACAACCAACGGTCTCACCGAGGTCACGGGATCAGCCAACGGCCTTGCCGGCGGCTTCGAGCGCGGCTTCTTCGCGCTGAACTTCGTCCCCGAGGGGACGTACAACATCGGCCCGGTCAGCATGAACCAGAACGGGCTCTACATCCGCATTGTGGCGTGGACCGTCGTCGCACTCGCCTGCCTGACCGTGTGGCTGCTCATGCGCAGTCCGTGGGGGCGCGTACTCAAGGGCATCCGCGAAGACGAGAACGCAGTCCGGGCACTCGGCAAGAACGTATACGCCTACAAGATGCAGGCACTCATCATCGGTGGTCTCATGGGCTCCATGGCCGGGATGATCTTCACGATCCCGCGAGGCGCTGTCCAGCCGGCCAACTACGCTACTGAACTCACGTTCTTCCTTTACACGGTCCTGCTGCTCGGCGGTATGGCCACGGTACTGGGCCCGGTCATCGGGGCGATGATCTTCTGGGTTGTCCTCTCGCTGACCCAAAGCCTGCTGTTCGGCGCCATCGAGACCGGCGCCATCACATTCCTCACCAACGTCCAGGCCGGTCAGCTCCGGTACATCCTGGTGGGTGTTGCGCTCATGCTGCTCATGATCTTCAGGCCGCAGGGCGTTCTCGGTAACAAGAAGGAGTTGGCGTTCGCATGAGTGACCCTACTGCGGAACCTGCAGCACAATCCCAGGGAAAGCCAGCCGGACGGCGTGCAGCTCACGCTGTTTCCCATTCAACGGAACCGGCCCCCGGCCGGACGGCTGACAGCATCGACTACATGACCGATTCACGGCCCATCACCGAGGACACCCCCGGACCGGGCTGCCGCAAGCGTGATCCCATTGTCACGGTCAAGAAAGTCACACGGAGCTTCGGCGGCGTCAACGCCGTCGATGTCGACTACCTCGAAATTCCCCGGAACAAGATCACCGCGCTCATCGGTCCCAACGGAGCGGGAAAGACCACCCTGTTCAATCTGCTCACCGGATTCGATACGCCTCAGAGCGGCGAGTGGGACTTCGATGGCAAGTCCCTGACCGGCGTCGCGCCCTACAAGGTTGCACGCCTCGGCATGGTTCGCACGTTCCAGCTGACCAAGGTCATGGGCAAACTCACGGTCATGGAGAACATGCGCCTGGGCGCTACCGACCAGCCCGGCGAAAGCCTGGCACGCGCCCTGTTCAAAGGTCTGTGGGGACGCCGCGAGAAGGAAATCACCGAACAGGCAGAGGTCCTGCTCAGGAAGTTCAAACTCGACACGAAGACCGATGACTACGCAGCCTCGCTCTCCGGTGGACAGCGCAAGCTCCTGGAGATGGCGCGGGCGCTGATGGTCAAACCACGCCTGGTGATGCTCGACGAACCGATGGCCGGCGTCAACCCGGCGCTGACGCAGTCCCTGCTCGACCACATCAAGAACCTCAAGTCGGAGGGCATGACCGTCCTCTTCGTCGAACACGACATGCACATGGTCCGGCATGTTGCCGACTGGGTGGTGGTCATGGCGGAAGGCCGCGTGGTGGCGGAGGGAACTCCCGACGTCGTCATGAAGGACAAGGCGGTGATCGACGCCTACCTCGGGGCGCACCACGACGTGGACCTCGGCGACTCGCACGGCTACGAGGACCTAGAAGCCGAACTCTCCCACGACAAGCAATCTGCCGCGGGAACCAGGGACACGGGTCTCCCGGACCATGCCAGGATCACCGAACTTGAGGGCACCCAGCCGGACAGAGGAACAGAGGAGAAGCGGCCATGAGCGAAGCATCGGAAACCGCAGGATCACACCGCGCCACCGGGGCCGGTGTCACGGGCTCGCCTGCGGCGCCGGGAAAGTCCGTCGTGAAGGTCACCGACCTGGTGGCCGGTTACCTTCCCGGGGTGAACATCCTGAACGGCTGCTCGATTGAAGCGCGGTCGGGTGAACTGATCGGAATTATCGGCCCCAACGGTGCCGGCAAATCGACCCTGCTCAAGGCGATGTTCGGACTGGTGAAAGTACACTCCGGCACCGTGGTGGTGCGGGACCAGGACATCACCGGCCTCAAAGCGAACAAGCTGGTCAGCAGGGGCGTGGGCTTCGTCCCGCAGAACAACAACGTCTTCGCTACCCTGACCATCGAAGAGAACCTCCAGATGGGCATGTACCAGCGACCGAAGGACTTCAAGGAACGCTTCGACTTTGTCACGAGCCTCTTCCCTGAACTCGCCAAGCGGCGTGCCCAGCGCGCCGGATCCCTCTCGGGCGGCGAGCGCCAGATGGTCGCGATGGGCAGGGCGCTGATGATGGAACCGGCGGTGCTGCTCCTTGACGAGCCGTCCGCGGGCCTCTCCCCCGTCAAGCAGGACGAGACGTTCCTGCGGGTGCACGAGATCAACCGGGCAGGAGTCTCGGTCATCATGGTGGAGCAGAACGCGCGCCGCTGCCTGCAGATCTGCGACCGTGCCTATGTCCTGGACCAGGGCAAGGACGCCTACACCGGGACCGGACGCGAGCTCATGAAGGACCCGAAGGTCATTCAGCTCTACCTGGGGACCCTCGCCGACACGGCGTAGGTGTAGACGCAGCAGGAACACCGTAGAGGCCCTCTCCGCTCAGGAGAGGGCCTCTACGGTGTCCAGGGCCCTGCACAACGACGACGACGTTCCCCGGACACAGAGGAGCCCCTCCCGGCTGGGAGGGGCTCCTCTGGCTGTGCGGGTGACTCAGATGGTGCTGAAGTTCCTAGAGCTGTCCTGACTCGGAGCGGTAAGGCTGCGGGACATTGTTCTCGTCGAACTCGTAGATGCCGATGAAGGCCTCGGTCGGGTCACCGTTCTCATCGAAGGTGATCGGGCCGGAAATGCCCTGGTAATCGATATCTTCACCGTTGCGCTGCAGGGTGACACAGCCCGCGTAGTCGAAGCACTCTGTGCCTTCCTTGGAAACTGCCTCGAGTTCCTCAGCGATTGCGGGTCCCTCAACACTGCCGGCTTTGTCTGCAGCCAGGGCGATGAGGTTGACGGCGTCGTAGCTTTCACCCGCGTAGTTCCAGACGTTCAGGCTGTCGTCGATCTCGGCGAGGTCTTCCTTGAACTGATCGCCGGCGAAGGAACCGGGCTGAGTGCCCTGCGCGCCTTCAAGGGTGCCTGGATCCAGGTCCGCGCTGTAGTCGGCGGTGTTGCCGTCAACGAAGAACATGGCGGACGGGTCAACGCCCTGACCGGTCATCAGCGGGATGATGCTGTTGGCCTGGTCGAAACTGATGACCACGTAGGCGTCAGGGTCAGCTGCGACGAGCGCGTCCACCTGGCTGCTGAACTGCGAGTCGCCCTCGTTGAAGAGCTCCTCGGCCACAACCTGGCCGCCAGCGCCCTCGACGGCTTCCTTGATGCTGGACTGGAGCCCGGTACCGTACGCGTCGTTAAGCACGATCATGCCCACGGTCTGTGCGCCACAAGCCATGATGTAGTTGCCGAGCACTCGACCCTGCAGTACATCGGAGGGCGCGGTACGCCAGTACAGACCGTCGTCGTCCCAGTCGGTGAAGTCCGGTGACGTGTTGGCCGGCGACATCTGGATAACGGCTGCACCGGTGATCTGGTTGATCACGGTCTGCGATACGCCCGACGACGCCGCACCGATGATCGCGCTCACGTCCTGGGACAGGAGGTCGGTGACGGACTGGGTAGCGATGTCAGTGGTTGTGTCGCCCGAGTCGCGGTGGATGATTTCAACGTCCTGGCCCAGCACG
Source organism: Arthrobacter sp. TJ-170 (assembly GCF_058269305.1). Taxonomy (NCBI): domain Bacteria; kingdom Bacillati; phylum Actinomycetota; class Actinomycetes; order Micrococcales; family Micrococcaceae; genus Arthrobacter; species Arthrobacter sp. TJ-170. Next base: position 465,188 of record NZ_JBZCNL010000001.1, on the reverse strand, counting down.
CCGCCGGCCTCGTTGATTTCCTGGACTGCCAGGTTGACGCCCGCGATTTCAGGGGGACCGAGGAACGCCAGAGCGCCCGTGGTGGGCAGGAGGGATCCGATTACAAGCGGTTCTTCGGATGTGGTTTCCGCCTCGGGTACTGCGCTCGGGTCGCCCTTCTCACCGGGCTCGGGGGCTTCGCCACCCTGACTCTCCGGACAGGTCAGTCCCGACGCTGCCGCTGCCGAAGTTGTTTCGCCGCCTTCTCCTTCGGGTGTGGGATTGCCACCGCAGGCAGATGCGAAGAGTGCGACACCCAGGCTGAGGGCGGCAATCTTCGCTGCGCGCGGAGCATTCTCCCCGATGCTGAGCCGCGCGGAGGTACGTGTTGCTGTCATGAAATTTATCTCCTCGATCGAAAGGCTCGGTCAGCCTTTGATGCGATCACCAGGTGTTCCTGATATACGAAAAAGCTAGTGCAAAAACGTGTCTAAGATAAGCAAATCTGGTTACATCCTTGTAACGCTGATCACACGGTTATCTCCGGGCCTGGCCCAGATCGGTTCGGCGTGCGTGGGGTTCGCGTATTCTTGATGGGACGCTCAGGCGGAGCACCCGCCCGTCGGCCGCGTCAGAAGTTACGCCCCAGTAGCCCAATGGCAGAGGCAGGAGACTTAAAATCTTCACAGTGTGGGTTCGAGTCCCACCTGGGGCACCGCTGCAGAAGGGATTCAGTTCGTCCCGAAGTACAGGTGCTTATGGAGCCGGCAGCCCGGGTTGAAGGGCGCCCCGCACGAGGAGCAGCAGTCGGCGTCGAGGTAGTTCAGGATCGTCATGGTTCCACCGCAGACGCCGCAGAGAATCGCATGCGTACCCTGCTCCCCCAGTGGCCACACGGACGCCTCATGGTCGGCCGTTTCCTCATGACAGAGGTGGCACGGGTAGAACTCGCCGCAGCACTTGAACCGGATGGCGACGACGTCGAGCTCGGTTTGGTAGTGCACACAACGAGTCTGGTCGTCGACTGTCTTGCCGAGGACGTTGATCACGATCCAGAACTATAGCCGCTTAAACCAGCGACGGCGGCACCCTTCGGGGTGCCGCCGTAGCTGTTCGAGGGCCTGGGCAGATGCTAGGCCTTTGCGTTGATCTTCTCGGTGTCCTCGGAACGATCCGCGTCGAGGGACGGGGCTACCTGCTTCCTCGGTGGAGGGGTAGCAGCCTCACGGAACTGGCGACGCGGGGTCTGCAGGTCCATCAGCTGCGTGGTGTCACGTCCGAAGACGAAGCTGATGAGCCAGTTGCCCACGACGCGCGCCTTGCGCTCGAACATAGGCATTGCCATGCCGTGGTAGCCGCGGTGTGCGAGCCACGCGGGTAGGCCGCGCATACCGAAGCCCATGATATTCGCGACGCCCTTGTACTGGCCGAACCCGGCAACCGCACCCAGGTTCTTGTGCTTGTACTCGCGGACGCGGCCCACACCGTACCGTTCGGCGTAAATGTTATCGGCGAGAAGCTTGGCCTGGCGTACTGCGTGCTGTGCGTTCGGGACGCAGAAGCCCCCCACACCGCCACCGGAGAGGTCAGGCACGGCAGAGACGTCGCCGGCGGTCCAGGCGCCGTCCAGCGGGCCGTCGTCGCCGGTGATACGCAGTTCAGCGCTGGCGCGGACACGGCCGCGCTCGTCGATCGGGAAGTCGGTGTTGCGGACCACGGGGTTGGCCTGCACGCCGGCGGTCCATACGAGGGTGTCGGTCTCGAACTCATCGGCCGCGGACTTGTCCGGCATGTTGATGAGCTTGAGCTTGCCGTCCTTGGCGCTGGCGAGCGAGGTGTTCAGCATGACCTGCACGCCGCGTGCACGCAGGTGCTCCACAACCCACACTGCCTGCTCTTCAGTGACCTCGGGCATGATACGGCCCATTGCCTCCACGAGCACGAAGCGGATGTCGGAACGCTTGAGGCGGGGGTTCTTCTTGACGGCAGCACGTGCCAGGTCTTCCATCTCGGCGAGCGCCTCGATACCGGCGAAACCGCCGCCGACGACGACGAAGGTGAGTGCGCGGTCGCGCTCGGGGCCGGGCTCCATCAGCGAACCGGTTTCGATGCGCTCCAGCAACTGGTTGCGCAGTGCGACGGCTTCCTCAATGGTCTTGAGGCCGATACCCTCCTCCGCGAGTCCCTCGATGGGGAACGTGCGGGTGATAGCGCCGGCCGCGATGACGATGTCGCGGTAGGTGAGCTCGAACGGCGCGCTGCCGTCGGAAGGTTCAACGGTTGCCGTGCGAGAGGAATGGTTCACGCCGGTCACCTTGCCCGTGATGAGCTCGGTGTCCGTCAGGTGCATGCGATGGGAGACGACAGCGTGACGCGCCTCGATGTTTCCACCGGCCACCTCGGGGAGGAAGGGCTGGTAGGTCATGTAAGGCAAAGGATCCACGAGCGTGACGATGCCGCCATGATCCTTCACCTTCTTCTGCAGCTTGTGGGCTACGTAGAGACCAACGTAGCCGCCGCCGACAACAAGGATCCGGGGACGATCAGAAAACTTGGAGGTTAGAGCCATAAGGCCAGCGTACCGGACTTTGTGAAAATCTTCACTAGCGCGGGTCGGAGGTTGCCGATCCAGTACTGTGCGAGTCTGGCGAGGCAGGATCCGCACCCGTGGAGCCGCCCGTTCCCGTCCCGTCCGACGGGTGAGGGCCGTGACCGTTTGCCGCACGGCCGTCCCGGTAAACGCGGACCACCTGATACGTCCCGCCAAGCAGGATGAAGAGGATCAGCACCCCGAATCCGACCACGATGACGGCAGGCAGCGAACTGGCGGTCGCGGCCCGCTCCTGCGCTGCCGGCACGGTGGGCTCGGGGATATCGGGCAGCGGCTCCTCGGCGGGGGCAGGTTCCGGCGGCGGAGGCGGAGGCACCTCACCACGTCGGTACGTCTCGATGTACTGCGCCATGCTCACCACCCCCCCGGCGCCCAGGAGACGCTCCTCCGGTACGGCCAGTTCCGCGTTGACCGCGGCATCGGCGTCGAGTATTCCGTGGCCGTAGATGGTGTCCTTGCCCGGTATCCCGGCGTCGTGCGCCGTCATGATGATCCGGTTGATCACCTGTGCGGCCGTCAGCTCCGGGTACTTGGCGCGGATGAGCGCTGCGACCCCGGAGACCAGTGGCGCAGCGCCCGAGGTTCCTGACCACTTGCTTGCGTAGAGTCCGCCCGGCAGATCGCCGACGAGGTTCTCGGCCGGTGCCGCAATGCCGATGCTGATGCCCTCGGAGGAGGACTCGCGGCTCGCCACTCCCGTGGTGTCGAGGCCGCCCACCGCGAGAACACCGGGCATGGTGGCCGGCGCGCCGACCTGCACTGATCCTCCGGCGCGGTTGCCGGCAGCGGCGACGATAACGACGTCGTGCTGTTCCGCATAGAGGAACGCCTCGTCCCAGCTTTCCGGCCAGGTGGGCGACGTGCTGCCCAGCGACATGTTGATCACTGAGGCACCGTTGTCCACAGCCCAGCGAACCGCGTTGGGGATTTGTTCGTCGATGCTCACTCCGGCCGGGTTGGGGCCGCTGGACTCGCCGCCGATCCAGAGCGAGACCGCGAGCAGCTCAGCTTCAGGGGCAACGCCGACGACGCCGTCCGGTCCGCGTCCCGCGGCCTGAACAGCGGCCTCCGCTGCTTCTTCCGCTTCCCTGGAAGCCTCAACCACGGACTTCTCCGGCGAGGCGGACTTGGTCGGCGAGGCGGCAGCGGAGGGAGAAGCGGACGGGCTCTCAACCGGTTCCTCTGCTTCATGTCCGCGGCCGGCAAGCAGGCTGGCCACGAGCGTGCCGTGTTCGGGCACCTCACCGATCCCACGCTGCCCGTTGGGCGCACCGGCACCGGAGACATCCGTGCCACCCGTAACCACTCCTCCCAGGTCGGGGTGGCTTCCGTCGACGCCGCTGTCGATCACCGCGACCGTCACACCTGCACCTTTGGTGTCTTTCCACGCTTCGGTGACGCCGAATTCCTCAAGCCAGTATTGACTGTCCCGGATCTCCGCGCCGTGCGCGCCGGCACTGTCAGCCGGACCGACGACGGCGGTTGCAAGCCCCAGCGACACCGCTACGAGGGCGGCGACGGACCTGGGGACGAGAGCGCGGTGATGCACGGAGGAAACTGTCATGGCGTCACTTCCGGGAGGCGGCGCTGAGGGCAATGCCGTCGAGAATGTCGTGTTCGCTTGCGACCGCACTGCTCACGCGTCCTTCAGTGGCCTCCGCGACCCGCCGGACGATAGTGCGCCAGATCAGGGCGCCCGCGCCGATGACATCCACGCGTCCGGGGTGCATGTAGGGCAGGGCCTTGCGTTCGGAAGGCGGCAGGTGCAGCAGCGAGGTGGCGGCGCCGTCGATCTCTTCAACACTGAGCTCAGAGCCGTGGATACGCTCGGACTGGTACTCGGGAAGCTTCAGCGCGTGTGCCGTAACGGTGGTGATGCTGCCCGCCACACCGATGATGCCGTGCACAGAGGCAAGGTTCACCTCGGCGTCCGCCTTCTCAATCATCCTGCCGATCTCTTCCTCGGCAGCGGCGACTTCCTCCTCAGTTGGCGGGTCAGAGAGAAGGAACCGCTCGGTGAAACGCACACACCCCATGTCCAGGCTCCGCCCAGCGATGACCTGGTTGCCGGTACCCACGACGAACTCCGTGCTTCCGCCTCCAAGATCCACCACGAGCACGGGAGCGTCGCTTTCCCCGGCCAGGACGCTGACGGCTCCCGAGAACGACAGTTCTGCTTCCTCGCTGCCGCTGACGACCTCCGGTTCAATTCCCAGACGATCCCGCACGCCGGAGACAAAGACTTCGCGGTTGCTCGCGTCCCGTGTGGCCGAGGTCGCCACGAAGCGGATGCGCTCGGCGCTGTGCTCCCTGATCAGCGCCGCGTATTCATCCACGGCCCCGAACGTCCGCTCGAGCGCCGCGTCGGAGAGCCTGCCTGTCGCGTCCACGCCTTCGCCGAGGCGCACCACGCGCATCAGGCGGACGACGTCGGTGAGACCGGCCCCGTCCTCGACATCCGCGATCAGCAGACGGATGGAGTTCGTTCCGCAATCGATGGCTGCAGTACGCATGTCAGGCCTTCCCTTCGCCCGTTCGGCGTTCGGCACGTTTTTTGTCCAGTTCTTCGGGGCTGAGTCCCTGGGTCTTCACATGGCGACTGAGGTCGCGGTTCGGCGCGTTCCCGCTGACGTCCCACGCGCCTTCGCAGCGGCACTCGTCTGCCGTCCACCACTCCGAGATGTCCGACAGCGCCTCATCGCCCAGCGGGTTCACTCCGGGACCCGCTGCGAGGGAATGGCCCACCAGAACATGGAGGCATTTCACCCGGGTAGGCATTCCGCCTGCGGACACGCCGTCGATCTCCGGCACCGGACCGATGCCGCTGCGTTCCCCGATCTCCAAGCGGGCACGCAGATACGCCTCGTGCGCCCGGCGATAGCGGGCGGCAAGATCGGCGTCGCGCTCAAGCCGCTCCGTCATGTCAGTCATGGTCCCGCCGGCTTCGAGGCGGGAAACCGCAGCGGTGATGACCGGGTGCGTCAGGTAGTAGGTAGTGGGAAAGGGGATGCCGTTGCTGAGCCGCGGGGCTGTGGTTGCCACCAGCGGATTGCCGCAGACACACCGGGCGCCGATTTCGACGACGTCGCGAACCGGGCGCCCCAACTGCCGGCTGAGCGTCTCCAGATCAGCTGGTGTGGGTGCAAGCGGGTTGCCTTCCGTCACTGTGGTCCTTCCTTTTCGAGTTTTTGTCGCCTATCTGTTGTCAAAACCGGGCTATAGCAGCAGATAGGCGGCAAAAACTTCCCGGGAACCAAGGTTAGTCGGTGGCAGCGCGCTCCACTGATTCCCAGAGCGCATCTGCCCACGGCAGGTCCTCCGGAGAAGCGGCTGACTGCTGGTCTTCGGAGGTCTCGACGGCTGTTCCACCCTTGACCAGGTACCGGGTTTCGCCGGGCATCACCAGGAAGAGCCGGTCCCGCGCCTGCTGCTTGATGTAGGCGGGATCCTCCCACCGGGCGATCTGCGTTTCCAGGGCGTCCTGCTCCTGCTGCAGTGCGATGATGCGGTCCTGCAGGGCAGCGGTCTCCGCCTGCTGCTGCAGGTAAGTGCGGATGGACGGCGCCAGCAGCACCGTGATGGTGACGAGCACGACGGCAAGTGCCAGCAACCGCCCGGAGAAGGCCTTGGCGGGGATCGGCTCTGCGTCTTCCGCCGGAACGATGAAGCGCTCCGATGACCGACGGAACGGAGAGCTCGCGGTTCGGATGGCTCCGGCCAACTGGGAGCGTTCCGCTGCCCGGGCCTCGGACGGGGACGTTTTCTTCCGTGGCGGAGTTGCCGCGGAGGACTGCGTCCGGGGAGCGTCCTGCTTTTCCGTCTTGTGGCTTGCGCTGGAGGGCGTCGGACGCGCTGAAGCGCCCTGGGTACCAGGGCGCTTCAGCGGCGGTGTCGGCTGCCTCTGCCCGTCCGTACGCGCTCGTGTTGTGCGCGGAACGCTAGGGCGTCGGGTGGACATCGGACTCCTCGCTCAAGCTTCGTTAGGCCGCCGGGCCGGGCGAAAGCCCACGGCCGGCGGTTACCTGCTTAACGAGGGTAACGCCCTAGCCCGGCGATCAGGCAGTGAAACGCGGGAAGGCGGAACGACCGGCGTAACGTGCGGCGTCGTCCAGTTCCTCCTCGATACGCAGCAGCTGGTTGTACTTGGCAACACGCTCGGAACGCGCGGGTGCGCCCGTCTTGATCTGGCCGGCGTTCGTTGCCACGCAGATGTCCGCGATTGTGGTGTCTTCGGTCTCACCGGAGCGGTGAGAGGTGATCGTGGTGTAGCCGGAGCGCTGGGCCAGCGAGATGGCGTCGAGCGTTTCCGTGAGCGTACCGATCTGATTCACCTTCACGAGCAGCGAGTTGGCCGTGTCCGCCTTGATGCCGCGCTCGAGACGGACCGGGTTGGTGACGAAGAGGTCATCGCCGACGAGCTGGACCTTGTCACCGAGGGAGTCGGTGAGTGCCTTCCAGCCGTCCCAGTCTTCCTCGTCCAGCGGATCCTCGATGGAGACCAGCGGGTAGTCGCGTACGAGCTCTTCGTAGTAGGCACGCATGGCCGCGGAATCGAGTGCCTTGCCCTCGAAGTGGTAGGCGCCGTCCTTGTAGAACTCGGAGGCGGCAACGTCGAGCGCGAACGCGATGTCGGTGCCGGGGGTGTAGCCGGCGCGCTCGATGGCGGTGGTGATGAGGTCGAGTGCATCCCGGTTGGAGGGCAGGTTGGGGGCGAAGCCGCCCTCATCGCCGAGGCCCGTTGCGAGGCCCTTTTCGTTCAGGACCTTCTTGAGCTCGTGGTAGACCTCAACGCCCCAGCGCAGGCCCTCGGAGTAGGACTCCGCGCCCAGGGGAACGATCATGAATTCCTGGATGTCGACGTCGGAATCGGCGTGCGATCCGCCGTTCAGGATGTTCATCAGCGGAACGGGCAGAACGTGCGCGTTGGGTCCACCCAGGTAACGGTAGAGCGGCAGCGCGGAAGACTCGGCGGCTGCGCGGGCGATCGCCAGGGAAACGCCGAGCATGGCGTTCGCTCCCAGGTTGGACTTGTTCTCGGTGCCGTCCAGGTCGATCATGGCCTGGTCAATGGCGCGCTGGTCGCCGGCATCGAAGCCGAGCAGTCCGGGCTGGATCTGCTCGATAACGGCTTCAACAGCCTGGAGGACGCCTTTGCCGAGGTAACGGTCCTTGTCGCCGTCACGGCGTTCGTTCGCTTCGAAGGCGCCGGTGGACGCACCGGAGGGGACGGCGGCGCGGCCGAAGGTGTCGTCGTCGAGCAGTACCTCGACCTCAACCGTGGGGTTGCCGCGGGAGTCAAGGATTTCACGTGCGTGGATGGCATCAATAATTGCCATGGAATGCTCCTGTTCATCAAGGGTGTATGCAGGTTCTGCATACGGACAGCGGAAAACGTGCTCAGCCCGGACGGGCTGATGCGTCTACGCGGGGATTCGTACTCAGCCTAATTCAAAGCGGCGCTCAATGACCGTCCGTGACGGCACTCTTTCCTTCCGGAATGCCGTGAGGAGCGTCGACCGTCGTCTCGGCGGGGACGCCCTCACCGGGGTGCGCCAGATGTGCATCCTGGTACTTGCGCACTGCAACGCGGAGCGCCCGCTCCGGATCCAGTCCGGCGTCGACAGCCTGTCCGACGACGGCAAGCAGCACCTCACCGAGCTCTTCCTCCGATGCCGGGCGCGCCTCACCGGTACGTACGACGCCGGCAGCCTCCCGTCGGACTGCTCCGTCGCGTTTTGCCCGCTTGAGCGTTTTCGCGGCCTGAGCGAGCGCCGGAAGACCCTGCGGGATGCTGGCGAACGGCGTCGAATCCGACGGCTGTTCCCGCCGCTTGATGCTGTGCCATGCCGCCTCAATCTCCTCGACGGACGCCGGAAACACCTCCCGCAGTCCGCCGTCGGCAGTGAAGACGTGGGCATTGCGCCGGATCATCTTGTCGGTGAGACCGTCAATGACCTCGGCCATCCCAAAGAAACCGTGTTCCTCCTGCAGGCGTGCGTGAAGCACTACCTGCAGGAGTACGTCGCCCAGTTCGGAGCGCAGTTCGTCGGCCCCTGCCGGCTCCTCCAAAGCATCGAGGAGTTCGTAGCACTCTTCGACGAGGTACTCGGCGAGCGACTCATGCGTCAGCGCGCCCATCCAGGGGCAATGCTCACGCAACTGGCGGGTCACCTCAAGCAGCCGCTCGAGAGAAGCTCCTGCGTGCTGCGCTCTTCCGGTCATGCTCCGCCGGTGCCGTCGTACCCCTGCGCAATGAGCTCGGCGAGCGCGGTGCGGCTGTCGAGGGGCAGGAACGCAGCCTCCACGGCGTTGAGGGTGAGCTCAAGGAGATCATCGAGATCGTAGTCGAAAGTCTCAACGAGAAGCTCGAATTCGTCGGTGAGCGTTACGCCGCTCATCAGCCGGTTGTCCGTGTTGACTGTGACGTTGAAGCCGAGCTGGTAGAGCAGGTCGATCGGGTGGCTGGCGATGTCCTTACCGAACGCCTCGATCGCTCCGGTCTGCAGGTTCGACGACGGGCAGACCTCCAGAGGAATCCCGCGGTCACGGACCCAGGCGGCCACCTGGCCGAGGCTGGCCATTCCGACCGGGGAGTCGGAGCCGCCGTCGTCATCGAACTCCACGGTGATGTCCTCGGCGATGCGCACGCCGTGGCCCAGCCGCTGTGCCCGCCCATTCACGAGGGCGTCCACGATGCTCTCGACGCCGGCAGCCTCGCCCGCGTGGACGGTCGCCGGGAACTGGTGCTGGGCGAGGTAGGTGAATGCGTCGGCGAACCGGGCGGGCGGGAAGCCGTCCTCGGCGCCTGCGATGTCGAAACCGACTGCGCCGCGGTCGCGGTGACGGACAGCCAGTTCGGCGATTTCCTGGCCGCGGTCAGCGTGCCTCATGGCCGTGATGAGCTGACCCACCTGGATGGTGCCTCCGCGTACTGCGACGGCCTCTACGCCCGCGTCGAGACCTTCCTGGACTGCCTCGACCGCCTCGTCGAGGGACAATCCCCTGGTCAGGTGTTGCTCAGGGGCCCAGCGCACCTCGCCGTAGACGACGCCGTCGTCGGCAAGATCCTCCACGAACTCCTGCGCAACGCGGGAAAGCCCTTCTCGGGTCTGCATGACCGCAATGGTGTGGTCGAACGTTTCCAGGTAGCGCACCAGGGAACCGGAATCGGCCGAGTCGCGGAACCACTGGCCGAGCGCAACCGGGTCCGTCGAGGGAAGCTGGTGGCCAACCGCTTCGGCGAGCTCAATGATCGTCGCGGGCCGCAGGCCACCGTCGAGGTGATCGTGCAGGGACACTTTCGGCAGGGCGCGAATGTCGAAGGAGATATCGGTGGCAAGGGAAGTCATTGGTTCAGTCACAGGCCAAGACTACGCGAGGCCAGAGGCTCCCCTGCGGGTTCCATAACGCTGTCCAGTTTCACGACCTGTGGTTGCAGCGGCTCCGGCCGCGGCCGCGTTGGGGGCGATCCCCGGACGGCGCTGATGACGCGGTCCACGATGAACCCGAGGATCACGGCCACTGTGATCGCGACGGTGACACCGAGCAGGTGATTGTCCGCGAACCAGGCTCCGGCAAGGGCACCGATGCCCACGGAGTAGCTGCCCCAGGCTATTGCCGAGATGCAGGTCAGCGCGAGGAACCGCCGTCGTGAATATCCGGTTGCGCCGGCGGTGAGGTTGACTGCAACCCGCCCGAACGGGACAAACCGCGCAACCAGGATCAGGGACGCCGCCCGTTTCTCCAGCTCGTACCCGGCCCACTCGAAAGCCTTCTGCGAGCGCGGGCGGCGCATCCACCGGAATCGCTGGGTGCCCACACCGCGGCCCATCGCGTAGGCCACGTTGTCGCCGATGAAGGCTCCGAGGGCAGAGACGAGCATCAGCAGCCAAACGTTGGGCACTCCCTGGGTGATCACCAGCGAGGCGAGACCCACCACCACTGACTCGCTCGGGAAGGGCGGAAAGAATCCGTCTACGGTGCAGCAGATGAACACCAGCAGGTAGACCCACGGCTGTTCGGCGGTACTGAGGATGAACTCACTCAGTCCATTCGTGACAGCATTGATGGCGTCCACTACCTGCGCTCCTTGGATTGTACGGATCGGCTCCCGAATGCCGCCGTCTCAGGTGGGTCAGTGACCACTTCAACCATGCCAGCAGCGAATCAAAGGGGTCCATGGGGTATACCCCTGTTGCTCCCCTGATCCAAGCTTTTTACAAGGTTAGGGTGCGGCGGGTCCCGAACGCGTCGCCCGAAGGGCTGATCTTCCCCCGGGGCCTCTCCGCCCCGGGTACTAGGGGATGCCCCTCCGTTGGTAGGGGATGCCCCCTACGGGTCAGGCGATGCGGTCGATAATGAGCTGTTGCGCCGGGCGTGAACCTTCCGGGGCAATGACGACGGCGGTTTCCAGTGCCTCGCGCGCGCGATCGAACTTCTCGGGGGTGTCGGTGAGCAGGGTCATCAGCGGTTCACCGGCACGCACCACCGCTCCGGGCTTGGCGTGTAGCCGGACACCGGCCCCGGCCTGGACCGCGTCCTCCTTGCGGGCCCGTCCGGCTCCGAGGCGCCAGGCGGCTACCCCAACGGCGAGGGCGTCAAGCTCAACCAGGACGCCGTCGGCCGGCGCGTAGACGGTCTCCGATTCCCTGGCCACGGGAAGCGCTGCGCGCGGATCCCCGCCCTGCGCCTCGATCATGCGGTTCCAGACATCCATGGCCCGACCGTCCTTGAGTGCCTGCGCGGGGTCCGCATCGTTGACCCCGGCGGCGCCCAGCATCTCTTCCGCGAGCCTGACGGTCAGTTCAACCACATCCTGCGGGCCTCCGCCGGCGAGTACCTCCACGGATTCCTCCACCTCGATGGCGTTGCCGGCGGTCAACCCGAGCGGCGTGGACATGTTCGTCAGCAGCGCTACCGTGTTCACTCCGGCGTCCGTTCCGAGTGCCACCATGGTCTCTGCAAGTTCACGGGCCTGCGCTTCGTCCTTCATGAACGCGCCGCTGCCGACCTTCACGTCGAGGACGAGCGCGCCAGTGCCTTCCGCGATCTTCTTGCTCATGATCGACGAGGCGATCAGCGGAATTGCCTCCACCGTTCCGGTGACGTCACGCAGCGCGTAGAGCTTCTTGTCCGCGGGAGCCAGCCCGGCACCGGCTGCGCAGATGACCGCGCCGACGTCGGCCAGCTGCGCCATCATTTCGTCATTCGAGAGCTGCGCCCGCCAGCCCGGGATCGATTCGAGCTTGTCCAGGGTTCCCCCGGTGTGGCCGAGGCCGCGTCCGGAGAGCTGCGGCACGGCGACGCCGAAGACGGCGACAAGCGGCGCGAGCGGGAGGGTGATCTTGTCGCCCACTCCCCCGGTGGAATGCTTGTCACTGGTCGGCTTCCCCAGGGACGAAAAGTCCATCCGCTCGCCGCTGGCGATCATGGCCGCCGTCCACCTCGAGATTTCCTCACGGTCCATGCCGTTGAGGAGGATCGCCATGTTGAGGGCGGCCATCTGCTCGTCGGCGATCGCGCCGCGGGTATACGCGTCGATGGTCCAGTCGATCTGCTCCGGGCTCAGCGTGCCTCTGTCCCGCTTGGTGCGGATGATGTCGACGGCGTCGAACTGCTCGCTCATGTGGTTAGTCCCGTCCGGGCACTGCCCGTCTCTGCGAGATCCTGCGGACCGAACGCGTCCGGCAGCACCTCGTCCATGGTTTTGATCCCGCTCACCGTCATCAGCAGCATCCCCGGAGCGCGGAATTCGTAGAGCAGCTGCCTGCACCGGCCGCACGGCATCAGCGCGTCACCGTTCCCGTCCACGCAACTGAATGCAACCAGCCGGCCGCCACCGGTCATCTGGAGCTGGCTCACCAGCGAGCATTCGGCACAGAGAGTGAGCCCGTAGGACGCGTTCTCCACGTTGCAGCCGGATACTATCCGTCCATCCTCCGTCATTGCCGCAGCCCCTACGGGGAAATTGGAGTACGGCACGTACGCCTTCCGCATGGCTTCGATAGCGGCTTCCGCGAGGCCCGCCCACGGGATCTCCCCGGCCTTGCCTGCGGTGGCGGCCGCCGTCATCGTCGTCGTGGGAGTTGTTGTTTTTGATTCATCCGATGCGCCCATGGTGCTACTCCTTGACGTACGGGATGCCGCCGGCGGCCGGCGGACGGGACCGCCCCACCAGGCCTGCGACAGCCAGGATCGTCACGATGTACGGCAGCATGGCCAGGAACTGGCTCGGGACATCCGTACCGATGATGGAAAGGACAAAACGCAGGTTCGTAGCGAAGCCGAACAGCAATGCGGCGAAGAACGCCCCGATCGGGTTCCAGCGTCCGAAGATGAGCGCAGCAAGGGCAATGTAGCCCTGGCCCGCCGTCATGTCGCGGGTGAACGTGCTCACCGAGACGAGTGTGAAGAACGCCCCGCCGAACCCCGCGACAGCACCGCCCAGGAGGACGTTCCAGAACCGGGTGGCGTTGACCTTGATGCCCATCGTGTCCGCGGCCTGCGGGTGCTCACCGACGGCCCGCACCCGCAGCCCCCACTTGGTGCGGAAGAGCCCGAGCCAGATCACGATCACGGCGATGTACATGAAGTACCCGACGATGGTCTGTTGGAACAGGATCGGCCCGATCACGGGGATATCCGCCAGGAGCGGGATGCGGATGTCCGGCAGCCGCGGTGGAGAGTTGAACGTTGCCGAGTCACGGCTGAGCAGCGTGGACGCGAGGAACCCGGTCAGTCCGGAAACCAGCACGTTCAGAACCACGCCGACAATAATCTGGTTCACGAGGTACTTGATGCTGAAGATCGCAAGGATGAGCGAGACCAGCATGCCCGCAAACGCAGCCGCGAACAGTCCAACGTAGACGTTGCCCGAAACCGATGCGGCGACGGCGGCTGCGAAAGCACCGGAGAGGAGCTGGCCCTCGATAGCGATATTCACGACGCCGACCCGCTCACACAGCACACCCGAGAGCGATCCGAAGATCAGCGGGATGGCCAGCGTGACCGAGCCTGCCACGAGGCCTGCTAGGGAGATGGACGGCCGATCGGCGATCCCTACCACCCAGGTCAGGAACCCTGCAACGAAGAGCACCGCATAGGCGATGCCGGCCCAACGGTTGATTTTCTCACCGCGACGAACCTGCAGAAACGCGTAGACCGTGATCGCAATCAATGCGAGGGCTACGACCCAGCCCACCACGTTTGCCGGCAGCTCAATGTCCGCGAGCCGGAAGCGGTCGGAATCATCCGAGACCCGGAAAATAGCGGTGGTTGCCGGTCCCCCGAGTGCGAATACAAGCAGCGCAACGAGTGCGCCGAAACCGAAGCCGATCGGTGCCTTCCAGTTCCGCCCGGAGGGTGCTGTTTCCCGTGTATCGGTCACGGTTGTCGCGATGCTCATGCTGCACCTCCCGATGCGGTGACCTTCCGGTCTTTGGCCGTCCTGCGCTCTTTGCGCGGCGTTTTCTTCCGGTCAATTCGGAAGATTGCCTTCACAAGCGGCGGCGCCGCGATGAAGAGGACGATGAGGGACTGGACCACAAGGACGATGTCAATCGGGGTACCGGTCAGGGTCTGCATCTGCACGCCTCCGGCACGGAACGCACCGAACAGGACCCCGGCGAAGAACACGCCCCACGGGTGGGAACGTCCCAACAGCGCAACGGTGATCGCATCGAACCCGAAGCTCGCGGCGATGCCGCTGGTAAGTACGCGTTCCGTTCCTGCCACCTGCGCAACACCGGCCAGTCCGGCGAGGCCGCCTGCAAGCATCATGACGATGACGTAACCCTTGGTCACGCTGATACCCGCGGTGCGTGCCGCGAACGGGTTCGCCCCCACGGCGCGCAGCTCGAAACCGATCGTGGAGCGGTTGAGCAGCCACCACACCCCGTAGGTCGCAGCGATCGCCACAAGGAAGCCGAGGTGCAGCCGGAACTGCGGACCGAGGATCTGCGGGAATACCGCCGTTTCGTACAGGCGGGGACTGATGGGGTTCGATGACCCGGGGTTCTGGAACGTGGGGGTGGTGAGGAGGTAACCGACCAGGTAAATGGCGATGTAGTTGAGCATGATGGTCACAATGACCTCATGCGCGCCGGTGCGTGCCTTCAGGATGCCGGGGATGAAACCCCACAGTGCTCCGCCCACGAACCCGGCGATGACCACGAACAGCAGGTGCAGGCCGAACGGCAGCTGCCAGGAGAAGCCGATCCACCCCGCGAACATGGCGCCTAGGATGATCTGCCCCTGGGCGCCGATGTTGAACAGTCCCGCGCGGAAAGCCACCGCCACGCCCAGACCGGCGAGGATCAGCGGCGTGGCCACGGTGAGCGTTTCAGTCAGCGGCCGGAACATCAGTGCGAGGGAGTCGGCGCGCGGGTTGAACACTGCCCCCTGGAACAGGGCCACGTAGGCCCCGCTTGCCGCTTCCCATGCCGCTGCGAGTGTGTCCCCCGGTCTGCTGAAGAAGTACGACGATGCTGCAGCCACGTCCTCGTCAGTCAGGGCAATCAGGATGCCGCCGAGAATTATTGAAAGCACGATGGCGAGGATCGCCACGAGCGATGATCCGGTGGCAATGCTCTTCAGGATGCCGCGGCCACGGTCCTCATGGTCTTCGGGCGCCGGCGTTGTGTCGCCCGTACCCGGGCTGGGCGGCGGGGCTGCTGACTCAGCTTCCGGCCTGTCGACGGCGCTCATCGGCTTTCCTCCCCGGCAACCCGGTCCTCGTGGGTGGTCCGGCCGCGTTCTCCCTGGACGGCTGTGTTCTGCCCCGGGCCTTGCCGCAACGCTTCCTCAGCGGTCGTGCCTGCCATCATGAGACCGAGCACGTCGCGGGACGTGTCTCCGGGGACCACACCCATGAGCTCTCCTCCGTGCAGGACCGCAATGCGGTCCGCGAGTTCACTGATTTCATCGAGTTCTGTGGACACAATCATGACCGGTGTGCCGCCGTCGCGCTCGGTGACGATGCGCTTGTGCAGGAATTCGATCGATCCCACGTCCACACCACGGGTGGGCTGCGAGGCAATGAAGAGGTTCAGCGGCCGTGAGAGTTCGCGGGCGAGGACCACCTTCTGCTGGTTGCCGCCGGAGAGCGTGCTGACAGGCGCTTCCGCGCTCTGCGTTCGAACATCGAACTCCGCGACCTTTGCACGCGCATTCTTGAGAACCACCGACGGTTTCATGGCGAGTCCCTTGGCGTAGGGAGGCTCGTTGTACCAGTTGAGGATCATGTTCTCAGCGATCGAGAAGCTGCCGACCAGTCCGTCCACTTTGCGGTCTTCGGGCACGAATCCCACGCCTTCGCGGATGATGTCCTTGACCTTCATCCCGAGGAGTTCCTTACCGTTCAGCTGAATCGATCCGGATGCGTGCGGGTGCAGTCCGAGGATGGCCTCGGTGAGCTCGGTCTGGCCGTTGCCCTGCACTCCGGCAACTGCGAGAATCTCCCCTTTGGATATCTCGAAGCTGACGTTGTCCACAAGGTTCTGGCCGCTGGGTCCGGGCACCGTCAGGTTTCGGACCTTGAAGGTCGTTTCACCGGGGGTGGCCGGCGCCTTATTGAGGTTGAGGCTCACCTGCCGGCCGACCATCATGGAGGCCAGATCACCTGTGCTGGCTGTGGGATCAACGGTTCCGACGACGGCGCCCCGGCGGATCACCGTGATGACATCGGACACTGCCTTCACTTCGCGCAGTTTGTGGGAAATGAAGACGATTGCAGTGCCGCCGGTCTTCAGTTCTTCGATGATCTGGATCAGCTCGTCGGTTTCCTGCGGGGTGAGCACGGCGGTGGGCTCATCCAGGATCAGCACTTCGGCCTTTCGGACCAGCGCCTTGATGATCTCCACACGCTGTTGCACGCCGACGGGAAGATTCTCCACGAGAGCATCGGGGTCGACGTCGAACCCGTAGCGGTCGGAGATCTCGCGGATACGTGCGCGGGTCTTGTCGAGGTCCAGGATTCCGCCCGCTTTGGTGTGCTCATCACCGAGCGCGACGTTCTCAGCGACGGTGAAGACCGGGATAAGCATGAAGTGCTGGTGCACCATGCCGATTCCCGCAGCCATCGCATCACCGGGCCCGCGAAAGGTAACGGGCCGTCCGTCAACGAGGATGCGCCCGTCGGTCGGTTCATAGAGTCCGTAGAGGACGTTCATGAGTGTCGACTTGCCGGCACCGTTCTCGCCGAGGAGGCAGTGCACCTCACCCGGATTCACAACCAGATCAATATTGTCATTGGCAACAAGAGAGCCAAATCTCTTGGTGATTCCCTGCAGTTCGAGCTTCACAACCCCAACCAACCTGTCCTTTGTGGGAGCCGGGAGTCCAGGATCCGGGCAGTTTCACCTGCCGGTTCGCGGACCGCCCGCGGATACAGATTTCTTCAACCGTAACGCGAACACGCCGCCCGCTCCGTAGGACGGTGGAACCATCCTGGGAGCGGGCGGCGCGTTACGCCGGGCTATTGCTGGGGACTGGCCTCAGACTCGACTGTGATATCGCCGGAAATGATGCCTGCCTTGATTTCCTCAAGTTCGGCCGCCATCTCGTCCGAGACGGCTTCTTCCTGATCGTGGAACGGCGCAAGCGCAACACCGCCGTTCTCCAGGGTGCCGACGTATGGCTCGTTGCTGAAGTTGCCTTCAACGTCTTCGGTGATGACCTGCTCCACTGCCTCGCCCATGAGTTTCATGACGGAGGTGAGGATGTACTCGGTTCCGCTTTCGACTGTCTCGAAGCCGTCGGAGTCAACCCAGATCACCTTGTTGCTGCCACCGTCTGCGTTGGCTTCCGCAACGGCCTCGATGGTGCCGAGCCCAACGGGACCGGCAACCGGCATGATGATGTCGGCGCCTTCATTGATGAAGTTCTGGGTGTTGGTTTTGCCCGCAGCCTGGTTCGAGAAGTCACCGACGAAGGTGCCCGTCTGTGCTTCCTTGTCCCAGCCGAGCAACTGGACGTCGGCGTCCTTCTGCTCGTTGTAGTAGGCGACGCCGTCCGCAAAACCATCCATGAAGATGGTCACGGTGGGAATCTGGATACCGCCGTAGGTAGCAACCCTGCCGGTTTCCGAGGTGCCGGCGGCCAGGTAGCCGGCCATGAAAGCAGCCTGGGCCGTGTCGTAGATGATCGGCTTCACGTTGGGAAGATCAATCTGGTTATCATCGACGATCGCGAAGTTGGTGTCCGGGTTGGCTTCCGCAGCTTCGGCCGTGGTGGCTGACAGCAGGAACCCGACGGTGACAATCAGGTCGCAGCCGGCAGAGACCATGGAATTGACGTTCGGCGTGAAGTCGGTCTCCGCCTGGGACTCGGCCTGCTTGACTTCAATCCCGAGGGACTCCTCCGCAGCCTGGATTCCCTCATAGCTGGACTGATTGAATGACTGATCGTCGAACCCGCCCTCATCGGAAACAATGCAGCCGGTGTAGTCGGTCCCTTCGGCAGCGGGATCGGATCCGCCACCGTCCGTCTCGGCCGGCGGCGCCCCGCAACCGGCGAGGATAAGGGCTGCTGCTCCCAGTGCTGCAACGGACATGCCGGTGCGGCGCCCTATCAAGCTCCGTGAATTCTTCAATGTTCCTCCGATAAGAAGTAAGCCCACGATCAAGAGATCAATGAGTGTCCGTTTGCGATCCCTTACCCGGAATACAAGCTCTGTTTTCATTGATGTTCGTGGCGCCGGTCCCGCCTCAATTCGGGACTCGATGACGATGCTTACTCTAGCGCCGGAGTGACCGGGCACACTACCAAAGCGCCGACCAGTTTCCACATTGTTCAGGTTTTGTTACCAACGGGTAGGTTGACCTACCGGACGGCGGAGGCGTCAGGCGTCGAAGCTTCCTGCAACTGCCCCCAGGCACCCGCGAGGTGAGCCAGCGAATCAATCCGGGAGCCGACGTCGTACGTGGTTCCTGTGACCATAAGTTCCTGCACCCCGGTGAGTTCCACCAGCTCCTCCAGGCGTGCGGTCACCTGGTCAGGCGTCCCGACGGCCTTGATCGCCGGCAGGTGCTCAAGCATCAACTGCTCCTGCTCCGTGAACAAACGCCCCGCAGCCTCCTCGGGTGACACGATCGGCGCGAGTCGGCCGGACCGCAGCGACAGGGCCATCACCTTTGCGGGGCCGGCGAGGTACTCGGCTTCCTCCGCCGTGTCTGCCGTGAGGGCGGAGGTGGCCAGCATGGCATAGGGCTCGGCGAGCGCAGGCGAGGCCTGGAAGTTGGAGCGGTAGAGGCGCATGACGGCCGCCGGGTCCTCGTTCCCGAAGTGGTGTGCGTAGCTGTACCGCAGGCCGAGCATCCCGGCCAGCTGAGCCGAGTAGCTGCTTGAGCCCAGCAGCCACACATCAGGGAACGACGACGGCGACGGCGTCGCCGCCAGCCGCACCGTACGGTCGGGTGTCCGGTTGTCGCCGAGGAGCGCGAGCACTTCGAGGACGTGCTGCGGGAACTCTTCCACGCCGAGCCCGTCGACCTGCCGGCGCAAGGCCATGGCGGTCATCTGGTCGGTTCCCGGCGCGCGGCCGATGCCGAGGTCAATCCTGCCCGGATGCAGGGCCTCGAGCAGAGCGAACTGCTCAGCGACCACGAAGGGCGCGTGGTTCGGGAGCATCACGCCGCCCGAGCCAAGGCGGATCTGTGCGGTGTGGGCGGCCAGATGTGCGATCAGCACGGCAGGACTGGTCGATGCGACGGCGGGCATGTTGTGGTGCTCGGCAACCCAGAAACGGGCCAGTCCCAGCCGGTCGGCGGCCTGCGCGAGCCTGGCGCTGTCGGCGAGCGCATCCGAACTGGTGCGGCCGGACCCAACAGTGGCGAGATCGAGGACGGACAGGGGTACGCGGGGGTTATTGGAGCTGCTCACGGAGATTTGCAACTGCCGCGGACGCGCCTGCATTCCCTGCTGCTCGCGGGCCGGCCGCTAGCGGGCCGGTTCTGACCGTGAAACTTCGGCCCTGGCCACTCCCAGTTAGTGTCTCAGGCCGAGAACGGCGCGCATCGCGGCAGCGGCCATCACGCGCACGCCGCATCCGATTGCCTGCTCATCGGGGTTGTAGTCGCCACGGTGGAGGTCATAGGTTTCCCCGCCAGGGGTGCGCGTGCCGAGCCGCATCATCGCCCCGGACACCTTCTGCGTCATCCAGGCGAAGTCTTCACCGCCCATGGACTGGGGAGTGAGGACTACGGCGTCCGGTCCGAGTTCGGCCCGGGCTGCGGCCTCGATCAGTCCGGTCTCCGCTTCGGTGTTCACCACGGGCGGCACTCCCCTGGTGTGCTCGAGCTTGACGTCGACACCGAACGGCGCGGCGAGCTGACGCACGGTCTCATCCATCAGGTCGCCAGCGGCTTCCCACGCCTCACCGTCGAGGCAGCGCATGGTGCCGGACATGAAGCCGTGGGCCGGGATGGCGTTCGGAGCCGACCCCGCGTGCATCTGTCCCCAGACCACGGAGACGGCGCTGCGCACGTCGATGCGGCGGGACAGGACTGCCGGGACGTTGGCCGCAATATGGGCCAGCGCGAACACCAGGTCTTCGGTGAGGTGCGGACGGGACGTGTGCCCGCCGCGCCCGCTCAGCTCCACGCGCACGGTATCGGAGGCGGAGGTGATGGCGCCGATGCGGGTTCCCACGAGGCCGACGTCGATGCGCGGATCACAGTGGAGGGCGAGGATGCGCGGAACCTCATCGAGTACGCCCTGGGCGATCACGTCCAGGGCCCCGCCCGGCATGGTTTCCTCAGCGGGCTGGAAAATGATCCGCACCCGCCCGTGAAGGGGAGATTCGGCGTCGATATTGGAGAGCACGAGGGCAACGCCGAGCATCACAGTGGTGTGGATGTCATGACCGCATGAATGCGCTATGCCCGTGGACGTTGAGGCATAGGGCAGCCCGGTCTCCTCGAGAACGGGGAGCGCGTCTATGTCCGCCCGGAGGGCGATCCTGATGTCGCCGTCTCCAACGTCCACGTACAGACCCGTGTTCTGGAGACGCTTGGGCTTCAGCCCTGCCGCTTCCAGCTGCTCCACAAGCCGGTCGGTGGTGCGGTATTCCTTGTGCGACAGTTCCGGATGTGCATGAATATCGCGCCGAAATCTCGTCAGCTCATCCAGCAGCGGAGCGACCCACACACCGATATGTGGGACGACCGGAGCTTCGGTGGTAGTTTTCTGCACGGCACAAGCCTAACGAACCTGTCCGCGGCCGCTCTAACCGGACGTCATTGAGCGACTCGCGGGCCCGCGGGCGCGCTCCTAGAGGACGTCGACGTCACCGCTTGCCCGCAGCGATTCAACGGCCTTTTTCACTTCCTGGGCATGTTCCTTGGTGGTGACCAGAAGCGCGTCGGGAGTATCCACAATTACGACGTCGTCAATCCCGATCAACGCGATTACCCGCTTGGTATCGGACACCACAATGCCCGAGGCATTCTCCGAGAAGACGCGCGCACCCTCCCCCATCACCGTGAGTTCAGAGTTTTCCATGGCTGGGTTCAGCCGGCCGATCGCAGCGAAGTCCCCGACGTCGTCCCAGCTGAAGTTTCCGGGAATCATGGCGACATCACCGGCTGCGGCCGCCGGTTCGGCGACTGCATAGTCGATCGCAATCTTCGGCAGGGTGGGCCACACCCGACGGGCCACCTCATTGCGGGAGCGGGTGTTCCAGGCGGCAGCGATCTCCATGAGTCCCGCGTAGAGGACGGGCTCGTTGGCTTCGAGGTGCTTGAGCATGAGTGCCACCGGGGCCACGAACATGCCGGCATTCCAGCTGTACTTCCCACTGTCGATGTATTCGCGGGCGACCGCTACCGACGGCTTCTCCACGAACTCGATGACCGAGTTCGCGCTGGGAGCCCCTGCGATATCCAGCGGCTCGCCGGCGCGGATATAGCCGAAGCCGGTGGACGGGTGGGTGGGCAGGATACCGATGGTCACGATGTAGCCTTCGGCCGCCGTATGGACTGCCTCGCGCACCGCTGCCTGGAAGTCCTCCACCGGGGCAATCACCTGATCCGCGGCGAATGACCCCATGATGATGTCCGGATCGCGGTGGTAAAGGATTGCCGCGGCGAGGCCGATCGCCGCACCCGAGTCCTTAGGTTCGCTCTCCAGGACGAGGTCGGAATCCTTCAGCTCCGGAAGCTGCGCCAGCACAGCCCGGCGGTGCGCCTTGCCGGTGACCACCATGATCCGCTTGCCGCTCAGCGGATGGAGCCGCTCGTATGTTGCACGGATCAAGGTGCTGCCGGAGCCGGTCAAATCATGCAGGAACTTCGGGGCTGCCGCACGGGACAGCGGCCATAGTCGGGTGCCTGTTCCACCGGCCGGGATCACGCCGTGAAAGCGGTCCAGGGGGCTTTGCTCTTGAGTACTCATCGCTCCCACATTAACAGCAGAGATTAATGCAGCGGTGTTACGTGGCCTGCCAAAGCCACAGGTTTCGGACAGAGGGGTTCGGAAACCGGGCCATCCGGACTAACATGAGGCCATCCGGATGGCCTCATGTTAACAAGGTCACAGTGAAGGGCGCCCTAAATTGAACCCCCCAACAGCCGCACCTAGATTAGGCTTGTTGAAAGAGTGCTCTCGCGGGGCGACATTCCAGCGTTGAAGACGCGCTAACGCCTCCGCGACACAGGGAGGTTTTTCAGTGTCGAAGACACCAGCAGGCACCCTCTACCGTGGCCGTGAAGGCCAGTGGTCCTGGGTAGCGCATCGTATTACCGGCGTCGTGATCTTCTTTTTCCTACTGGTGCATGTACTCGACACCTCGCTGGTTCGGGTATCCCCGGAGGCGTACAACATCGTCATCGAGTCCTACAAGAACCCCATCATGGGTCTCGGAGAGCTGGGACTGGTAGCCGCAATCGTCTTCCATGCCTTCAACGGCCTCCGCGTTGTCCTCGTTGACTTCTGGAAGAAGGGTCCCAAGTACCACCGGCAGATGCTGTGGGCCGTCATTGGACTCTGGGCAGTCACCATGATCGCTTTCTCCATCCGCCATCTCTCTGTTGTTTTCGGAGGTCACTAAGCCATGGCTACTCCCACTGTTGAATCTCCCCGCTCCGGCCGCATCTCACCGCAGTACCTGCGCAGCGGCGGCTCCAAGGGCAACTTCGAGATGTTCGCGTGGCTGTTCATGCGGCTCTCCGGCGTGGTCCTGGTTGTACTGATCTTCGTGCATCTCTGGACCAGCATGATCGCCGGTGAAGGCATTGAAGGAGTTGACTTCGGCTTCGTCGCCGGCAAATGGGCGAGCCCGCTGTGGCAGGCATGGGACCTCGTGATGCTCTGGCTGGCCATGCTGCACGGGACCAACGGCGTCCGCGTGATCATCAATGACTACGCCGAGAAGGACTTCACCCGGTTCTGGCTCAAGAACATCCTCTACCTTGCGGCGACCGTCATCATTGTGCTCGGCACGCTGGTGATCTTCACCTTCGATCCCTGCCCCGTAATCGACGGCGTTCCGCACGTCGCGGACTACTGCCCCGCACCCTAGGTCTCAAGGCGGCTAGTCGCGCGAGCAACAGATTCGGCTAGGTACATCTTTAGATTCAACAGAAAGAGCACAGTATGCAGGTCCATAAGTACGACGTCGTTATTGTGGGCGCAGGTGGCGCCGGCATGCGCGCCGCGATTGAATCCGGCCAGCGCGCGAGGACGGCTGTACTGACCAAGCTCTACCCAACCCGCTCGCACACGGGTGCGGCGCAGGGCGGCATGTGTGCTGCCCTCGCCAACGTCGAGGAAGACAACTGGGAATGGCACACCTTCGACACCGTGAAGGGCGGCGACTACCTGGTTGACCAGGACGCCGCCGAGGTCATGGCGAAAGAAGCGATCGACGCTGTGCTGGACCTCGAAAAGATGGGTCTGCCGTTCAACCGCACGCCCGAGGGCCGCATCGACCAGCGCCGGTTCGGCGGTCACACCCGCGACCACGGCAAGGCCCCCGTCCGCCGGGCCTGCTACGCCGCTGACCGCACCGGGCACATGATCCTCCAGACCCTGTACCAAAACTGCGTGAAGCACAACGTCGAGTTCTTCAACGAGTACTACGTGCTCGACATGATGTCGTTCGACGAAGAAGTGACCGTCGACGGCGTCACCCGCATCCAGAAGCGGGTTGCGGGCGTCGTCGCCTACGACCTCGCCTCCGGGGAACTGCACGTCTTCCAGGCCAAGTCGGTTGTGTTCGCATCCGGCGGCGTCGGCAAGGTGTACAAGACAACCTCCAACGCGCACACACTGACCGGCGACGGCATGGGCATTGCCTTCCGTCGCGGTATCCCCCTCGAGGACATGGAATTCTTCCAGTTCCACCCGACCGGCCTCGCCGGCCTGGGTATCCTGCTCTCCGAGGCCGCCCGCGGTGAGGGCGCGATCCTGCGTAACTCCGAGGGTGAGCGTTTCATGGAGCGGTACGCCCCCACCATCAAGGACCTCGCCCCGCGTGACATCGTTGCGCGCTCGATGGCCAACGAAGTACGTGAGGGACGCGGCGCCGGGCCCAACAAGGACTACGTCCTTCTGGACCTGACCCACCTGGAGCCGGCGCACATCGACGCGAAGCTGCCGGACATCACCGAATTCGCCCGCACTTACCTCGGTGTGGAGCCCTATACCGAGCCGGTGCCCGTTTTCCCGACGGCGCACTACGCGATGGGCGGCATCCCCACCAACATCAAGGCTGAGGTGCTGCAGGACAATGACACCGTTGTCCCGGGCCTCTACGCCGCAGGTGAAGTTGCCTGTGTCTCCGTCCACGGCTCCAACCGCCTCGGCACCAACTCGCTGCTGGACATCAACGTTTTCGGCAAGCGCGCCGGCATCGCAGCAGCCGAGTACGCCGTCACGGCGGATTTTGTCGAGATTCCGGAAAACCCGCTTGTGGAGACGCAGCGTCTTCTGGACACGATGCGCAGCTCCGAAGGCGGCGAGCGTGTGTCCCAGATCCGCCAGGAGCTGCAGGACGTCATGGACGCCAACGTCCAGGTGTTCCGCACTGAGCAGACCCTGAAGGAAGCCCTCGAAGTCATTGACAAGCTCGAGGAGCGCTACACCCGCGTTACCGTCCAGGACAAGGGCAAGCGTTTCAACCTTGACCTGCTTGAAGCCGTTGAGCTCGGCTTCCTGCTGGACATGGCCAAGGTCATGACGGCAGCTGCCCTGCACCGCAAGGAATCCCGCGGTGGCCACTTCCGCGAGGACTACCCCGAGCGTGACGACAAGAATTTCATGACCCATTCCATGGCCTACAAGGATCCCTCCGCTACTGAAACCAGCGGCGTGCGCCTTGAGACCAAACCGGTAGTCTTCACCCGTTACCAGCCCATGGAGCGTAAGTACTGATGAGCACCCCAACTGTCGAAAAAGAACCGGCCTCCAAGATCGACCTCGCGCCCGGAGTAGGCGGCGGTGGTGAGATTCCCACCTTCGACATCACCCTGAAGGTACGACGCTACAACCCTGAGGTCTCTGACGAGGCTCACTGGGATGAGTGGAAACTCACCATGTACGGCACGGACCGCGTGCTCGATGCCCTGCACAAAGTGAAATGGGAGCATGACGGCACCGTGTCATTCCGCCGCTCGTGCGCTCACGGTGTGTGCGGCTCCGACGCGATGCGCATCAATGGCCGCAACCGCCTGGCCTGCAAGACCCTCCTGAAGGATCTTGACACGTCCAAGCCCATCCTGGTGGAACCCATCAAGGGCCTGCCGGTGGAGAAGGACCTCATCGTCGACATGGAGCCGTTCTTCCAGTCGTACCGGGAGATCATGCCGTTCCTCGTCAACCGCGGCCACGAGCCCACCC
Source organism: Arthrobacter sp. TJ-170 (assembly GCF_058269305.1). Taxonomy (NCBI): domain Bacteria; kingdom Bacillati; phylum Actinomycetota; class Actinomycetes; order Micrococcales; family Micrococcaceae; genus Arthrobacter; species Arthrobacter sp. TJ-170. The sequence goes on along the minus strand of NZ_JBZCNL010000001.1, from coordinate 439,765 downwards.
GGGAGCGGGTGCAATCAGCCGAGGAGCGCGAGCGTTTCGACGACACCACCAAGTGCATCCTGTGCGCGGCATGTACCTCGTCCTGCCCGGTCTTCTGGACCGACGGACAGTACTTTGGCCCGGCCGCGATCGTCAACGCGCACCGTTTCATCTTCGACTCACGTGACGACGCCGGTGACATGCGCCTCGAGATCCTCAACGACAAGGAAGGCGTATGGCGCTGCCGTACCACTTTCAACTGCTCGGAAGCCTGCCCCCGTGGCATCCAGGTCACCCAGGCAATCGCCGAGGTCAAGCAGGCCATCCTGTCGCGCAAGCTCTAATATCCTGAGTTTCAGCACTACCGCACGAAAAACGGCGCGCGGCTATCGGAAGGTGGCCGCGCGCCGTCGTCGTTCTCTTCTCCCCCTTCGCAGGAAGGTCAAGGGGAGTTACTGGGCTGCCCTGCTGCGCTGGCGCAGCGACCGTGCACGGCCTCCACGCGCTTTGGAACGGGCGGTTTCGGCGTCGGCTGCGCCGATCGCGCCCCACGCCGTCGCCAGCAGGTAGATCTGGCTCAGCAGAAAGAACCAGACGAACAAACCGAGGATAACGGCGAAGGGCGCGAGCAGCGGGTTGCGGTCCACGCCCCCCAGCAGGACGGTGCTGAAGGTGCGAAGGACCGTGCTGCCCACTCCTGCGATCAGTGCAGATTGCACCAGAACCATCCGCGGCATCTGCACTGCAGACGCCGCCCGGAACAGGATCACCGCCACAAGCGTGTCAAGGAGGAGGGTTACCACGCTGCCGGCGATCTGCGTCAGCGGTCTGGCGGCGCTATCCAGGCCCAGCCACGGGAGAACCAGGTCAAGGATCGTGTTGGCCACGACCCCCACCACGGTGGTCACGATGAGAGTCACAGCGAGAACCAGCAGTATCACCAGGTCCTTGAGCTTCATCAGGATCGGATTCGTCTCGACGGGTGCCACGTTGAAAATACCGCGCATCCCTTCACGCACCCCGCCGATCCATCGCAATGAAGTGAACAGCATGATCGCCGTGGAAATGAGCAGCGTGACACTGAGGCTGGCTTCCAGATCGAACAATTCCTCAGGTGTGACTAAACCGTTTCCACCGCTTTCCCCATCTGTGTCGATGAGACCGGGGGTGGTTGAGTCCACCGAACGGACAATCATCTGCTGCAGATCCGTGTTCCCGGCGATGATCAGCCCGACGATCGAGAACCCGACGACCAGCAACGCAGCAACGGCGAAGAACATGTAGTACGCGATGCCGGCGGCCATCAGCGGCCCGTGGCGCCTCGTGTAGAGCTGGATCGCCCGCACGGGACGGAAGGCGTTCAGCTTGGCGATCAGGTACTGGACAGTAGCCAGGAGAACGGGAACTCCCCCGCCCTTTTCGCGCCTGGTGCGGCCAAGATTGCGGCGGGCCCGCAGCACCTGCAGTTTGAGCTTTACCCGTTCCGTGGGAAACGGTGTATCAGGCCCCTGCGTCTTCGCCGGCGGCAGCGTTCTGGCCAAATGTGAGCTCTTCCCGTAGTTTCCACACGCCGGTGACGTCGTGCTCGTACAGTCCCATGGTACGTACGGAGAAGGTGGCCTCGAAGTCATCGAGTTGCTGCTCGGCCGAATCCATGTTGGCTTCGCTGACGTCGTGGGCAACGGTGACGTGCGGATGGAAAGGGAACTCGAGTTCACGGGCGAGTGGTCCTGCCTGCAACCGGCGGTGCAGGTCCACGCAGGAATCAAACCCTTCGGTGACGTTCACGAAGACCACCGGAGTGAGCGGCCGGAACGTGCCCGTGCTTTTCAGGGTCACCGTGAACGGGCACTGGGCAGAGGCAACCTCGCGTACATGGCGAATAGTGGAGTGCCAGTCGGTTGAAGGGGTAGTGGTGATCAGCGTGATGTGGGGCGGAACGAGGGCAGCCATCGGATCTCCGAAGGAGGCACGCCAGCTCTCGAGTTCTCCGGCGATAGGCTCCGGGATTGCGATGACCACTCCCACGAGCTTGCCCTCGACAGCACGCCGACCCACTACGTAGGTCGGTTGACGCTGCTCGGTGTCGCTGATGGGCCGGCTCATGATTCTAGAGGGCACCCGCCGGTCCGCGGCCCCGCGCCGGGAGAAACCCTACTTTTGAAAACACATCAGCCAGCGTAACCGACGCGATCTCCTGCGCCTTGTCGGCGCCGACGGCGAGCAAGCGGTCGAGCTCCGCAGGGTCATCGAGCAGCTCCAGTGTCCGTGCCCGAACCGGCTCCAGACGGTCAACCACGATTTCCGCCAGCTCAACCTTGAGATGCCCGTACATGCGGCCCTCAAAGTGCCCGACGACGTCAGCCATGTCCTTGCCCGTCATGAGCGAATAGATGGAGAGGAGGTTGGATACGCCAGGCTTCTCCTCGCGATCGAAGCGGATCTCGGTGCCGTCATCCGTCACAGCGGACTTGATGCGCTTGGCGGTGACCTTCGGTGCATCCATGATGTTGATCAGGCCGGCGGCAGAACTCGCAGACTTGGACATTTTGGCGGTGGGGTTCTGCAGATCATAGATCTTCGCCGATTCCTTCTGGATGAAGGGCTTGGGCACAACGAACGTCTCGCCGAAACGGGTGTTGAACCGCTGTGCGAGATCCCGGCTCAGCTCGATGTGCTGGCGCTGGTCCTCCCCGACGGGAACGCCTTCCGGCTGGTACAGCAGGATGTCCGCAGCCTGCAGGATCGGATAGGTGTATAGCCCGACGGAAGTGGAATCGGCGCCCTGCTTGAGCGACTTGTCCTTGAACTGGGTCATGCGGGAAGCCTCACCGAAACCGGTGATGCAGTTCAGGACCCAGGCCAGCTGGGCATGTTCGGGAACGTGGGACTGCACGAAGAGAGTGCACTTATCCACGTCCACGCCGCCCGCAATGTATTGGGCGGCAGTGAGCCGCGTACGCTCCGCGAGTTCCGCTGGATTCTGCGGAACCGTGATGGCGTGCAGGTCCGGAATGAAGTAGATCGCGTCATAGGTGTCCTGCATCTTCACCCACTGCACAAGGGCGCCCAGGTAGTTCCCCAGATGAAGGGAACTGCCCGAGGGTTGCATACCGGACAGGACTCGCTGGCGAATTGTGGTGGAGGTGGTCATATCAATCCTGGGGTTGGAAGAGCTTGTAGTCGACGACGAGCGGTGCGTGATCAGAGAAACGCGCTTCCCATGAATGCGCGCGGTCGACGACGGCGGAGGTGGCGGCTGCTGCCAGTTCCGGGGTGGCAAGGTGGTAGTCGATGCGCCAGCCGGCGTCATTGTCGAAAGCCTTGCCGCGCCAGGACCACCAGGTATACGGGCCATCGAGTTCTCCGGCGAGATCGCGGTGCACGTCAACCCACCCCACGGCGTCGCTGAAGAAGTGGTCGAAGTAGGCCCGTTCCTCGGGCAGGAAACCGGCCTTCTTGAGGTTGCCCTTCCAGTTCCGGATGTCCAGGGTGGTGTGGCCGACATTCAGGTCCCCGACCACCAGTGCATGGTCCCGGGTGCTGCGAAGTTCGGTGAGGCGTGCCGTCATCAGTTCAAGGAACCGGTACTTGTCATCCTGCTGCGGCGAGCCGGCCTCGCCCGAGTGCACGTACGCGCTGACGACGCTCAGCGTGGTCCCGTTGAGATCGAAATCGGCTTCCACCCAGCGTCCTGATGACGCGAAGTACTCGTCTCCGATGTGCTCACGGGTTTCGGTGGGCGCTATGCGGGAGGCGACGGCGACGCCGGCACGACCCTTCGCCGACGCCTCAGCGTGCAGGATGTGCCATGAATCACCGAGGAGGTCGCGGACCACCTCGTCCGGCGCACGCACCTCCTGCAGGCACAGGATGTCGACGTCCCTGCCCACCAGCCACTCCTGCATACCGCGCCGGTAAGCGGCGCGGATACCGTTGACGTTCACGGTGGCGATACGGAGTGCTTCGGGGTGCTTGCTGCTTATCAGGGTTGGTGCCGAACTCACCCGATCAACCTTACCGGAGCCCTAATCGACGACCGTGCCTTCGACCGGGCCGTCGTCATTGTTTTTCATCATGCTTCTGGCGTTGTGGGAGGTGATTTCGATGGTTTCCAGTGCACGGTCCACCATGTCCTGGTCCTTGCCGAGGTGATCGCGGATGACACGCGCCTGCACCTGGACGATCTTGAAGCTGTGGTCGAGCTTCTCATCCCGCATGGCGGAACTGGTACCTGCCGGCCCCCGGCCGGCCATGCCGCCCCCCGCGGACCGGTTGAACTCCTCGATCCGGGCGCTGGCCTTCCGTGCCGCAGAGCGCACCGTGAAGACCACGAAGCTGAAAACCAGCAGCCAGCCAAGGGAGATAATCACTACGAGCCAGCCGACGACGTCGTTCTCATTGGCCGCGAACACCACGGCTACAAGGAATACGACCAGCATGATGGCCATCCCGACGCCGCCCATCCGCAGGCTCAGGCCCTTGCCCGCGGTTTTTCCAGAAGTTCCCAGTGGTTGCATTCCTCTATTGTCGCAAACCGCCAGAGCCGGCCGGACTGCTTCCACCACCGGCGAAAAGCTGAATGGGACACCAATCGAAGCCCGGAAAAAAATAAATCAATCTCACACCCATCCGTGACGTACCCCACGGCGAACTAGGGTTATGCGTGCCTCTCCGGCCCGCGTCCCATTCGCTCCATGGAGGAATCATGAACAAGAAAGCTCTTTTCGCAGTCCCCACTCTCGCTATGGGTTTGCTCGCAATGGGCGGCGCTCCCGCCATGGCTGATGGTGCCGACGGCACCTACTCGACCAACCTCGGCCAGATCAACGGCAGCTCCGGCGCCGGGTCGGTCTCGGTCACCCTTGAGGGCAACCAGGCGACAGTCGACCTGCAGGTTTCCGGCCTGGCCGAGACCTTCATGGACGCTCCGTACCCGCACGTCCAGCACATCCATGGTGGCGCTGAGGGTGTTTGCCCGACGCCTGCCGCTGATGCTGACGGCGACGGCGTCATCAGCACCACCGAGGGTGCTCCCGCCTACGGTGGCATCCTCACCACGCTGACGACCAGCGGTGGAACCAGCCCGGAGGAAGGCCTGAATGTTGAGCTGGGCGGCCAGGGTGGCAGCTACACCATCCAGCGCAGCTTCGACATCAGCCAGGAGACCCAGGATGCTCTCAAGGCCGGTACCGCGGTTGTCGTAGTTCATGGTCTGGACCCCGCGACCCTCTCCCCCGAAGCTCAGGAGAAGAACAGCGACCTGACCGACACCCTTCCGTTGGCAGCAACCTCACCCGCTCTCTGTGGCACCCTTGTCGCACAGCAGATGGGTGACATGCCTCAGGGTGGCGCTGACACCGGTGTCGAGCAGCAGACCGGCTCCAACCTGGGCATGATTGCCCTCGGTGGCGGCCTGGTTCTGGTAGCAGCAGCAGGCGGCACCTACGCCGTCCGTCGCTCAACCACCAAGTAGGGACTGACCTGATCTCATGATCAGCTCCAACTCCGGCCGCCGCAGAAACTTCGCAGTTTCTGCGGCGGCCGCCCTTCTGATCCTGACCGGTTGCGGCACTGGAACCGGCAGCGAGGGCGCTCAGACCCCCACTACGACGACGGCGCCCTCAACTACCGCGCCGGCCTCACCAACTGCTTCCCCAAGCCCAAGTGTTTCGGCGTCCGCGACGGCTGAACCCGCGCCCAAACCGTCGCTCCCGCCAGTTCTTGAAGCCTCTGCACCGGTTTCATTTACGATCCCGGCCATCGGTGCGGGATCCGAGTTACTCTCGCTCGGCCTTCGGGAAAACGGCAGCCTGGAAGTACCACCCGATGGTCCAGGTGCTCCAGCCAGCTGGTACAACCAGTCCCCCACTCCCGGCGAGCGCGGACCGTCAGTCCTGCTGGGTCACGTCAACGCCACCGGCGGCGGACCTGGCGTCTTCGCTGATCTGCGGAGCCTCAAGCCCGGTGATCGTATCGAGGTCATGCGCGCAGACGGGTCGTCTGCCACATTCGCGGTGACTGTCGGCGAACAGTATCCGAAGGACGAATTCCCAACCCAGAAGGTATACGGCAACACCGACGGCGCGGAGATCCGCCTCATCACCTGCGACGGCTACGACCCGGCAACCGGAGAGTTCGACGACAACTACGTGATCTTCGCGCAGCTCGTTCTCTAAGCGTTCGTCCCGCGATCGGGGTGCTAGACCTCACCTGTCGTGGTGAGAATCTGTGGCCCGTACTCTGTAATGGCTATGGTGTGCTCTGAGTGTGCTGTGCGTCCGCCGTTCGCGCTACGCAGCGTCCAGCCATCTGCGTCCATCCTGAGGTTCTTGGTGCCCGCCATCACCCACGGCTCAATTGCCAGGAGCATGCCCGGCCTCAGCGTGAATCCCCTGCCCGGGCGCCCGATGTTCGAGATGTGCGGGTCCTGGTGCATGGTGCTACCCACACCGTGCCCGCCGAACTCGGTGTTGACCTCGTATCCGGCGTCGGTCAGGACGGTTCCGATCGCGTAGGAGATGTCACCGATCTTGTTGCCCGGCTGCGCTGCTGCGATTCCGGCGGACAGCGCCGCCGTCGTTGTGTCAATCAGGTGTTGGTCCTGCTCGTTGACCGGCCGCCCCACAATAAAGCTGACAGCCGCATCGGCTACCCAGCCGCCCAACTCCACAGCGAAGTCGAGGGTGAGGAGGTCGCCCTGCCGGAGCGCATAGTCGTGCGGCAGGCCGTGCAGCACCGCGTCGTTCACCGAGGTGCAGACGACCTTGCCGAAGGGGCCGCGCCCGAAGGAGGGCGCGTAGTCGACGTAGCAGGAACGTGCGTGTGCCTCGTCAATCATTGCCCGCGCCCACGAATCGAGCTCCAACAGGTTGGTACCCGGCTGAGTGCGTCGCTCGAGCTCCTGTAGGGCCCGCGCCACCAGTTGTCCCGCGGGACGGGCTGCCTCGAGCTCGCGCGGGGTGAGTATTTCGATCACCACGACACGAGACAAAACGGGTGCCCTGCGGGATCGAGGTAGACCCTGAAGCTCCCGGTTCCCGAATCCATGCTGATGGCCCCCAGCGCGAGCACCTTCTGTTCGGCCACGTCCAGGTCGTCCACCCGAATATCGAGGTGCATCTGCTGGGGGATGTCCTGCCCCGGCCATTTGGGCGGCGTGTACCCGTCGACCTTCTGGAAGGCAAGCGCCGGACGGTCCGGGGCATCACCAATGGTGATCCACCCATTGTCCTCCTGCTGGACACGGATCATGCCCAACAGGTCCTCGTAGAAGGACGCCAGCTGGTCTGGATTTGAACAGTCGAACACGGTCGCATGCCATTTACCGATCATGGTTCCAGTATCTTCCCGGAAGTGCAGCGCAGGAAAGGAGACCAGGTCAACGGCTGTCCTACTTCAGGAACAGTTTCCGCAGACGCGTAGTGGTCAGGACCATCCCCACGAGGATCATCACGAGGTAATAGGCGACGTGAATCATCGTCGCCGGGGTGAAGATTCCGACGCTGAGCTGTCGGAGCAATTCGACTCCGTGCCAGAGCGGAAGCGCCTGGATGAACCACTGGATGGCCTGCGGGTACACGCTGAGCGGGTAGAAAGTCGCCGAAAACAAGAACATGGGCAGCATGACGAAATTGATCCAGTCCATCTGCTGGAAGGTCTTCATATAGCTGGTGATACCCATGCCGAACGAGGCAAACCCAAACGCGATCAACACCGACGCGGGCACCATCAGCAGCGCCCACGGCGTAGTGATCAGACCCATCAGTCCCATCACGGCCGTGAAGCCGGTGGCATAGAGCGCTCCGCGAAGCAGCGCAAGGAAAATCTCCCCGATTGCGACATCCAACGGCCCAAGCGAGGTGTAGAGCATGCCCTGGTACAGCTTCGCGAAGTTCATCTTGAAGAAAACGTTCCAGGTGGAGTCGTAGACCGCGCCATTCATGGCGGAGACCGCGAGGAGAGCCGGCGCAATGTAGGCGGCGTAACTGATTTCCTGCCCGCCGGGCCCGACGACGGTTCCCACCAGGGCGCCAAGTCCCACTCCCATTGAGATGAGGTACAGCACCGGCTCGAAGAATCCGGACACCATGACCAGCCAGTTGCTGCTCTTGGTCGCCCGGAGGCCACGGGCGATCACGGCTCTGGCGTTGCGGGCGTACAGCGCACTGAACGGGCGGTCTTTGACCTGCACCCGGTAGTCCTGGTCGGTCAGCACGTTGTTGCTCACTGACCCAGCCTCCGTTCATACACGCGGCGGGCCAGAATCCAGCCGAGAAGCGCGAGCCCTACGAGGTACAGCACGTGAACCGCCGAGAGCCAGAAGGGCTCGGCGTAGCCGTAGGTTAGCACCCGCCCGAGCTCCGTGCCGTGCCACAACGGGGAGATCCAGCCGATCCAGCGCAACCCCATCGGGAGAGTTTCCAGCGGGAAGAAAGTACCGGAGAACAGAAACAGCGGTGTCACGATGAAGCGCATGACCATCGCGAACTGGCCCTTGTCCTCGGTGATGCTCGCCGAGTAGGCCATAAGCGGAAGGCCGAAGGACAGTCCGCAGACCACGGCGACGACGATTGCCACCGAGCCCCATGCCGACGGGGACGCGCCAAAGGCTGCAACGATCGCGAAGTAGATCGCCGACATCAGGAAGAGCCGCAGGGAGATGGCGATGATGTATCCGTTGACGATCTGGTGCACGCCCAGCGGTGAGGCGTGCGGACCGTAGTACACGCGCCGCCACTTGAACCCGTCCATCACCGGGTACGTGAACTCGGTTGCCGCCGCCATGATCGTCGCAGAAGACAGGAGCGCCGGAGCGATGAAGACGAGGTAGCTGACACCGCCGAACGCACTCTCAGCGCTGTTCCTGTCCACGAGCGTGGCCAGGCCGACTCCCATCGCAAAGAGGTACATGACCGGGTTTCCCACGCTGTAGGCGAGGAGCGTCCACCGGTAGCCGTTCATCACCCTCAGAGCGTGCTCGGCGTAATACCAGGAGCCATACTTCCGGGCCCGCTGCGCCGAGACCAACGGTGAGTGGGCGGCAAGGGTGCCCGACGTCGTCCGTTGCGTTGTCTTGTGGCCGGTCGCCGGTTGGCCCGGCGTGCCGGTGTGCTGGCTAGTCAACGAGGCTCCTGCCGGTCAGGCGCAGGAAAACGTCCTCGAGCGAGGACCGGCGCACCAGGGATGTGATGGGATGCAGCCCGCGGGCAGTGACCTGCTCGAGGGCAGACTCGCCGTCGTGGGTGTAGATCAGGACACGGTCTGGCAGGGGCTCAAGACGTTCACCGATACCGGCGAGGTCTGCTGCCACGGTTGTGTTGCGCTCGGACCCGAAGCGCAACTCAAGCACCTCGCGGGTTGAGTGCTCGCGGATGAGCTTGGCGGGAGAACCCTCAGCCATGATCTGTCCCTTGTCAACGACGACGAGGCGGTCGCAGAGCTGTTCGGCCTCATCCATGTAGTGGGTCGTGAGGATCAGGGTAACCCCGGACTCCTTCAGGCGGAACAGACGGTCCCAGAGAATGTGCCGTGCCTGTGGATCGAGACCGGTGGTGGGCTCGTCCAGGAGGAGGATCTTCGGTTCGTTGATGAGCGACCGGGCGATCGTAAGGCGCCTCTTCATGCCGCCGGACAGCGAGTCCACCTTCGCCTTTGCCTTATCCGTGAGCTGTGCGAATTCAAGCAACTCGTCCGCTTTGGGCTTGAGGTAGCTCATCGGCAGCCCGAAGTAGCGGCCGTATACCAGGAGGTTGTCCCGGACCCGGAGTTCCTCGTCCAGATTGTCCTGCTGGGGCACGACGCCCAGGTGCGCCCGCACCTCAGGGCCGTGCTGTTCCGGGTCCAGCCCCATGATTGTCAGCTTTCCGGAGGTGCGCTGGGAGACGCCGCCGATCATCTTCATGGTTGTTGACTTGCCGGCTCCGTTAGGGCCGAGCAGGCCGAAGGATTCACCCGCGGGTACGTCGAAGGAGATGCCGTCTACGGCGGCGAAATCACCGTAGTGCTTGGTCAGCCGGTCGGCAGAAATAACGTAGCTCGGATTAGTTTGGTTGGGCACCAGATTAGCCTAGAGGATTTCTCCAATTGGCAAAAGCCAATCACTGTCATGTGAGGACAGCAGATGTCCGCGTCCATCCCCGTACCCATAATGCAGCCGACCGCCACCCTGATGGGCAGCGGCCGACAGACAAGCCGCCGCAAGGACTAGGAGCCGGCGATGCCCGCCTGCCGCTCTGCCGCCTCAACCACGTTGGCCAGCAGCATGGCGCGCGTCATGGGTCCCACTCCCCCCGGATTGGGCGAAAGCCAACCCGCGACATCGGACGCGCCCTTCGCCACATCACCGCGCAAAGTGGCCTTGCCCGTATCGGGGTCGACCACCCGGGTCACACCGACATCGAGGACGATGGCACCCGGCTTGAGATCTTCAGCCGTGATCATGCCCGGCATGCCGGCAGCTGCGACGACGACGTCCGCCTCGCTGAGATGCCTCGGCAGGTCCACCGTGCCGGTGTGCGCGAGCGTGACCGTTGCGTTGATTGAGCGCCGGGTGAGCAGGAGTCCGAGCGGCCGGCCCACGGTCACGCCACGGCCGACGACGAGGACGTTCTTGCCTTTGAGCTGAATGTCGTGACGCAGCAGCAGTTCAACGATGCCGTGCGGGGTGCAGGGCAGCGGCGAATCCATCGTGGCGTTGACGTTCAGGACGAGCTTGCCGAGGTTGGTCGGGTGCAGCCCGTCGGCGTCCTTTTCCGGCGCCATCCTTTCGAGGATGGCGTTCGCGTCAAGATGCGCCGGGAGCGGCAGCTGGACGATGTAGCCGGTGGTGGCGGCGTCGTCGTTCAGCTCGTCAATGACCTTCTCAAGATCCTCCTGGGTAATGTCGCCCGGGAGGTCGTGGCGGATTGAGTTGATACCGACCTGCTGGCAGTCGCGGTGCTTTCCGCCTACGTAGGAATGACTCCCCGGGTCGTCGCCGACCAGCACCGTACCCAGCCCGGGCGTGACCCCCCGGGCCTTCAACGCGCTCACGCGCTCTGTCAGTTCGCTGCGGATTGCGGCCGCTGTTGCCTTGCCGTCAAGAATCTGTGCGCTCATCTACGCGGCTCCTTTGTCGAGCTGTCCTGCATCCAGCTGTTCTGCGTCCAGCTTTTCCAGCAAATACGCCTTCCCGCGTTCACAGCACCCTGTGAAGCAGCATTCGTCCGTGGGTATCTCATATTCATCGGAGCGGGCTGCTTCCGATTCCAACGCTCCCGGCGGGAGGTCTTCTACCATTCCTCATGTCCGGGGTAGAGAGGGAAGTCGGCGGCGAGGCGGGATACGCGCGCACGCAGCGCTTCGATGTCGGATCCGGGCTTCAGCACCGCTGCGATGATCTCGGCGACCTCGGTGAACTCGGTGGCTCCGAATCCGCGGGTAGCCAGCGCAGGCGTACCGATGCGGAGGCCGGAGGTGACCATCGGCGGGCGCGGGTCGTTCGGAACAGCGTTGCGGTTGACCGTGATGCCGACCGAATGCAGGAGGTCTTCCGCCTGCTGGCCGTCCAGCTCAGAGTTGCGGAGGTCGACAAGCACCAGGTGTACGTCGGTGCCTCCGGTCAGAACCGATACGCCGTGTTCGGTGACGTCGTTGCCCATGAGACGCTCCGCGATGATGCGTGCACCTTCGAGGACGCGCTCCTGGCGCTCCTTGAACTCTTCCGTTCCGGCGATCTTGAATGCCGTTGCCTTCGCCGCGATGACATGCATCAGCGGTCCGCCCTGCTGACCCGGGAAGACGTTCGAGTTCAGCTTCTTGGCCCACTCCTCCTTCGCGAGGATCACACCCGACCGCGGCCCGGAGAGGGTCTTGTGCACGGTGGAGGTGACAACGTCGGAGTGAGGAACCGGGCTTGGGTGCAGGCCGGCTGCAACGAGGCCCGCGAAGTGCGCCATGTCGGTCCAGAGCAGCGCGCCGACCTCGTCGGCGACTGCGCGGAACGCCGCGAAGTCAAGGTGGCGCGGGTAGGCGGACCAACCGGCGATGATGACCTGGGGCTTTTCAGCAAGAGCCTGCTCGCGGACGCGGTCCATGTCGAGGCGGTGGGTATCGCTCTCCACGCCGTAGGCGGCGACCTCGTACAGCTTGCCGGAGAAGTTCAGTTTCATGCCGTGCGTAAGGTGACCGCCGTGGGCCAGCGAGAGGCCCATGATCTTCTCGCCGGGCTTGATCATCGCAGCGAGGGCGGCGGCATTTGCCTGGGCACCCGAGTGAGGCTGCACGTTGGCGTATTCCGCGCCGAAGAGGGCCTTGACCCGCTCGATGGCAAGGCTTTCCGCAACATCAACGTGCTCGCAGCCGCCATAGTAGCGGCGGCCGGGGTAGCCTTCCGCATACTTGTTGGTCAGGACCGAGCCCTGCGCCTCGAGGACTGAGCGCGGCGCGAAGTTCTCCGACGCGATCATCTCGAGGGTGTCGCGCTGCCGGGCCAGCTCATTGTCGAGGACCGCAGCGATTTCCGGGTCCACCTCGGACAGCGGTGCGTTGGTGACGGACTGGGTCACAGAGGGAGAGGATGAAGTCACGGGAGGCTCCTGGTGATGAGAGAGGGCGTTCTACAGGTCAGGCTACCTGTTGACCCGGGCGCACCCGAAGTTCCGGGTACGGGCAACAGAGAGGGGACATGACCCACGGCCCAGGCGTGCGATCCGTGGTCGGCGCTGCGCGCCGTCGTCGTACTTCCTTCTTTCAGTGAAGCCGCCCGACAGCGCATGCCGCTTCCTGGTGGTTGCCCACCTAACGCCAGTCGCGACTCAAGCCATTCTAGACGGTGACCGGCCGGTGCTTTCGACTGTGTCGGAGGGTGACGACCACGCGGGCTTTCGCCGCTTGCCAGCCCGGTAACCTTGGAGCGTGATTGAAGCTGTACAGGCCGGTGTTCCCGGCAACGAGCCGTCGTCGTTCATTCTGACCCTTTCGTGTGATGACCAGCCCGGCATTGTCCACGCCGTATCGGGCGCACTGGTGGCGGCTGACTGCAACATCACCGAATCTCAGCAGTACGGCAGCCCCGATTCCGGGACGTTCTTCATGCGCGTGGCCACCACTACCCGGTCCGATCGGAGCGCAGTTGAGGCACACCTTGCGCCGGTTGCCGAAGCGTTCGGTATGACCTGGGGACTGCACATCGAAGGGACTCCCGCGCGCACGCTGATCATGGCGTCCAAGTCCGCCCACTGCCTCAACGACCTGTTGTTCCAACAACGGGCGGGGATGCTGCCGATCGAAGTTCCCGTCATTGTCTCGAACCACACCGATCTGGCTGACCTGGCTGAGTTCTACGGCATTCCCTTCCAGCACGTTCCGGTGACGGGTGATGGAAAAGCCGCTGCAGAAGAACGCCTCCTTGAGCTGGTTGACGAGCACCAGATTGAGCTCGTGGTTTTGGCCCGCTACATGCAGGTGCTCAGTGACCGCCTCTGCTCGCAACTCATGGGACGTGCGATCAACATCCACCACTCGTTCCTGCCGTCATTCAAAGGTGCACGTCCTTACCACCAGGCGCATACCCGTGGCGTGAAGCTGATCGGCGCGACCGCCCACTATGTGACGCCCGCGCTGGATGAGGGCCCGATCATCGAGCAGGAAGTCATCCGGGTGGATCATGCCCGGACCGCCCCTCAGCTGGTTGCGATGGGCGCCGACGTCGAGAGCCGCACGCTGGCGCAAGCCGTGAAGTGGCACGCTGAACACCGCGTCCTGCTCGACGGAACGCGGACGGTCGTCTTCAACTGACATTGTCCATTTACAGGAGAGACCCATGAGTGATGAAGCACCCCTGCGCTACCGCGTACTGACCGGCCCCGACGACCGCGCCTTCTGCGCCCGGGTCAGCGAGGCGCTGGAGAGCGGATACAAGCTCCACGGCTCCCCTACCGTGACGTACAACGGCGAACGGGTGATCGTGGCGCAGGCGGTAGTGCTGGAGGACTGACAGGCTCCCCCTATACGCCGCGGAAGATTGAGCAATCCGAACCGTAAAGCGCGACTTCGCGCCACTCCGCCCGGTGAGCATTCGGTACCTGCCCTGGTCCGTCAACGCGTGCCAGGCTCCTGCGTTGACGTAGCAGCCCTGACGGGTACAACTAGCGCGCCAGTACGGGCGGCGCGAAATTCGCTCTCGGTGGGCAAGATTGAGCAATTTTCGGGGACTAGGCTGGACAGATGGGCCACATTATCGAGTTCGGCGGCCATATCCCCTCGATCCCGGAGTCGGTGTTCGTCGCACCAACGGCGTCCGTCATCGGCCACGCAACGTTCGGGGAGAACTCAAGCGCCTTCTACGGCGTGAGCGTGCGCGCCGATACCGAGGCTATCTCCATCGGCGAGGGGACGAACCTGCAGGACAACGTCGTCGTGCATGCCGATCCCGGCTACCCCGCCACGGTAGGAAACCGCGTCAGTGTCGGGCACAGCGCCGTCGTTCACGGATGCACGATCGAGGACGACTGCCTCGTCGGCATGAGCGCCACCATCATGAATGGGGCAACCATCGGGTCGGGTTCGCTCGTGGCGGCCGGCGCCGTCGTGCTCGAAGGAACGCAGGTGCCGCCGGGTTCACTGGTGGCCGGCGTGCCCGCGAAGGTGCGCCGCGAGCTGAGCGAGGACGAACTGCAGGGCGTCCGGGATAACGCTTCGCGCTATCAGGAATTGGCCGCACATCACCGCACTGCGTTTACTTCTTGACTACAACTGCCTTCATGTAGGAATCTGTAGGCATGCCCGTTGACTCTGCCGCTCCGTCGCGGCCCGCCCCGACCCGGGGCTCCCCCAAACCGGGCTCGCAGTCCGCGCTTCGGAAGCTGAATGAACAGCGCCTTGTTCAGGCTCTGGCCACCGGCGGCCCGCAGACCCAGGCCGAACTGGCCCGCCAGACCGGGCTTTCGACGGCGACCGTGTCCAACATCGTCCGCGGAATGGCCGATTCGGGCGTCGTGACCACCAGCCCCACCACCAGCTCGGGCCGAAGGGCCCTCTCCGTTGCGCTCAACGACAACGGCTCGGTTGCGGTGGGCATCGACATCGGCCGAAGGCACCTGAGGGTTGTCCTGACCGGACCTGACTACCGCGTTCTGCGTGAGGAAGCCATCCCCCTTACACCGGGGCACACCGCCAAAGAAGGACTCGACGCCGCTGCGAATCTCCTCGATCAGCTCCTCACCGATTCCGGTACTTCACGAAGTGCGGTCCTAGGTGCGGGCATCGGCATTCCCGGACCGATCGACCGCCGGACCGGCACCGTCGTACAGGGAGCCATCCTCCCCGAATGGGTAGGGATCAACATCCTCGAGACCTTCGGCGAGCGGCTGGGAATCCCCGTATTCATTGACAACGACGCCAATCTCGGGGCTCTGGCGCAGGTCACCTGGGGTCCGCACAGTTCGGTCGACAACCTGATCTTCCTCAAAGTCGGATCGGGCATCGGTGCCGGGCTGATCCTCAACGGCGCCCTGTTCTACGGCAACGTCGGAAT
Source organism: Arthrobacter sp. TJ-170 (assembly GCF_058269305.1). Taxonomy (NCBI): domain Bacteria; kingdom Bacillati; phylum Actinomycetota; class Actinomycetes; order Micrococcales; family Micrococcaceae; genus Arthrobacter; species Arthrobacter sp. TJ-170. Next base: position 424,269 of record NZ_JBZCNL010000001.1, on the reverse strand, counting down.
CACCGGAGAACTGGGACACACCACCATTGACGAGCACGGTCTTATCTGCCGGTGCGGCAACCGCGGCTGCCTTGAAACCGTCGCCTCGGCATCGACCATGATCAGCCTGCTGGAACGCACCAGCGACCGTCCGCTCACCGCGCCAGACATTGTGCGGTTGGCCCTGCGCGGCGACACAGCCACGCTTCGCGTAGTTGACGACGCCGGCCTGGCCATCGGACGGGCCGTCGCCCATGTCGCGAACCTGATCAACCCGGAACTGATCGTCATCGGCGGCTCCCTCACCGGGCTCGGGGACATTCTCCTCGACCCGATCCGCCGCGGACTGCTGCGGCACGCAGTTCCCGTGGTCGGAGAGTCAACCACCGTCTGTATGGGATCCCTCGGGGACCGTGCGGAGGCACTCGGAGGCGCCGCCGTCGTCCTTTCCCAACCCAACCTGATCTCAAGATGACTCCTGATTTCCCGGTTAATTTGCGTCAAATTTGCGTTCAAGACTTGACTGCAACACACTGCAGAGAGTTAACTTTTTCTCCGGGGCCACTAATGGCCTGCAGACAGCGCAGTCAGTTGCGGGAAGGCCTCCATGGATAACCACATCATCCTCGAGATGCAGTCGATCACTAAGGAATTCCCCGGCGTGAAAGCGTTGGACAACGTCTCCCTCTCCGTTATGGCGGGCGAGATCCATGCGATTTGCGGCGAGAACGGCGCGGGCAAGTCCACCCTCATGAAGGTCTTGTCCGGCGTGTACCCTCACGGGACCTACGAGGGCCGGATCGTTTTCCAGGGCAAGGAAGTCCAGTTCAAGGACATCCGCTCCAGCGAAGCTGCGGGGATCGTTATCATCCATCAGGAACTCGCTCTCGTTCCCGAACTGTCCATCGCCGAGAACATCTTTCTTGGCAACGAGCCGACACGCTTCGGAGTCATCAACTGGGACAAGGTCAACCGAGACACCCTTGAGCTAATGGCGCGCGTGGGTCTGCGCGAGGAACCGACCACCAAGATCAAGGACATCGGCGTTGGCAAGCAGCAGCTGGTCGAGATCGCCAAGGCGCTGAGCAAGTCAGTTAAGATGCTCATCCTCGACGAGCCCACGGCGGCGCTCAATGAATCCGACTCCCAGCATCTCCTGGACCTGATGGCAGGGCTCCGTTCCAAGGGGATCTCGTGCATCATGATTTCCCACAAGCTCAATGAAATCGAGCAAATCGCCGACTCCATCACCATCATCCGCGACGGCAGATCCATCGAAACCCTCCATGTGAAGAACGACGGCGTGGACGAGGACCGCATCATCCGCGGCATGGTTGGGCGTTCGCTGGAGTCACGATTCCCCGAGCACACGCCGAAGATCGGCGAGGTCTTCTTCGAGGTCCGTAACTGGACCGTCGGCCATCCCGCCGTCGCGGATCGTCTGGTCTGCAAGAACTCGAATTTCACGGTCCGCCGCGGGGAAATCGTGGGAATAGCCGGCCTCATGGGCGCCGGACGCACGGAGCTCGCCCGATCGGTGTTCGGGCGGTCCTACGGGAACTTCAAGTCGGGACAGATCTTCAAGGACGGCAAGGAGATCCAGCTCCGCAACGTCGCGAAGGCCATCGACCACGGCCTGGCGTACGTCACGGAGGACCGGAAGTCGCTTGGACTGAACCTGCTCGATGACATCAAAGCCACTACCGTGGCCGCCAACCTGCAGAAAATCACCAAAGGTCTTGTCGTCGACCGGGACCAGGAATTCGCAGTTGCCGAGGAATACCGGAAGTCGCTCCGGACCAAAACTCCGAGCGTGAACGAGGGCGTCGCCAAACTGTCCGGTGGCAACCAGCAAAAAGTGGTTCTCGCCAAGTGGATGTTCACAGATCCAGACTTGCTGATTCTGGACGAGCCGACCCGCGGCATTGACGTCGGCGCCAAGTACGAGATTTACGGCATTATCCAGAAGCTCGCGGAACAGGGTAAGGGCGTGATTGTCATCTCCTCCGAACTTCCCGAGCTGCTGGGCCTCTCGGACCGCATCTACACCATCTTCGAAGGCTCCATCACCGGTGAGCTGACCCGCGAGGAAGCCAACCAGGAATCCCTGATGAAACTCATGACCGCCAGCAGAAAATCTGCCTGACCGAATCCCCTAGGACGCACCATGAATTCTCTCAAGCGAATGTTCGGCGGTAACACCCGGCAGTTCGGTATGATTTTCGCCCTGATCGCCCTGATTCTCTTCTTCCAGTGGCAGACCGGTGGCAACACCCTCACGCCGACCAACGTCATCAACCTGTTCAACGGCAACGCGTACATCCTGATCCTGGCAATCGGCATGGTGCTCGTCATCATCGCCGGCCATATCGACCTCTCGGTGGGCTCCGTGGCAGCCTTCGCCGGCGTCGCCGTCGCCATCGTCATCCGCGACTGGGGTATTCCCTGGTACCTCGGAATCGTGATCGGGCTTCTCCTCGGCGCACTGATCGGGGCATGGCAAGGCTTCTGGGTCGCCTACGTGGGTATACCCGCCTTCATTGTGACCCTCGCGGGCATGCTCCTGTTCCGCGGGGCAAACCAGTATGTGGGCGAATCGAACACCATCCCCGTGCCTGAAGCCTTCCAGTTCATCGGTGCTGGTTACCTCCCCGAGGTGGGACCCGTCACTGGTTACAACAACCTCACGGTGCTCCTCGGGCTACTCGCCGTAGCATTCTTCGTGTACCAGGAGTTCAGCAACCGGCGGCGCGCCGCGCAGATCGGCTCCGAGGTGCCGCCGCTGTGGACGTCCGTAATCAAGCTCGTCATTCTTGCCGCCGCCATCCTGTACGTCACGTCCCTGTTCGCCACCGGCCGCCCGGGAACCTCATTCCCCATCCCCGGACTCATCCTCGCCGTGCTGGTAATCATCTTCGCCTTCATCTCCAACAAGACCGTCGTCGGTCGCCACGTGTATGCGGTCGGCGGCAATCGCCACGCGGCGGAACTCTCGGGGGTGCAGAGCAAACGCGTGAACTTCCTGGTAATGATGAACATGTCTATCCTGGCCGCACTCGCCGGAATGATCTTCGTCGGCAGGTCCACCGCCTCGGGCCCCTTCGACGGCGTCGGCTGGGAGCTCGATGCCATTGCGGCAGTGTTCATCGGCGGTGCAGCAGTGACCGGTGGCGTGGGAACGGTGATCGGCTCCGTGATCGGCGGGCTCGTCATGGCTGTTCTCAACAACGGCCTGCAGCTGATGGGCATCGGCGCCGACATGACACAGATCATCAAGGGCCTCGTGCTGCTGATCGCAGTCGCGTTTGATGTGTACAACAAGAGCCAGGGCAAGCCCTCCATCACCGGTCTGCTCACCCGCAACTTCGGCGGCGGCCGGAACAAACCCGACGCGCCTGCCGCCGCGCCGGAGGAAAACCCCGCTGCCCGGGAGACAGTCGGCACCAAGCAGGTCCTCTAAACAGACGCCGCTGGTTCTGATCAGAACTTTCACTGACCAACAAAGCAAGATGCTAAAGAAAGAGAAATCGAATGCGCAACTTCGGAAAATCCCTTGCAGCACTCACTGCAATTTCAGCATTGGCGCTGACCTCTTGTGGCCGTGAGGATCCCGGCACGGCAACCGGGACCGGCGGCGGCACCGAGAGCACCTGCGAAGGCTTCGAGGAAGGTGCGGCCATCGGCGTAGCGCTCCCCCAGAAAACCTCGGAGAACTGGGTCCTGGCCGAGCAGCTGTTCAACGACGGGCTCAAGGAGTCCGGCTACGCGCCGTCCGTCCAGTTCGCCAACGGGGGCGTGTCGGAGCAGCAGGCCCAGATCAGCTCGATGATCACCAACGGCGTTGAGGTCCTCGTGGTCGGAGCGATCGACGGCGCTCAGCTGGGCAACCAGCTGCAGCAGGCCAAGGACGCCGGCATCACGGTCCTCGCCTATGATCGCCTGCTCACCAACACCGAGAACGTGGACTACTACGTGGCCTATGACAACTTCGAGGTGGGTGAGCTGCAGGGCCAGGCCCTGCTCGACGGGTTGGCGGAGCGCAAGGGTGAGGCTCCATACAACATCGAGCTGTTCGCCGGCTCCCCCGATGACGCGAACGCCCAGGTCTTCTTCGACGGCGCAATGAGCGTCCTCCAGCCCAAGATCGACGACGGCACGCTCAATGTCGTCTCAGGTCAGACCTCCTTCGATCAGGCGGTGACCCAGGGCTGGAAGGCCGAGAACGCTCAGCGCCGCATGGATACGCTCCTCAGCGGTAACTACGCCTCCGAGGAACTGCACGGTGTGCTGTCACCGAATGACACCCTGGCCCGTGCCATCCTCACGTCGGTCTCAGCTGCCGGCAAGGAAACCCCGGTCGTCACCGGCCAGGACTCCGAGGTGGAGTCGGTCAAGTCGATCATGGCCGGTGAGCAGTACTCGACCATCAACAAGGACACCAGCAACCTGGTGGAACAGACAATCACGATGGTCGAAGCCATGGGCGCCTGTGAAGAGGTCGAGGTCAACGACACCGAGTCCTACGACAACGGCGTGAAGGTTGTTCCGGCGTACCTGCTGGAACCGCAGATCGTCACCGAGGCGAACGCCGCCGAGGCCTACGCGGACGATCCGACCCTGTCTGAGATCGTTAAGTAACCAGCTCGATAAAGGATCCCCGGCCGCAATACTGCGGCCGGGGATTCTCTTTTGGTGCACAGCTCCCGCCGTAACGGGTGGACTGGCCCTTCTTCATTGGGAAGTATGAGGGAATGACGACAAACCACCGCTTCCCTGTGCCCCCCTGCGTCGCGCCGGACGCACCTTCACCATTCACCGCCACCGGTGCCCCCCTTCGCTGGGGCGTGGTCGCCACCGGCAGGATCGCCCAGAAGGTGACCGAGGACATCGCCCAGCTGGAGGATGCCGTCCTGCAGGCGGTGAGTTCGCGGCTGGAGGAGCGTGCACGCGCGTTCGCCGACACGTACGGCTTCGCCACCGCTCATTACGACGACGGCGGCGCCCGCGGGTTCGAGCTGCTGGCCCAGGACCCCGATGTTGACGTCGTCTACATCGCGACACCGCACGGTCAGCACTACGAGGTGTGCAAGGAAATGCTTTCGGCCGGGAAGCACGTCCTGTGTGAGAAGGCGTTCACCGTCAACGCGCGTGAAGCGGAAGACCTTATCAAGCTGGCGCGGGAAAAGGGTGTCTTCCTCATGGAAGCCGTATGGACCCGCTTCCTGCCGAGCGTGAACCGGGCCTGGGACATCATCCATTCGGGCGAACTCGGCGAAATCCGCTGGGTACAGGCGGACCTCGGATTTCCTGCCGTCTACAGTCGGGAAGCCCGCCTCTGGGACCCGCTCGCCGGCGGCGGTGCACTTCTGGATCTCACCGTCTACCCGTCCACGTGGGCGCTGGGCGCCCTCGGCTTCCCCACCTCTGTCGTTGCTGAAGGCACATTGAACGGTGACGGCGTCGATGCCCAGAACGCGCTGACCCTCACCTACACAAGCGGCGCTCACGCCCAGCTGTCGTCGTCGTTATTGGCCGCCGGACCGAGCCACGCTACGGTCGCCGGCACCAAGGGCTGGCTGCGCACGTCGGCTCCGCTGCACAATCCGCGGGAACTGTACGTGCATCCTCATGGCGGCGAAGCGCGCGTTGAGGAGTTCGACCAGGCTGGCAACGGGTACTCCTACGAGCTGCGCGAAACAACCCGCTGCATCCAGGAAGGCCTGACGGAGAGTCCGACCATGCCGCTGCAGCACACGCTCGACACCATGAGGATGTTCGACGGCGTCCGGGCGCAGCTTGGCGTGCGGTACGCCAACGACGACCGGTAAGCGGACGCCCTGAGGGCGGCCGCCTGGCCGCCGGGCTAACTGGCGACGTTCGCTTCCGGTGCCGACTGCGCTACATCGGCCAGGCCGCGGCGTCGCCAGTAGGCTGCCAGGAGCGCACCGGAGACGTTGTGCCAGACCGAGAAGATGGCCGCGGGAAGAGCTGATTCGGGCGTCATGTGCGTCCGTGCCAGACCGGCGGCGAGGCCGGAGTTCTGCATCCCGACCTCTACTGAAGTGGTACGACGGGACCGAATCGGGAGCTTGAAGAGCCGGGCTGCTGTGTACCCGAGGGCGAAACCGAGGCCATTGTGAAGGACCACTGCCAGCAGCACGAGCAAGCCGGCCGAGAAGATGGCCTCAGCGCTCAGGCCTACTACAGCTATGACTACGAGCGTAATCGCAGCGACCGATACCCAGGGCAGAACGGGCAGCGCAGCCGCCACCAGGCGAGGAAGGAACAGTCTGGCGGCCAGTCCGAGCGCCACCGGAATCAAAACGATCTGGACGATGGAGAATGCCATCGAGCCGGCGTCGACCGGGAGGTACTGGCCGGCAAGCCACAGGGCCAGCAGCGGCGTCAGCACCGGAGCAAGCAGCGTCGACACAGTGGTCATCGCGACAGACAGCGCTACGTCCCCCTTCGCAAGGTAGGACACCACGTTCGACGCGGTACCGCCGGGGCAGCAGCCGACCAGAATGACGCCGGCTGCAAGAGCTGCCGGAAGTCCGAGGATGGAAGCGATGAGCAGTCCCAGCAGCGGCATCACCAGGTACTGCGCAACAACTCCGATCACCACGGGGACCGGTCTCTTCGCAATCACCGCGAAGTCCGGCGGGGTCAGTGTGAGACCCATCCCGAACATAATCACTCCCAGAAGGGGGTTGATCGCTGGAGCCAATCCCGTAAAGGCTGTCGGCATCATCAGTGCTATGGCGCCACCGCCCAGAATAAGCAGCGGAAATATCGTGACTGCGATGCGGGCGTTACGTTCCTCCGAGGATGCAGCGGGGTGTTGCGATTTCATGCCTCCAGGAGTAGCACGAGCGCTTCTTCCCCGCTGCATCCAGCCCGGAACTGTTACAAAAGGTACCTATTCGGTGCCCCCCATGGGCGACCCTTAAACAGCTCATTGGCGAATCAGCGATGCGTTTCACCGACAAAAAGGCCCCGGACCCGCGCCGTGCGGGCGGGTTCGGGGCCTCTCAGCAGGAGACGCTTAGCCCAGAGTCGACAGAACCTCGGTGAACTTCTTCGACGGGCGCATCACGGCGACGACCTTCTCGATGTCAGGGTGGTAGTAGCCGCCGATGTCCACAGGAGATCCCTGGACTGCGAGCAGCTCCGACACGATGGTGTCTTCGTTGGAGGTCAGCTGCTCCGCAATATCGGAGAATGCGGACGCCAGTTCGGCGTCCCCGCTCTGCTCGGCAAGCTCCTTCGCCCAGAACTGCGCAAGGTAGAAGTGGCTTCCGCGGTTGTCGATCTCGCCGACCTTCCGGCTCGGCGACTTGTTCTCCAAAAGGAAGGTTGCCGTGGCGCGGTCCAGGGTGTCCGCGAGGATCTGCGCGCGAGCGTTTCCTGCGGTGGTGGCCAGGTGCTCGAAGCTGACGGCGAGTGCAAGGAATTCACCCAGGCTGTCCCAGCGCAGGTGGTTCTCGCGGACAAGCTGTTGCACGTGCTTGGGAGCGGAACCGCCCGCGCCGGTCTCGAAGAGCCCGCCGCCGTTGATCAACGGAACGATCGAGAGCATCTTGGCACTGGTCCCGAGCTCGAGGATCGGGAAAAGGTCGGTGAGGTAGTCGCGCAGAACGTTGCCGGTGACGGAGATGGTGTCCTCGCCCCGACGGATTCGCTCCAGGGTGAACGCCGTTGCCTTCACCGGAGAGAGGATCTCGAGCTGGAGGCCATCGGTGTCATGCTCCTTGAGGTACTCCTGCACCTTGGCGATGAGATTGGCGTCATGCGAACGCTCCTCATCCAGCCAGAACACGGCCGGCGTTGCGGATGCCCGCGCGCGGGTCACCGCAAGCTTGACCCAGTCGCGGATAGCGATGTCCTTGGTCTGGCATGCGCGCCAGATATCTCCCGGCTCTACGTCGTGCTCGATCAGGACGTTTCCGGAGCCGTCGACAACCTGGACCTTGCCCGGCGCGTCGATTTCGAAGGTCTTGTTGTGGCTGCCGTACTCCTCTGCCGCCTGGGCCATCAGGCCGACGTTGGGCACGGTTCCCATGGTGGTGGGATCCAATGCACCGTTTGCACGGCAGTCATCAATCACTACCTGGTAGATGCCTGCGTAGGAGCTGTCCGGCAGTACCGCAAGGGTATCCGCCTCTTCTCCGTCCGGGCCCCACATGTGGCCGGAGGTGCGGATCATCGCGGGCATGGAGGCGTCCACGATGACGTCGCTGGGCACGTGCAGATTGGTGATTCCCTTGTCGGAATCAACCATGGCCAGCTTCGGGCCGTCCTCGATGCCCTTGCGGATGGCCGCTTCGACCTCTTCACGGGTGCCGGACGGCAGCTTTTCGAGGCCGCTCAGAATGGAGGCAAGACCGTTATTCGGGCTGAGGCCCGCGGCCTGCAACTGCTCGCCGTAGGCCGAGAAGACCTCGGGGAGGAACGCGCGAACGATGTGGCCGAAGATAATGGGGTCAGAGACCTTCATCATGGTGGCCTTCAGGTGTGCGGAGAACAGGACGTCCTCGTTCTTTGCCCGCTCAACCTGCGCCGAGAGGAATTCATCCAGCGCCTCCGCCCGCATGACTGTTCCGTCGATGACCTCACCGGCCAGAACGGGGAAAGCCTTCTTCAGCACGTTCGCGGTGCCGTCCTGGCCCACATGCTGGATGGTCAGCGACTCATCCGAGTCCATGACGACCGACAACTCGTTAGACCGGAAGTCGCCGTCGCTCATGGTCGCGACGTTGGTCTGCGAATCCGGTGACCAGGCGCCCATGGAGTGCGGGTTCTTGCGGGCGTAGTTTTTCACCGACTGGGGCGCACGACGGTCGGAGTTGCCTTCGCGAAGCACCGGGTTGACCGCTGAGCCCTTGATCTTGTCATACCGCGCACGGACGTCGGCTTCCTCGTCGCTTGAGGGGTTGTCCGGGTAATCGGGAAGGGCGTAGCCCTGCTCCTGAAGCTCCGCCACAGCCGCCTTCAGCTGCGGAACGGAGGCGCTGATGTTGGGGAGCTTGATGATGTTGGCTTCGGGCTTGGTGGCCAACTCCCCCAGCTCGGCCAGCGCGTCACCGATGCGCTGCTCCTCGGTCAGATAATCGCTGAACGTCGCGATGATGCGTCCGGCCAGCGAAATGTCGCGGGTTTCCACCTCCACACCCGCCGTCGATGCGAAAGCCTCGATGATCGGCAGGAACGAATACGTGGCCAGCATTGGCGCTTCGTCGGTGTGGGTATAGATGATTTTAGCCATTGTTAGGCGTCTCCCTGGGGCTCTTCTTGTGCTGAATCTGTTGGTGCTTCAACGTCTCTAACGTACCGGTTTAGTGGAAGAAGTGGCGCGCACCGGTGAAGTACATGGTGACACCCGCGGCATTCGCGGCGTCGATTACTTCCTGGTCGCGTACGGACCCTCCCGGCTGGACAACCGCACGTACACCGGCGTCGATCAGGATCTGCACGCCGTCAGCGAACGGGAAGAACGCGTCCGACGCCGCCACGGAACCGCGGGCGCGCTCGTCACCCTCACCCGCGAGCGTGTTGGCCCGCTCCACCGCGAGCTTGCAGGAATCCAGGCGGTTCACCTGTCCCATTCCGACGCCGACGGCGGCACCATCGCGGGCGAGCAGGATCGCGTTGGACTTCGCAGCCCGGCACGCGGTCCAGGCGAAGGCCAGATCCGCCAGCGTTTCAGGATCCGCTGCCTCCCCTGCGGCGAGCGTCCAGTTCTCCGGATGGTCGCCGTCGGCGTTCACGGTGTCGGTGACCTGGATAAGGACACCGCCGGAGACCTGGCGGATCTCGGTCGGGTAGCGGTCATAGCCCTCGGGAAGGGCCAGCAGGCGGATGTTCTTCTTCTGGGAGAGGATCTCCACGGCTTCGGGCTCGAATCCGGGAGCGATGACAACCTCGGTGAAGATGTCCTTCACCGTCTGCGCCATCCCTGCCGTCACGGTGCGGTTGGCTGCGATGACCCCGCCGAACGCGGATACCGGATCGCACGCGTGCGCTTTGGCGTGGGCATCAGCGATGGGGTCAGCCGCGGCCGATGAACCGATAGCCACACCGCACGGGTTGGCATGCTTGATGATGGCGACGGCCGGCTCACTGAAATCGAACGCGGCACGCAGGGCGGCATCGGCGTCGACGAAGTTGTTGTAACTCATTGCCTTGCCGTGCAATTGGTCAGCCTGCGCGATTCCAACGGGTGCGGCCTGGTCAACGTACAGCGCTGCCTGCTGGTGCGGGTTCTCGCCGTAGCGCAAAACCTCGGAGCGCTCCAGCGCCAGGCCGGCGTAGGCAGGCCAGTCGATGATGCCGTCGTCGTCCTCGTCCTGGAACTGGGTTGCCGTCCAGGTGGCCACCGCGTTGTCATAGGCAGCGGTGTGCGCGAAGGCGCGGGCAGCCAGCCGCTGGCGGGTCTTCAGATCGAAGCCCCCCTCCCCGGCGGCACGGACAACGTTTTCGTAGAACGACGGATCCACCACGATGCTTACCGCGGCGTGGTTCTTCGCGGCCGAGCGAACCATGGCCGGACCGCCGATATCAATCTGTTCGACGACGTCGTCCGCTGAGGCACCGGACCGCACCGTCTCCACGAACGGGTAGAGATTCACCACGACCAGGTCGAAGGCTTCGATATCCATCTCGGTCAGCGTGTCCATATGGGCGGCGACGCGGCGGTCAGCGAGGATTCCTCCGTGCACCCGCGGGTGCAGGGTCTTGACCCTGCCGTCGAGCATTTCGGGAGAACCGGTGACTTCCTCGACCTGCTGCACGGGTATGCCTGCTGCAGCGATGGTCTTTGCTGTGGACCCGGTGGATACAATCCGCACGCCGGCGCCATGCAGCCCCTGAGCGAGTTCCTCCAACCCGGTCTTGTCATAGACGGAGATCAGCGCGCGGCGGATCGGAACACGGTCAAGGTTGGTCAGTGTCACGCAGGTCTCCAGGGGAATAAGTGCTGTGGGATCGTCCCCAGTCTAAAACACCGCGGCCTTGAGACCTCCGGACGCACAGCTCGGTTACGGTCCGTTCTGCATCGGGACCGGCCGGACATGGCGGCGGCGGTAAGGTGTTCGAGTTATTCGCAACGGGCGAGCTCGCGCCAGGCGGCGCTGTCAGGACGGAATTGTGAGCACTTCTACCGATCTTCCCACCGGCGACCAGGTGGTTCAGGACCTGCCGTGGCGGTGGCGTGTGCAGGGCAAGATCTTCCTGATCGGCGGTCTCGGGTTCATGTTCGACGCCTGGGACGTCACGCTGAACGGCTACCTCATCCCGCTGTTGTCCGAGGAGTGGGGACTGACGCGGGGCCAGGCTGCGTGGGTCGGCACCTCCAACCTGATCGGCATGGCCGTGGGTGCTTTCGCGTGGGGCTCGATTGCAGACATCATCGGCCGGAAGAAAGCCTTCACGGCAACGCTCCTGATCTTCTCCATCTTCACCGTGCTCGGCGCTCTGTCCGGGGACCTCGTGTGGTTCTGCATCTTCCGTTTCATCGCGGGCTTCGGCCTGGGCGGGTGCATCCCGGTGGACTACGCCCTGGTGGGCGAGTTCGCGCCGCGGAAGCACCGCGGCCGTGTGCTTACCGCCATGGACGGATGGTGGCCCATCGGAGCAGGACTGTGCGGTGTGGTCTCAGCGCTCCTGATCGGGGCGTTCGGTGACTGGCGCTACCTGATGCTGGTCATGGTGCTGCCCGCCCTGCTCGTATTCTGGGTGCGCCGTTCGGTTCCTGAGTCGCCGCTCTACCTCGTGCAGCGGGGACGCACCAAAGAGGCGAAGCTGGTGATTGACCGGCTGGTTGAGAGCACCGGCGCAACCGTACGCGAGTGGCGGCTGCCTGCCGCCGCTGATGATCCGCAGCTAACGCTCGGTGGACTGACAGGCCAGTTCACGGCACTCTGGCGCTTCAACTGGCGCATCACCCTCGCCGCGTGGGGCCTGTTCCTGTCAATCCTCCTCGTCTACTACGGCGCCCTGACGTGGATGCCGCAGATCCTCATCGCCTCGGGCTACCGCCAATCCGTCGCCTTCCTGACAACGGCAGGCATGACCGGGATCGGGTTCCTCGGGGTCGTTGCTGCCGCACTGCTCGTTGAACGGGTGGGACGGAAGTGGATCCTCGCGGTATCGGGCCCGCTGTCCGCCGTCGTGCTGGTGATCTTCGCCCTGACCGTCGATCTTCCTGCCGTAGCGACCGCGTGGCTGCTGGCATTCGGCTTCACCATCCAGGTGGCGATTCCGGTGCTCTACACGTATGTATCCGAGCTGTATCCCACGGAGCTGCGGGGCTCGGGGTTCGGCTGGGCATCGACAGTGTCGAGGGTGGGTGCAGGGCTGGTGCCGCTGATCTTCGGTTCCCTGCTGTGGCCCTATCTCGGACTGCCGCTGACCTTCGCGGTGACCGGTTTGCTGGTGCTTGTCGCCGTGCTGTGGATGGCCTTCAATGCACCCGAGACCCGCGGCGCCCAGATTTGATTTGAACCCTGATGTGGTCTGTGCCCAGTCATTTCCGCCGGCTCGACGGCGTTAAGGCGAGCTCGCGGAGAGTCTCGATGAGCAGGGCCCGCTCCTGGACCTTTATGCGTTCGTGGAGAGTGTCCTCGGTATCGTCATCGAGAACCGGCACCGCCACCTGCGCGAGGATGGGACCCGTGTCCACGCCGGCGTCGGCGATCATCACGGTGCAACCGGTCACCTTCACACCGTAAGCGAGCGCGTCGCGTACCCCGTGGGCGCCGGGAAAGCTGGGAAGCAGCGCGGGGTGCGTATTGAGGTACCGGTTGGGGAAACGGTCGAGGAAGCTCTGATCCACGATGCGCATGAACCCCGAGGATATGACGTAATCGGGTTCGAAGGCCGCCGTGCACTCGGTAAGTTCCGCGTTCCACTCCTCGCGGCTGCCGTACTGCTTGAAATCCACGACGAAGGTGGGGATGCCGGCGGCGGCAGCCCGTTCCACCCCGTAGGTATCAGGCCGGTCTGCGCCGACGGCAGCAATCTCCACCGGCAGATCCCCGGCCTTTACGGCGTCGATCACCGCCTGCAAATTGGAGCCTGTACCGGAAACGAGGACAACGATGCGCATGCATCCAAGCCTACTGGCCGAGGGGCCGGCGCCGAGCGCAACGAGGTGTGGGAGGCCGGCAGCCGCTACCGGGCGGTGTGGACGCGGTGGCACTGCCACTGTTCTAGGGTTGAAGCATGAAGAAACGCCCGTCCTCCGATCCTGCGGCAAGGCCTGCAAAGCCGTCGCAGCAGTCTCCACCGCCGTCGGAGAAGGAGATTGCATCCACCCGCACCCAGTTGCGTGCCTTCATGCTTCTGCTGCTTGGCGCCCTCCTCGGCGCCAACTTTCCCCTGCCGTGGAAGGTGCTCGGGCTCGTCTTTGCGCTGGCTGCCCTGACTGTCGGCATCATCGCGATGGTGGGAGTAGTCCGGCAGAAGGCCCCGGCCCTGGTTCGGATGTCGACGACGGTAGGCCTGATTGCCTCGCTCATGCTCACCATCGGAACCGGTGCCGCCATTGCGCTCTGGCCCCTCACGGAGCGCTACGAGGAATGCATGGCAACAGCGCTGACGTCCAAGGCGCAGCAGCAGTGCGAAGACGACCTGCGTAACCTCAGCGGTCTGCTGGAGCCGCGCTCCAGCCAGGAAAGCTAAGAGCCGACGTCGTAGCTTCCCATCAGCGCCAGCCGTCGCCGTCCGAACCGGTGGGCGGCTACCGCCGCTCCCGCTCGAGCAGCGGACCTGCTGCGTAACCGATGACGACGCCGGCCCCCACTTCCGCAGCGATCCACAGTCCCACCCACAGCGGGTCGGGACCGATATCGACGAAGCGGCCGACGCCCACCGAGGCGCGGGAAAGGAGTGCGAGCACGGCGGTGCCTGCTCCGGCCAGCACTCCCACGAACAACCCGAGTGCCAGGGTTGAAGCCGCCGCCGTGAACCAGCGCGTATCAACCTTCAGTTGCAGCCACTCATCGAAATGGTTCTCACCCTCACGGAAGAACCACCAGCCGGCCAGTATGCCCGCCACGACCGGCAGGGCGAGCGCGGCCATCCCGTAGTCGAGCGCTCCGGAAGGAACGGCTCCGAGGATGGGCAGCGCCGGCAGCGGTCCCGCCGTGGTTGCAAGCGGGCTGATGGAACTTCCGGTTCCCAGGGCGAACCCCGCGCCGGAAGACCACGCAAGCGTCCAGACCGCGAGGTTGGGAATGAACCCCAGTTGACCGATGGTGACGACGGCGCCGCCCACTATGCCCGCATCCAGTCTTTGGTAGATGGTGGCGATGGCGGCCCAGTGAATCGCCAGCGTTACCGCGAGCAGGAGCGCCGACAGGCCCAGCGCGGAAATTACGGCAAGGCACGCCGCACGCACCGCGGACCACACATAGGATCCCGCCCACCGGGAGTGCTGGCTTGTGGTGGCGATCCACTCCGCCAGATCCACGCCGATCAGACGTCCCCAGGATCCCGCCTCCCGGTACGCGCCGATGATCAGGCCCGTCCCGGCCGCGATGAGCGGCACACAGGCGCCGGCCACGAGCGGTGCCGAGGTGGCGCCGTCGTCCGCCAGGTAGGCGGCGCCGAGGCCGACGAGGGCATACACCGCGAGGGCGCCGAGGAGTGCCTGCCACAGCTGGTCCGTGTAGGAAGCGCGTGCCAGCCGCCGGCCCGCGCGCCAGGCAAGGAGGAACGGAATGAGCGTCAGTCCGAGGGGAACCGCCCACAGAAGGCCGGTACCGCCGTCGGGAAGTGCGAGCTGAAGCGGCGCACCGTGCAGCACCAGCCACGCCTGGGCAGCGAGCTGCAGCGTTCCCAGCGCGTCACGTCCGGCGAACCCGCCCGTCAGCCACACTGCGCCGAGGGGGACCAGGACAATCAGCGCGGAAATCGTCGCTGCCTGTCCCAGTTCGAAGGCGCCCTGCAGCCACAGGGGCATAGGCAGCGCTCGGAGCTTTGTGGGGAGTTTCATCCCCTCCATGGTGCCATCGGCGGCGGCATCAGCCTCTGAACGACTCGGCGAGGTAGCTCACGCTCGCACCCGGCGGCTCCGTGAGGCTCAGGCGAGCAGCTCAGTGAGGCCCTTGATCAGTGCCGTCGCCGCACCGAGAAAGGCAATGACGATGACGGCGAAGCGGGCGTGGCGATCATGGATGTACCGGGCGAGCCGCTCCGCCGTGAAGATTCCGATGACGATCGACACCGGGATGAGAAGCCACATCCAGGTCTCCAGCGGGGGCACCTGGCCGGGGTCAATGAGCAGCTTCACGAGCACCGTGACGGAATTGACCACGGCGAAGAACGGCTGCAGCGTGGCGGCGAACGAGCGCTGCGGCCACCGGGACATCAACGCATACGCGCTGATGGCCGGCCCGCCGACGCCGGCCATGGAGTTGGTCAGGCCCGCTGTTAGCCCAGCGATGACTTTGGAGCGGTTCCCGGTGGCCACCACCGAGGAGCGCTGGAGCAGGAGCGAGGCAGTGAGTCCGGTGAGCACGACGGCGCCGACCGTCGCCGCGAGCGGTGCGCTCGGCAGCCCGGCGGCTGCGAATGAGCCGCCCACTGATCCGAACACTGCTGAAGCGGCGAGCCAACGGAACATCGCCCAGTCAATGTCCTTCCACACGCGGGGCATGATGAGGGTGGCGGACACCACACTGCAGATGTTGACCAGGAGGACGCCTTCATGCGGGCCGAGGATCAACACCAGAAACGGCGAAACCAGCAGCGCAAATCCCAGCCCGGCGATGCGCTGGGCGACGGCACCCACCACAATGAGGCCGAGCACCAGGATGAACAGCGCGATTGTCACCCTAGATACAGTACGTCGGGCAACAGTTACGCTGGTGTCCATGTCGCATGCAGCAACGGCCCTGGACACCGCTGACTGGCGCCGGCAGGTGTTCACGCTTTACCAGGAAGTCCGCGATGCGGCGGCTTCTGGTTCTCCCGCGCTGGCCCACGCCCACTGGCGAACCGGCCGCGACAGGCTCTTCGCCGGCCACCCGGCGTCACCCCTTTCTCCCTCGGTGCAGCAAAACTTCGCCGGCCTGAACGTCGCCCCTTACAACTCGGACTTCCGCTTCGAGGCTGACATTGACGACGACGGCGCCGGCCAGCTTATGGAGGTGACCTCCGGTACCGACGGAGTGGTGCCGTTCGAGCGGCTCGGCACTGTGTCGCTCGACGGCGTCGGCCGCCTCGCGCTGTGGCGGCTGAAGTCCTACGGCGGCGGGCTGTTCCTCCCCCTCCGTGATGGTTCGTCCGGTGCAGAGGGTGGAAGCTACGGCGGCGGCCGGTACGTGCTCGACACGATCAAGGGTGCGCATCTCGGCGAGCGCGGCGGACGTCTGATCGTGGACCTGAACTTCGCCTACAACCCGTCGTGCGCCTATGACGAGGCGTGGGCGTGCCCGCTCCCCGGCACCGACAACCGGCTCGAGGTTTCCCTGCCGGTCGGCGAGCTGTACACCGCCTACTGAACCAGAGTTCACTCAGGCGCAACCTGCCGCTCGCCGGGTGCACAGACCGCGGTGCCAATATCGGTGTTGTGAGAGTTGCTGTGGTTGCCGAATCGTTCCTTCCGCACATGAACGGGGTGACCCACTCCCTGTTGAAGGTGCTGGCCCACCTCCGAAGCCGCGGTGATGACGTGCTGGTGATTGCGCCGTCGTCGTCGTGGCTGGACAAACCCGGCTCCTCGGCACATGAGGCACCTGCCTCCGTGGAGGGCTTCCCCGTCGTCACTCTGCCGTCGGTTCCGCTGACCGGTTACGCGAATGTTCGGCTCGCGGCCGGGACTGTGGCCAGGGTGCGGCGGATCCTCACCGACTTCTCGCCCGACATCGTCCACGTGGCTTCCCCATTCGTGCTCGGTTGGCGTGCGGTGCAGGCGGCTGCGCAGCTCGGCTTGCCAACCGTGTCCGTGTACCAGACTGAGATTCCTGCCTACGCCGCCCGGTACGGTGTGCCGTGGCTGGAGAACATGCTGTGGCAGCGCGTCGAGAACATCCATCAGGCATCGACGCTGACGCTCGCGCCGTCGTCGTTCGCGCTGAATCAGCTCGACTCCCGGGGTATCCCCCGGCTGCGGCTCTGGCGCCGCGGTGTTGACACCGCCCGGTTCACGCCCGCCAAGCGCAACGGCGACTGGCGCCGCAGCGTCCTGGCGGGACGGCCGCCCCGCTCGAAGATCATCGGGTACGTCGGCCGCCTTGCAGCCGAGAAACAGGTCGAGGACCTCGCCGGCCTCGACGCCATCCCGGGCACGAAGCTGGTGATCGTCGGCTCGGGGCCGGCGAAGGAGTCGCTGCAGCAGAAGCTTCCCGGCGCGCACTACGCAGGGTTCCAATCCGGGGAGGCGTTGGCGCGGATGATGGCGTCCTTCGATATCTTCGTCCACCCGGGCGAATCGGAGACGTTCTGCCAGACCATCCAGGAGTCGATGGCCTCGGGAGTTCCGGTTGTCGCCGTGGGGCGCGGCGGTCCACTGGACCTGGTGGATTCGTCCCGAACCGGCTGGCTGTACCCGCCGGGTGAATTGGACCAGCTTCACGCCGGGGTGATGGACCTGCTCGGTGATGACACGAAGCGCCGTGCGTTCGGGCGCGCGGCGTCCTCCGCGGTCCAGGGGCGCACCTGGCCGGTACTGTGCGAGCAACTCATGTCCTATTACACGGAGGCAATCGAGGTGCACCGCCGGACGCCGGTGAGCCGGCGGGGCACGTACGCCGTCCACTAACCGAACCGGCACCCGGACCGGCGGAGCAGGCAACTGAGGCCTCCCGAGCCGGGGAGCAGGCTCGGCGGATGTGGCACACTGGCCGCATGCAGACCTTCCTGCCCTATCCCGACTTCGCAGCCAGCGCCGCCGTCCTCGATCAGGCCAGGCTCGGCAAGCAGCGGGTTGAGACACTGCAGATCCTGCGTGCGCTGGTTCTGCCCGACTACGGCTGGCGCAGCCATCCGGTTACCCGGATGTGGATGGGATACGTACCCGCGCTCACCGTCTATGGGCTGGCGATGGTCCGGGAGTGGGTCTCGCGCGGGCACGCGGACAGCACGGCGGCGCTGATCAGCGAGTTCGCGCCCGATTCCGCTGCCGCGTTCGAGGCGGGCACCGGACCCGAACCTGCCCTCCCGCCGTGGATCGGAAACCCGGAGGTCCATCTCAGCCACCAGTCGAACCTGATTCAGAAGGCGCCCGAGTTCTACCGGGAACGCTTCCCGGGCGTCCCGGAGGACCTGCCCTACTCCTGGCCTGAGCCGGAGCTTGAACTCATTCCGGTCGAGCCGATCGGTGAACGGCTCTGGATCTGGCACGGTCCCCTCGACACTTCCGACGGCGATGCGCTGCTGCTTCCCGGACACCCGCCGGCCGGCCGCGCCGTGCCGAAATGGTCCCGCCAGTACGCCGCGTTCACTGAACTTGCCCGCGAAGGTGATGCAGCCGCCGTCGTGGTGGAGGGCGGTGCCCGCCTGCAGCGGGGCACGCTCGGTCCGCTGGCCATCGAGAACGCCGCGGACGACGACGACGTTCCCGGCACGGCGCGTCGCCCCATCTCCCTCTCGGGCTGGCTGCGGCGCAGCGACTTCGAGTATCCGGCCCTGCTGCAGGATCCCCGGCGGTTTTATGCGGTCGAAGCGCTGGCAACAAGGGGTTAGCTGTACTACAGCCCGTAGAGCTCCAATCCGACCGCGGGGCCCCCTTTGCCTCCGGAGTTCCGGCTGGTGGCGGAGCGGACCTGTTCGGTGGCCTGTTCCTCCACGGGCCGGCTGTCCAGTGCTTGCAGGTACTTCGAATGCGCGGCAAGGGACAGGATCGCTTTCTCAACGCTATCCTCGCTGACCGGCATGGCGTGCGTGGGGTTCATGCTGAGAATGGCCGTCCATTTCACCTGGTGCCGCGGGCCCTCAAGGTCCGGGAAGATCCATTCATTGGCTGCGTCGGAGACGGCGTTCAGGACCGACCGGCCCAGTGCCCGGTGATCCTCGGAGTTCCACATTCCCGGCCCCCACGTGTCGCCATGGTTCAGCGTCACGATGCCGTCGGGCTGGTGCCGGCGAATGGCCCGCGCCAGGTCGCGGCGAAGATCGAGGGACTCCGTCAGGCGTCCGTCCGGGTAGTCAAGGAATTCCAGAACGTCGACACCCACGCGGTCACACGCCGTGCGCTGCTCGCCCTCACGCAACGGCCCGCTCTCCTGCGGCGGGAGCCCCGCGATCCCGGCCTCACCGCGTGTTGCCAGCACGTAGCGGACCTCCTTGCCCTGCGAGATCCATTCGGCCACCGCGGCGGAGGTGCCGTACTCAGGGTCGTCCGGGTGTGCCATGAGCACCAGCGCACGCTGCCAGTCCGTGGGGAACGGTTTCAGAGTCACAGGGCGCCTCCGGCCGTGGGCGGCATGTTCGGGTCCTTGCCGGCGTCGCCAACGGTTTCGCGGGCAAGGAAGTTCTCGACGTCGAACAGGTTGTCCGCCCGCTCAACGATAGCCAGGAGGGTGGACATGGAGGCGACCTCCTCCACCTGTTCCTTCAGGAACCAGAGCATGAACTGTTCCCCGAGCGCGTCGGTCTGCGCCCGGGCCTGGGCGAACATCGCCTCGATGTCGGCGGTGACCTGCTTCTCCTGGGACAGCGCTAGCGCGATCGGTTCGACGACGGACGTGAAGTCATTCTTCACCGGTTCCACGCCGGGGATCTGCACATCCTGACCCCGGTCAAGCATGTACTGAACCATCATCAGAGCGTGATTCCGCTCTTCCAGTGACTGCCGGTAGAAGTGCGTGGCGAGACGCGGCAGGTCCTGGCCGTCGAACCACACGGCGATCGCCAGGTACTGTTGCGAGGCCGCAAACTCGTTTCCAATCTGCCGCCTCAACAGTGCAGTGAAACTCACGTCTGCCATGGTGTCCTCCGTTGCAAGGCACCCGCATGGGGTACGTCGGGATGGGTCGGGGTCCTTCTAGGCAGGCTTATCATTGGAGCAGCAGCCGTGCAAGCAATCTGCGAGTGCACCGGCACCACCGCCTTTGGAACAACCGTTGGAGGATCCCATTACAGATACTGCCGCCCAGCATGATGTGTATTTCGGCGCCCCGGAGGTCGAGAACGACACCGAGCTGCTTGAGTCCGCCTCCAGCGCTGCCGTTGCCAGACTGAGCGACCGCGATGACATCACCACGGTCAAGCGTAGGTTCGCCCTCATCAACATGCATACAACGCCGCACCAGGCGATGGTGGAGGACCTGTTGTTTGTCCGGGAGGCGCTTGAGCGTGCCGGTATCGAGTACTTGCTGGTCCGCGGCAATGATGAACGCCCCGTCGTCGCGGTTGACCTGAAGCACCGTGAACGGCTCCGGGAGGCGCTAGTGGAGGCGTGCCGCAACGAGCCGTTCTACTCGCGGACCGTGGACACGAAGCGGCGGACAACGCTGCTTGTGGCCGACGGCGCCCTTTCCCCGAGCGAGAAGGCCCGGATCTTCCGGTTGTTCCGTCCCCGCATCGAACCGATCGGCGGACTGACCTTCGGTCCTTCTGCCGGTGTGCAGATCGAGCTCTGGTCCCTCGACGGTGACCGCATCGAGCTCCCCATGGAGAACTCCCTCACGCGGCGCACCCTGCCCTCGAACGAAGTGGTGCGCGGCTCCGTGACCCGCCATGGGCTGGTCTGGCCGACGATCGACAACATGTTCGCGGACCATGCGACGGATATCGATTTCGAGATCGACCTGGTGTTCACGTGGGTTGACGGAAGTTCACCGGAATATCTGGCAGCACGCGCTGCCCGAATGAAGAACGCCGTCGTGGGCGAGGGGGATGATCACGAGGCGCGGTACCGCCAGATCAACGAGCTCAAGTACGCGCTGCGCTCCGTTTACATGTTTGCGCCGTGGATCCGCCGCATCTTCATCGCCACGGACTCGGAGCGTCCGGAATGGCTGGCTGATCACCCATCCGTGACACTGGTTCGTTCCGAGGAGCATTTCAAGGACCCCTCCGTACTGCCGACCTACAACTCACAGGCGGTCGAGTGCCAGCTGCACCATATCCCGGACCTGTCCGAGCACTTCCTCTACTCCAATGACGATATGTTCTTCGGCCGCCCGGTGGGACCGGACATGTTCTTCTCCCCCGGCGGCATCACGAAGTTCATCCAGGCGGACACCCGCATTGGGCTCGGCGAGAACGACGCCGAACGTAGCGGATTCGAGAACGCTGCACGTGTGAACCGTCGGCTCCTCCACAAGCGCTTCGGCCGGATCACCACACGCCATCTCGAGCACACGGCCGCTCCGCTGCGCAAGAGTGTCATGATCGAGATGGAGAACGAGTTTGAAGCGGAGTTCGCTGCGACGGCCGCGTCCAAGTTCCGTGCCAAGGACAACATCTCCGTCACCAATTCGCTGTACCACTACTACGCCCTGTTGACCGGCCGCGCCGTGACACAGGAATCGGCGAGGGTGAAGTACATCGATACCACCATGCGCTCCGGACTGCGCAAGCTTCACAAGCTGCTGGACAAGCGCAACATGGACCTTTTCTGCCTCAATGACGGCAGCTTCCCGGAGATTCCGGCCGAGGAGCGCGCCCGTGCTGTCACCGACTTCCTGGAGAAGTACTTCCCGGTGAAGGCTCCCTGGGAAAAATAGCCGAAGCAGCCGGTCAGACGCTCGTGAAGGCTCTCGCCGGCGATGCCTCCGCGATCTGCACACCGGCCGCTGCGAGGCGGCGGCGGGTTTCCTCGCGGGGGACGGTCTCGCCCACGGCGGTGTGCGTCCCGACGGGGACCACCGAGTGCACCACGGTGTCCTCGTACACGTGGACCAGGTTGTAGGCTTGGGCGCCGTCTCGACCGCGTGTGCCGCCGTCGTCGTACGTGAGGTCCTGCGTGTAGCAGGTGGCGGACGCCACCGACACCGGGATGCCCGCGAAGAGCGCGCTGGTTGAGTAGTGCAGATGCCCGGCGAGGATCGCACGGACATCGGTGCCGCGGATGACGCCGGCAAGCCGGTTCTGATCACGCAGTTCCACCAGGACCGCCAGGTCCTGGACACATGGGACCGGCGGATGGTGCAGAGCGAGGATTGTTCCGTATGGCGCCGGGGTGAGGAGTTCATCGGCGAGCCAGACGAGCTGCTCATGGCTGATCTCGCCGTGGTGGTGGCCCGGCACCGTTGAGTCGAGCGTGATGATCCGCAAGCCGTTGATCTCGTAGCTGCGGTCAAGTGGAGCGGTGTCCGCGGGCTCGTTGAGCAGCTCCGTTCGGAGAGTGGCGCGGTCGTCATGGTTGCCCATGGCCCAGATGACCTCGGCGCCGAGTTTTTGAGCTGCGGGGTCAACGATGTCCCGGAGCTTTGCGTACGCTTCAGCTTCGCCTTTGTCCGCGAGGTCGCCGGTGAAGACGATTGCGTCAGGTCGCGACCCGGACGCCTCCAGATCGGAGAAAATCTGCTGGAGCCGAGCCTCGCTGTCCACTGCCCCATACAGGGGTTCCGGACCGCCCACCAGGTGGGTGTCGCTCATGTGCAGGATGAAATGTTGCGGCCGTGGATGCTCGGCCGTCCGGAAGTTCATGATCGCCTTTGTCGATAGCTCGAATAGCTTTCACTTCATTTAACCCTCATCAAAGCAGAGGCATTCCTACCTTGAGATGAACGTCACACGGCGAGTCTGTTAAAACTTCCTCGTCCGTGACGGGACTCGATGAAGGGGATTCGTTGCCGCCTCAGGCGAGGATGGCCCTGTAGCATCCCAAGGTGGAATTAGTAGCGCAGTGGTGGGACCGGATCGTGGCCGGCTTCAGCAGGAGTCAGCCGCCGGAGCTGACGTTGACCGAGGTCGTGATCATCCTGCTGGCGGCCGCCGCCCTGTCCGTACCCAACGCAACCTGGCGCTACTTCGGACTCTTCAGCACGATCGTCCACGAGCTCGGCCACGCCTTCGCCGCGCTCGTCACCGGGAACCGGCTAGCCGGCATCCGGCTCAACTTCGACCATTCCGGCCTCACGACGTCGTTCGGTCGCCCCGGCTGGAGAACGGCGTGGACAACGTTCTGGGGGTACCCGGTTCCGGCCGTCGTCGGGTCCGTTCTGGTCTGGGCCGGTTTCGCGGGCTGGGCACAAGCAGCTCTCTCCGTCGGTGCGCTTGTGCTGCTGCTCTCCCTGCTGTTCATCCGCAATCCCGGCGGTGTGCTCATCCTGCTGGGCACGGTGGCGGTCTCTACCGTCCTGGTGGTCGCCGTTCCTGCCGAGTTCGCCGGGCACACGGTGGTTGCCCTCGGGATTGCACTGCTGGTGGGGTCCATCCGCGACCTCGGCAAAGTGGCCGCAGTCCACCTCCGACGACGGCGGAACCGCGGCCAGTCCGATGCCTATCTCCTGTATCGCTCCACCGGAATCCCGGCGGTAGTCTGGCTGACCCTGTTCACTGCAGTGATCGTGGGTTCGTTCGCCTGGGCGTGGACGGTCGTCAGTGCAGGGCTGGGACTGCCCTCCGCTGCCTAATTGCTTAGTCCGTGGCAGCGGACAATTGCGGCGGACAGTTGTGGCGGCGGACACGGGAATGGACGTAGGCTCGAAGCGGTCCATCCACTGTTCTCAAAGGAGCTCCGATGAAACTCAGCCACATTCCCCTCCGTCTCAGCACCGGCGCATTCATCCTCAATTCCGGCCTGAACAAGCAGGAGATCGACAGGGATACGGCTGCCTACCTGCAGGGAATGGCGGCCAACGCATTTCCGCAGGTCAAGGAGCTGGATCCCAAGAAGTTCGGCAAGGTGCTCTCCGCCGTCGAGATCGGGCTTGGCGCCGCGCTGCTGCTGCCCTTCATCCCGAGCCGCCTCGCCGGTCTGGCCCTCGCAGGGTTCTCCGGGGGACTGCTGGCCATGTACGTCCGCACACCCGGGATGACCAAGGAGGACGACATGGACATCCGCCCCACCCAGGAGGGCACTCCCGTTGCCAAGGATGTGTGGATGCTCGGAATCGCGCTCTCGCTCATCATGGACAGCCGTCGGAAGCGCTGAACCGAACGAATTGAGCACCGCTCACAACTCGCCATAGTCTTGCTCCTATGGAATCTCCAATTGAGGGCTATCTTTCGCGGATTCATCGGGAGATTTCGGAGCTGAAGGACGGAAAGCCGTACAGCACTATTCCGGCCATGGCCAACGTCAATCCGGACAATTTCGGGATCTGTCTCACAACTGTGGACGGGTACATCTACGAGATTGGGGATACGCGGGAAGAATTCAGCATCCAGTCCATCTCGAAGCCCTTCACCTACGGCCTGGCACTTGCGGACCTCGGCCTGGACAAGGTGGATGAGAAGGTCGACGTCGAGCCTTCGGGGGATTCCTTCAACGAGATTTCCCTCGCCCAAGGAACAGGACGGCCGGCGAACGCAATGATCAACGCGGGCGCCCTCACGGCGACCTCCCTGATCAAGGCATCGGGCGGCAACACCCGCATCAAGCGCATCGTCAATACGTACTCGGCCTTCGCGGGCAGGCAACTGTCCATCGACGAGGAGATCTTCTCCTCCGAGCTGGAGCATGGTCACCGGAACCGCGCCCTGGCGTACCTGCTGCGGTCCTTCGACATCATCGAGCATGATCCGGTGCCGGTCATCGAAGACTATTTCCGCCAGTGTTCCGTCCTGGTGAATTGTCTGGACCTCTCCCTCATGGCGGCAACCCTTGCCAACAGCGGCCGGAACCCCATGACAGGGAAGCAGGTTATGGAGATCGTGCCCGTGGAGCGGGTCCTCTCGGTCATGACCACCTGCGGAATGTATGACGACGCCGGATCCTGGATCAGTACCGTCGGGATGCCCGCGAAGAGTGGAGTAGGGGGCGGGACCATCTCCGTGCTCCCCGGACAGGTTGGCCTGGCCGTCTACTCCCCGCCGCTAGACGAGCACGGCAGCAGCGTGCGAGGCATGGCCACCAGCCAGCGGCTCTCGCAGGATATGGAGCTTCACTTTGTCCGCGCGGCCCGTGTCGGCAAGTCCGCGATTCGCTCGACCTACGACATCTCGGCGGCTCCCTCGGGTATCCGCCGCGGCGACGAGGCTATGGACCTCCTCCGCGACCATGGGCACCGCGCCCGCGTGGTTGAGCTGAACGGTGACCTCCTTTTTGCGGGCACGGAGTCGATGGTCCGGGAACTGAGCTCCCTTACCGATGAGGTGGAGCTCATCATCCTCGACCTGCGTCGTGTGGATGAGGTTGCGGACGTATCGATGCGCCTCCTCGCCGAGGTTCGCCAGAACCTGGTCGATGATGGCCGGGAGCTGGTGCTGATAGATGCGGAAGGCACGCTCGCCGATACTTTCCGCGACGTCGACCGTGAGGTCCCCACTTTTGATACGCGGACGGCGGCTGTCGAATGGTGTGAGAACCGACTGATCGAGACCTACGGCAGCGAGCTGGATCTGCCGAGCCGCGTCGACATCTCGCAGTGCCCTGCCCTGAGTCCGCTCAGCAATGAGGACATCCAAAAACTCGCAGAGCGGATGGAAGACCGAACCTACAACGACGGCGACGTCATCCGCCGCATCGGTCAATCCTTCGGCGGAGTGTTCTTCATCCTGTCCGGCGGCGTCACCACGTCGGTGGTCGGTCCCGCCGGGCACCGGGTGAAACTGACCACGCTGAGTGCGGGGATGACCTTCGGGGAACTCGCGCTGGGCAGCGATGATCGTCAGGAAACCACTGTGAAGGCCACAGGGAAGGTCACCATCAAGCTCCTCACTGCCGACGCGATAGCGCGGTTGGAGTCGGAGGACGAGCGGCTTGCGCTTGAACTATGGAAAGCCCTGACCCGTGACGCCTACACCCGGGTGGATCTCTATCTCAGGGAAACGGCGGTGCGAGTCCGGGACTGATTCCTGCGGCTATTGACGCCGATCCGAGGGGAGCATTCCCATCACTATGGCGTCAATCCACTCACCGTCCCAGTGCAGGGCGTCCCGCAGCCGTCCTTCAACCTGGAATCCGCACTTCTCGTAGACCCGTTGAGCGCGCTGATTGAATGCGTACACCTCAAGGCTGATGCGGTGCACCCCGATCACATCGAAAGCATAATCGACGACGGCGCGGGTCGCCTCGGTCCCATAGCCCCGCCCGAATCTTGAATCCGCGTTCAGACCAATCCGAAAGCCGATGGAGCTGTTGTCTGCGTCGTAGTCGTTGAGCACCACTTCGCCGATGTGGATCCCGCCGGAGTCCAGGATGATCGCCCAGTCGGCCCGCCCGTCCGCGGTCGCCAAGCCCGCAAGCCAGGCCTCGATCTGCGGTCGGGTGAACTGGGCGTGGGTCCCGGTCAGGCGCATTGACTCGGGATTCTGCAGCGCCGACCAGGTTCCCTCGAGGTGTTCCGGACCCAACGGTTCGAGCCGCAGGCTCGGTGTGGTCAGGACCTGCGGGGGCGTGAAGATCGACACTGGGCGGCCCTAGTGTGCCAAGGGAGCGGCAGCTACGTCGTCGCCGTCCTGCTGCGACGGTGACTTCGATGACGGTGATGATGAGGACACCGGCTCGGCGGGTGCCGGCTTGCGGATGAAGAGCGCCGCGACGACGGCGAACAGGAAGATTACTGCCCCACACATGAACGCCATGCGGATGCCGCCTGCCAGCGCAGGAACTTCTGCAGCACCGGCGGCCATGAGCGCGCCGGTTTGCAGCGTCATAACGGACACGAAGAGAGCAATGCCCGCAGCTCCTGCCAGTTGCTGCATGGTCCCGACCACCGCACTCGCGTGGGAGTACAGGTGCGGGCGGACAGAGCCGAGCGCGGAGGTGAAGAGCGGAGTGAACATTCCGGCCAGTCCAATGCTCAGCACCACGTGGCTGGCAAGCACCAGCGGAACCGGAGTGGCCGCGTCGACGAGCGTGAGCGCCCAGAACGCGGAGGCAACCAGTATGGATCCCGGAACTACGAGGATGCGGGGGCCGTGCCGATCGAAGATCCGGCCCACCACCGGTCCAAGGAGTCCCATTGCCAGTCCCCCGGGCAGCAGCATCAGTCCGGCGGCCGCAGGTTCGAGACCGAGCACGTTCTGCAGGTAGATGGGGAGCAGAATAATTGTTCCGAACAGCGCCATCATGCTGATGGCCAGCACGAGGATTGACACGGTGAAGGTGCGGGATTGGAAGGTCCGCAGGTCAAGCAGCGCCCGGTCACGGCGCTGCAGCACGATCTGCCGTGCAATGAAACACGCCAATCCTGCAAGTCCGACGGCAAGCGGAAGCCATCCTGGAATGCCTGAACCGCTTGCGGCAGCCTCACCGAACTGGCTCAGGCCGTAGACAATCCCACCGAACGCAAACGCGGAGAGGATGACGGAGAGTACGTCGATCGGTGTGCGGCGGGGCGTTGTCACGTTCTGGATCCGGATGCCGCCGAGCACCAGCGAACCGACCGCGATGGGAAGCACCAGCCAGAACATCCACCGCCAGTCCAGCACGCTGAGGATGACGCCTGAGATCGTGGGACCGATTGCGGGCGCCACTGAGATGACAATCGAGATGTTACCCATCGTCTTGCCACGGGACGACGGCGGCACAAGGGTCATGACGGTGGTCATCAGCAGCGGCATCATGATTGCAGTTCCGCCGGCCTGGATCACGCGGCCGACGAGGAGCATGCCGAACCCGGGCGCCATCGCGGAGACAAGGGTGCCGATGCTGAAGAGTGTCATCGCGGCGAGGAAGACCGGCCGCGTGTTGAAACGCTGAATGAGGAAGCCGGTGATGGGGATGACAACCGCCATCGTGAGCATGAACGCCGTCGTCAGCCACTGGCCGGCGGAGGCAGTGATCTGCAGGTCATCCATGAGGCGGGGCAGCGCCACGCCCATGATGGTTTCGTTGAGGATGACAACGAAAGCCGAGACCAGAAGCAGGGAGATGACCAGCCTGTCCCGGGGTGAGATGTAACCGGGATCGTTCGGAACGGTGCCGTCGTCTGCCTGTGTGCTTTTGTCCGTCTTGTGCGGCACGAAAATCCCCCTGAAGGTACTGAAGGGCGCGCAGAAACGTGCGCAGCCAGAAGTAAAAGCACCCGGCGCCGCTGCTTATTCCCGACCCGCCTTCTCGGGCGTACTGTTGCTCATGAGCCCCACTGATGGAGAGGAAGCTGGAATGTCTATCCCGCCGCCCCATGAACCGCATCCCGATCCTTCTCAGCCACGGCCCCCGGGTGAACCTGCACCGGAACCGCAGCCCTCGCCGTCCCCGTACCCTATCCCCGACCCGGGACCCGACACTCCGAACATTCCGCCGGAGCCCGGCCCCGGGCCCTCCCCCGACCGGCCCATCCCGGAACCGGGGCCGACCATTCCGCCCCTGCCCTGATCCTTGCGTGCGTCGGCGGTACTGTTGCTCCTGAGCGCCCAGTGAACGCCGGTCGCGCGGCGTGCAGGTCCGCGTCGGCTGACTGGACATCGTAGCCCGCCGACCAAATGGAGCCTGTTTCCCAGTGTCCGACCTCGCCGACATCGCGTCCGAGCTCTACTCGCGGCCCCTGGACGAATTCACTGCAGCCCGGAATGACCGCGCGAAGAGCCTCGACGACAAGGCGCTGGCCAAGGAAGTCCGTGCTCTACGCAAACCGTCGGCTTCAGCGTGGCTGCTCAATATGATGACCGCCCACCGCGGCTCGGAGCTGCGGAAAGCGCTGGAGCTCGGGGCAGCGATGCGCGAGGCGCAGGAACAGCTCGATCGGAGCGAGCTGAAGAAGCTCGGAACACAGCGCCAGCAGCTTATTTCGGCGCTGGTCAAGGACGGCGTCGCTCTCTCCGAGGAACTCGGACATCCGGCAAGCACGGCGGCGGCCCTGGAGGTGGAACAGACCCTGCGGGCGGCGATGGCCGACGCCGGTGCCGCGGCTGCCGTCTCTTCCGGCCGCCTCATTCGGCCACTGGAAGCCACCGGCTGGGAAGCCGTGGACCTCACGGGCGCTGTGGGCGGCCCCTTCGAGGCCGGCATTGACGGGGCGGGGTCCGATGCGCACGAAGGCGGGCACACTAAACCTGAGCCGGACCCGGCTGCCGAAGCGCGTGCCGAGTTGGAGGATGCCGAGGACAGGTCCGAGGAAGCTGAATCGGCCCTCAAGCGTGCCCGTGCCCGGGTGGACCAACTTGAGCGCGACCGCGAAGCACTCGTCTCCCAGGTGAGGGAACTGCGGAAGCGGATCCGCGCGCTGGAACAGGACATTGACGTCATCGATGACGACGCCGATGACGCTGTTCGCGAGCGCACGGAAACCGAGCGCACGGCGAGGGAGGCCACCCGCGAAGTTGAGCGGGCCCGGAAGACGGTCGAGAAGCTCCGCCGGTAACGCCGCGATAACGATCGGTACAGCCCAAAAAGGAATGACGCTCAGGAAGTGTTCCGTCGCCGTGAGGGATTCTGGCCCGGCAAGCGATTTCCTCGGGGGCTCCCCCAGAACACCTGCCGGTTCCTTCACCGACCGTTAGATCACGGAGGCATTACGGAACGTTGCGGGTTACGCGGGCCCGGTTTAGCGTCGAAGTTGGCGCTGGCGGTTACGGCCGCCGGCGGCCGCCACTCATACTGTCAAAACAATTGAGCCTGAACATTTGGGAGCGGGAAAAATGGCTAAGGTTCGAGCAGACAAGCGCAGGCACGCCGCAGCAAGCGGTCAGGACGACAGCAAGTCGCGCCGCCGTAATACCTGGCTGATCGTCGTGGCAGCCGTCGTGTCCGTGTTGTCACTCGCGCTCGGTTGGCTGCAGTTGCAGTCAGTGCAGCGTGCCATCGGCATGCCGGTCCCAGACCTGATGGTCGGAGGGTACGACGCCGCGTACCTCGAGTCAGTCCGTGCGGTCATGGACGAGCCGGTGATCGAGCGTTACCAGGCCGCGCACTACCTGTGGGACCTAATTTTTCCCGTGGCGTTCGCCGCTTTCATCATCCTCCTGGTCCACCGATTCGGCCGGCGCTCACCTCTCCGCTGGCTGTTCTACGCCGTCGCCGTTCTGTACGCTGTGGTGGACATCGCGGAGAATTTCGTGATCGAAGCCGCCTTTGCCTCCGCAGAGGTCACGGCCTCCCTAGTGATGTTCGCCAGTTTCCTGACGACGGCGAAGTTCGTGCTCTTCGCCGCTGCCATCCTGGCCTTTGTGCTGTCCTTCCTGTTGATCCCTACCTCAAGCCGGCAACGCACCGACCACTGACGGTCAGCCGGCCTGCGCGGGCCGCTCGGCGAGGGTGATTTCCACTTCCGCTATCGTGCTGTGACTTTGTGGAGGCGCACGTCCGTGAGGGCGCCGTCGTCGGCTTGAGCGGTGAGGAACGTACACGCGGGTTGCCTGCGGCGGTCCGTCGGCGAGCCGGGATTCACCAGCCGCATTCCCTTGGGTGTGGTGGTGTCCCAGGGAATGTGGGAGTGCCCGAACACCAGCACATCCACCTCGTCGAACGCGGCATCCATGCGCTTTTCCCGGCCGGGGGCTGCACCGGTTTCGTGGATCACGGCGAAGCGCACACCCTCCAAGGTCACCCGGGCGATTTCCGGCAGACGCTCCCGCAGGTCCGCGCCGTCGTTGTTCCCAAAGACGCCGATCACCCGCTGCGCGCGGCGCTCAAGCTCGTCGAGCAGCTCAACGCTCACCCAGTCGCCCGCGTGAACGACGACGTCGGCGGCCTCCGCCGCGTCCCAAACCTCCGGCGGGAGGTGCCGCGCACGCTTCGGCAGGTGTGTGTCGGCGATGATCAGTAACCGGGTGGCCATGGCCCCAAGTCTGGCACGACCCTTCGGGCCGGTCCTGTGTGGGAAGCTCGGAGGATGACTGTATTGATTGCGGGATGCGGGGACCTCGGCACGCAGGCGGGACTCTATTTTGCGGGCGCCGGGCAGCGGGTTGTGGGGTGGCGGCGGTCCGCTGAGAAGCTGCCGCCGCAGATCGAGGGCGAATCCGTCGACCTCAAGGGCGAACTCCCGTCCCTTCCCGAGGACACCGACGTCGTCGTCATTGCGTTGACGGCTGATGGGCGAAGTGAGGCCGCCTACCGGGCCACCTACTACGACGGCACAGCGAACCTGCTCGACGCCCTTGCCCGGGACGGGGTGACGCCGCGGAGGATCGTCTTTGTCTCCTCGACGGCTGTGTACGGCAACGACGACGGCGGCTGGATTGACGAAGGCACCCCGCCCTCACCCTCGACCGCCACCGGCGCGGTACTGCGGGAAACGGAGAAACTGCTGAGCAACCGCGCGCCCCAGGCGGTTCTGCTGAGGCTCTCCGGTATCTATGGACCCGGTCGCACACGGCTGATCGACCAGGTGCTGAACGGGATGGTACGAGCAGGCAGTGCACCGCACTGGACCAACCGGATACACCGGGATGATGCGGCGGCGGCCATCGTACACATCGCAGGGCTCGAAGCCCCCGCCGAGGCTTATCTCGGCACAGACCGTGAGCCGGCAATGCTTTCCCATGTGCAGGAATTCCTTGCGACGGAACTCGGCGTACCTGTTCCTCCTGCGAGTGCCGCTGACGATGCGCAGGCCACGGGAAAGCGCTGCAGCAACGCGCGGCTGACCGCGAGCGGATTCGAATTTACGTACCCGACCTACCGGAAAGGGTACCGGGCAGTTCTGCAGGGAACCGGCGTCCGGTACCCCTGACTACCTCCGGATCGGTTCGACCAGGCTCCGAAAAAGAAATACTAAGCATCCTTTCTATTTTCTCGATGTGTGCTTACTGTTGGAAGCGTGCAACCCGGCGGACAGCCGTCCCGCCGCCCTGACAGCTTCGTGAAGCCATATTGATGGAGGTTCCATGGAAGAAACACTGAGAAGCGGTCTCGCCTCGGTCATCGAGTTCCTACCAAAACTGTTGCTGTTCCTCGTCATCCTGGTGGTCGGGCTACTCATAGCGAAAGCGATCTCCAAGGCGCTGGACAAACTGCTCGAACGCCTGGGCTTCGACCGGGTCGTAGAACGCGGCGGCGTCAAGAAAGCACTCGCCAAATCGTCGCTGGATGCCAGTGACATCATCGCGAAGATTGTCTACTACACACTGGTGCTGTTCGTGCTCCAGTTCGCCTTCGGAGTCTTCGCGCCTAATCCAGTCAGCGACCTGCTCGAAGGCATCATCGCCTTCCTCCCGAAGATTATCGTCGCAATCATCATCGTCATCATTGCCGCTGCCATCGCAGCAGCGGTCAAGAGCCTGATCCAGAACACCCTTGGCGGGCTTTCCTACGGGAACATCCTCGCGAATATTGCAAGCATCTTCATTCTCGGCATCGGCATCATTGCGGCCCTCAACCAGGTGGAGATTGCAACCACCGTAACTACGCCGATCCTCATCGCCGTACTGACCGCGGTTGTCGGCGTCATTGTGGTGGGCGTCGGTGGCGGGCTCATCAAGCCCATGTCCCAGCGCTGGGAGCACTACCTCAACAGGGCAGAAGAAGAAGCGCCGCGCATCAAAGCTGAGGCCCAGTCCTCGCCGTCGGCCTCGGAACAGCTCAAGGGCGCAGCTCAGGGAGCCAAGGCGCGCACCCAGACCACGGAGACCGCCGGCAGCACCCAGGTGAACCGTGCAGACGATCCCGCCGCGCCGCGGTTCCGCTAGTCCATCCCCTCGTAACGAAGTCACCAATAGATAAGGAACACCTCATGAACATCGACAAGCAGCAGATCATCGACCTCCTGAAGAACCAAGGCAACCACGACAAGGCACAGCAGGCTGAGCAGGAACTGCCGAACCAGGTGGACACCGAGCGCGACTCCGGCCTGCTGGAAAAGCTCGGCATCAACCCGGCGGACCTCCTCGGAAAGCTCGGCGGCGGCGGCGGTCTGGGCGGCCTGCTCGGCTGATTCCCTGGACCGTCATGGAGGGTGCGCGTCGCGCACCCTCCATTTTTTGAGAGTTCGCACGCCGTCCTCTGGAGGTGGGAGTGTCATCAAAACCTGACGACCTACCTTGAGCCGGCGCTTTCATGAAGAGGACAGTGCACTTTCATGAATGGACGGCGACAACGGAGAATGAGGAGGTGCCTGACATGCAGCTACCCCCTCCGCCCGACAGAATGCCCACCCCAGCCGCCGGACCGAAACCTGGCTGGCAGGTCGCAGATGCCGCCGGCGAAGTACTCGACGGACGATACCTGGTTGGGGACCTGCTCGGCAGCGGTGGCATGGCGGAGGTCCGCAGAGGTCACGACCAGCTGCTCGACAGGGACGTTGCGATCAAGCTCTTCCGCGGTCAACCCGGGGCCCGACTCACAGAACGGGAGCGCGTCGAAGCGCAGCTGTTGGCCAGCCTGGATCATCCGGGCCTGGTCAAGGTGCACGACGTCGGCAACTCCGCCACCGCCGGCTGGGTGGTTATGGACCTGGTCGATGGGCCCGATCTTCACCGGTTGCTGCGCAACGGGCCGCTGGAGGCCGAGCAGATCTGGGCCATCGGACACGACGTCGCCCGGACCCTCGCCTACGTCCATGCGAAGGGAATCACTCACCGCGACGTCAAACCGTCCAACATCCTGACCCGCGATGCCGAGCCTTCGTCGGGCCGCTTCGGGTACGTCCTGACGGATTTCGGCATCGCCCGGCGCGCGGACGGCGACCGGCTCACCGCAACGGGTGAAACGATCGGCACCGCCGCATACTTCAGCCCCGAACAGGCACGGGGCGAAGCGGTCGGGGCAGCGACTGACATCTACGCCCTCGGCCTGGTACTGCTGGAGTGCCTGACGGGTGAGCCCGCCTTCGAGGGCCGCGGAATAGAGACCGCGCTTGCACGCCTGCACCGGGCCCCCGCAATTCCCGCCTCCGTCAATCCGGCGTGGCGCGACCTTATCGCTGACATGACCGCGGGCACGGCCAACGCCCGCCCCACCGCGGCGGAAGTCGCGGGGCTACTGGCCTCCGGACGGAATGCTTTTCTAGCTGACCACCACCCGGCCGAGGACACGGGTCCCGAGACCACTGTGCTGCCGGGTGCTGCCTATACTTCCCACTCCACCCGCCGCGCTTTCGTTCTCGGACTCAACGACGACGACGACGGCAGCAGCGGTGCAGCGGGAAGAGGCGGCGACCGCCGGACGTCCGTGGTCGGCTCCGGCTCAACCTCCGAGCGGGAACCGACGAAACGGTCTGCGCAGCCGCACGGTCCTGCCACGTCCGTGACCAGGGAGCCTTCACAGCGCAGGCGGCTCTGGTGGGTGGCGGCCGCCGTCGTCGTGGTGCTGGCACTGGTGTTGCTGGGTGTGATCCTGTCGGGCATCCTTACGCCGGCGCCCACTCCGGAACCGCTGCCGTCCGTGCCCGGGGTACCCGGGGAAAGACTGTCCGAACTTTACGAAAGTGTGCAGCCATGAGTTCGAAGCGATGGATTCTTGTACTGGCGCTCGCTGTTCCGGGCCTGGCAGCATGCGGCGGGCCCGAAGCCATTGAGCCGGGCACCGCCAAAGCACTTCAGCAACAGGTGAGGGACCTTGCCGCGGTGACGCAGGAGGGGAACTTTGAGCTCGCGCTTGAACGGGCCGAGGCACTGAAGGCCAACGTGCAGCAGGCTCAGGACGCCGGCACTGTGACACCCGGGCGGGCAGACCAAATCCAGGGCAACATCACCGCCTTCATCGAGTCCATCCAGCCGGAGGAGGCACCCGTGCCGGAGGAAACGCCTGCGTCAGTCACACCCTCGACCGAGCCCGCACCCGCTCCCCCTGCAGCCACGGTGCCGGGCGTAACGGAAGACAGTGCGGACCCGGAGAACACCCAGACGGACGTTGAGAGAGAAGCCGCGGAGGATGCGGCCAAGGAAGCACAGAAGCAGGCCGAAAAGGAAGCTGAGGAAGCCCAAAAACAGGCGGAGGAGGAAGCCGAGGAACAGCAGAAGCAGGAAGAGGAGAACCGCGAGCGCGAGGAGGACTAGCCTCAGCGCGATCGGTTGGGTCTGCCCTGGGCACAACCCGACGACCCGGGTTGCGGGCCTCTCCTGAAACACTTGCCATAAATCTGTCCGCCCAGGCGGCTGTGGGACTACGCTCATCTCACACCGAAACATGGAGCCGGTTGGACCGGCCAGGGCCAGAAGGGTGACGCTCATGTCAGAGCAGCAGATTTCCAGGGGCGCAGAGGACACGTCACTCCTGAAGGTCCTGGGAAACTGGGACGCCCTGGCGCTGGGGTTCGGGGCAATGATCGGTTTTGGCTGGGTGGTGCTGACCGGCGGCTGGATCGGTTCTGCCGGAACCATGGGTGCGGCGTTGGCCATGGTAACCGGCGGCATCATCATGGGAGTGGTCGGCCTGACGTATGCGGAGTTGACAGCCTCGATGCCCAAGGCGGGCGGTGAACATAACTTCCTCCTCCGCGGAATGGGGCCCCGCTGGTCCTTCATCGGTTCATGGGCGATCACCGGCGGGTACGTCACGATCGTTGCGTTCGAGGCTGTGGCCCTGCCCAGAACTGCGCTGTACCTGTTCCCGGGTCTGAACCAGATACCGCTGTGGGAAGTGGCCGGAAGCCAGGTGTACCTCACCTGGGCCCTTGTCGGTGCGATCGCCGCCGTCGTAGTTACCGCGATCAATATCCTCGGCGTGAAACTCGCCGGCGTCGCGCAAACCTTTGTGGTGCTGTTCCTCCTGCTCATCGGCCTCATCCTTATCTTCGGGTCCTTCACCGGTGGTTCCACAACCAACATGGAGCCGTTCTTTGCGGGCGGACTCGGTGGGTTCTTCGCCGTGCTCGTTGTGGTGCCGTTCCTTTTCGTCGGTTTCGACGTGATCCCCCAGTCGGCGGAAGAGGTGAACATCCCCGCCCGCCAGATCGGCAAGCTGGTTGTAGTCGCTGTACTGCTCGCAACTATCTGGTACGTCATGACTATCCTGACCACGTCCTCGGCCATGCCCGCGGACGATATTGCCCAGGCAGACATCGCCACCGCGGATGCGATGGGAGCCCTCTTCGGAAGCGACCTGATGGCCAAGGTACTGATTGCCGGCGGCATCGCCGGGATCCTCACCTCCTGGAACTCGCTGCTGCTGGGCGCCTCACGGCTCATGTATTCCATGGCCCGCTCCGGTATGCTTCCCTCCTGGTTCGGCAAGTTGCATCCGAAGTACCGCACGCCCGCCAATGCTCTGATGTTCATCGGCGCGTTGTCCTTCCTGGCACCATTTTTCGGCGTATCGATGCTCGTCTGGCTGGTTGACTCCGGCGCACCCAGCATTGTGATTGCGTACATTCTGGTGGCAGTGGTTTTCGTGATCCTGCGTCGGCGGGAACCTTCCATGGAACGGCCGCTTCGCGTCGGCGGACCGGGCAACGGCGGCCTGGTCATCGGGGTCGCCGCTGTAGTTCTCTGTCTTGCCCTCCTGAGCCTGTACCTGCCCGGAATGCCGGCGGCGCTCACTCCTCCGCCGTGGATCCTGTTCGGCCTTTGGTGGCTGCTCGGAATGTTCTTCCTGTTCCGGATCCCGCGCGGAATCGAACCGGGTGAGGACGCCGAGCACCGGCTCCTGGCGGCGCTGAACAAGCGTTAGGGGCGCAGCAGCCGGCGCCGGCGCCCTCCGGCGCCGGGTTCAGGTTCCGTCGCCTACTAGGCTTACCTGCATGCGCACTCTCCGCCGCCTTCAATTGCTCGACCTGACTCGTTCGCTGCTCTCCCGGGCGGCCATGGCGTTCGCAGCCGTGCAGGCGATGGTGATTGCCGTCATCGTTCTTGTTGATGCAGTGCAGAAGAAACGGCGCAGCAAACGTCCAGGGTTCCCCCACCCGGGCATCTTCGAATCCGAAGTGGCTGGGTCTGCGACCACGGTCTTCACCTATGGGCACGACCTCTACGAAGACATGCTCGCCTCGATCCGGAACGCCCGGCACACAATCATGCTGGAGACTTTCATCTGGAAGGGCGACGCCCTTGGACGCCAGTTCAAGGAAGCGCTCAACGAGGCCGCCGACCGGGGCGTGAACGTGTACGTGATCTATGACGGCTTTGCGAACCTCGTTGTACCGCCCACCTTCTACCGTTTCCACCCCAACGTGGCGGTGTTCCGGTTCCCGGTGGTGCGCCCCTCCATCGTGTTCACCAATATCCGGGGCACCGGGTTCGACCACCGGAAGATCCTGGTCGTTGACGATTCCGTTGGATACGTCGGCGGTTACAACATCGGCTCCGTTTACGCGTCCAAGTGGCGGGACACGCACCTGAAGCTTGAGGGAAGGTCGGTCTGGGAACTCCGCCAGGCATTCGTGTCGTTCTGGAACGCCGCACCCAACAAGCGCCACCGCCCGCTTGAGGAAAAGAGCGCAGAGTTCTGGGAACCGCGGTTGCGGGCCGTCAACAACGTCCCTGCGAACCTTGTCTTTCCGATTCGCGGCGTTTATCTGGATGCCATCAACCGCGCGCACAGCCACATCTACATCACCACGGCCTATTTCATCCCCGACCAGCAGATCCTGGACGCGCTCCTGCGGGCCAGCAAACGCGGTGTCGATGTGCGGGTCATCCTGCCCGAGGACTCAAACCACGTGGTCTCTGACTGGCTGTCACGTGGTTTCTACTCGTCGCTACTGCGCGAGGGCGTCAAGATCCTCCTCTACCAAAACGCCATGATTCATGCCAAGACCGCCACAGTCGACGGCAAATGGTCCACCGTGGGAACGGCGAACATCGACCGCCTTAGCCTGACCGGGAATTACGAGATCAACATTGAATTGTTCGATGAGGATCTTGCCGCCATCATGGAGCGCATCTACGAGATCGACAGCAGCAACTGCCGGGAACTCTCCCTCAGGGAATGGGAGAGCCGCCATATTGTGGCGCGGGTCAGCGAAGCGATCCTCGCACCGCTGCGTCCGTTCCTCTAACCTCGCGCAACGTCTTGCTCAGCGACGCCTTACTCAGCGGCCGGCTGCGTAACCCTGCGCTCCGCGCGGGTTAGCGGCGGCCATCAGGACGCCGGTCGAGGGGTCGCGAACAACCGACGACAGGCGGCCAAGTGCCCAGTCCCCCGCCCGAGTGATGATGTGTCCGCGCTTTTCGAGATCCGCGATCACGTCCTCCCTGAGCCGATCCTCCACGACGGCGCCGCCCGGTTCCCAGATGCGCGGGAAAAACGAGCCCGGGATCGACGTCGTATGCAGGGACGGAGCGTCAATGGCCTGCTGCGGCGAATACCCGCCGACGATCGTGCGGAGTATGTAGAGCAGCTGCCACTGATCCTGCTGATCGCCGCCGGGTGAACCGAGGGCGACAACCGGCTTGCCGTCCTTGAGGATCAGGGTCGGCGTGAGTGTGGTGCGGGGCCGCTTCCCGGGCTGCAATGACGACGGCGCACCCTCTTCAAGCCAGGTCATCTGCAGCCGGGAGCCCAGGCAGAATCCCAGTTCAGGGATGGTCGGGGACGACTGGAGCCAGCCACCCGAGGGCGTCGCGGAGACCATGTTGCCCCACTGGTCGACGACGTCGATGTGGCAGGTGTCGCCGCGTGTCTCACCGCTGCGGGAGACGGTCGGCTCCCCTACGCCGGCGAAGCCGTCCTTGCCTGCCAGCGCGGGCGGCGTGTATTCGGTGCGCAGCGGCGGCGTGAACGGCGTGTGTCCGGGAACCGTGCCCGGGCGGAAATCGGTGGACGCCTGGTCTGTGATGAGCGCCCGGCGCTCCGCAGCGTACTCAGCGGACAGCAGGTAATCCATGGGAACCGAAGCATCACCGTAGTAAGCCTCGCGGTCGGCGATGGCCAGTTTCTGGGCTTCCAGGATGGTGTGCGCTCCGAGAGCAGTGGACGGGTCCAGGCGGTCGTCGTCGAACCCGTCCAGGATGGCAAGAGTCTGCAGCAGGGCGGGGCCCTGGCCCCAGGGGCCGGTTTTGGCGATGGTGTATCCGCGGAATGTGAGAGTGGTCGCTTCCTCGTAGCCCGCCTGGAAGTTCGCGAAGTCCTCCAGGCTCATAACCCCCACGTGGTCCTGTCCTGAGGAGTGTCGGTGGGGGGCCTTGATAAATTCGACAGCGGCCTGCGCAACGAAGCCCGCGCGCCATTCGCGCCGCGCAGCGTCAATGCGCTGTTCGCGTCTGGATAAGGCACCATCAGCACTTCCGGCGTCAATGAGCCGGTCGAGGACAGAGGCATACGCCTCGTTTCGAACGATGTCACCGTTCTCGGGGATCTTGCCGTCCGGCATCCAGAGCGCCGCGGAGGTGGGCCAGTGGTCAGTGAACAGATCCTTCACTGCGTTGATGGTCGCTCCAACGCGGCCGACGATGGGGTGCCCGTTACGGGCGTAACCGACGGCGAAGGCCAGCACATCATTCAGTTCCCATGTGCCGTGGTCGCGCAGCAGCAGAAGCCAGGCGTCGACGGCGGCCGGGACGGCTGCAGCCAGCGCACCGGCGCCGGGGACCAGTTCAAGACCCTCGGCGAGGTAGTGCTCCCGGGTCGCAGCCGCGGGTGCGGGGCCCTGGCCCATCAGGATCACGGGCTCGGAAGGGTTCTCAGCGGTCGCGAAGACACCGGTCATGTCACCGCCGGGTCCGTTGAGATGCGGTTCAACCACGTGCAGAACAAACGCACCCGCGACTGCGGCGTCAAACGCGTTGCCGCCGCGTTCCAGGACAGCCTGTGCTGACGCCGTTGCGAGCCAGTGGGTTGAGGCCGTCATGCCGAAGGTGCCCTGAAGGGTGGGGCGCGTGGTGAACGAATCCGGTGTAACGAAAGCAGTCATCGAGGTCCGTTCATGGTGGCGTTGAGTGTGGTCCCGTTCTAGGCGTCGAAGTGCGTTGTCGGGGTCGTCTGATTGACCGATTCGACGACGGCAGCCGCGACGGCGTGGAGCTTGACGTTTCGTGCGCTGGAAGCTGCCTTGAGAATGTTCACGGCTTCTTCCTGCGTGCAGCGGTTCTGACCCATGACAATTCCGACTGCGAGGTCGATTGTGGTGCGGGTTTCCATCGCGGCGGTGAGATCGGCCCGGTGGTCCATCAGACCGGCGATCCGGACAGCGAGCCGAAGCGCGTTGGACGCATTGGCCGCAAATCCTTCGGCAGCCGCGATCACCTCGGGAGTGAAGACCATCGGCTTCTCGCAGTACAGGTTGAGTCCGGCGTCCGCATTGTCCTGAAGCAGTATGGGGACGCCGAGCGTCGAACGGATGCCGTGCTGTTCGATGGCCTTGCGGTAGTCACCGAACCGGCCCTCTTTTTCGTAGTCCTGGATTACTACCGTGTAATGCTCACGGGCGGCACGCAGGCAGGGGCCGTCGTCTAACGCGTACTGCACCTCGTCCATGTTTTTGGCTTGTTCGCTGCTGCTGGCGACGGTCGCTGCGCGTTTTGGACGCAGGAGTGTCACCGCGGAATAGACGGTGCTTCCGGTGGCTTGAGTGAGTTCGCGCGACGCGATTTCCACCATGCCGTTGAGGAAGACGTCGATCTCTTCACCGTTGAGGATCAAGTCCTGCAATTCGCTGCGGACTGAATCCTCACCGATATCACTACTCACGCCCGCACCCGTCTCTAAACTCGTGATGTCTCTGCACATTAGCAGAGCAGAAATCGCGCACAATCCTTCTGGCAGGATGAGTCGCTTGTGGCCCCGAGTCCAGCCCCGTAGCCTGAGGTGATAAACAGTCTACTTACTGTTGGAGGCCGATCTTGAATATCAGCGACGTCAAGTGGAACGAGCAGGCCCGCGAGAAGATCCTTTCGGACGCGGACAAGGCGCTGCAGGAAGCAGTGAAAGAAGCTGCGGCAACGCAGTCCGGTGCAGACCGGGACAAGGTTTATAAGTTCCTGTATGAAAAGCTTCAGCCCCAGTTCGTCGACTTCGAGCCCGGCCCCGACCTCAGCAAGTATGCGGATGCAATAGCCGACGGCGAATTTTCCGCGGAGTAGCAGCCAGGAGGCTAACGACGACGGCGCCACCACGGTGAGCGCCTGGCCTCCTCCTGCGGGGTGGCTTCCTCCTCAGCCCGGGCGGTTCGTGCCGCCCGGCGTTTGCGCCAGCGTTCGAGTTCCTTCTCCACGTCCCGGGTCTTCGTCACGACGGGCGGTCCGCCAAGAAGCTGCCTGCGGGCGTCGATGACCTGCCGGTTGAAGTCCTCGAGTATCTCCCGCGCCCTGCTTTCCATGTACTGCTGGTCGAGCTTGTCGTCGAGTTCGGCGTCTTCCTTGCGGAGGCGGAAGGGTGCCGGTGCGATGCCGGAGAGCTGCTCGCGTTCGATCAGTCCTTTGACCCACCAGTCAGGGTCAAGCGTTGCGCCAAGGCCGGGGATCGGTTTGCCCGCATACTTCAGGTTGTCGAAGTCACCTCGGGCGGTGGCCTGCCGGATCTCGAAATCGGCCTTGGCAGCGAAATCGGTGATTAAGTGCTGTTCTTCTTCATCATCCTCGACCTGCTCGATGGCCTCCGAAGCGCTGCTTCCGGACCGGCGGGCGGCACGGTACTCAGAGACCCGCTGCATTCGTCGGCCGCGCTCGCTTCTGTCGTTCATCGGTACCCCGCTCTCCCTGCTTCTGCTTCCAGTATTCCGACGTTCCGGAAGGCAGGGCAAGCGGCTTCCTTGCCGTTGAGGGGCGGTTGAGAGCTAGTCGCGCAGCCTCCGCAGGCGATACGTCAGCTTTGCGCGCCTGTTGCGGTCGTGGCCCAGTGGCTGGGTTTTGTCGATGTGCTCCTGGCCGTAGCGGACAAGCAGCAGATCGTCCGCGGCTCGGACGTGGCCGGGCGCAAACTTGTACTGGACCTTGCGGGCAATGTCATCCCAGTCGGCCGAAGCGATCAGCTCTGACGCCTGGGCAACCGTTGTGATGCCATGTGTCTCCAGCACTCCGCGCAACCATGCATACTGTTCGACGCGACTGCGCGGGTTGTTGGGGAGGGCCTGCTCGAGGATGCGTTCAAGCGCCTCGCTCGTGAGGTTCACCGGCAGAAGGTTGGCTGATTCCTCGGGGTTGGCTTTCTCCATCGCGACCACGTCGCTGATGGTGCTGAACTGGTTGTCGGCCAATTCGATCAACCCGGAGGCCAGCGTGAATGCGCGATTCACTTCGGGTGGCACGGGGCCGGCGCTCTTGTAGCGGATGTCATGCTCGAACTCCGCCCAGGCATGCTGCAGGATGGTCCGGAACTGCACTTCGAATCGTTCGCCGATGTGGTTACGGCACCCGTTCGGGGCAGCATCCTCGCTGATTTTCAGGATCAGGTGCTGACCGGAGTAGCCGAACTCGCCCTTCTCACGCTGCTCAGCGGTCTTGTCCACGTGGGTGATGACCTCGAATGAGTTGCGTAGCGCCGTGATTGCCCGTTCAACATCCAGCTGAAGGTAGGTGATGACCCGGACACCGATGACGTCGTCGATGTCGTTCAGTCCCTCCGCATACTTCAGGGTTCCATCAGGATTGCAACGCCGGAGCTTCTGTTCGAGCGACTGGTGGTCTTTCACCCGGTACTCGATGGCATGGTAGTTGAGGCCGTCGTCGTCGAGGCGTGCGGCGATGGAGTCCTGTATTGCATTCGCGGCTGCCCGCTTCTGGTGCTGGGACGCGGCATACTCTTCAAGCCATCGGTTGATGAGCCGGTCATGAGTGGGATCCGGGTCCATACGCCTCCTGCCTCCCCGCGGGTCGGTGAGTGCTTCCAATGTAGTGCTGACGGCCGGTCAGCGGGCGGGTGAACTGACGCTACTCGCAGCCGACGCCGTCGCCGTCCCTGTCCAGATGAGTTCCGTAGCCGGGCTGCCCGACATGGACCGGTGCCGCACCGGCCGCGCGGGCGGCTGAACAGTTCTGGTAATAGACCGCCGCCGGAGCGGGCGCGGGTGCGGGAGCGGGTGCGGGAGCGGGTGCGGGAGCGGGAGCGGGTGCGGGTGCGGGGGCTGGCGCTGGTGCTGGGGCAGGAGCAGGTGCCTGTGCCGGCTCGGGTTCCGGAGCTGGGGTGGGCGAAGGCTGACTGGTCGGCGCGAGCGTATCCGCGCAGTTGGACAGGACCTTGGCCATGGCGTCGTGCTCCGCCTGGGTGACCCAAAGGCTGTAGGTCGCCTTCACCGAGATTTGCCGGGCAACGTATTCGCACCGAAAGGAGCGGTTCGGCGGGAGCCAGGTTGCGGCGTCGCCCGCGCCTTTTTGAGCGTTTGTCGGTCCGTCCGTCGACTGAAGGTTCAGCGGGTCGTTGGCGAAGGCGACTCGCTGATCGTACGTGAGCTGCTGGGCGCCCTTTTGCCATGCGTCCGAGAGCGCAACCATGTGGTCGATCTGAACATCGCTGCTGGTGTCCTGGCCTCGGAGGAAGGGAATCGCGGTGCCAGTGTAGGGATCGTCGAGTGTGCCGGAGCGAACCTTGCACGGTACGGAGTTGGTGTGGACTATGTCCCGAAGGTCCCGGTTGAGCATGTCATTTCGCGTGTCGCAGCCGTTGCGGTCGACGTCGAGCCATGCCTGTCCGAACTGGTCGCGGTCGTAGCCGGTCTTTGGGGCGCGGCCCTTGACAGGCAACGTCTCGAGCAGCGCAAGTGCCCTGATGCCGTATTCCGGCTGTTCCCGGGGAGCGTCCGGGTCGCCTTCTGCCGGTGCAACTGTTTCACTGTCGACGGGGGCGACGTCGGGACTTGCTGACGGTTTGGGCGTAGCGGAGGGTGAAGGCTTGGGCGTTTCCGACTCAGTGGGCTGGGCAGACAGCGCCGGGGTAGCGTCTTCGGTTTGTTCGGCGGTCGCTGTCGGGACAACGTCTCCTGTGGGAGGCAGTAGAGCGCCACCCACGGTCACGGCGACAAGGCTGGCGGCCGTGACGATGGATCCGGCCTTTCGGCCGGCGAGTCGAGCCCAGGACGGGCGACCCGTCACAACCGTGTAAATCCCGGTAAGTAGCGTGAGGAAAGACGCCATAACGAGCGCGACGCCGACGCCGCCCGAAATCAGGCCGACGGCGAGAAGAAACAGACCGAACCCGCCCACGATCAGCGTTGATTTGTGGGCCTTGCCCTGCTTCTGACCCGGTACAGGGTTTTGGGCAGGCGGTAGCGGTGGCTGATTCAAGAGAGTCCCCAGAGAAGTGCGAGTAATGGTCGTTTCATCGTATCCGGGGCAAATAGCACACTGCGAAGGGTTTGTGCAGTCCTTGGACAAAGATGTGGATATCCTTGACGGCCTCTGAGCCACCTGCCTAGTCTCGTGTGACCCGCGTCTCATCACTCGCGGTATCTACATGAGGGGAAACCATGAAGAAGACAACAGCAGGACTAGCAGTAGCAGCAGCGGCAGGTTTCGTCGCACTGTCAGCGGCACCGGCAGCGGCGGTGACTCTGCCGTTCCAGAACTGCACAGAGGCAGCTTCGGTCGGTGTATACAACATCCCTCGAGGCACAGCGGGGTATGGACAATGGCTGGATCGTGACAATGACGGCTACGGTTGTGACGCAGCCGGAACGCCTGCGTACGACGCCGACATCGTTGCCGGCCTCGTG
The DNA here is from genome assembly GCF_058269305.1 of Arthrobacter sp. TJ-170. Lineage (NCBI taxonomy): Bacteria > Bacillati > Actinomycetota > Actinomycetes > Micrococcales > Micrococcaceae > Arthrobacter > Arthrobacter sp. TJ-170. The sequence goes on along the minus strand of NZ_JBZCNL010000001.1, from coordinate 379,825 downwards.
GGACAGCAGGTCACCGACGTCCCCACGGGAGGCGCCGAGACCGGCGTCGAGGTAACCGGCACCGACAACACGGCGGCCCTGGCATTGGGTGGAGGACTCGTGTTGGCCCTCGCCTTGGGCGGAACGTACGTCGTCCGTCGTCGCGCGGCGTAGCAAGGCGGGTTATCGAAAGTGTGGAGTGATCGGATACTTTCCTACACATGACTAGCCTTGTCCGGGACCGTTGCGGGAGCTTGCTGGCTGCTGCAACGGTCCCACTGCTGCTCCTCACCGGCTGTGCCGCACCGAGTCCTTCTGACGCCGCGGGAGCCCAACCCACTTTCACTGTCGCCGCGCCGTCTGCCGCCCCGGAGGACGAGCCGACGACGGCGCCCGCCCAATCCACCGCGCCTGCCGAGGCGGTGCCAGCTGAGCCGGTTTCACCGGAACCAGCCGACCCAGAAACACCGTCCGCTGAACCCGCGTCTCCCCCCGAGGCAAAGCCGCAGGTGTTCGAGCGTTCTTTGCCTGTCACGCTCTCAATCCCGACCCACGGGGTCCAGTCCGGGCTGTTGTATCTCGGGCTCCAACCGAACGGGTCGCTCGAAGTGCCGCCCGGACATCCCGGTGCGCCAGCAGCCTGGTACCGGAACTCCCCCACCCCCGGTGAACCCGGGCCTTCTGTCTTCCTCGGGCACGTCAACGCCAGCGACGGCGGCCCCGGTGTCTTCGCCTGGATCAAGCAGCTCAATCCGGGCGACACCGTTGAACTGACCCGTGAGGACGGCACTGTGGCGGTGTTCGTCGTCGAACGGGGTGAACAGTATTCGAAGCACGCCTTCCCAACCCAAGCCGTCTATGGGAATACCGAAGGTCCCGAGCTGCGCCTCATCACGTGTGACGGCTACGATCCGGCGACCGGCACCTTCAACGACAACTACGTGGTCTACGCCAAGCTCGTCGTGTAGCGGATATTCCTCCTCATTCACCGGCTTTTTGCAAGAACGACGGCGGCACGTCACCTAAGCCCCATAGCGTCGCCGATGGCGCCCCGCACTGAATGTGCAAGCGCCTGCTGTCCTACATGGCAGCCATCGAATCGCTATCGAGGAGAATCCGTGATCAAGAAATTGATGTCAATGTGCGCTGTCGCCGCCCTTGCTGCATGCGTGGGAGCAGCGCCGGCTACCGCAGCGCCCGAAGACACGGACGTTCGTGTCATGTCGTTCAATATTCACCACGGCGCTGACCCTGCCGACAACCTTGATCTGGAGCGCATTGCAACAGTCATCGAGGACTCGGGTGCCGAGATTGTGGGACTGCAGGAAGTCGACAACCACTGGTCTTCCCGCAGTGACTTCCAGGACCAGGCAGCATTGCTGGCCGAACGGTTGGGCATGCACTATGCCTACGCAGCCAACCTGGATCGCGAACCCGCCGCAGGACAAACCGAGCGCCGCCAGTACGGTACCGCTGTACTCAGCGAATACCCCATCATCAGCTCGGAGAACCATCTGTTGACCAACATCGAATACGTGCAGCGGCCAACAGAACAGCGCGGGCTGTTAGAAACCGTCGTCAACGTCAAGGGCAACCACATCAGCTTCTACAACACCCACCTCGATCATCAGCGCAGCGAACAGCGACAGTCCCAGGTGAAGGAGATCGTTGCCATCGCCGAAGGATCCAGCGGGCCCGCCGTCGTCGTAGGGGACCTGAACGCCGTACCGGGAACACCCGAAATGAATGACATCCTCACCCATTTCACGGATGTCTTCGCTTTCCTTGGCCAGGATGACGATTTTACCTACCCCGTCGAGAACCCGAACCGCCGGATCGACTACCTTCTCACAAAAGGGGACATCAAGCCGCGCTTCGCCAAGGTGATCGACACGGACGCATCGGATCACCTGCCCCTCATAGCCGACCTCAGCATCGTTCAGACCCCCAACGGCCTGAACCGCTAGCCATCCGCGTATCAGGGAGTGCCAGCATCAAATAACGACGGGTCCGGGGTCTGGCACTCCCTCCACGAATCTTCCAGTCACAGGAATAACCGACCCGCAGATCGGTTGTACTCGCCATGGAAACCAGTGCAGACTCAGGCGTTCAAACCATCGGCTTCATCGGCAGCGGGAATATCGGCTCACAGCTCGCACGGCTCGCGATCCAGAACGGGTACGACGTCGTTCTGAGCAACTCCCGAGGTCCGGAAACGCTCATTGGCCTCATCGACGAACTGGGCGATTGCGCGCGGGCGGCAACGCCGGACGAGGCAGCGGAAGCCGGTGACGTCGTCGTCGTAAGCGTTCCGCTGAAGGCGATCGATGCGGTGCCGGCCGCCCCGCTCAAGGGCAAGACCGTGATTGACACCAACAACTACTACCCGGAACGGGACGGGCAATTCCCGGAGCTCGACGACGAATCGACCACCACCAGCGAACTGCTCCAGCAACGGCTTCCCGGCACTCATGTGGTCAAGGCATTCAACAACATCTATGCAGCCCACCTCACCAGCAAGGGAACGCCGTCCGACACACCGGGGCGCCGCGCGCTTCCCATCGCAGGAGACGACGACGGCGCGAAGCGGAGTGTTGCGTCGCTGATCGACCAGTTCGGGTTCGATACGGTCGACGCCGGCCCACTCGCCGAAGGATGGCGGTTTCAGCGCGATACGCCTGTCTATGGACCGGAGTACCACGCTGATCTGGTACGCGAGGGTCTCGCTCAGGCGAAGCGCTACGCCGACATGGCTTAGCCCGTCAGCGTTGGCTGAATGGGTCAGAGGTCATCACGGAAATCCCGCAGGTAAGTGTTGATGCGGCGTGCTCTCTGCACCTCCGCTGCGTCGACCTGAGCGAACAACATCGATTCCTGGCGGTCAGCCTCCGCCAGGACATTCCCGTGCGGACCTGCAATACAGCTGAGTCCGGTGAAGTCCGGGCCCGCATGATTCGCATACGCGATGAACACCCCGTTCTCCATGGCCCTGCACGGGACCATGAGCGTCGAGATTCGGTCGGCGTTGTATGTCCGGTTTGTTGGCAGCCCGTCGACGTCTCCTGTTGTCGGCACCGCCGTGGGGATCAGCAGTGCCTCGGCCCCGCTGCGCGCTGCACCTCTCACGAACTCAGGGAACTCGACGTCGTAACAGATGCCGAGCGCTACACGCAGGCCGGCATAGTTGACGACCTCCGGCGCTGAGGAACCGGGCTGGAAAACCGATCGCTCCTCCTCTCCGAACAGGTAGGACTTCCGATACCGCGTTCTTTCGGTGCCTTCCGCATCGAAGAAGGACGCGCTGATGAACCGCTGGTCTCCGTCACGATCGACGGTGGATGCAACCAGAGCCAGTCCGGATGTGCGTGCGATGTCCGCTAGTTGACCCCGGATGGACTGACCGTCCGAATCGACAACCTTCGCCGGAGCATAACCGGTCGAAAACAGCTCAGGCGTGACCAGAATGTCGACTCCTTCGTCGCTCGATCTGGACGCCGCTGCTGCCAAGCGTTGCAGGTTTGCCTGCAGGTCGCCCACCACTCCAGTGGCTTGCCACGCTGCGATACGCACCACTCTTGCCTCCTTTGACGGCAGTTCTCCTGCTCGCCGGGTCTGTTGACAGAGCACCATCCTAGGCAGAAAATCATTGCGGAAACCGAAAGGTATTCGGTTATATGGCGAGGAGGCCATGATGAATCGTGACGCCGATTTGGTGCAGCAAGAACTGCGCCGACGGATCGGGATAATCAGGACGGAAGAGGCGGGGGACCCGGGACGCCGGGCACTATCGAACCGGGAGCTGCTGGTTTACGTCGGCACAACCTTGCTCATGTGCCTACTCGGGGTGTTGGTGATGGCCCTGTGAGCGCCTCAAAGAGCACTGCGGTAGAGGAAGTTGAGCACGCGAATACCTTCGGATCGCTGCCGCTGCTGAGGTCAGAGCGAGTCTGGAACGCGGTGGACTTCAGTTGGGTGAACGTTGCCCTCGCGATCGCCACCTGGGCCTTCCTCGTTGGTGGTGCGACGGCGTCGTTCGTTGGCTTCCAGCAGGGCGTTGCGGCGATGATCATCGGAAACGCGATTGGCCTGTGTTTCATGGTGCTGGCAAGCACGGTTGCCAGCCAGCGGTATGGGGTTGAGCAGTACACCATCCTGCGACCGGTTTTCGGTGTCGTCGGCGTTGGGGTGCTCGTGTTCAGCGTAGTCCTGATCACCGAGATGGGCTGGTCCTCCCTCCTCGGGATCATGGTTGGCCGCGCAACCACTCAGGTGGCGAACGTTGCGACCGGCGCTGATTTCGGTGAGTACGGCGTGATGGTCATCATTGGTGCCCTCGTCGCCATCGCAGTGGCCTGGTTCATTCTGTCCCGTGGCCCGGTGACTATTGGCCGGCTCAACAAGTTCATCGGACCCGGGCTGCTGGCCATTACCGCGTTGCTCATGATCTTCCTCGTGATCAACACATCATGGGCAACATTGCTCGACTCCGCCCCTCTTGCTCCCTTTGACGATCCTCAGCTGAACTTCGCCATCGCGGTCGAATTCAACGTAGGTGTGGGCGTTTCCTGGTATCCCGTGATGGGGTCCCTTGCACGCATGACCAACTCCCCCCGAGCAGCCATCTGGCCTGCCTATGGCGGACTGCTCATCGCCACGCTGCTGGCGCAGGTAGTCGGCATGGGTGCTGCGCTGACGCTGGGCGACTCAGACCCGACAGTCTGGATGATCCCCTTCGGAGGCCCCTTGCTCGGCGCTTTCATCCTGCTGTTCATCTGCTTCGCCAACATCACCAGCATGTCCTCAATCGTCTATTCCACCGTTCTCGCCCTGCGTCAATCGAGCGGAAATTTGTTGCGGGGGCTGCACTGGAAGTGGCTCTGCGCGGCGTTCTTCGTCCTGCCGGCGGCGCTGGCGTTCTTTCCCCAGTTCATGTACGAGCGCTTTGTCCTCTTCGTAACGCTGAGCGGTGCCTTCCTGGCAGCGATGTGCGGTGCGATCATCGCCGATTACTTCATCCTGCGTAGGCAGCGAATCGATCTGGCGGAGTTGTATGCCCCTGGATCGAGCAGCGCGTACCATCTGTCCGGTGGCGTCAATTGGGCAGGTATGGCAGCCGTCGTCGTCGGCGCAGCCTTCTACCTCTGGCTGTACAACCCGGTCACGCTTGAAACGCAGCTCGCATTCAACGTGATCACGGCATCGCTACCGGCGGCCATCGTTGGCGGGCTCGTCCATTGGGTCCTCGCAACAGTCCTGTACAAGAGGCGTGGTTTGGGTGCATTCGATGCCGGCGAGCCGATCACTGCGAAAGGAACCGGCAAGTGAGCCTAGTGTCCCGCGCCGCTATACACCGGAGTGGCTCCCAGCTGGAGATCAACGAGGTAGAAGTCGCCGAACCCGGCCCGGGAACCGTCCTGGTGCGTCTGGGTGCCTCAGGTGTCTGCGGTTCCGATCGCCACGTGCTTGACGGCGAGTGGGAATTGCCGTCTCCGACTGTCATGGGCCATGAAGGCGCCGGAGTCGTCGAGGCAATCGGCGATGGTGTGCGGGATGTCCGGATCGGGGACCACGTGGTGCTCAGCTGGTTCTACCCTTGCCGACGCTGCACCGCGTGCCTCTCGGGCCGGGCATTTGTCTGCACCGGCAGCCGCTCGGAAGAATGCCTGTTGCCGGACGGCACCACACCGCTCTCCATCAACGGTGCCCGGGTTTATCCGTATCTCGCTGTGGGCTCCATGAGCGAGTATGCGGTCGTTCCGGAATCGGCAGCGGTAAAGATTCCCTCGGAGGTTCCGTTCGACGTCGCCTCGCTCCTCGGCTGCTCTGTTGCTACCGGTGTGGGCGCGGTCGTCAATGATGCAGCAGTCTCGCCAGGCAGTTCCGCCGTCGTGGTGGGCGCCGGAGGTGTGGGGTTGTCAATCATCATGGGCCTCAACCTCGCCGGCGCTTACCCGATCATCGCCGTGGACCTCAGCAAGGAGAAACTGGAACTTGCCGCAAGGCTGGGCGCCACCCACACGGTGGTAGCGGACGCCAACACACGGCAGGAAATCCTGGGGATCACTGACGGCGGGGCAGACTTCGCTTTCGAAGCGATCGGTAGGAAGCAGACGATCGAATCGCTTCCGGGTCTGCTGGTGCGCGGTGGCACAGCCGTTCTCGTAGGACTCCCACCAGCTGATCAGTTGATCAGCTTCGACGGGCTTGCGTTGGCCGAAGGAGGCATTCGGATCATCGGTTCGAACTATGGATCCACAGTTCCGGGGAGAGATTTTCCACGCTTGGCTGCGCTTTATCTGGCAGGGAAACTGCCGGTGGATGAGCTGATCTCTGATCGCATCAGCCTTGACGACGTCAATGAAGCATTCGATGCCATGCGTCGTGGCGAGCGCGCCCGTAGTGTGGTTGTCTTCTAGCTTCCACCCAGACGAGGGAATCCGATGGTCCGGCCAACCAGTCCACTTCTGACGTCACAGAAGATCCACCGGGCTGCACTCGACTTGTTCGACGAGCAGCGCGGGTTCTCGATTCCCCGGCTGGCCAAAAAACTGGGGGTGAGTCCGTCCTCCCTTTATCACCATGTGAAGGGAGGACGGACCGAGATCATTCAGGGGATTCGGTCGCTGATCAGTCAGGATGCCAATAGCCGCGGAGATTTTCCTCCAGGTGAAGGCACCTGGCAGGAACAGGTCCGTCGTTGGGCCGTCAACTACCGTGATGCGATGCAGCGGCACCCCGAGGCTATTCCCGCGTTGGTCGGAGAACCGGTCGACGACGACGCAACACTGAATATTTACGAGAGCCTCGCACAGGTCCTCGCGTCAGCCGGATTCAAGGGACCTGCTCTCCTCGGCGGCCTTGCGATGGTGGACGTTCTGGTCCTGGGGTCGGCCATCGACGCCGCATCGCCTGAGCCGCTCTGGTCCGCATCAGAATCGCACCATCCGGCGCTTTCCGCAGCACTCGCTGCCCAGCCCACCGGGCGGCGTCAGGACCTCGCTTTCGAGCTGGGCCTCGACGCCGTGATCGCAAAACTGGAAGCGATGCTCACCTCTACAACCGGACCTGTTCGCGGTGTTTCCCGCGCACAATCACCCACGACCTGAGGGGATCCCTCAGATGCGGTGTAGTTCGTTGCCTCTCATGTGGAAGCACCCGCGGCTCGCGTGCCGTTCATGCAGCGAGCCCTGGCCGAGGTTCGTCAAGAGGACAGCGTCGGAGACCACCTCGGCCAAGCTCCCGGTCCGCGCGTAGACGGCGCGCTGGCGGTTGCACCCCGTCCCGCGGATAAGGGTTTGGCGGAGGAGGGACTCGACGGTGAGCTCCTCCCCCTGCTCTTCCAGGACTGGACGGACGTACTCGAACAGGCTGCGCGCAACCTGTCGAGCGTCGCGGAGGACGTTGAGTTGCGGATCGGGCAGTTGGCCGTCCAGCCCGAAGCGACTTGCACGCCACGCGGCGAGCCGCAGCTGTGCTGCGGGCATGGGAATGGGCGGAACGCCGTCGGCCCACTCCCTCGCTGCGGTCTCAACGAGCGCTCTCGTGAGCGCAGCCTGCAGGAGAGCATCATCGGCCTGTAGGCAGACGTCTGCAACACGGACTTCAACGGTGGGATGGTGGCGGCTCAAACGGGCGTCAAAGTAGATCTGCCCCTCGTCGATCGGAACCTCGGTGGCGAGCAGGGTCTCGACGAGGTCGCGGTAGGCCGCAGCCGAGCCGAAAATCTCGTAGACACCTGCGGTCGGCCAGCGACTCCAAGCCTGGCTTCGGTAGCTCGCGTAGCCGGAATCCTCACTACTCCAGAACGGCGAATTCACGCTCAGGGCTGCCAGCACGTGAAGCCAAACCCGGATGCGATCGAGGATGCCCACGCCTTCTTCATCGGACTCCACTCCGACGTGGACGTGACAGCCGCACGTCAACTGGTCCCGAAGGGTCGAACCGAACTGATCCTGCATCTCCAGGTAGCGCGGCTCGGGAGTAACTGCAGTGTTGGTCACCATCGGCGAGGTCGCAAGGGCTGCTATTCGGACGCCCGCGCGAGAGGCTGCATCATCGGCAATTGAGCGTTGTCGGAGGATATCCGCGCTCATATCCTCCAGAGTTGTTTGTGGCTCAGTGCCTGTCTCAATCTGTTCCTGCTTGCACTCCCGGGTCAGCGCGCCACCGCGCGCGGCTAGGAAGACGGCTTCGGCTGCTGCCTCAGGGCACAGCGACCAGGGATTGATCAGGAGGAATTCCTCCTCCACACCAAAAGTCCGCATGCAACCACCCGTCCATGAAGTCGCCCCAGAAGAGATACATGGCTCGCTGCTGAACTACTGTCAGGATAAGCAATGGACAGTTTGCTTATCAATAGGCGGCGGGCGGTGCCGCTCCTCCCTCCTGCCTAAGCGGAGAGAGGCCGTGCGGTGCGCATCGTCGTCGCACCCGCAACAATGAGCAGCACCAACAGACCCGCTGCCCAGGCAAGTCCGGCGTAGCCCACCATTGCCAGGACAAGGCCCGCCGCTCCTCCGCCTAATGCGCCGGCAAGGTTCATGGTCAGGTCAGTGCGGCCCTGGATGCGTGCGCGGGCACTACCGGTCGCGAGGTCTGTCACCAGAGCGGACCCTGAAACGGTGGACGCGCTCCAGCCGAGTCCGAGGAAGATCAGGCCGATTGTCACCATGACGGGGCTGGCTTCACCGAACGCCACGAACGCCAGCGCGACGGCGAACAGCGCCTGCCCGATGAGGATGGTTCCCACCCGGCCCACCCGGTCGCTCAACCAGCCGAACACCGGTGACAGGGCATACATGCCGGCGATGTGCAGGCTGATGGTGAGCCCTACGATGGTGAGCGTTACGCCGTGGTTCACCAGGTGCACCGGCGTCATGGACATCACAGAAACCATCACCGCGTGGCTGAGAGCCACCGCCCCGATGGCGAAGAGGAGCGCTCCCCTGCCACGCACTGATCCCGGGACGTCATCCCTGGGGTCCGGCGGCGTCGCCTTGCTCACGAGATACGGGTCCGGCCGCAGCGCAACCAGGTACACAGCCGCCGCCGCGATCTGTGCACCAACGGCGATGAGGAACGGGCCGGTCAATTCCGGCATGCCGAGCGTATCGGCCACTACTTCACCCGGGCCGATCAGGTTGGGCCCAAGCACTGCTCCGACGGTGGTGAACCAGACAACCAGTGACAGATCGCGACCCCTCCGCTCGGGGGTCGCGATATCAGTGGCAGCGAAGCGGGACTGGAGATTGACCGCTGTGCCTACACCGATCAGAGCGAACGCGAGGAGCAGGAGCGGGAAGGAACCGAGCGCAGCCGCGCCGATCACGGTGAGCGATCCCGAAGCTGCAATGAACGCTCCGGTAGACAGGGCGGCCCTGCGCCCCAGTCGCTGGGCGAGGCGCGCCAACGGAATGGCGCTCGCCGCGGCGCCGAGAGTACTCAAAGTGGCGGCAGTGCCGGACAGCGCCTCCGAGCCCGAAATTTCCGCGGCCATGACGGCACCGATGGAAAGCACCGATCCCATACCGATTCCGCCGAGGATCTGGGCCACGATGAGGACCCGGACGGTGTGGCGCTGGATGGCCGGGAGGTCCGGGGCCGTCGTCGTGCTGTTGGCGGCCGGAGACCTGCTGGAAGTGGGCATGAATTCAGGGTATTCCGGCGTCCCCCATCGGTATAGGGCCACGCGGAAGATCTGCCCATGAGAAGCTCCTGCTGTATATGGTAAGCAGTATGACTATCTCAGGATCGGACGGGCCGGACAGCAACCACCAGAGGCCTGAATCGGCTTCGGACAAGACAGTAGAGGCGCTCGGGAAGTTCTCCGAGGCGCTCGAAGTAGTGGAGCATGCCCGCGGACTCCTGTACGGATTCCACCGGTTGACGGGGACGGCAGACCTGGCCCTGGGCGAAGCTGTCGGCCTGTTGCGGGAGGCGGGGCATGACTCACTCGCGGATGAGGTGGACCGCGACGTTCTGGGCCGGAACGTCATCGAGGGGAGGTGGACCTTCCAGATCGTCGAGGACTATGACGACCACTACTACGCGCAATTCAAGAAGCTCGAGAAGCGCGCCCGTGACGAACTGGTGGAGGGCAAGCGCCACCTGTTCGAGGCGGAGATGAAGGAAGACCGTCGGACGCACGGCCGCCCCCACCACGAAGCACTGCCCCCGGAAGCAAGTCAGTAGTTCCCCGAACGAAGGAGCACGTTATGTCTGATGAAACTTTGGGAAGCCCGACGCCGGAGCCGCAGGGCGGTTTTGCACGTGACCCTGAGGACTGGGTCACCGGGGATGAACCCATGACCGATGCCCAGCGCAGCTACCTCGACACTCTTGCGCGGGAGGCCGGGGAGGAAATCCCAGCCGACATCACCAAGGCACAGGCCTCGGAGCACATCGACCGTCTGCAGAAGTCGAGCGGCCGGGTGTCCGGTGGAAGCGACGAAGCACAGACCGGCGGGTAGCCGCTCCGTCAGGATGGGAGGAGGGCCAGCCGGGTTGGCGGCCCTCCTTCTGTCATCTAATCCTCGGGCGCTTAATCAACCGGCGGGATTCGCCGGTCCCGGATTAGCTGCGAATACCAGCGCGAGCTGTCCTTCGGTGTGCGCTCCAGGGTGTCGTAGTCGACGTGCACGATGCCGAAGCGCTTGGAGTATCCGTAGCCCCACTCGAAGTTGTCCATGAGTGACCACACCTGGTAGCCGCGAAGATCAACGCCACGGTCCATCGCCCGGTGGGCAGCGGTGAAGTGGCGGCGCAGGTAGTCGATACGGCTGGGGTCGTGAACCCGCCGGGTTCCATCGGCACCGATCTCGACGGCGTCGGGGAAGGCCGCGCCGTTCTCCGTGATCATCAGCGGCAGCTCAGGCCAGCTTTCATGCAGCGAGACGAGCAGGTCCTCGAGCCCGGACGGCTCGATGTTCCACCCCATCTCGGTGTAGGGGCCGGGCTGCTGGAGGAACTCGACCATGTCTGCGCCCGGCCAGGCCGTGCCGGCGGCATCCCCGTGCCCGTCAGCGTTCTCCTTTTGACCTTCGCCGTCCCACATGCGTACGCGGTTTGTGGAGTAGTAGTTCACACCGAGGACGTCCAGGGGCTGATGGATGACTTCAAGGTCGCCATCCTGCACAAAGGACCAGTCCGTAAGACTCGCGGTGTCTTCCAGTACGTCCTCCGGGTAGACGCCCTTCAGCAGTGGGTCCAGGAACAGCCGGTTGGCAAGGCCGTCCACCCGCCGCACGGCTTCGGGGCCGGTCTCCCCCTCCGGTCGGAAGACGTGCAGGTTGAGGGTGATCGCGAAGTCCGGATTGTTCGTCACTACGTCCCGGAGCGCCAGGACGGCCAGGCCGTGGGCGAGATTGAGGTGGTGTACGGCGGCGAGCGCGGATGCCGGTTCTGTCCGCCCGGGTGCGTGCGCGCCGGAACCGTATCCGAGGTAGGCGCTGCACCACGGCTCGTTGAGGGTGGTCCATAGTGCGACCCTGTCGCCGAGACGTTCACCGACGATGCGAGCGTAGTCCCCGAAGGCGAACGCTGTTTCGCGGTTGGTCCAGCCGCCGTCGTCCTCGAGTGCCTGCGGCAGATCCCAGTGGTAGAGGGTGACGATCGGCTTGATGTCCCGGGCGAGCAGTCCGTCGACCAGCCGGTCGTAGAAGGCGAGCCCGGCCTCGTTGGCGGGGCCGCGACCGGTGGGCTGGATGCGCGGCCACGCGATCGAGAATCGGTAGGACTCCAGCCCCAGGTCTTTCATCAGGTCCAGGTCGGAGTCGAGTCGGTTGTAGTGGTCACAGGCGACGTCGCCGGTGTCGCCGTTCCACACTTTGCCCTCGGTGTGGCTGAAGGTATCCCAGATGGAGGGGCCGCGACCGTCGGCGTCGTGGGCGCCTTCAATCTGGTAGGACGCGGTAGCGGATCCGAAGACGAAGCCGGGCGGGAACTCGAGGCCGACGTCACGGTAATCGGGGCTGCCCGTCACTCGGGTGGCTGTCTCTTCACTGTGTTGGGTCATGCGTAAACACTGCCTTTCCGTTCGCGGTAATGCTAGTCATAATCTGTTGTTGAGAGGTCGATGGCGCCGGTTGTGGAGTTCCGCCGGAGCGTGGTTCTCTGTCCGAACCTGAGGGTCACCGGGTCAACAGCGCCGTTGATGGCGACCAGCCGCTCCCCCGCTGCCTCGGCATGCCGCGGAGTCAGCACGGCTTCGCCAAGCAGGCCATCCTTCCAGGTCACGTCGACGGTAATGCCGGGCCTGGCGATGAGGCCACGAACGCTGCCGCTCCGCAACTCCGCGGGCACTGCAGGGAGCAGGCGGATTACCCCGGAATGGCTCTGCACCAGGATTTCGGCCAGTGCGCCTACATGGCCAAAGTTCCCGTCGATCTGGAACGGCGGATGAGCGGCGAAGAAATTGTTGTAGAGTCCGCCGGCGTGTGGGCCGTTGGTTTCGTCCGCCGGCCGGAACATCAGCTGGAGCAGGTCCGCGACCTTTCCGGCCTGCTCCAGCCTTGCGCGCAGACAGATCTTCCAGATCAGCGACCAGCCGGTGGAATCGTCGCCGCGATGGTCCAGGGAGAGGCGAACAGCGTCGGCGAGCTCCGGCGTCGGGCCGTTACCGGGGTAGGCGAAAAGCAGGTGCGAGAGGTGCCGGTGCTCAGGTTCCGCCTCTTCCGCCTGGTGCCCCCACTCGAGGATCCTGCCGTCGGTGCCGACCTGTGGCGGCGCGATTCGAGGGAGGGCCCTGCGTACCTCATCCAGGATGGGGTGGGCGGTTTGCCCAACAAGCGGGGCCAGCGCGAGTACCGTCTCGAACAGTTCAGAGATAAGGGTGCGGTCCATGGCAGTCGACGTAGCGACGGCGGCCCGTCCCTGACTGCTCAGATAGCAGTTCTCCGGTGAGGTGGACGGTCGCGTTTCCAGGTGCGCACCGCCTTCGTCGATCAACCAGTCGCAGAGGAATTGCGCGGCACCGACCGCCAGGTTCCACAGCCGCTCGATCTGGTCAGGGGTGGCTGACCCGAAGCGCCGCTTCTCGTCGAGCTGCCGGACCAGCCATGGTCCGGCCATCGGCCATTGGGACCAGCTGGCGTGACCGGCGGTCGGCGAGCTGAATGCCCACGCGTCGGAGTTGTGATGCGCCACCCAGCCGCGTGCGCCATACAGAGTGGCGGCGGTACGCCGGCCTCGATCGGCGAGTGCTTCCGCAAGGTCAAAGAGCGGCTCGTGACACTCAGCCAGAGCGGCCGCTTCTGCACCCCAGTAGTTCATTTGAGCGTTGATGTTCAGCGTGTAGTTCGAGGACCAGGGAGGGCGCAGATCGTCATTCCAGATGCCTTGGAGCGTGGCCGGAAGAGTGCCGGGGCGCGATGAAGCGAGCAGCAGGTACCGCCCGTAGTCGAACAGCAGGGCAACCAGCGCCGGATCAGCGACGAGGACGCCGGCGGGATGCGCATTCGCCTCCCGCAGCCGCACGTCTGCCGGTACCTTGTCGCGGTCCGGCAACGCATCCGGACCCGGCTTCAGGGCGACCGTGACGCGGTCGAACAGCTCGCGGTGAGCCTCGGTGTGCCTGGCGTGCAGGGCGTCCCAGCCCCTGTCGAGGCCCGCATGGGCACGACGGCGCGCGGCCTCCGCGCAGTTCCCGGAGGAACCTTCCGGTGCACGGCCGATGCCGGTGAACGTGGTCTCGGTCGCGACCGCCATCACGAGCTCGCTAACGCCGGTGAGTACGGTGTCTCCTCCATCGTTCCGAGTAGCGATACCGTCATGTTTCATGGCGAGACACAACGCGCCTTCAAGCGGCTCAATGCCGTCGAGTTCCTCCTGGAGCGCCGGCTCGTCCGGTTCGTGCCCCGGCGCCACGTCAGCGGGCAGCCGCAGTTCCAGTACGACGTCGCTGGGCCTGGTGGTGCGCCCGGTTTCCCTCAGCGGCGTGGAGACGGCGAGGGCGACGTCAACCGGCGCGGTGGATTGAAGCCGGTGGACGAGTGCCCCATCCACCGCACTGATGAACGTCTCCTGCGTGATGCTGCCGCCGTCGATCTGCCCGGTGGTGCGGTGATTGGCGTCGGAGAGAGACAGCCTGCGCTCCTGCAGCTGAGTGCGTTGGTCCACCGAGATGACGACGTCGGCGAAGGGCAGATACGACTGCGAGTAGGTGGATTGCAGCCCTTCCAGGCTTCTTTCCGCGTCAACCGGCCTCCCCTCGGCGATAGCAGTCCTTGCCTCAGCGAGCACGCGCGAGGCCGTCTCCGCTGAGACGCCGCCCCACCGTTGCTCGCTGGCGGGGCTCCCCGACCAGGCTGTGCTGTCGTTCACCTGTAGCCGCAGCGTCGGACCGTCTGCCAGGACCATGGCGCCGATCCGGCCGTTACCCAGGGGCAAGCCGTCCAGCCAGGTATTTGCCGGGCTGGCGTAGAAGAGGGCGCTCACTGGTTTGAGTGCTCGCGCACAATCACCGCGGTGCCGGGAGCCAGGGTGGTGGCTCCCCGGACCGTTGTGTCGGTCAGGAGATCGTGACCGTGGACATCGACGTCGACCGCTTCGTCCGAGTGGTTGAGGAGGAACAGGTAGCTGGAATCGCCGGCATGGCGGCGGACTGCTTCGACACCGAACCCGGCTGCCGGGTGGTCCGGGTGGACGCCGGCGTCGTCGAGAATGCGACGGAGGTGTTCGCGCAGGGCATCCTCGGCCAGTCTGGTGGCGAAATAGTGGGCCGTGCCGGAACCGTATTGGTGAGTGGTGACGGCAGGATGCCCCGAGAGAGGGTGCTCGGTGAAGTCGGCAACGCTTGTCGCGCCGGCGAGGTCGACACTTTCTGCCCAGCAATCAGCGGTTGAACCGTCGCTGAGTTTCAGGGCTGTCTCCGCGAGCTGGGGAAAGTGCTCCTCGACCCGGATGCCGAGAAGTTCAGCGAATGCTCCGGTGAAGCCACCGAGGCGCACGTTGAGGTTTTCATCGGTGCTGCCCGAGAAGTACCAGATAGCGGTATGTCCACCGGCTGCCACGAAGCCCTGGAGCGCTTCAGCCTCCGCATCCGAGGCAGCCAGTTTGCTGGGAACCAGGATGAGGTCGTAACCGGTGAGGTCCTGGTCGAGCCGGACAAAGTCTGTATTGATACCAAGCCACCACAGCGCGCGGTGGACCGATTTCACGGCGGGCAGGAATGCGACGTCGGTGGACGGCAAGGCGAGCGTGTCCACCGACCACCAGGCATCGGAATCCCAGACGATCGCCACCCGGTTCTGGTTCACGCGACGCCCTGCCGCAGGCGCCTGTGCGAGTTCGCGCAGCCCCGAAAGACTGGTCCCGAGCTCTACAATCTCGCGGAACGTCCGGGAGTTCTCGCCAACGTGAGGAACCATCGGCGAGTGGAAGAACTCGGCGCCGGCGCGCGGCGACCGCCATTGGAAGAACAGGGACCCCGTGGAGCCGCGGGCAAGGTACTGGAGTGTATTGAACAGGAGCCTGCCCGGATCGCGGGCGAGGATCCGTCCCTGCGCATAGTTGTAGACCATGGTGGTGGCCTGTTCCATGAGCACCCAGGGGCGTCCGCCGTTGAAGGAGCGTGCAAGGTCGCTTCCAAAGGCAACCTGAACATCACCTTCGATGCCTGGCGTGTCCGGATAATGGTCGACGGAGACGTCGTCGATCTCAGCGGCCAGGTCCCACTGGTCGTAGTGGTTCCAGCTGGGAAGCATGAAGTTGGTGGTGACGGGTACCTCGGGTCGGATGCTGCGGACGATCTCGACCTGCTCCCGAAGACAGTCGCGCAGCAGGTCCGCCGAGAAACGCCTGAAGTCGAGAACCTGGGAAGGGTTCGGCAGGTACTGGGTGGCCTGTGGAGCGAAAATCTCCTCCCAGTCGCCGTAACCCTGGGACCAGAACGCCGTGTTCCAGGTGGCGTTCAACTGCTGGAGGGTCCCGTACTTGGTTCGGAGCCACTCGCGGAAGGCTGCATCGGCCTGCGGTCCGTAGGAGACCGTCCCGTACTCGTTGTGGAGGTGCCACATTGTGAGGGCGGGATGAGATGAGTAGCGCTCCGCTAGTGCTGCGGTCACGCGCTTCGCGGCGGATCGGTATGCGGGGGCTGCTGGGTTGTAGGTGTCCCGGCTGCCGTGAATGAGCCTTACCCCGTCCGCGGTCACTGGGAGTGCTTCCGGGTATGCCAACGAGAACCAGGGCGGTGGCGAAGCGGTGGGCGTGGCAAGGACAACGCCGATGCCGTTCTCGGCCATCAGGTCCATGATCCGGTCCAGCCACCCGAACTCGTATTCACCTTCCCGCGGTTCGATCGAGGACCAGGAGAAGACGCCGATGGTCGCCCGATTCACATGGGCTTGGCGCATAAGGCGCACATCTTCGTGCCACACGGACTCAGGCCATTGTTCGGGGTTGTAGTCACCTCCGAACACGAGTTCATCAGAAGACCGCAACGTCTCGTCAGTATGCATGGAGCGAGTCCCCTTTGAGCTGGCCTGGTAGTTGTCGAAGCGCTTCGACAACCTTATGGTCCTATGAGGTGACGCGCAACACTCTTCCTTCGGAGGCTTTGCTCTCAACCCCGCCGCTTCGTGCGTACCTCGTCGTGCCGACTGAACGCGGGCTGACCGGTGTCCTCCTGCGTGCACCGGACGGAGGCGCGAAAAAGAACCGATCGGTGCTCTGCGAGATATGCCGGGACGTCTTCTCGAAAGAGGATGTGCTGCTCTGGGTGGCTAAGCGAGCGGGACAGGCCGGACGCAACGGGAACACGGTCGGGACGCTGATCTGTGCCGACTTCATTTGCTCTGGCAACGTCCGTAAGGCTCCTCCAGCCAACGAAATCAATCCGGATCCCGCCGTCGTCGTGCGTCGCCAGATCGAGGAGTTGCGCGTCCGGATTGGGAAGTTCCGGAACCGGGTGGCCGAATAGCGGCGCGTGAAGGCACCCGGCTCTAGCCCGCCTGCTGCAGCACCTTCGCCAGGAGGGCCGGATCCACTGAACCACCGGAGACGACGGCGGCCACTGTGCCGCCGTCGTTCTGGCTGGGAACCACGTCGTGCATCCACGCAGCGGTGGCAACCGCGCCGGACGGTTCGACCACGAGCCTGCCGGCAAGTGTGAGGTGGCGCATGGCGGCTAGAATCTGCTCTTCGGTGACGGTAACGACGTCGTCGACGTAGCGCTTCACGTGCTCCCACGGGTGCACGCCGAGGGCGGGCGTCCGGAGCCCGTCGGCGATCGTGCGGTAGGTCTGTTGTTGCTCCCAGGTGACGCGGCGGCCTTCGCGAAAGCTCTGGGCGGCGTCGGCGGCGAGCTCCGGTTCGACGCCGATCACGCGCGTTTCCGGGTTCAGGGCTTTGACCGCCGTCGCGATGCCGGAGATGAGGCCACCGCCGGAAATGGGGACGAGGACGGTGTCGACGTCGGGCAGTTGCTGCATGATCTCCAGGCCGACGGTCCCCTGACCGGCGATGATGCGCGGGTCATCGTAGGGCGGGATGTGGATGTACCCGTGTTTGGCGACAAGTTCGTGGGCGCGGACGTCGCGCAGCGCGGACGGCACCACCTGGACTTCGGCGCCGAGCGCTCGGACGGCGTCAATCTTGGTGCGCGGGGCCGCCTCCGGCATGACGATGACCGCCCGCAGGTTGAGGCGATTTGCAACCCAGGCAACGGCTCGGGCGTGATTGCCTGAGGATTGCGCGACGATTCCGTGTTCGTGCGCCTGGTCCAGTACCTGCGCGATGGTGTTGTAGGCGCCGCGCAGCTTGAAGGCGCTGGTGGGCTGGAGTGATTCGGCTTTGCAGTGGAGGATCTCCTCCGGGCGCTGCGGGTGCGGGAGCTGGATGAGCGGTGTTCGCAGGACCAGGTCGTTGATGCGTTCGGCGGCGGCTTCAATGTCGCTGAGGGTGACCAGTGTGGTCTCTGCGGCAGACTCGCGGGTTTCCATGGCTCGATCCTAGCGATCTACATCAGCACCGTCAGCGCAATGAGGATCCACGATGGCAGAACCACGCCCGAGATGACAGTTTGGGCTGCGGTGATCTGTGCCATGAGGGAGGCGTCGCCGCCCAACCGTCGGGCGAAGACGTAGGAGCTAGTCGCAGTGGGTAGAGCCTGGAACACCACGCAGACCACGGCGGCCGGTCCGCTGAATCCGAGCAGGATACACAGTCCCAGCGTCGCTGCCGGCACCGGAACGAACCGCAGCAACAGTGCCGCCATCACGGGGCGCAGGGACTCGCGCGGGAAGAACCGTCCGCGCAGCCCGGCGCCTACGCAGAAGAGCCCGATCGGCAGTGCCGCTCCACCGAGCAGTCCCAGGACCGCAGCCATGAGCTGTACGACGGCGGCTGGTACCGGAGCGTCGAGCACGCCGTCCGCTCCCGGTGCGGAACCGATCAGATTTGCGGCAAGTCCGATTGCGCACGCGAGGATCAGCGGGTTTCCGAACACGGCGAAGACCAATGCGGAGCCGCGGAGTTTGTGGTGTCCGTAGTGGGCCAGCGCTATTGTCGACGCGAGATTGCCGAACGGCACAAGGACGGCGTTGGCGAGTGCTGCGATGGCGATGCCGTCGGCTCCGAAGAGTGCGGCCGCCGTCGTCACTCCGATGTAGGTGTTGAAGCGGACAGTGCCCTGGAAGACGGATGTGAAGGCAGGGCCATCACGGCCGGCTGCCGGGCGGCGGGCAGCGTAGGCGAGCAGGGTCGCGAAGGTGGCCGAGGCTGCCAGCACCAGGACCATCGGTCCGGGCTCGATCGATGCGAAGTCGGCTCCGGCGAGGCCGATTACGAGCAGGGACGGAAGGAGCACAAAGTAGGTCAGCTTTTCGAGCCCGGACCAGAACTCGGCACTCGGGATGAACTTATGCCGGAAAATCGAACCCAGACCGATCAAAACGACGGCGCCGACAAGGGCAATGACAACGTCTAGGTCGATGACGTCACGCCCGATCGTGGTGTGTTGCGAATGCCGTTAGTGGCGTTGATGCTCACGTGAGGAGCGTAGCAATCGCAGGTCGCGCCATGCGCCTGTAGACCACAGTGCCCAGAGCACCAGGAGCGGCTGGAAGAACAGTCGGATGAGTCGGGCGCGGTCGGTATTCAGACCAAATGCGTCCGTGCCTTCTACGTACTGGGCGATGTTGCCGGGGAAGATGAGGACGAAGAAGGCGGCGACAATCCAGCCCACCAAGACTCTCTGCCGCTGAAGGACAATCAGTGCCGCTCCAAGACCCAGTTCGACGACGCCGGACGCCACCACGACGACGTCCGTATCCAGTGGGGACCAGGACGGCACCTGTGCGGCGAACTCGGAACGGGCGACTGTCAGGTGGGCGGTGCCGGCGGCGAGCAACAATAACCCGAGAAGTATGCGCGCTGCTGTTCGAGCGGGAGATTTACGGGGTGGTTCTGCGGTGGCCGCCATTCGGCCCAGCCTAATGGGCAGGGTCGCGCTTTTCCTCTATTAGGATGATCGCAGCGCATTTCGCGCGGCTGGTGCGGGGTTGGGGATCCTTCATCATCCCCTGCACCCATGAAGGCGCGACGTTGCTGCACTTTCCTTCCACCAATTCGGCGGCGCACACTCCTGCACAGAAGGATGTGTCCCGGCTGGCGTCCCTGCTCAACGACGACGTCTGGGCCTTCACGAATTGCCGGGTCGATGCTCCAGGGTTCCCGGTCGCGGAGATCGACTGGTTCTTTTACAACACTCGGACTGGTTGCCTCATGGTCAGCGAGTGGAAGAGGTTTCCGTCCCGCGTCTCGTTTGCAGCAGACACGGGCAAGCCTTGGTTGCTCGCCGACGGAACCGGAGTGAGCAACCCCATCGAGCAGGTCACTAAGCAACACGAGGTCGTACGGTTGGCCATCCGCAGGTCGAGCATTTTGGCTGTGCATTTTCCCGGCCTCGACGACCAGCAGTTGAAGCTTGCACAGTGTGTCTATTCGCCACAGGTTGATACGGCGACTGTCGTGGAGCGCATCCGGTTCGGGAAGGTCTATGGAACGCTGGAGGAACTGGCATCCGTTGTGCAGACCCTTCCCAGCCCTGTGCCTCTTCACTTGCCCGACGACGACGGCGGCCGCCTTCCGCTCGCAAAAGCCCTGTGTGCCCTCTTCCGCTGCAGCATGTCGGCCGGAGTGGAAGCTAGGCTGCGCTCGACCGCCACCAAGACTCCCCCGACTCGTGCCGTCGTCGTACAGCGAATCGGTGAGATCCACCGGGAGATTGCGAAGCTTCACCTTGAACTCGCGGAACTGACTCTCGCTGCGGAGGGAGCCACGGGACCGGCCGCAACAAAACCGGTTCCAATGAAGCCGACAGCCCTTCAGGCAGTGCAGCCTGCCGCTCAGAAGCCGTCAGCTCAGTTGACCGAACATGCACGTATGGCAGCTCACCTCGCACGCGCCTTCAATAACGTCAATGGCAGTGCCGACGCGGCAAAGAAAGCATTGAGTAAGGCCCTGATCGCAGCCCTTCGGGACCCTGCTTTGCACGGGAAGAATGGCATCAGCCTGTCAGCCTTCGGCTCAGCAGCGACTCCATTGGTTAAGGTGAAGCACGAGTCCCTACAAAAGCTCGTCGGGATGCAACTGGCCAAGTGGTGCCTTCTCCAGGCGGAACAGTCCGGTCTGAAAGCGATGGCTGTTCCCGGGAGCCCCTCGAACATTCGGCTTCGGTGACTCAGAAGCGAGCCGCTCCCCGGGACATCTCCCGGGGAGCGGTTCGCTTCGAAGCGTGGGCGTACCTTCTACACCTCAGCCCAGGATCGCGTTTGCGATGAAGAGGAGCGGAATCGAGCCGGCCCAAACCGCCGTCGTAATGCCGGACCAGCCCTTCAGCGCTGCCGTCCCGTCGAGTCCGGCGAAGCGTGTGACCACCCAGAAGTAGGAGTCGTTGAAGTAGCTGAAGACCATCGAACCGGCGGTGCAGGCCAGTGCGGCAACGACCGGGTCGATGCCGAGCGAGGTCACCAGTGGTGCTGTTACCGAAGCCGCAGTGATCATGGCAACCGTGCCTGAGCCCTGGGCAATGCGGACGAAGGTGGCGATGAGGAAGGGAACCAGGAACGCCGGCAACGGCGTTGCGGCGATAGCCTCCGCGAGGGCATCACCCACTCCGGAGCTGCGAAGAACCTGGCCGAGTGCGCCGCCTGCGCCGGTGATAAGCAGGATGAGCCCGGCGGAAGCAGCAGCTTCACCGAACCAACCCTGTACTTTCGAGCGCGGCGTCCAACGCGGCAGCAGCATGTACACGGCGAGGATGACGCCGATGACAAGCGCGACTACGGGGTTACCGATGAAGGCGAACGGCACGGCCCACGCTGAGGGCTCGTACTCTCCAGTTCCGACCACGCCCTGGTTGTTCTGGTCGATCGCGCCGGTGACGGTGTTCAAGATGATGAGCAGCAGCGGAACGAGCAGCGGCAGGGAAGCGACGAACGCACCGACCTTATGCGGCTTGGCTCCTGCCGGCGGAGTGCCGAGATCAGCGTTGTCGACCTCGACGGATGATCCCTGGTGGACGTTTGCTGCGTCGGCGTCGCCCAGCGCGCCGTGGTGGTCGTCGTCGTCGCGGCTCGAACCGCCGTCGTGGTCAGCAAGCGCAGTACTCGTCCTACCGGCCGTCTGCACGACGGCCGATCCGTAGACCATTTCACGAACGGTCTCATTCATACCTGGCTCGATCTTGGGGCCGATCCACCGAGCGTAGATGACCACGATCGGCAACAGGATGACGGTGAAGACGAGGCCGGCGAGAATGAGAGCGCCCAGGTCCGCCTCGAGTATGCCCGCCACTGCTAGCGGTCCCGGGGTCGGTGGGACGAGGTGGTGGGTGAGAGTCATACCGCAGCCCAGAGCGAGCGCCAGAGTGATGTAGCCTGCCCGTTTCACCCTGGCAATGGAACGAGCCAGCGGGTTCATGATGACGTAACCGGAATCGCAGAAGACCGGAATAGACACCAGCGCGCCCACGCTTCCAAGCGCCCAGGGCTCGCGTCCCTTCCCAAAGAGTTTCAGGAACGCCAGGGCCAGAGAATTGGCGGCGCCGGAGACCTCGAGGATCTTGCCGATTCCAACGCCCAGGCCAATGACGATGCCAATGGACGCCAGTGTGTTGCCGAATCCGGTTGTAATGGCAGAAACGATGTCCAACGGAGCCTGCCCCGCCACAATGCCCGTAACCAGGGCGGCAATGAGCAGGGCGACGAACGCATCAAGTCGCGTTCTCAGCACAAGAATGATGATGGTGGCGATGCCAAGAACAAGCGCCAGAAGTAGTTGTAGATCCACGTAGTGCTCCTCGTCAGCTAAGCAAGCCTCGTTGCTCTCTTAGATCTGCACTTGCCCGCAAATTGCGTTGACGAGCAGTGTGCTGGATGTCACACTAGCACCGGACATATGACATCTGACAAGCTTTCAGCGAAGGAAGTTCGAATCGAGGATGGTGGTAGCAGCGTGCTTACTGCCGAAGACGGGAGGTGCTCGCAGTGCCACGCACTTCGCTGTCCGAGTCAGTATTTGAGGACATCCTTGAGCGCATTATCAGCGGAGTCTACGCACCCGGTCAGTCGCTTCCGGCGGAAGGTGAACTGGCTGCTGCGTCAGATGTGAGTCGGCTGACGGTGCGGGAGGCCCTGAAGAAACTCCAGGCGCAGAACATTGTGCAGGTCAGGCGTGGTCTCGGAACCTATGTGAATCCCAGTGCGCAGTGGAGCGATCTTCAGGCCATTCTGAGATCTGCGTCCGCGGCCTCCTCCTCCCCCGACGTCTCACTTCGGCTTCTTGAAATCCGTCGCATGGTCGAAATCGGCGCCGCTGAGCTGGCGGCAGTGCATGCTACGGAGGAGGACTTCACCCGTATGGAGTCCGCCAATGTGGCGTTGAGTCGGGCGCACCAGGCGGGCGACCTCGACGCCGTTACCGCCGCCGATCTGGCTTTCCACGACGCAGTCTTCCGCGCGTCCGCCAACCCCTTCATTCCCGTGATTCTCGGCCCACTCAGCAAGCTGCTTTACACGATGCGGCGGGAGACGTCGTCGTTCCTGGAAGTGCAGCGGCACGCCATGACGCACCATGCGCTGGTGCTTGATGCCCTCCGTACCCGCGATCCGGAGGTGGCCGGCAAGGCCATGCAAGCGCATATCAACCAGACCTACGACGACTATGAACACTTCATCCATCACAACGATCAGCACCAGGAGCAAATGTGACTGAACCAGCAGAATTTCCCTCTGAACGCACGGCCGTACTTACCGGCGCAGCTTCCGCCCGCGGCATCGGTCGGGCCACCGCGGATCGTTTGGCTGGCGAGGGGTGGCACATTGCGATCCTCGATATTGATGGCAGCGCTGCTGAGGAAGCAGCGGCGGATATCGCACAGCGCCACGGCGTGAAGGCCATCGGTGTCGCGACCGATGTCTCTGGCGAAGCATCCGTCGACGCAGCGATCAGCCGCGTTGAAGCCGAACTGCCGCCCATCGTCGCGTTGGCTAATCTGGCGGGAATCAGTTCGCCGACTGAATTCATGAAGGAGACGAAGGAGGCCTGGGAACGCGTATTCGCAGTCAACATGACAGGCACTTTCTTCGTCACGCAGCGTGTTCTGCGCGGAATGATCGATCGGAAGCTGGGTCGGGTAGTGAGCATTTCTTCCATCTCGGCGCAGCGCGGCGGCGGCACGTACTCCAAGGTTGCCTACAGCGCATCGAAGGCCGGGATCATCGGATTTACCCGCGCCTTGGCCCGGGAAATGGGGGAACACGGCATCACCGTCAACTGCATTGCGCCGGGCCCTGTCGACACCGACATCATGGGCGGCACCCTCACCGAGGAGCGGAAGCGCGAGATGTCGAAGGACATCCTGGTTGGACGCGTGGGAACGGTGGACGAGATGGCCGCCCTCATCGCCTTCCTCGTCGGTCCCGACGCCGGTTTCATCACCGCGGCCACGTACGACATCAACGGCGGCCTGCAGGTTTCCTGAGACCAGCGTCAGAACGGTGGCGGCACCTGGTCATGGGTGTGCGCGCGGGCATAAAACGGTTCGGGCACCGTGGTGTACGTTTTTCCCGCGAAGGACGTGGACTGCATGGTTCCCTCGACCGGTTGTCTGTGTTTCCAGAATCCGAGCGTCTTGAACATGTGGTGCGTCTTGCAGAAGGCCGCGAGGTTTCCCGCGCGCGTTTCTCCACCCTGGGACCAGGGTGTCGTGTGGTCGATCTCGCAACCCGCAGCCACTCGGTTGCAGCCGGGATGACGACAGGTCTTGTCACGGACCCGAACCCAGTCCTGCAGGTCTTTAGGCGGCTTGTACCTTGTCCTGCCGACCGACAGGACTGCTCCGGTTTCCGGGTGGGTCAGCAACCGCGTGAACGACGGCGCGTGACCGGCCAGCCTCCTGGCTGTTTCCGCGTCTATTGGTCCGTAGCCGTCCAGCTCCGCAGGTTCCTCACCGCCGAGCAGGGTTATAACCGGCACGGTCACGAACACGCGCGCGGCAACGCCCCGATAGCCGTCAGAGGCGGACTCACCGCCGGCGATACTCGTCGTCGGGTCGATGCCGCAGGTATGCGTAAGCAGGTCGGAGAAAACATCTGCGCGCAGTTGGCTGAGTGTTCGCTGCTCGTCTGGGCATTGCAGAGCCCTGGCAGTCACGTCGATACGGTGCGCGATCCCATACGCCTCTTCAGCGGGCAGGTAGGCGCTTAACCAGGCCATGCCGTCACGGTCGGGCTCCACGGTGACCGTACGCTCACGGACTTTCTTTTCCCGGCGCACGGCAAGCGACTGCGGGTGCAGACGCTCACGCAGCCGCCGGGCCCGGTTACTCAACTTCGCAACCGTTGTTCCCTGTGCGATATCGAGCAGCTGCATTTCGAAGTCCGGGATCTCCGACTCGGGGACACCGCAGCACTCCTGGGACACAGCCACCGCGTGCCGACGCGAGATCCTCCCTAGCTGAAGCGCTTCCACGGTGGAGGGGAAGAAGTTCACCAACAACTTCGACTGCTCAATCAACTGCCCTGCCGAGCGGTCCGGAATCCTCAGCATTGCGCCAATCTCAGCTGATGTGAGGCTCTCTCCATACTCCTCGGCGACGAGACCGCCATAGCCCTGCTCGGCGATGGCCCCTACAGAGAGTTCCGAAATGCGGGCCACCAGCTTGGTCTCCTGAGCATCCAGCCATGCCCGCAAAGAAGCGAGCTCGCCCAGACACTCCAGCGACGCCTCCAGATCCCGATTGATGACCGGGTGATGCGACAGCTGACCAGCCAACGGGCCCATGACGGAATCCGACGCCCACAGCGCCGTCTCCTCAGAAACCCAGGTTGAATGCTTCCCCGTCATGAATACATTCGATCATCCGGGTCTGACATTTCCGCAGGCTCACGATTGAGACGGCGGGCACGGGCGTCGAGAGACGAAGCGAAGAATCGAGACAGGAAGCGAGTCGCCGCCACCACTACCGCCACCGCCACCGCCGACACAAACTAACCGGCCGAAGCGAACATCCGCCCCTCGGGATCAAGCGTCTTGAGCAGCTGAGCTGCTATGGCGGACAGCTGGGACACCTGCGGCGGCGTGAGCTGATCAAACACCAGACTTCGTACATTCTCGACGTGACCGGGGGCAGACTTCACCACTTTGTCCCAGCCTGTGCTGGTGAGCGTGACGTTCTTCGCCCGGCGGTCTTCGTTGCACTCGCTACGCTCCACGAGCGACTTCTTCTCCAGGCCCGTCAGTACACGGGATATGCGCGGCAGCGTTGCATTGGTCATCGACGCCAGAGTTGTGATGCGCAGGGTGCGCCCGGGGGCTTCGGACAGCGACGCCAGCACAAAGTATTCAAAGTGCGTCAGGTCCTCATCCCGCACCAGCTGACCGTCCAGAGCCGCAGGCAGCAGCTCGAGCACGGCCGCCGTACGTATCCATGCTGTCTGTTCTTCTTCACTGAGCCATCGAGTCATACCTTCATTCTACGCAATAGTTGCAGCTACAACTAAACGGTGCTAGCTTGATCGTTGTACCTACAACAAATACCACCAAAGGAGTTCCACATGACTTCGTTCATCATTTTCGGCAAGGGCAACATGGGCAGCGCCATTGCAGACGTTGTTGCAGCCGGAGGCGCGTCAGTCCAGCACATCGACTCCTCCAGCACCGGGGCCACCATCAACGGCGACGTCGTCGTCCTCGCTGTCCCCTACCCCGCGCTCAAGGACATCGTCGCGCAGTACGGTGACCAGTTGGCCGGAAAAATCGTTGTCGACATCACCAACCCGCTGAACTTCGAAACCTTCGATTCGCTCGTGGTTGCCTCAGACAGCTCCGCCGCTGCCGAACTGGCGTCCACCCTGCCGTCGTCCAAGGTCCTCAAAGCTTTCAATACCAACTTCGCCGCAACACTCGGCTCGAAGAGCGTCGGCCAGAACCAGACCACCGTGCTGATCGCCGGTGACGACACCGACGCCAAGAGCACCCTCGCCGAGGCCGTCAAGGCGGGCGGAGTGGACGCCGTCGACGCGGGCTCACTGGCCCGCGCACGTGAGCTTGAAGCCATCGGCTTCCAGCAACTGACCCTCGCCGCCAGCGAGAAGATCCTGTGGACCAGCGGATTCGCTCTCGTCCGCTAAAACCCCATTACGACGGCGGTGCCCGCCTTGACGGACACTGCACCACCCGGACCCGAACGGAAAACTATGAACACCACCACCCTGACCACCATTGCCCGCACAATTCTTCGCGTCGTCGTAGGCTTCATTTTCGCCGCACACGGCTGGCAGAAGTACAACGAGTGGACCATTGCAGGCACCACCGCCGCCTTCGGCGACATGGGCATTCCGATGGCCGAGATCGCCGCTCCCGCCGTCGCCACGCTTGAGCTCGTAGGCGGGATCGCGCTGATGCTCGGTCTTCTCACCCGTCCCGTCGCCGCATTGCTGACCCTCGATATGCTGGGCGCCCTGGTTCTGGTGCACCTTCCCGCCGGCATCTTCGTCGCCAACGGCGGCTACGAGCTGGTACTCCTGCTCGGCGCTGTATCACTGGCCCTCGCACTGGTCGGCCCGGGCCGCGCTTCGGCCGACTACATGCTGTTCGGCCGCCGGAACTCCAAGGTGAGCGTACTCGCGTAAGCGTCACAAGACCTGAACGAGGGAGGGAATCCGGGAGGGGTCCCTCCCTCGACGATTCTCACCACCGCGCCTAGCATGAGTCATGGCCGACGTAGCCAATACCCCTTACCAAATCGAAGGCGTTGAACATCAATTTGTGCAGCTGCCCGGCTTGCGCATGCATGTGGCCGAAGCAGGACAGGGGGATTCCGTCCTTTTGCTGCATGGTTTCCCTCAGCACTGGTGGGAGTGGCGCGCAGTAATTCCTGAACTGTCAGAGCATTACCGTTTGATCTGTCCGGACCTTCGCGGCGCGGGATGGACCGACGCTCCTCCCGACGGCTATACACGCACTCAACTTCTCGCCGACGTCGTCAATCTGCTCGACACGCTCGAACTGGACCGTGTGCACTTGATCGGCCACGACTGGGGTTCCCTTCTCGGCTTTCAACTCTGCCTGCGGCATCCGGAGCGCGTGCGGAGCTTCCTCTCCCTCGCAGTCCCCCACCCCTACATGCGGTTCAATGCCCGCATGATTCCCTCGATGCGCCACGCCTGGTACCAACTGCCGATCGTGACGCCGGGGATCAACAGGCGCGTGCTGAGTGATGGAAAGCAACCACTGCCGCGACTTCTGTTCCGCGCCTACGCCTCCAACCCCGCACCGTGGAACGACGCCGACATCGAGTTCTTCCTCGCACCTCTCCGCAACCGGGACCAGGCCCTTGCGGCAGCGAAACTGTACCGGCACTTCATTCAGGCGGAAGCCCAGGCCATCATGACCGGCGCCTACCGGAATCAACGGTTGACCACGCCCACACATCTACTGGTAGGTGCGGACGACCCGGTGGTGAAGGCCGAGTTCCTCGGCGGCTGGGAAGAGTTCGCCGATGACATGGTCATAGAAGCGGTCGACGGCGCGGCCCACTGGATCGCTGATGAGCGTCCGGACGTCGTGGTGCAGCGGGCGCGGGAACTCTTCGCCAGATGCTGAGGCAGAGTCTTACCGCAGCGCGTTGAGCGACAACGATGCTTATGAAGTCCGCGCATCCTCCGGCACGAAAGCGGTGACGAGGGCGTCGAGGGACTTTTCGTACCGCTCCCGGACTATCTCGGCATGCAGCCATGAGTCGAGCGAAGCAACGGATTCCAGTCGGCGGAGGCCGGTAATGGACCGGTTGTATTCCCCCAGGGAGGCAACACCAATAGTCGCGATCAGGTTATAGCGCCCGATACATGTAGCGATGAACTCGACCCCCGGCAAGTTCTGCAGGTAGGCCACGGCCTCATCAGCCGAACCAGCCGTGGTCAATCCGAGCCCGAAAGCCATTGCCTGGGAAGTTTCAGTACGACGCCGGATGGCCCCGATTTGCATCACGCTGGCCTCCAGCAGCCGGTGCAGCCGCGCTCTGCACGCACTGACGGAGAGCCCCACCTCGCCGCCAAGCTCGACGAGGGACATCCGTCCGTTGTGCTGAAGCAGATTCATCAGCTTCAGGTCTGCCTCATCCAGGTCCAGATCGACCAACCGAGGCTCTGCGCCCAGGAAGAGGCTGCGTATCACCTGTTCATAGATGAGAACTTCAGCGGACACCACCTGCGGAAGAGAACGGATCGCCTCTATCTGCCGATACATTGACGGCAGGCTTGGCATCCGCAGTTCCGTCGCCAGCTGATTTGGTCCCGTTGTCTGCGATATGAACACGGGGCCTTCCAGCGCATCCAACGCATCAATCGCAGCAGCTGGGTCTCCTGACAGGCGGATCGCCACATGGGCCAGACAATTCAGTCCGAGCACCCGCGGATGGACTGCAGCGACCACACGAAGCTGCCCTGAATCGAGGAGCTCATTGATCCGGGTCGCAACAGCGGCACGGGTTGTGCCCAGTTCCTTGGCGATACCGCTATAGGAAGCGCGCCCATCATGCTGCAGTGCACGCACCAACTGCTCTTCGAAGTCATTCACACTTCTCTTTATACCAAGAACACTTCGTTGCGGATAGTCAATTTTGCTTTGGTGCTGCCAGGCAATGCGTTACACAGAGCACAAATGCGCAGGACGCCGTGCATGTTTGCGTAATACTCAACGTCTGACCGAAATATTGTTTGACGTTGTCACGTGATGGGGAGCACAATCGAAGCCATACCCGCTCGTCGGGCCTACCTCAGCAAAGTTGTATCGCTTTGCACTCAAAGGAGAGTCGCATGAAAAAGACCCTGCTCACCGCCGGAGCAACCTCATTTGTTCTCGCTCTAACCGCCTGTGGCGCCTCGTCCGGTGCCAGCGAAGAAGCGGCTGCGTCAGACAAAGCACCCGAGGGCCTGGTCGAAGCCGGCCGGGTGACGCTCTGCATCGATCCCGAGTACCCGCCTCTGGAGTACTACGAGGATGGCTCCGGCGGAGAAATTGTCGGCTTTGACGCGGACGCGGGACGGGCGCTGGCGGAACACTGGGGAGTCGACGTCAAGTTCGAAGTGACGGCATTCGACGGTCTGATGCCAGGCTTGCAGGGCGGTCGATGCGACATGATCCTGGGCGGCCTCTACATGAGTGAAGAACGTTTGCAGGTTGCAGATGCAGCACCGATCATGAACGCAGGACCAGCCGTGCTGGCCGCTCCGGACAAGGCACCGTCCTTCACCGAGCCAATGGATCTGTGCGGACAGACCGTCGCCGCTCAGGCCGCCTCCAGTAACGCAGCACGCGTAACGGCGCTAGCCGATGAGTGCACGGCGGCAGGTGAAGAGGCACCGAAGCTGACCGAATATCCCAAAACCGCCGAAACCGTCCTGGCTGTGCTGAACGGCAAAGCCGACGCCCTGGTTGAGACCAACGTCGCCGCGGCATACATGGCTACCCAAAACTCGGGGAAGCTCGAGGTCGCCGGCGGCGTCTTTGAAACGGACACCCAGTTCGGTGTGTTCACGCGGAAGGACGACAAACTGACGCCGGCCGTCGCAGAAGCTTTCAAAGCCCTGTACGACGACGGCACGCTGGCCGAGATCGCAACCGAGTACAACCTCGATCCGGAAATCCTGGACGTCTACTAATCCCACCGCCGGCGCTCTTCCAGTAGCGCCGGCGATCACCAGGAAGTAAATCCATGCTGTTTGATGCCGAGATCTTTTTTGAACAACTTGTCAGCACTGAGTACATGCGGGGAGCACTCATCTCCGTCGCGGTGGCGATTCTGTCGCTGATCCTCGCTACGGTGGTCGGCTTCTTCGTAGCCCTGGGACGCATTTCGAAGAAAAAGGCGCTCCAGGCGCCCGCAGGTACCTACGTCTGGTTCTTCCGGGCCATCCCGGCGCTCCTTGTTCTCCTGATCATGTGGAACGCGCTCCCGCAGCTGATGCCCATCCTGCGTCAGGACTGGTACTCGCCTTTCCTCGCGGCGGTGATCGGGCTCGGCCTGGTCGAAGCCGCTTTCATGGCGGAAATCATCCGGTCCGCATTGCTGAGCGTGGACGACGGGCAAGCGCTCGCGGCGCGCGCACTGGGCATGTCACCGACCAAGGTCATGCTCAAGGTAACCCTGCCTCAGGCCATCCGGGTGGCGCTTCCACCCACCAGCAATGAGTTCATCGGTCTGGTCAAATACTCGTCGCTCGCCTCGGTTATCTCGCTGCGTGAACTGCTCACCACTGCGCAGGTGGGAGTCAACATCACCTTCCGCTATGCCGAGTTCTACGCGGCTGCCATCATTTACTACCTCATCATCGTGACGCTCCTGACGCTCCTTCAGTCGTTCGTGGAGAAGAAGTTCGCCTGGACGTCCAAGGCGGCGGTCCGGAAGAACCGAGAGCTCACCCCGACAGCACCGGCAGGCCTTTCATGAAAACCCGTCCCGCGCCCCGTCAGGAGATCCACGCCGTGACACAGCCTGTTCTCAAGGTCAGCAACCTCCACAAGTCCTACCAGGGCAACCCGGTGCTCAAGGGCGTCGACTTCGACGTCCACAAGGGCCAGGTGAAGGCCGTGCTGGGGCCTTCCGGCTCAGGCAAGTCCACCATGCTTCGTCTGATGGCTCTGCTGGAGCCGGCAGACGAAGGCACTATCGTGCTCCGCGGAGAAACCGTCGGAACAGCGCAGCGCGGCGCGCGTACGGTTCATCTACCGGAGCGTGCGCTGGCAAAGCAGCGGCGTGAGATCGGCATGGTCTTCCAGCGCTTCAATCTGTTCCCCCACCTCTCCGCATGCCACAACGTCATGCTCGGCCTGACCTCGGTGCAGGGCCTTTCGAAACATGTTGCCCGGGACAAGGCAATGGAGATGCTCCAGCGGGTTGGCCTGGAGAACCGCTCGGACCACTATCCCTCCGAGCTCTCCGGCGGCCAACAGCAGCGCGTGGCGATTGCCCGGGCGCTGGTGCTCAATCCCTCGGTGATGTTGTTCGACGAGCCGACTTCCGCACTCGACCCGGAGTTGGTCGGCGAAGTACTCGAGGTGATGGAAAATCTCGCACGGGACGGAATGACCATGATTGTCGTCACGCACGAGGTCCGGTTCGCCAGCCGGGTTGCCGATCAGGTCACCCTGTTCGACGACGGAGTCATCGTTGAGCAGGCCGCACCCGACGATTTCTTCGGGAATCCGCAGCACGAGCGCACGAGGAAGTTCCTGAGCCATGTCCATTAACTCTCGGGCCGGGCGTCCGCTCGCCGTGTATACGGACATGGACGACACCGATTTTTCCGCCGGTGTGGCTCTCCTTGAATCAGCCGGCTTCGAAGTACGGTTCCTGGACTCACAGGACCCAGAGGTCATAGCACGCGGTGCCGCGCAAGCTGAAGCGCTTCTGGTCGGCTACGCAGCGATAGACGCCGGCTTGCTGGCTGCCCTGCCCAACCTCCGCATCATTGCCCTGATGTCCATGGGATACAACAATATTGACGTCGACGAAGCGCAGCGCCGCGGAATCTGGGTCACCAACATTCCGGGCGCAGCCACGGAAGAGGTCGCGTCGCACGCATTGGCGCTTTCCCTGGCCATGGCGCGAAACCTGCCGTTCTACACCGACGCCGTCCGCCGGCATCACTGGAACGTACGGGACACGCGGTCGCCCGTCCGACTGAGCGAGAAACGGCTCGGGATCATCGGCCTCGGACGCATCGGATCCAGACTCGGCCAACTCGCCGGTGAAAGCTTCGCGGAAGTAGTGGGTTACGATCCGCTGCTGCCCGATTCTCCGGAGACGACGTCGATGCTGGCAGACCATGGCATCAGGCGACGCGGTTTCGATGAGGTGTTGAAAACCTCCGACGTTCTTTCACTGCACGTGCCCCTCACGGCACAGACCAACCGTCTGATCGACGCCCGAACGCTTGCCCGCATGCCTCAGGGCAGTTATTTGGTCAACGTGAGCAGGGGCGCCCTCATCGACGTGAATGATGTGGCCGCCGCCCTGGACTCCGGACATCTGGCCGGCTATGGCGCTGATGTGCTCGACGAGGAACCGCCGCCTGCCGATCATCCGTTGACCGGTCATCCACGCGCCTTGATTACCCCGCACGTTGCCTACCTGTCCGATCGAACAGACGCGGAATACGTCCGACAGCAAGCCGAAAACGTGACCGCCTGGTGCACCTCCGGCCGTCCCAATACGCCGTTGTTCTCCCTGGAACCGAAACAGGCCCAAACTATCCAGGCCTAAGCCTGAACACACTCTTCACGCCTCAGGAGCAGTCTTTGCGTAAGCTAACCCACTTCGAGCAATCAGCCTTCGGGCATGCTCCGATCATTGTGACAGCCAAAACCATCCACACCCTCGATGTACGTCTTCCTGCACCGGAGGCCATGCTGATCTGCGGCGCGGACATCGTGACTACCGGAAGTGAGACCGACTGCCGTCGGGCAGCCGCAGCCATTTCCTCCGTTGAACCCCGGCTGAGTGACTTCGGTGACGCGACGGTCGTTCCCGGATTCATTGACCCCCACGCCCATCCCCTGATGTACGGGCAGATGATGAGCTGGGTCGATTGCGGCCCCGACAAGGCCGGTGACATCCCGCAGATGATTACATTGCTCCGGGAAGCCGCCGATTCGACGCCTGCCGGCTTGCCCGTGCGCGGCTATGGCTACGAACACCGCAATCTGGCCGAAGGACGACACCCCACCAGGGGCGAACTGGACCTCGTAGCCACAGACTGCGAGGTGTACGTCATGAACGCATCGGGCCACGGTGGTGTCGTCAACAGCTACACCCTGGAAACCCACGGCATCACCCGCGATTCACCCAACCCACCTGGCGGCGAATTCTTCAAGGACGCCTCCGGCGAACTCACCGGCGAGCTCTCGGACGCCGCCTGCAACATCCTCACAGGTTTGGACGGAGTGAAAGTCGGTCACCACGGACCGAACTTCCACCTGGCCGATGAACCGGAAGAACACCTCCGACAACTGCGTACTGCCCAGGAGAACTTCCTTGCCGGTGGCGTGACCACTATTGGAGACTGCCAGGTCTCGCGCAGGGAATTCGATATGTACCTGCGCCTCGCAGAAGAAGGACAGCTGAAGACACGCATCAGCATGTACCTCCTTTCGCATCTGCTGGACGAGGCACTGGAAATGGGGCTGCACGGTCAATTCGGGAACGCACACCTCAGCTTCGCGGGCATCAAGTTCTATGCTGACGGCACCCTCGGAGGCTGGACCGCCTACTTCCCCGACGGGTACGTGGGCGATCCATGCCGGACAGGGCAGCTCTACCATGAGCCCAAGGACTATGCGGAGCTAATCCGGAAAGCCCACGTAGCCGGCCTTCAGACAGCCACCCATGCCCAGTCCCCCACTGCACTTGAAATCGTGATCTCCGCCATCGAAGCCGCCCAGGAAGAGCGCCCTGATCCCGACGCCAGACACCGGATTGAACACTGCGGCCTTCCCACGCCGGACCAGATCCACCGCATGGCCGCGGCTGGCATCTACCCGGTCAATCAGCCCCAGCACTATTACAACTGGGGTGAAGGCGTCACAGCGGCAATCGGCACCCCGGGTGAACGCTTCAACCCGCTGGGCGAGTTCCTCGCCGCAGGAGTCACAGTCACACTCAGCTCCGACGCTCCCGTTGCGGATCCCCGTCCGCTCGAAGCCATTCAGGCGGCTGTAACCCGAGTCACCCGCCAGGGCCACCGGCTCGGGGACGACTCCTTGCGTATCCCCGCCTACGAAGCATTGGTCGGGCACACCCTGAACGGCGCGAGGGCCCTGGGCCGTGAGCACGAACTGGGTTCGCTGGAACGTGGGAAGCGGGCTGACTTTGCGGTCCTGGCGACCGACCCGCTCACATCGGAAATGAATGACATCGCCGCCATTGAGGTCCTGCAAACGTGGGTCAACGGCGTCTGCCAATACTCCGCAGCGTCGCCGGCCCCAGCCGACACGGCAGAGCTCACCACCGCGGCCGCACACTAGGAGATGCACGACATGCAGACACTTGATCATGAGGGAGCGGCACCCGATACGCTGATCCCCACTGACAACACCGGCCTGGCGGTCATGACCGTCCTGCGGAACTACGGCATTGACGCCATCTTCGGCATTCCGGGGACGCACAACCTCGAGTTCTACCGGCACCTCGAGCCACTCGGTATCCATCCGGTGACAAGCCGGCATGAGCAGGGCGCCGGCTATGCCGCTGACGGCTGGGCACAGCAGAAGGGACTGCCCGGAGTCGTCATCACCACCTCCGGTCCAGGTTTGCTCAACGCTCTCTCTGCCGCCGGGACGGCTTACTGCGAGTCACGGCCGCTGATAGTTCTCTCACCCGGCGTGTCCGAGGGCGAGGAATTCGCCGACGTCGGCTCGCTCCATGAGACGAAAGACGCCACAGCGGCGGCCGGAGCCATCATGGAGTGGAGTCGCCGGGTGTCCAGCGCTGAAGCCGCAGTGGAGGCCATTCATGATGCCTTCGAACTGTTCCGCTACGGTCGCCCGCGGCCGGTCCACATCGAGATTCCTTTGAACCTGCTCGAAAGCAGCCACGATTGCCCGCCGGAACACCTCCTGGCTCGCCCCATGAGAGAACCATCGGCGGCGAATCCGGATCAGCTCGAAACTGCGGCGGCCGCGCTGCGGTTCGCGGACACGCCCGTCATCCTCGCAGGTGGCGGTTCGCTGAGGGCCGGAACGTCACTGACGCAGCTTGCCGAGCTTCTCCAGGCACCCGTCGTCACCACGCTCAATGGAAAGGCCGCCATCCCGGAGGACCATGAGCTGTCCCTGGGCTCCAACATCAGGCTCACGGGCGCCCAGAATCTCTGCAGCAACGCCGACGTCCTTGTGGTCATCGGATCCAAGGTCGGCGATGCAGAGATGTGGGGTGGTCGGATCGTCCCGCAGGGCACCGTGATCCGCGTGGACATCCTCGAGACGCAGCTGGACAAGAATGTCCGTGCGGACATCCGCCTTGTCGGCGATGCCGGCGCCGTCGTACCTGCGCTGGTCGGGGCACTCAGCGGGCACAGCGCCGCTCCGAATGCCGTTACACCGCTCCGCGACACCCTGATGGCTGAGGCCAGGGAGGTCTCGCCACTGCTCTCGGAGACTGCGGAGACCATAGCCGCCGCCATTCCTGCTGACGTCATCATCGGCGGAGATTCCTCACAGATCACCTACTTCGGCACTTCCACTTTCATTCCCCAGCGCATCCCGCACAGCCTTCTCTACACGCCGGCCTATGCGACCCTCGGCTACGGGTTGCCGGCGTCAATCGGCGCGAAGATCGCCGCGCCGGATCGGCCCGTGGTGGCAGTAGTCGGCGACGGCGCTCTCATGTTCTGTGTCCAAGAGCTCGCTACAGCGGTGGAACAGGGGCTCGACCTGACAGTGGTCTGCGTGGACAACGGAGGCTACGGCGAGATCCGGCAAAACGAGGCCGACCGCGGCATACCGCCGGTAGGAGTGAACCTTGTTCAACCGGACTGGGTTTCGCTGGCCAACGCTTTCGGCGGGAATGGTCAGCGCGCCACCTCCCTGCCGGAGCTTCGGGAGGCGTTGGAGGCCGCCCAGCGCAACGGAGGCCTGCAACTGGTCCACCTGCCCCTGGCTGAACTCCAGGGTTCCTGAGACCTTCACCATCCCCTTTTTCCGATCTTCTAAGGAACGCAATGACAGAGACCCTGCCTCCCCTGCCTGCCACAGGTGGTCTGACTGACGGAGCCAAGGCCACCGCGCGGACATGGATCGACAACAATATGGACCGGCTGAGCCGCTGGCACCAGCACATCTGGGATCTCGCTGAGCCGGCCTGGCGGGAGCACCAGTCCGCGGCCTGGTACGTGGACTTGTTGCGGGCGGAGGGTTTCGAGGTGGAAGCCGGCAGCGGCGGCATGCCGACGGCGTTCGCGGCGGAATGGAACAACGGCGAGGGTCCTGTCCTGCTCACCTATGCCGAGTATGACGCTGTCCCCGGCAACTGCCAGGCTGCCGGACGGACGGAAGCGCCACGGGAGGGCCTCAGCGCCTATGCCCCGGGTCACACCGACCCGCACTCAGCGCTCGGCGTCTCGACGTTGGCGGGTTTGTTGGGCACCAAGCATGCCATGGAGACCCATGGCATCGCGGGCACCCTCAAGTACACCGGAGAACCAGCGGAGAAAGTGCAGGGATCCAAGGTGGTCCACGGGCTGCGCGGCTACTACGACGGCGTGGATGCGATTGTCAGCTTCCACCCGTTTTACATGCTTCCGCTGTGCAACACCGCGCGGTGGGACACCCAGTGCGGCAGT
Organism: Arthrobacter sp. TJ-170; assembly: GCF_058269305.1. Lineage (NCBI taxonomy): Bacteria > Bacillati > Actinomycetota > Actinomycetes > Micrococcales > Micrococcaceae > Arthrobacter > Arthrobacter sp. TJ-170. The sequence goes on along the minus strand of NZ_JBZCNL010000001.1, from coordinate 343,007 downwards.
TATTACAGCAAGGTCTACACCTTCGTATGCGACCAGCCGGAAACCTGGCAGCTGTCGGCAGAGCCGAATTCGCCAATCCCCGCCTCACATTCAGCAGCACGGGCACCTGGCGCCAACGTCGCGCTGATGAGCATGTACACCTCGACCAGGGTGATGCAGGATGCCATGCTGCCCAGTTTCGGCGGCTGGTCCCTCTCCGATGCCATCTTCACGCATGGGCAGGCCACTGCGGACAACCTGCCCGCCCGTATTGCGCAGATCCAGTACTCCTGGCGTTGCCCCACCATTGAGATGGCTGACCGGGTGCTGGCTGTCCTTGACCGCAATGCCGAGCATGCCGCAGCCACCGCCCATTGCCGGCTGGATACTACCTGGGTTGCACGAAACCGCCCCGGCCGCACCAATCACGTCCTGGCCCAGGCGCTCTACGACAACCTGGCCGAGGTCGGTGCTCCCGAGTATGGACCGGCCGCCGTTGCAGCCGCCCAGGAGATCCAGCGGAATGTGGGACTGGAACCGATGGACGATCCGTTCCTCGACGAATGCCGGAAGCTGATCAGCCCACAGGCGGCTGAAGCGGCCCTGCGCGAACATCTGGCCCCGTGGCAGCAGAACTGGACGAGCGACGACTATGTGGAAATGACCCACTACGCGCCTACCGTCCGCTTCTATGTATCCCGCCCCGCGCTCAAGCCCGGGCCCGACGACGGCGCCTACCCCGGTTGGGTGATGAACGCCCTCGGTGGCATTCCCGAAACCATCGATCCAACTATTGAAACCGCGGGCAAGACGATTGCCGGCACGTTCATCGACCTGCTCACACAGCCGGATGTGCTGGCTGAAGCACAGGAAGAGTTTGCCCGTCGCACCGCTGAGAATCCGATGCCCGCCCTGCTGCCGAAGGACTTCATGCCACCCACCGAACTGCCTTGGCCTAACTACACAGCCGAGCCGTCGGGAGCACGGGTCTGGTACCCGAAGATCCCCTAGTTCCCGTATCGTCACTTCCCCAGATCGTCGTTTGCGACCAGGAGCCATGCCATGACAACCAGTACCACCGCAGATTCTTCACCCCGCCCCGGGTACCGGGTGGTGAACCCTGCTACTGGAGAGGTGGTGGAGGAGTTCACCACGGCAAGTTCGGAGCAGATCGAGCAGGCTCTGGCCGCTGCCCATTCGGCATTCGGGCAGTGGCGGACGTTGCCGATCGCTGAACGGGCCAGGGTGGCCGCCCGTTGTGCCGAGCTCTTCATCGAACGGGCGGAGGAACTGGCCCGGGTCATCACCGAGGAAATGGGTAAACCGCTGTCCCAGGCCAAGGAGGAGGTCGCGTTCTGCGCCGAGATCTTCAGTTACTTCGCCGAAGAGGGGCCGGTTCTGGCGGCAGATCAGCCCATCAATACGGTCCGCGGCAAGGCTGTGATCGAAAAGCGTCCGGTGGGCGCCCTGCTGGGCATCATGCCGTGGAACTACCCCTACTACCAGGTGGCGAGGTTCGTTGCGCCGAACCTCGTTCTGGGCAACACCATCATTCTGAAGCACGCGGAGATCTGCCCGCGATCGGCTTTGGCAATCGCGCAAATCATCGACGACGCCGGTGCGCCCGAAGGCGCGTATGTCAACGTCTTTGCCTCCCACGCCCAGATCGCCGACATCATCGCCGACCGCCGGATTCAGGGGGTATCGCTGACCGGGTCGGAAGCCGCAGGTGCAGCAATCGGCGCGATCGCCGGTCGGAACCTTAAGAAGGCGGTGCTCGAACTTGGGGGCTCTGATCCCTACGTTGTGCTGGACTCCACCGATGTGAAGGCATCCGCCGCCGCGGCCTGGACAACACGCATGGAGAACATGGGCCAAGCCTGCAACTCCAACAAGCGCATGATTGTCATGGAGGACATCTATGACGAATTCGTGACAGAGCTAGCGCAGCTTGCGGGGAATCTGAAGCCCGGAGACCCAGCGGAAGACGCCGACGGTACCTTCGCTCCGCTATCGTCCAAGTCCGCCGCAGTCGGCCTGGCGGATCAGGTGCGTGACGCCGTCGACAAGGGCGCAGTGCTGCACGTTGGAGGGCAGCTCCTGGACGGCCCGGGAGCGTTCTTCCAGCCGGCAGTGCTCACGGACGTCACATCTGATATGCGGGCGTACCGCGAGGAGTTGTTCGGCCCGGTGGCCGTGGTCTACAAGGTGGGCTCTGATCAGGAGGCTCTCGCCCTGGCCAATGACAGCGACTACGGTCTGGGAGGCGCTGTCTTCAGCGCTGACAAGGAACGGGCACAAAGCATCGCCGAGCGTCTGGAAAGCGGAATGGCTAACGTGAACACGGCCGCCGGCGAGGGCGCCAACCTGCCCTTCGGCGGGATCAAGCGGTCCGGGTTCGGACGCGAGCTTGGGCCGTTAGGTATGGAAGAGTTCATCAACAAGCGCCTGCTCTATATCGCGGAGTAGCACTGGCTGTGCGGCGAAGAACTCCTTCGCCGCACGGTCAGTTCCAGGGGTGAAAGCGCAGTTGGCCGCCCCTACCTTTCAAGCACCTCGGTGACCGCAGCCCCGAGTCTCCGGATACCTTCATGCAGACGGTCGGGGGTTTCGAAGGAGAATGCGACACGCAGGTGGTTTGCGCCGTCGCCGTCAGCGAAGAACGCACCCCCCGGAACGAATACCACCTTCTGTACGATTGCCCGCTTCATGACCTCTTCTGCCGAAGTGCGTCCCGGAAGCGTCACCCAGGTGAAGAACCCTCCCCCTGGCGTTGTCCAGCGGGTGCCCTCGGGCATGAACTGACGCAGTGCGGCCTGCACTGCCGCACTGCGCTCACGGTATAGCGCCACCGCCCGGCCGATTGTCTGTTGCCAGTCGTAGTCGCAGAGATACTTCTGGACGAACATCTGGCTGAGCACCGACGGGCAGATGGTTGTCGCTTCCGATGCGAGCTGCATCTGACGGCGTACGTCCCCCGGAACCACTGCCCAACCCAGACGCACCCCCGGCGAGAAAATCTTGGAGAAAGAGCCAAGGTAGAACACATTCCTCGGGTCCAGCTGGTGCAGGCTCGGCAGGTGTGAACCATCGAAGCTGAGCATGCCGTACGGATTGTCCTCGATGATGGGGATGCCTGCCTGCCGGCAAATAGCTACCACTTCGGCCCTGCGGTCCGCAGCGAGGGTGATGCCGGTCGGGTTGTGGAAATTGGGAATGGTGTACAGCAGCTTGGGCACGCGCCCTTGAGCGGTCAACTCTTCGATGTGCCGTCGCAGGTCATCCGGAACCAGGCCGTCGTCGTCCATCGCAACGTGGACAGTCTCCGCCTGAAGCCCCTCGAACACCCCTATCGCGCCAACGTAGGTAGGGCCCTCCGCCAGGATGACGTCCCCAGGATCGCAGAACAACTTGACCAGCAGTTCCAGCGCCATCTGCGAACCAGCCGTCACCTGGATTTCCTCGGGTTCGGCCGGATTCCCCTCCGCCGCCATCACCGAGCAGATTGCCCGCTGGAGCTCCTCCGTTCCAGCGCCGCTACCGTACTGCAAAGCATCAAGACCGTGCTCCAGAATCAGGTTCGAGGCTGTCTCGGCCAGCAGATCCAGCTCGAGCACACCCAGATCAGGATTCCCGCCCGCCAACGAGATCATGCCCGGCTGCATGGACAGCTCAAAGACATCCCTCACCGGCGACGGCCGATAGCCATCAGCGCGGGAAGCGAACCTGTCGGACGCGGCTGAACCTGCCGGTGTGGACGGTATTGTGCCGGTGATCATCATCTGTTTCCTCGCTGATTGTGCCGTAGCAGTGGTGGGGAAGTACGGGCTAGACCGGATGCGGAGCGGCAGCGGCGCGCCCGGAGACGCCGTCCGCGGACGCTTTCAGCACCGCAGCGTCGATGCCCAGCTGGGCGGCGGCAAACTGGAAGAGCAGCCGATGCATTTCCTCCGGGCTGCTTCCGTAGGTTCTGTTCACTGTCTGGATGGCAAGACCGTCGACGGCGGCAAGAAGCAGGCGGGCCTGGTCTCCGGGCGCATGCATCGGCCTGATGCTTCCTTCTGCGACCGCCTCCTCCAGAACGTCGACGAAGATCTTCCGCCAGTGCTCCAGCAGGGTGTTGACCTTGTGCCTCATCAGACCGTCCCGGTGCGAGGCAGCATAGAGCTCCAGCCAGAATCCCCAGGCATCCGCGAATGACTTCTCACCTTCCACCGAAAAGGTCAGAAGGTCCGAGATCCGATCAAGCGCGTTGGTGCCGCGGCTCGCAATGCTGTTCCACTCCTGCTCTGCCTCGCCGATCCGGTGTTCAACGGTAGCCAGGAGCAGCTTGTCCCTGGTGCGGAAGTAGTGCTGGATCATCCCGATGCTGAAGCCGCTGGCCTCCGAGACAGCGGCAAAGGAACAGCCATCCACCCCATGGACCGAGATGATCGCTGCCGTGTGGTTGAGAATGGCCGTTCGACGCTCAGCGATAGCTTCTTCCGTCACCGCGTTCTTTGTTCTCATGGGCTGGCCCTCCATTGGTTAGCAGCCGCGGATGGTGGAAGCGGCTTCTGTCCATCGTGACAAATCCCTTGACAGTGACTTGCAACACTCAAATAATAAGTTGAACATATTGAAAGATTCAACTCCTTTGGGGAGTCGATTTCGCTGCTTCTACCGGAAGGCACCATGAACAAGCTCCTCAAGAATCTCGTCATATCCGCCAGCGCCATAGCCCTGGCCCTCAGCACCGCAGCCTGCAGCAACACCGAGGGCGCGGCCACGGCGGCTCCGTCCGGGAGCGCGGACGCCTCCGGTGCGCTGGGGGCGGGAGGTCAGGAAGCTGCCGCCGCCGTCGAGGAAGACCCGGCAGTCAGCGCTCTGGTGCCCGCCGACCTCGCGGACAGGGGCACCATGGAACTGGTCACAGACCCTACCTATGCGCCCATCGACTTCACTGACTCCGAGGGGAATATTGTCGGCCTCGAACCGGACCTTGCCCTTGCTGCCGCCAAGAGGATGGGGCTGGACATCAACATCAGCAAGGGTGACTTCAACGGCATCCTCGCAGGGATAGAGGCTCAACGATACGACGCATCCTGGGCCGCCTTCTCCATCACGCCTGAGAGGCAGGAGCGCGTCACCATGGTCAGCTACATGCTTGGCGGCACATCGGTAATGGTCACGAAAGGCAATCCCGAGGGCATCAAGGACATCCTCGACCTATGCGGGATGACAATCACGGCGCAAACGGGCACTACCCAGGCCTTGGACGTGCTGCCCGGCTTCCAGGAGGAATGCGCAGCGGCCGGCGAGGCGGAGATCACCGAACTGATCCTCCCGCAGCAGGACAACGTCAATCAGGCGGTAGCTACGGGCAGGGCCGAGGCAATGGCGGCAGACAGCGCCCTTGTTGCCTACTACTCCCAACTACAACCGGATGTCTTTGCAGCAGTGCCCGAAATTCTGGTCGAACCCTCACTCGCCGGAGTTGTGGTGAACAAGGAGAACGAGGAGCTGGCCGAGGCTTTCGAGGCATCACTCAATTCGCTGATTGAGGACGGCACCTACCGGAAGATCATGGCGGCGTGGAGTCTCGAGAACACGGTGGTCGAGCAGGCAGAAATCAACCCCGCAAAGTAGCCATAACCGCAACCTGAAGAGGCTCCATGACCATGAAACAAACGCACAGCCCGACCCCCGGAAGCATTCCGGCGGTCGATTACCTCGCACTGTCCGGGAGACCGGTACTGCGACGCAGGCGTCCCGGGCAGGTGTTGGGCGCCGTCGTCGTTGCACTGTGCGTGCTGATGGCATGCTTCAGCGTAGTCACCAACCCCGGATTCGGATGGGACGTAGTCGGCAGATACTTCTTCGACACACGAATCCTCTCCGGACTCGGCACCACCCTGTACCTGACAGCAGTCGCCATGGCCATCGGCTTCCTGGTTGGCCTGCTCGTGGCCATCATGAGAATGAGCGACAACCGGCTCATCTCCGGCGTCGCGGGGATTTACGTCTGGTTCTTCCGGGGAACCCCGTTGCTGGTCCAGCTGCTGTTCTGGGGCTTCGCCGCGGCACTGTTCCCCACTATCGGGATCGGCATCCCGTTCATCGGACCCAACTTCGTTGAGTGGAACACGAACGACGTCGTTTCCCTGATGACCGCGGCAATCCTCGGGCTCGGATTGAACGAGGGCGCGTATATGGCGGAGATCGTGCGCGCCGGATTACTCAGCGTTCCGCATGGGCAGACCGAAGCGAGCCGTTCAATGGGATTCAATAAACTGGCGACCCTCTGGTACGTGGTTATCCCGCAGGCCATGAAGGTGATCATCCCGCCCGTGGGCAACAACGTCATTTCCATGCTCAAGACCACGTCACTGGTGATAGTGATCGGAGTCGGAGACCTGCTGTACAACGCGCAGCAGATCTACGCACAGAACCTGCGCCAGATCCCCCTGCTCATCGTCGCCAGCATCTGGTACATCATCCTGACCACGGTTCTCAGCTACTTTCAGGGCAAGCTGGAGCGGCGTTACTCCAGGGGCACCCTTCTCACTTCCGGAAAGGCTGGCCGCTGATGGCAACGGTCGAGTTCCTCAATGTCCATAAGAAGTTCGGCGAGACCGAGGTCCTCAAGGGGATCACCCTCAGGGTTCAACCACAGGAAGTCGTCTGTCTGATCGGCCCTTCAGGGTCAGGAAAGTCAACACTTCTGCGCTGCGTGAACCATCTGGAGGTGACCACAGTGGGCGCCATTCTCGTCGATGACCGGATGATCGGCTATGACGTGCGGGGCGATCAACTGGTGGAGGCCCCGGAAAAGGAGATCAATCGCAGACGGTCACGAATCGGAATGGTCTTCCAGAGCTTCAACCTCTTCGGACACATGACGGCCCTTGAGAACGTGATGCATGGACCACTGAAGTTGCTGAAGGTTTCACGGAAGCAGGCTGAAGCCGAGGCCCTGGAACTCCTGAACAAAGTGGGCCTGGGCGATCGGATACACAACTATCCCTCGCAGCTTTCAGGTGGCCAGCAGCAGCGCGTCGCCATTGCGCGTGCGCTGTCCATGAAGCCGGAGGTGATGCTCTTTGACGAACCTACGTCCGCCCTGGATCCGGAGCTCGTCGGTGAGGTTTTGGATGTCATGAAGGAGCTGGCCCGCAGCGGTATGACCATGATCGTTGTGACCCACGAGATGGGATTCGCCCGCGAGGTCGCGGACCGGGTGGTCTTCATGGATAACGGTGTCATCGTAGAGCAGGGCACTCCCGCGCAGGTGCTGGGGCAGCCACAGCATGAGCGGACCCGCAGTTTTCTCGCCCGGGTTTCCTAGGAAGAGTCGAATGAATTGTTGAACAATCGTATAATCTCGTGCATGCTGAAGGGACCACATAAACGAGACGAGGATCACCATGGCTTTCATCGACCTCAACAGCGACGTCGGCGAGTCCTTCGGTAACTGGACCATGGGTGACGACGCCGCCATCTTCCGCTCGGTTTCCAGCGCCAACGTGGCGTGCGGCTTCCACGCCGGTGATCCGTCCACCATCGCCCAGACCTGCCGCGATGCCGTTGCCGCCGGCGTCACCATCGGCGCCCACGTGGGTTACCGTGACCTCGCCGGCTTCGGACGCCGCTTCATGGACTGCTCCCCCACAGAACTGGCCGACGACGTCCTCTACCAAATTGGCGCCCTCGACGCGATCGCCCGCGCAGCCGGCGGCACCATCCGCTACGTCAAGCCCCACGGCGCCCTCTACAACACCATCGTCACTCACGAGGTTCAGGCGAAGGCAGTGGTCGACGGCGTCAAGGCCTTCGGCGGGGACCTCCCCGTGCTGCTCCTGCCCGGCTCGGTAGCGCTCAAGAAAGCCGAAGCCGCCGGACTCCGCGGGGTGTCGGAAGCCTTCGCCGACCGTGCCTACAACCCTGACGGAACGCTGGTCTCCCGCCGCGAGCCCGACGCCGTCCTCCATGACGAGGACACCGTCGCCGCCAACATGGTCCGCCTCGCCACCGAAGGCACGATAGTCGCCCGCGACGGGTCCACCATCAAGACGAACGCCGAAAGCATCTGCCTCCACGGTGACACCGACGGCGCGGTAGCGATGGCCGCTGCCGTCCGGCGGGAACTGGAAGCGGCCGGCGTCGGTATCCGGAGCTTCGTGTGAGCCCTGGCATCCCCCAAAAGGACATCAGATGGGCCGGGCCACGCGCCCTGCTGATTGAGCTTGCGTCGCTCGAATCCGTCCTCGCTATGCACGCGCAACTGGTGGAGCACCCGCTCGCCGGACAGGTGGACGTGCTTGCCGCAGCCCGGACGGTCCTGGCCGTCTTCGACTCTCGCTCCCACGCCCAAGCTGCCCGAACCACCGTCGCCGCTCTCGACACGACCCCGGCCACGGACGGGCTTGCGTCCGGTGACCCGGTGCGGATCGAGGTGGTGTACGACGGCGAGGACCTCACCGAAGTCGGCCGCCTCACCGGCCTCGGCCCCGACGGCGTCATCAAAACACACACCGACCAGCTGTGGACGGCAGCGTTCGGCGGTTTCGCCCCCGGGTTCGCCTACCTGGTGGGCGAGAACGAGTCGCTCAGCGTGCCCCGCCGCGACACACCCCGCACAGCCGTGCCCGCCGGCTCGGTAGCGCTGGCGGGCAACTTCTCCGCCGTCTACCCGCGACGTTCCCCCGGCGGCTGGCAGCTGATCGGCCGCACCGCCGCCCGGATGTGGGACCTGGGCCGCGAACAACCCGCCCTCCTGCGTCCCGGCACCACGGTTCAGTATGCGGCGGTGCGTGAACTGATCGAGCTTAACGAAAAGAAGCACGACGACGGCATTCCCCATCCTGCCGTTGGGTCGCCGTTCGTTGAGGTCCTCATGCCGGGACCGCAGTCCACTATTCAGGACCTCGGCCGGCCCGGGCTCGGTGACCTCGGCGTCTCTGCCTCCGGCGCCGCGGATACCGCGAGCGCCCGCCAGGCCAACCGACTGGTCGGCAACGAGCCGGGCGACGCCGTCGTCGAGAGCGTCCTCGGCGGACTCGCCGTCCGGGCTCATGGAGAGCTGACGGCCGCACTCACCGGCGCCCCGGCACCAGCCGAGATCCGCATCGAAGCCGGCACCCGGTCCGCCCCGATGAACGCACCCTTTCCCCTGCACGACGGCGAAAGTCTCCATCTCAATGTGCCCGACGCCGGACTGCGCACCTACCTGGCGGTCCGCGGGGGAATCGACGTTCCCGCTGTGCTCGACAGCCGTGCGACGGACCTGATGTCCGGCATCGGCCCTGGCGTCCTTGAGCAGGGCACGGTGTTACCGGTCGGCGAGGTGGAGCGCGGCCACATTGTCGGCACGCCCGAACCCTCGACGCTGCCGCAGACACTGCTGAAGCCGGGCAACGAGCCGGTGCAGCTTCGGATCACCGCCGGCCCACGCGAGGACTGGTTCACGCCTGATTCCCAAAAGGCACTCACCACGCAGGCCTGGACGGTCACGGCCGAGTCCAACCGCATCGGCGTCCGCCTCGGAGTCCAAAAAGGCCGGCCCCTCGAACGCTCAGTCACCGAGGAACTGCCCAGCGAAGGTGTGATGGCGGGATCACTGCAGGTGCCGCCGTCGGGCCTTCCCGTACTATTCCTGGCCGACCATCCGGTGACCGGCGGATATCCGGTGATCGGCGTCGTCGTGCCGGAGGATCTCCCCATTGCCGCCCAGCTGCCGCCCGGCACCACCGTGAGTTTCATCGAAATGGAGCCCTAGCCATGAAGAAGGTCCTGATCGCCAACCGCGGTGAAATCGCTGTCCGGATAGCGCGCGCGTGCGCCGATGCTGAGCTGGCTTCCGTTGCGGTGTACTCCGATCCCGACGCAGATGCCCTGCACGTCCGCCTCAGCGACGAGGCCTACGCGCTCGACGGCTCCACAAGCGCGGACACGTACCTCAATATCCCGAAGCTGCTCGACGTCGCCGCTCGTGCCGGCGCGGACGCAGTGCATCCCGGCTACGGTTTCCTCTCGGAGAACGCCGACTTTGCGCAGGCAGTGCTCGACGCCGGACTCACCTGGATCGGCCCGTCACCGGACGCGATCCGCAGCCTGGGCAACAAGGTGACCGCCCGGGAGATCGCGGTACGCGCTGGTGCTCCGCTGGTCCCCGGATCCGACGGGCCGGTTGCGGATGCCGACGAGGTCCGCGCGTTCGCGAAGCAGCACGGCGTTCCGGTGGCTATCAAGGCCGCGTTCGGCGGCGGCGGTCGCGGGCTCAAGATCGCGCACCGTCTCGAGGACATTGACGACGCCTTCGCGTCTGCGGTACGCGAGGCGACCATGGCGTTCGGTCGCGGCGAGTGCTTCGTCGAGCGTTTCCTCGACAAGCCGCGGCACGTCGAGGCGCAGGTACTGGCGGACACGCACGGGAACGTCGTGGTGGTCGGGACCCGGGACTGTTCGCTCCAGCGGCGGAACCAGAAGCTCGTCGAAGAGGCACCCGCACCCTTCCTGACCGACGAGCAGCGCACCCGCATCCACGAGTCAGCGCGCGCGATCTGCCGCGAGGCCGGGTACACCGGCGCGGGGACGGTCGAGTATCTCGTGGCACCCGACGGCGTGATCTCCTTCCTCGAGGTCAACACGCGCCTGCAGGTCGAGCACCCGGTGACCGAGGAAACCTCCGGCGTCGACCTGGTCCGCGAGCAATTTCGCATCGCCGCCGGCCTGCCGGTGTCCATCACCGAGGATCCTGGGCCGCACGGTCACGCCATCGAATTCCGGCTCAACGCAGAAGACGCCGGCCGCGGTTTCCTGCCCTCCCCCGGGCCGGTCGACGTGTTCGAAGCACCCACCGGGGCGGGAATCCGCGTCGACACGGGCGTCTGTTCGGGGTCGAGTGTGCCAGCCGAGTACGACTCCCTGATGGCCAAGCTGATCGTCCACGGCGAGGACCGTGCACAGGCACTGCGCCGTGCCCGCACCGCCCTCGACGAGCTGCGGATTGAGGGCGTGCCCACCGTCGTCCCGTTCCACCGGGCAGTGGTGCGGGATCCGGACTTCACGCGGACCGACCGGCTCGGCGTCTACACCACGTGGATCGAGTCCGAGTTCTCCGAGCGCCTCGCTGCGTCCTTCAAGAGCGGACTCGCCGGTCCCGTCGCGCGGCGGGAAACACTCACGGTGGAGATCGACGGCAAGGCCGTCCAGCTCGGCCTGCCGGGCCAGGTGTTTGCCGCGTTGATGAGCGGCGGAGGTGCCGCCGTCGTGCCGTCTTCCGTCACGGAAACACACAATAACGACGGCGCCGTCACCGCCCCGATGGGCGGCAACCTCGTGAAGTGGCTGGCCGACGACGGCGTACAGGTGGCAGCCGACCAGCCCGTCGCCGTGCTGGAGGCGATGAAGATGGAGACCGTGGTGTCCGCCTCGTCCGCCGGCACGTTCCGGCGCGGCGGGCAGGAGGCCGGTGCCGCCGTCGTGCGCGGTGAAGTGCTGGGCGAGGTGGAGAGGGCAGGGCAGGCGTGACTTCTGAGGTTGAGGGCGCGGCTGAGCACGCGCATACGACGGCGTGGATCGCATCGGTGCTGCGGGCACGGATCGCGGCCGGCCAGCTGACGCCGGGATCGAAGCTTTCAGAGCAGGCACTCGCGGAGTCACTGGGGGTTTCGCGGAACACGCTGCGCCAGGCGTTCACCACGCTGGCGGGCGAATCGATCGTGACGCGGATTCCGAACCGGGGCGTCTTCGTGGCGTCCCCCGGTGTGGAGGAAGTACGGGAGATTTACCGGGTCCGGCGGACTATCGAGCCTGCGGCAGTGCTGTGGTCTGAGCCGTCAGCGCAGGAACTCGATGCAATGGAATCGATCATCCGGCGGGCGAAGGCGGCCCGCGACGCCGGATCGGTCGCCGACATGGCCAACGCGAACCAGGCGTTCCACGAAGCGGTGGTGGGGCTGACCAGGAGCGAATTGCTGCAGGAACTCATGGGCCGGGTGCTCGCGGAGATGCGGCTCGTTTTCCACGCCATGGCCTCCGCGCCGGACTTCCATACCCATTACGCAGACCGCAACGCGCAGCTCGTGAAGCGGCTTCGCGCGGGCGAAAACGAGAAGGCCGCTGCCGAGCTGCGCGCCTACCTCGATGCAGCTGAGGCTGAGCTGCTGAGGCACCTCGAAGGGTAAACCCCGGAACGTTTGCGCACTTCCGGCGACTTCACGACGCCGGAAGTCACCCGAAAGTGCGCAGAAGTTCCGGGTGCAGCTCAGGGCACAAGGTAGTCGCTGTCCCGAGCATCGGTGATGAGCATGTGCCCGGGTGCGTGACCGATGGCCAGCGGCGGCCGTGACCGCATCACCGCTGCCTGGGTCCGCTGGTGAGTCCCTCACTCTAACCGATGGGCTGAACCTCGACACCGTCGGCTGTCGCGGCGAGCACCGAGTTATCGGGAACGCTGTGCCAGCCCGGACTATCGTCGGACGGCTCACTGGCCACGACAAACCCCTCCGGCCCGGAGCGCCAGTACAAAGTGTCCCCCACAGCTGTAGCCGTGATTGTTTTGCCGTCCGTCAGCAGCAGGTTCAGGCGCGCCTCGGCGTGCTCCAACACTGTTCGGGCGCTACCGGCGAGCGCCTGATCGGGCCCCTGTCCGGCCGCCAGGAACTCGAGCACCAGCGCCCAGACCAAGGCCGAATCGACATGTGCCTCCATGGTCAGCAGACGGGACGCAGGGATCGCGTCAACGATCCCCTCCACGGATCCGGGCCAACCGTTGATCCGCCCGTTGTGGCTGAAGAGCCAGGTGCCGTCCGTGTAGGGAGCTGAGGCCGATTCGTCCTGGGTGGTGCCCACGGTGGCGGACCGCACCGCGGCGAGCGCCGCCGTCGTCGTTGTGACCCGGGCGACGTCCGCGAAGGAAGGATCGGCCCACATCGGTACTGCGCGGCGGTAGCGTGCAGGTTTGGGGTCACCGTCCGCGTACCAGCCGACACCGAACCCGTCCGCGTTGACGGTGCCGTACTGCTGGAACCGCGGCGCCCAGGATTGCTTCAGCAGGCCGTGCTCGGGGGCGAGCAGAAGCGTGGCGAGGGAGGTGGGCGGCCCCAGGAAGGCCAGGTGCCGGCACATGCTAGACGGTCTCCGCTGGGCGGGCGTCGCGTGCGGTCCGGAAGCCTGAGAAAATCTGCCGGCGGATGGGATAGTCCCAGTTTCGGAAGGTCGCCCGGGCCGCGGCGGGGTCGGTGGCCCAGGAACCGCCGCGGAGGACCTTGTAGCCGCTTCCGAAGAACACCTGGCTGTACTCCTCGTAAGGGAAGACAGTGAAGCCGGGGTACGGCTGGAAATCGCTCGAAACCCACTCCCACACGTCCCCGATCAGCTGCCGGACACCCAGCGGCGAGGCGCCCTCCGGATAGGAACCGGCGGGCGCTGCGCGCAGGGCCGTTCCGGCGAGGTTGGCATGCTCGGCAGCGGGCTCCTCATCTCCCCACGGGAACCGGCGGGACCGGCCGCTGGCAGGGTCAAAGCGGGCGGCCTTCTCCCACTCGGCCTCGATCGGCAGCCGCCGACCGGACCACCGGGCGTAGGCGTCCGCTTCATACCAGCAGACATGCTGCACCGGTTCGTCCGCGGGGACGGGCTCGACGGCGCCGAACCGCTTGCGCATCCACTGCCCGTCGGCGCGGTGCCAGTATTTCGGCGCCTTCAGGCCTACCTCGTTCCGGTGCCGCCAGCCGTCCGGGTGCCACCAGGAGGATTCGTCATAGCCGCCGGCAGCGATGAACTGCTCATACATGCCGTTGGTCACCGGTGTTGTGTCGATCCAGTAGGCCGGCAGGTCCACCGAGTGTGCGGGCCTCTCGTTGTCCAGCGCCCATGGTTCGACCGACGTGCCCATGGTGAACGGACCGGACGGGATCAGCACTTCGGCGGGTAGCGGCAGCTTCGCACGGGTATCAGGCAGCGGTGTCTCCGGCAGGATCCTTTCACCGTCGCGGATCTGGTGGGTTGCGAGCATGGTTTCGGCGTGCTGCTGCTCGTGCTGGACGATCATGCCGAACGCGAACCCGTTCTCCAGCAGCGGCTTGCCCTCCAGCTGAGTGCGGTCCAGGATGTCCAGCGCCTTGTCGCGTACGTCCGCAAGGTAGCGTCGGGATTCGGCGGGCGAGAGCAGCGGAAGCGTGGGGCGTGTGCTCCGGGGGTGCTGGAAAGCGTCGTACATCTCGTCAAGATCGCAGCGCAGGGGCGGGCGTCCCCCAACGTCGCGCACGAGCCACAATTCCTCCTGGCTGCCCACATGCGCCAGGTCCCATACCAGGGGCGACATAAGGGGCGAGTGCTGCTTGACCAGTTCGCCGTCGTCGTAATCCGTCAGCGCCAGCGTCCGGTTCCGTGCACGCTCAAGCCGCCGGGCCAACTCCATCCGGAGCTGTTCGGTGTCTCGAGGTTCAACTGCTGCTGTTTCAGCGATGCTCATGGAGTCGCTCCTCAGGATGATTGGCTGGGTTCTCAAGGGTGAAGGCCGGAATGCGTCCCGTGCGCTGCCATTCGGCGAGTGAGACGTCTGCCGGGGTGAGGCCTCGGGCGGTATATCTGTCGATGAAGGCGGCGACCCGGGCCCGTGTTTGGGAATCCGCACCCAGCCGCGGCAGTGCATCGTAGGCCGCCTCGGCGCACGTCAGCGCAGCCTCGGCGAGCTCCGGACAGGACAACCCCTCACGGGCGGCGGCCAGCGGCGAGGCGGCGTCAGCAGGCAGAGCGCGGCAGGCGTCGCCCGCCAGTGCAGCAGCCTGGAGGTCTTCAATCAGGGCCGCGACGACGGCGGTTGGCACCTCCCAGTCCCCGCCTGCCTGCGCGTCAATCACCCGCAGTTCAAGAAAGCCGCGGGGCCGGACCGGCGGGAACAGCGTGGTCAGGTGGTAGTCGAGATCCTGCAGTGTCACCGTCCGGGGGCCGGCTCCGCGAAGCCAGTTCCGGAAGGTCAATGCCCGGGGAACGTACCAGTTGCCGTCGTCGTTGTCGGGTCTGATGCACAGGACGTTGGCGTCGAGCGCGTAGCGCGCCCAGTCGTGTCTGGGATCATCCGCGAGCCGCGCCGGCGCTGCGGTGCGGGTCGGGTCGATAGCGAGCCAGGCGGCCTGGCGGGTGCTGCGCCAGCCGCTCGGTTTGCCTCCGACAAACGGGGAGTTCGCGAACATGGCCGTCAACAGCGGCGCAAGGAGATGCAGGTGGCGCCAGCGTTGGAGTGCGCTGGCGCCACCTGCGCCGTCGGTGCCCGCATCGAGCGAGATCTGAAGGGAAGCGGTGGAGCACATCATGGTCCGGCCGGCTGGACCGGTGCGGTCGAATTGCTGCTCCATCGCTGCGTAGCGGGGTTGTTCCAACGTGCGCCGCGGCGGCCGGAACGGGTCGAGGGCCAGGTCGCCGAGGAGAAGTCCTGCTTCCGCCAGCCGTGTGCCGACCTGGCTGAGATCGGTGCGCATGGATGAGATCACTTCGGGGAGGCTCGGTGCGCACGCTGAGCTGATTTCCAGCTGGCCGCCCGGTTCGAGGGTGATGAGCCCTCCGCCGGGAAGCGGTTCCGATACGCTGCCGACAGCATCACGGACCTCTGGTACCGGAACCGGGACGGCGCCGTCGTCGATGCGGTGGACCGTGCGCTCAACTTCGATGCCAATCTTTCCGGGCGGTCCCGTCTTGAAGCAGACTGAAGCAACGTAGATCTCCGCCTCTTCCTCCGACAACGGCTTCACCGTCTGCGCAGACCGCATCTGCCTACACCGCCTTCGCCACCGTGACCGCATAGCGGTCCTGGGAGTCGCTCCATTGGCCCGCGATGTGGAAACCGGCAGCCTCGAGTTCAACTGCGATAGCGTTCCGGCTGAATTTCGTGGAGATCTCGGTTCTCAGTTCCTCGCCGGCATCAAAGTGGACCTGAAGATCCACGCCGGGCAACGTCACAAGCATGGGTCTCCGTGCGCGCAGGCGCATCTCAATCCAGCTCTTGTCCGGGACCCACTCCGCGACATGGTCGAATTCATCGACGTCGAAGTCCGCACCCAATTCACGGTTCAGCACCCGTAGGACGTTCTTGTTGAAGTCCGCCGTCACACCCTGGGAATCGTCGTAGGCCGGCACCAGTATCTCTGCCGGCTTCACCAGATCCGTTCCGACCAGCAGGGACCCGCCCCCGGGTCCCAGCAGTGCGTGGATATTTTCCAGGAACCGTGTGCGCTGTTCCGGCTCGAGGTTGCCGATGGTGCCTCCCAGAAAGGCAACCATGCGGTGGCCTTCCCGCGGCAGGACATGGAGTTGGTGCTCAAAGTCGGCAGCGACCGGGCTAAGTTCCAGCTCCGGGAATGTCTCGGAAAGGTGGTCTCCCGCACCCAGCAGTGCACCGTCGCTCACGTCGACGGCGACGTACCGCTGCAGATGGCCTTCCTCCTGCAGCGCCGATAACAGGAGGGGCGTCTTGCTGGAGGATCCGGAGCCGAGCTCGATGAGCGTTTCCGCGGGAGCTGCCGCGGCCATATCCGGTGCATACCGCTCAAGGATCTCGCGTTCGGCACGCGTCGGGTAGTACTCCGGCAGTTCCGTGATCTGCTCGAACAGGTGGCTGCCGCGATCGTCGTAGAACCACTTGGGTGGAAGCCACTTTGGCGTCGCGGTCAGGCCGGAGAGCACATCCTCGCGCAGCGCGGATTCCAGATAGTGCGGGGGCAGGTAATGAGCGATCTCCGCGGGACCGTGCACCGCGTCTTCAGCGCCTGTCAACAATTGATCACCTTCCAGCCGCTCCAGTGGGGTTGAAACTACCGTAAAGCATTTCCACCCCCGCCTGACCGGCACATCGCCTCGTTTCCCGTTTGGAATGCATTCGTAGCTGCGGCTGCTGTGGTTGTCTGTGGATGTCTATGCGCCCTGTCCGGCCTGCGCGTCCTCGGCCTGCGTGATCGCCCACGCCGCGTTGATCAGCCCGATGTGTGAGAGGCCCTGCGGGAAGTTCCCGATCAGGCTGCCGTCCCGGATGTCGATTTCTTCCGAAAGGAGTCCCAGATCATTGGCGTATCCGGTGACTGCATCGAAGATCTTCCGGGCCCGCTCCGGCTGGCCTGCCATGGCGCGGGCAGCGGCCAGCCAGTAGGAGCAAATGATGAAGGCGCCTTCGTCTCCCGAACCCGTCCACCGCTGGACCAGGTTGCCGGTGGTGAGTTCCCGTTCCACCGCGTCCAGCGTGGCCAGCATGCGGTCGTCACCAGCCGGCAGGAATCCCATGATCGGCATTAGAAGCACACCTGCGTCGAGATGGTCGGAACCGAAGGCTCCGGTGAAGGTCTTGGCGCTGCTGTCCCAGCCCTTTTCGAGGATTGCACCGCGAATCCTCTCCCGTTCGCGTTCCCAGGCTGGCACCTTCCGCGCGGCGCCGAGGCGGTCGGCGAGATTGACCGCCCGGTCCAGAGCCACCCAGCACATCAGCTTGGACGTCAGGTAATCCCGGGTTCCCTCTCGCCCTTCCCAGATACCGGAGTCATTCTCCTGCCACGTCTCCGCAGCCCGATCGGCAACAGCAACCAGGAAGTTCCGGGTCTCGGCGGGAAGTTCACCGAGTTGTTCGCGCAGAACCCACGCGCATTCGAAGACTTCGCCGAGGACGTCAAGCTGCTTCTGGTCCCAGGCGTCATTGCCCACGCGGACCGGCCGCGATCCCGCGTAACCCTGCAAATGGTCCAGCTCGTGTTCAGTGAGATCGTGCTCTCCGCCGACGCCGAACATGATCTGCAGGTGTCCGTCACCGAGTGCTCCGGCAGACGTGGTGATCCAGTCGAAGAACTGCTGCGCCTCATCGGGACAGGCCGCTACCCAGAGCGCCTTGAGGGTGAGGCTCCCGTCACGAAGCCAGCCGTACCGGTAGTCCCAGTTGTCGCTGCCCCCAGGCTCTTCCGGCAACGAGGTGGTCGGGGCCGCAGCGACCGCTCCGGTAGGACCGTAGGTGAGTGTCTGGAGTACCAGGGCGCTGCGGTGCACCTGTTCCCGGTACGCACCCCGGTAGCCCTGGTGCATCTCGCTCCAGGACCGCCACCCGGCAATGGTGTTCTCGAGTTCACCGGCGCCGTCGTCGGCCACGGGTGGGGAACCGACGGCGCCCCGGTGGCGGAGTGCGAAAACTGCAGCCTCCCCTGCCTCGAGCATGAAGGTTCCGCCGATGGACCCGTCCCCGGCGGTGAGGCTGAGTCCGGCGGTCAACGTCAGGCGGTCAGCACCGCCGCTGATCTCCCACCCGGTGGTGGTCTGCGTGAAGTGCGGCGTGATCAGGCCGTATTCCGGTCTTGGCACAAGCTCGACCGTCACCTCAACAGATCCACGGGTGACCTCGACCCGGCGAAGCAGCATATGAGGGGAACCATGTCCCACCTCATGCCCTCGTTCCCCTGGACCAAGCGCCAGCGCATCGGTCACCCGGGCCTCCCCGCCGTCGCACTCAAACGTCGTTTCGAGCACCATGGTGCCCGGGAGATAGCGACGGGTGGTCGTGTATTCGCTGGTCGGGCGGATTGTCCAGTGGCCGGCATCCGGGTCCAGCAGGCGGCCGAAGACGCTGGGGGCATCAAACCGCGGCGGGCACCACCAGTCGATGGATCCGTCTCGCGAAGCAAGGGCGGACCCCTGGCAGTCTCCGAGCAACCCATAGTCCGCGATCGCGGCCGCTTTGCCATCCGGTGTCTGCACTGTGCAACTTCCTTGTCGGTTCTCAAGCTAAACCCTCCCCAGAGGTCAGGGTCAAGGGTTCCGGTGCCCGTGCGACGTGACAGCAATGAACATAGCCAGTTGAAGCGGAGGTGGCGGCCGTCGTCGGCTTCTAGACTGAATCAATGACTGCAACACTCGTGGCCAAGGCGCTCTCCGGTGGCCACGCCCACCGCACCCTCTTCTCAAACCTGGATCTGACCGTCACGCAGGGTGACGTCGTAGGAGTGGTGGGAGCGAACGGTGCCGGCAAGTCCACCCTGCTTCGGCTTCTGGCAGGGGTCGATGAGCCGCTCGCCGGCACGGTGATGTGCTCGCCGAAGGACGCCTTCGTCGGTTGGCTCCCCCAGGAGCACGAGCGCACCCCGGGCGAGACCGTGGAAACCTACATCGCACGCCGGACCGGCGCCACCGCCGCAACAGAGGCCATGGAAAAGGCGGCGGAAGAGCTTGGCACAGAAATCAAGGGAACCGACGACCGCTACGCCTCAGCGCTGGAGCACTGGCTCGCGTCGGGCGCAGCGGATCTGGAGGACCGGCTCCCGGCGGTGCTGGCCGACGTCGCGCCCGGCGTAGCACCGGAGGCACCCGTCACCGGTCTCTCCGGCGGCCAGCTGGCCCGGGTTGCCCTGGCCACGCTGTTACTGAGCCGGTTCGACGTCGTCCTCCTTGATGAACCGACCAATGACCTGGACCTCGACGGGCTCGCCCGGCTGGAAGCCTTCATGCGCAACCTGCGCGGCGGGGCGGTGCTCGTCTCCCACGACCGCGAGTTCCTGGCGCGCTGCGTGACCACAGTGGTGGAGCTTGACCTGGCCCAGAACCAGGTCGCCGTGTACGACGGCGGCTACGACGCCTACCTCGAAGAACGCGCCGTCGCGAAGCGGCACGCCCGCGAAGCGTACGAGGAGTACGCCGAGAAGAAGCAGGACCTCGTGTCGCGGGCCCGGACGCAGCGCGAATGGAGCTCGCAAGGTGTCCGGAACGCCATGAAAAAGAACCCGGACAATGACAAGATCCGCCGTCGCGCCAGCATGGAATCGTCGGAGAAGCAGGGGCAGAAGGTCCGGCAGATGGAGTCGCGGATTGCCCGGCTTGAGGAGGTCGAGGAGCCGCGCAAGGAGTGGCAGCTGCAGTTCAGTATCGGGTCGGCGCCGCGCTCAAGCTCGGTGGTCGCCACGCTGAACGGTGCCGTGGCGAGGCAGGGCGACTTCACGCTGGGACCTGTCTCTGTGCAGATCAACGCCGGTGACCGCATCGGCATCACCGGCCCCAACGGCGCCGGAAAGTCCACGCTGCTGCGCCTGCTGCTGGGACATCAACAGCCCGACGACGGCGCCGCCTCCCTCGGTGCCAACGTCGCCGTCGGAGAAATCGACCAGGCACGCGGCCAGCTCGCCGAGGACGAGACTCTGGCCGCATCGTTCGAGGCGGCGGTGCCGGAGCTTGCCCAGGCAGAGATCCGCACCCTGCTGGCCAAGTTCGGGCTCAAGGCGGAGCAAACCTCCGCACGCGTCGGCATGCTCTCCCCCGGCGAGCGCACGCGGGCGGGGCTTGCGCTGCTGCAGGCCCGCGGGGTGAACCTGCTGGTGCTGGACGAGCCCACCAACCACCTTGACCTTCCCGCCATCGAGCAGCTCGAAGAGGCGCTCGAGGACTACACGGGGGCCCTCCTGCTGGTCACCCATGACCGCAGGATGCTCGCCAACGTCCGCCTTGACGCGCGGTGGGACGTCGACGGCGGTCAGGTGCGGGTGCAGTAGGGAACTCCCTGCTGCGTCGTGGATCCGCTGAGCCCAAGCCGAACGTGACTTGTATCACATTCGTGATTTCTTCTTTATCCTTTCTGTACATAGATCGACGCCCGACACCAACCGAAGGACTGCCCCAGCCGCACTAGCTCGATAAGGACAGACGCATGAGCCAGGATTCCGAGGGCGTCGTCGCCCAGCAAGGCCAGACGGGAGAACGACCAGAGGAAAGGTTGGGACCGCAGCGATCGGCCGGCCGGACATGGCTCTACCGAGGACTTGGATTGCTGCTGGCCGCCGTCGTCTGGCTCCTCCTTGGCAATACCAACGTCTCAGCGGATGCCCGGGTGGTCGGTGCGGTCGCCACCCTCATGGCCGTCTGGTGGATGACCGAAGCCATGCCCCTGTCGGTCACATCACTGCTCCCGATTGTCCTGTTCCCGGTGCTGACCGCGCTTGAGGTGTCCGAGGTTACGGCCCCCTACGCCAACCCGATCGTGTTCCTCTTCCTGGGCGGTTTCCTCATCGCAATCGCCATGCAGAAGTGGAACCTGCACCGCCGCATTGCCCTGCTGACCCTCCGTCGGGTCGGCACCCACCCGCGGCAGATCATCCTCGGAATGATGATCGCCACCGCATTCCTGTCGATGTGGGTGTCGAACACTGCGACGACGCTGATGATGCTGCCCATCGGACTCAGTGTGCTGACGCTCGTGGTGGAGAATAGCCGGCACGCCGGAGCCACAGCCGCAACCACGGCCACAGCCATAGCCGGGGCGGGATCCGGATCGACAGCTGTAACTGCAGCCGAGGACATGACGGAGCAGATCCGGTCGGGCAAGGCCATCAGCGACGTGATCGACGACCGCGATGTTCGCCTGTTCGGCGTGGCCCTTGTGCTGTCGATCGCCTGGGCCGCAACCATCGGGGGCCTCGGCACCCTGCTGGGTAGCCCGCCGAACGCCATCGTGGCCGGTTACATCAGTGAGGAACTGGGCCGCACGGTTGGCTTCGCCCAGTGGATGATGCTCGGCGTGCCGATCGTGATCGTCTTCATCGGGCTCGCGTGGCTGATCCTTACCCGGCTCATGTTCCGCTTCCATCTCGACGAAGTGCCCGGTGGCAAGGAGCTGATCAACAACGAGATTGCCGCACTGGGTCCCATGAGTCAGGGCGAGAAGATCGTTCTGGGCGTCTTCGCTGCCGCAGCGTTCTGCTGGATTGTCCCCGGTCTGCTCTCGGGCGTAGGCGACCTCGGCACGCAACTGCCCTGGCTCGACCTCTTCGACGACACCGTGGTCGCCATCGGAGCCGGGGTGGTGCTCTTCCTGCTGCCCGGGGACAAGCATGGAAATATGACCCTGGTGTGGAAGGACGCCGAGAGGGGCCTCCCGTGGGGCGTCCTTCTGCTCTTCGGCGGTGGCCTGTCGCTCGCCGCCGCCGTCGCCGGCACCGGCCTTGACGCCTGGTTCGGCGAGCAGGTCACCGGGCTCGGAGCCCTGCCCATCATCCTGCTCCTCGCCGCCGTGGTCACGATCGTCCTGCTCCTGACCGAGATCACCAGCAACACGGCCACGGCTGCAACCTTCATCCCGATCCTCGGTGGCGTCGCCGTAGGAATCGGCGTCGATCCCATGACGCTGCTCATTCCCGCGGCACTGGCTGCCACCTGCGCGTTCATGCTGCCCGTCGGTACACCGCCCAACGCAATCGTCTTCGCCACCGGCCAGGTCAAGATCACCGAGATGGTCCGCGGTGGCGCGGTACTCAACGTCGTGGGAGTCATCCTGATCACCCTCTTCACCGTCCTTATTGGCCCCTTTGCCCTGGGCCTGATCATCTAGCTGACCGCTGCAGGTGGGCGGCGAGACATCGGTTACCTCTGGTTCCAGCGGACAGATGGGAGTAGACAAAGATCCATGGTGAAGAAAAAGGGAGTGGCACCGCGCTTGGCCGAAGCACTCGGAATCATCCTCGGCACCGAAGAAATCCCCCTGCGGCTTCAGGCATGGGACGGGTCCGAGGCTGGACCCGCCAATGCCCCGGTAATTGAGTTCCGTTCCCGTCGCGGACTGCGGCGAATGCTGTGGTCGCCGAATCAGCTCGGGCTGAGCCGTGCGTACGTGGCCGGAGATATTGACGGTCCCGGCGACCTCTTCGAAAGCTTCTCCGTACTCAGTTCCGTCGGCAAGTTCGCCGAGCTGAAGGCCTTCCGCCCTCCCACCCTCGGCGAGCGCTGGAAGCTCCTCCGGACTGCCTTCCAGGTCGGTGCTATCGGACTCCCGCCCGCACCGCCGCCCGAGGAAATGGACGTCACCCGAAAGGGGCGCCTGCATTCCAAGAAGCGCGACGCCGCGGCAATCTCGCACCATTACGACGTCGGCAACGACTTTTATGCGCTCGTCCTCGGACCATCGATGGTTTATTCGTGTGCTGTCTGGGAGGACGAGAGCACCGGCCTGGACGCGGCACAGGAGGCGAAGCTCGATCTGGTCTGCCGCAAGCTCGGTTTGCGGCCGGGCATGAGGGTGCTGGACGTGGGCTGCGGCTGGGGCAGCTTCGCACTGCATGCGGCGCAGAACTACGGAGCCGACGTCGTGGGCATCACCCTCTCGAAAGAGCAGGCGACTTTGGCACGGAAGCGGGCGGCCGACGTCGGGCTTTCCGACCGGATCGAGATCCGGGTCCAGGACTACCGCGACGTCGATGACGGTCCTTTCGATGCGATCAGCTCGATCGGCATGGCAGAGCACGTTGGCGGGGAGCAGATCGGACGATACGCGTCCCATCTGAGTGGCCTGCTGCGTCCGGGTGGCAGGCTGCTCAACCACGCGATCTCGTGGAACGCCGGTGAGATGCCGCCGGATCCGGACTCGTTCATCCCCCGCTACGTTTTTCCCGATGGCGAGATGCTCAGCCTCACGGTGATGGTCGGGGCCCTCGAATCGGCCGGGCTGGAAGTGCTCGACGTCGAAGCGTTGCGCCGACACTACGGCCTGACATTGCGCGCCTGGGTGCACAATCTCGAGGAGAACTGGGACGAGGCGGTCCGGCTCACGAGCGAAGGACGGGCGCGGGTGTGGCGGTTGTATATGGCGTCGAGCGCGCTTGGCTTTGAGCGGGGGCTGAACGGCGTGAACCAGATCCTCGTGCAGCGTCCCGGCGGTGAGGAACCGCCGCTGCGGCGCAATTACTAGAGTGGGTGCATGACACCCCCTCCCACAGTGTTTCGGAACGGCCACGTCTTCGACGGCGAACGGTTCCTCGCCGGTCCCACCGACGTCATCTTCCGCGGCAACATAATTGAAGCGGTGGGCACCGGTGCCGGCGACTCCCCGGACTACGCCAACGCCACGCTGGTGGACTGTATGGGGCGAACTGTGCTTCCCGGAATGATCGACCTGCACATCCACGCAACCACCTCCAACCCGGGTTCCATCCAGGCCGTGGCAGAGCCGTTCTCGCTGCAGTTCTACGAATCCGTGCGCAATCTGGAAGCCACGCTCCGTGCCGGCATCACCACTGCACGGGACGCCGGCGGCGCTGACCTCGGCGCCAAACTCGCCATCGAGCGCGGCCTGGTGAAGGGCCCACGGCTTCGGCTTGCCATCAGCATCATGTCTCAGACAGGCGGACACGGGGACTTCTGGTTGCCGTCGGGCATCGACTCCCCTACCCTCGGGCCTCACCCCGGGCGTCCGAGCGGGATCGGCGACGGCGTCGAGGAAGTTCGGAAAGTTGCCCGACAGCTGCTGCGCGCCGGTGCTGACCAGATCAAGATTTGTTCCACTGGCGGAGTGCTTTCCCCCACCACCGATCCGCAGCACTCGCAGTTCACTGCTGCGGAGATTGCCGTCATTGTGGAAGAGGCTGAACTGCAGGGCAAGTACGTTATGTCCCATGCCCAGGGCACGCCGGGTATCGTCAACGCACTGCGTGCCGGTGTCCGAACCATCGAGCACGGCGTCTACCTCAATGACGAGGCGATTCAGCTGTTCCTGGACACCAACGCCTACCTGGTACCGACGCTGTCTGCGCCTCAGGCGGTCATCCACAAGGGCGAAAGCGGTACCAGCGGACTTCCGCCCCAGGTCATTGAGAAGGCGAAGCGGGTCGCCGAGGACCACCGCCGCTCGGTAGCGCGCGCCGTTGAGGCCGGCGTCCGAATTGCCATGGGAACCGATTCCGGCGTGGGTGTCCACGGCGAGAACCTTGAGGAACTTGCCTTGATGGCGGACGCGGGCATGAGTCTGGAACAGGTACTGGCCGCCACCACCTCCGTTGCAGGCGAACTCATCACGCCGGAACACTCCGTGGGCAGGCTCGCCCCTGATTACCGGGCCGACGTTGTCGTCCTGGAAGGTCTGCTGGAATCCGTCGAACAACTGCCGCGGCTGCGATCCATGATCGGGCAGGTCTACAAGGACGGCGAGTTGCAGTTCCCGGCGTGACAGGTGCTCAAGCTGTAACGAGTCCCCCGCCGGCCCACTCTCTTAGGGCCACAGTTTCGTCGGGATCGAGCTGCATGCCCGCGATGCGGCACATCGTCTCAACGTTGCGCACCCAGGCTGCGGCAAGCTCGGCCGCACTCGCGCCACCCGCGAGCGGAGCCTTCGCGTACAGTCCCTGAATCACGAAATTGATCGCAGACCGGGACACCGGTGTACCGGCCTCCACGCACTCGTCCCTGACCCGCTTTGCCAGTTCATCACGGTTAGTGGATTCCGTGGCCAGCGCCTCCATCGATACGAATATCTGCCGGTACTGCGCCGTCGACAGTTCGGGGGCGTCCGTAACACGACACACCTGCTGGCCGATCCGGGGCGCGGGCGATTCCGCGATGCGCGGCAGGTCGGTATGTGAGAACCGGCGGGAATCCCAGACCCAACCGGGTGCCGGCGTCGGAGAGTATTCGATGCCGCCACCGAGGTGCGAGACCCAGACACCAAATTTCCCGTGGCCGTCCCAGTCATTGGCCAGTAGCGGCTCGACCGCGGTCGCCCGGTGGGCGACAATCGCGCCGGTCACGGGCCCGGGAGCCTGCTTGACGAAACTTCGAACTGCGTCCGCCGCTGACTTGTGCGAAGTCTTCATGGTGACACGGGGAGCAGTCGGTGCCGCCTGACTCTCCTGGGTGGCTTCCACATCTGTCGACGCGTCGAGCATGGATACGAATTCGTAGGACTGAATGACTGCGTCCGCCATCTCACGGTACGCAGCTGCCACAGCGCCTGCGACGATGACGGTGGTCCGCCGGTCTGCCGCCCGGAAACGCTGCACCAGTGATGTGAAATCCGCATCGGCGGAGGCTATGAAGAACTCGTCAATGTGGGAAGCACTCGCCAGAACGTCCACCGCGTCGAGCACCAGGTTGATGTCTGTGCTGCTTTTTCCCTGCTGGGTCAGCGACGGACAGTCAATGACGCGGAAACCGGCGCGCGTCCAGAAAGAGCGGTATTTCGAGTAGATGGCCGGGTTCAGATAGCAATTGCGGATGAGGAAACGCATGCTGGCCCGGCCCTCGATGCCGTCTGCCGCCTCCGCGATCGCTGTGATCCAGTGGCCCGGGTCTGTGGCGAATCGTTCGGCCGCTGCAGGCTCGAGCATTTTCAGCCCCGTGTACACGTTGTCGAAATCCACGAAGATTGCGGCGCGCGACGGTGCGGGGCGGTTGAGCTGGGCAGTATCCGGCATGGCGTAAGTGTCCCAGCGGACTGGGGAGGTGACAATAGTGCCCGTCCGACGGCGGGAACAGAGGCTTCTAGAAGGGAACCAACGTCGCCATCAGCCCTTCCCCCGGCGCCCGTCGGGACAGGATTCGGCAGAACTCGACCGCATCGAGTTCGATCTCTTCCCCGCCGTCGCCCTCGCTCCACGTTCCGCCGGCCGGGCCGGTGAGCCGTAGCCGGTAGTGCTGGCCGTGCCGCGCCGCCCAGTCGCGGACGACGTCGTCGATCAGGACACCGTCGTGATCCTCCGTGAGAATCATCTCCTTGCCGGTGGCGTGGCTGAGGTCGACTCGGTGCATCCAGGGGTCACGCGTGAGGATGATGTCCGTCAGGTAGCCGATGGTCCACCATTCCGACATGCCCTCGGCGGACTGTTCCTCGGGCAGCCGGCGGTTGCGGATGAGGGATGGCGTCCGGCGCCGGCCGCGGGCGGCCTTCGGTCCGATCTTGTGCAGCTCGGCGGTGAGTGTCTCTGGCGTCTTATCCGCCCGCTCGGAGACCTGCAGACCGGTGAGCGCATCGATCGGTTCGACGCCGCTGCGCGCGACTTCCTTCTGCGCGGCCTTCATCTGGCGGTTTGTTTCCCAGGGAGTTGCTGCCATCGCGGCCATGCCGCAGATGTGGGCGACCATGGCGCGGACGTCCCACTCGGTGCAGTCTGTGGGCAGCGTCCACTGCTCGGGCGAGAGTCCGTCGACGACGTCGGCTCCGCGCTGGTATTCGGTGCGGGCCAGCCGCATGGCTGTTTTGTGGTCCAGGCCGGGGCGGCGAGGGTGTTCCCGGGTGCCGGTAGCAGCGGTTTGAGTGCTCATGACAATCAGTCCTTGCGTTTCAGGAAGGAGGTGAGGGTGCGGGCTCGAGCGCGTCGACGTACATGTCGACGGCCCGATCCAGCAGTTTCTCCCAGCGGTTGCCGCCGGGGTCGTTGGCCAGTTGGGCGTCGATGAGCCCGCCCAGCATCGCGGTATAGAGGTCGATGTCCTCGCGGCGGGTAACACCGTACGGTGCCAGTTCCTCGCGGAAGCGTTCCCAGGACGCAACGGACGGTGCATAGGAATCCGGCGTCGGCTCGAAGCCCGGGATGGTGCGCTGGTTCATCAGCTGGGCGCGAGGTGGATCGCTCACACAGAACTCGAAGAAGGTGCGCGAGTTCCACTTCAGGAATTCACGCAGGGAGTCTCGGGGCGCTGTGCGGAGCGCTTTTTCCATTTGGTCGTTGCAGTCGCGCCAGGCCTGCGCGAACATCGCGTCGAAGATCGCGTTCCGGGATTCGAAGTGGGTATACAGCGACGGCGCCCGCATACCCACGCGCGCCGCGACCTCCCGCAGGGTCACGGCAGCCAGTCCGTCCTCGCGCGCCACTGACCAGGCGGCATTGACGATTTCCCGGCGGGAAGCCTCACGCCGTTCGGATAACCTATTGCGAGTAGGATTTCCTAACACAGTTAGGATTCTCCTCCTGTGCGGGCGCTTGCGTCAATGGATTTTCTCGGCGCCTTATGGGCTGGGTCTTTTCCGACGGACCGCGGAGTGCTTCACTGGAACGCACGACGGCGGCCACGCCGCCTCTCGCCGCTGGAGGTAGCCGAATGCGCAAGATCATCCTGATGATGTCCGTGTCCTTGGACGGATTCTTCGAGGGGCCCGACCGCGACATCAGCTGGCATCGCGTGGACGAGGAACTGCACCGCTACTTCAACGAGAAGTGCCGGGAGATGGGGGCGTTCATGGACGGTCGCGTCACCCACGAGCTCATGGCAGAGTTCTGGCCCACCGCCGACCAGGATCCGGACAGTTCCCCGGTCGAGGTCGAGTTCGCCGGAATCTGGCGCGAGAAGCCCAAGTTCGTATTCTCACGGACCCTCACGAAGGCCGACTGGAACACCACGGTGATTCCCGACGTCGTACCTGAACAGATCGAAGAGCTGAAGGCCCAGACCGGAGGCGACATCGCGCTGAGTGGAGCCAACCTCGCCTCCACGTTTATGCGGCTCGGCCTGATCGATGAATTCCACATCTGCGTCCACCCCGTGGTGCTGGGCAAGGGCCGCCCGCTGTTCGAGTCCCGGGACATCATGCTTGACCTCAAGCTCGATGGGACCCGCACGTTCGGCAATGGCGTGGTTCTGCTCCAATACTCACGCGACGGCGCTTAAAGAGGGTCGAGCTCCCCAGACAGAGGTGCGGCACGCCGTCGGTGAGCTCTGTGGGCGCGACTTGCCCGCCGGTCCAGGGCGGACGCGCCGACAGCGGCAGTGATGAGGGTGACCGCCACCAATAAGGGCAGTTGAGTGGCATACAAGACGACGGCACCGGCTGAAGCGGTTCCTATCGATCCCGCAGTGATCTTCAAGGCACCGACCCACACAAACACCTGACCTCGTGCCGCCGGCGGTGCATACTCGCTGCGGGCAGCAAGGGTTGCAGCGAAGAAGTACGAATTTCCGATACCAGCCAGCGAATAGGCCACCACTGCGGCAGGGAAAGTTCCGGCAAACGCCGCTGCAGCCAGAGTTACAGCTACTCCAGCCGCAAGCCGCGTCATCAGCCGGTCAGCGTCGCCCCGCATCGGCCGAAGCATCACCCCCACTGAACCCGCAAGGCCTCCTAACCCATAGGCTGCGGCAAGAACACCTGCTGCGGCAGGTATTACCGCGAAATCACCAGTGGAGGCAACGGCCGTGATGGGCAGCACCGCAACCGATACGGCAACGACAACCGTCAGGTAGAGGGTCCGACGCAAAGGACCCGTCGAGAGCATCATGACCAGTGTCCGTGCCGGCTGAGGGACCTCCGACGCCGCAGCAGCAGGCGGCGAATATGGCAGGAGCTTGATCACCCCTGCCGCCACAAAGGTGGCCGCAGCCAGGATCAGTGCTGCCACCGCCGGTCCCCACCAGACCGATAATGCGGCGACAAGTGCGGGTCCGATCGTGCCCGCGATACCGTACGTGGCGACGTCCCAGCCCTGGGCACGGCGTTGGCTGGACAGCTCTGGGCCCGCTATGGCCGGCAACCTACTGCTGATACCCCCGGTCAGCAGCGGCCCAACAAGTCCCGAGGCAACCAGAAGGACTCCTGTAACGACAGGCCAGGTCACCGGAAACAACAGAACTGCCGCTGCCAGGGTTGCCCCGTGCACCATACAGGCGAACGCAATGACGGACCTGCCGTCGCGGGCACTGTCGAGACATCTGGCAATGAAAGGGCCCAGAAGATGGGGAGCGGTGATACACGCGCCCAGAAGGCCCGCCAACCATGGCGGCGCCCCACTAGTCATTACGAGAAGGACGATCGCAACCACGGCGCCTCCGTCCGCACTGCGGGCCAGGGTGGCCGCGACGACGTATCGGGCGAGCCCCATTGAGCCAGCGGGAAGCGCCGGCCTCACTCCTTTAGCCCGCATCGTTGGATCGCCTCCGCTACCTCGTCGCGGCCGTCACTGTCCAGACCGTGCAGCGGCAACGGCAACGGCAGACTGGATGATGCAACCAGTCCAAGCTCCTCGGCAATTGCCGCGATGACCCGCAGACTGCCGTATCTGCGAAAGAGGCCCCATACCGGCTCAAGATCTGCCGACAGCTCCCGGGCCAAAGCTTCACGACCGGCAAGTGAGTGGTCCGCGATCGCCTTGGCGTTGGCAGGAAGAACGCCTGCGATGACCGAATACCAGACGTCACAGCCAGCGAGCAGAGATTCAGCAGCTGCCCAGTCGCCGCTGACACCTATCGAAGTGCGTTCCGGCAAGAGCCCCCGCAACTCCTTGATTCGCTCGAATTCCCGCCCAGGCTCGGGAGGCGGGATCTTGATGGAAGCAATCAACGGCATGTCAGCGACTCGCGCATACAGGTCGTTTGAGAAAGTGAAACCCGTGGTGCCTGGGTTGTCATAGACGACGATGGGCACAGAAGACGCCTCGCAAACATCCTTATACAGGCCGTACGCTTCTGCCTCCGTCAGCCGCTGGTAAGACACCGGCGCTACCAGCAACGCGGAAGCTCCTGCAGCTTGAGCATCTTCAACATGCGAGAGCACATCCCGCGTGCGGACGGCACCCACCCCGGCGATGATCGGAACTCCGTCAGCCGCATCGACGGCGGACTCCAGTACGGTCCGGCGTTCATCGCGCGACAGGTATGCGTAGTTCCCGGTTGACCCAAGCACACCAAGGGAGTCCACTCCGGCTCTTGCGGCACGGGACACAAGCAGAGCCAGGGCTTGTGAATCGACGCGGTCATCGGCCATCGGGGTGAGGGGAAAAGCACAGAGACCGTTGAACATCAGCTCTACTTTCATAGTGCGCAGGCCCGTTGGAGGAGAGGCAGCGGCATTTTGTTTCTAGTTCCGTGTTCATGCTGGCAGCGCATTTGGTCCTACACTAGGTCCAACATGGGTCAGATCGGGAGGTCCAATTGGCGGAGTCTGAACTGCCGCTCGCCCTGGAACGGGGCGCAGCCGCCCCGCTTGCAGCCCAGCTAAGCGATCAGCTGCGTAAGGCCATCCTCGCCGGGTTGCTCCGGCCGGAACACAAGCTTCCGGCATCACGTCGGCTGGCCGCTGAGCTCGGCATTTCGCGCGGCGTTGTGGTCCGGGCGTTTGAGCAGTTGACGGGGGAAGGGTTCCTCGAAAGTTCCGGTGCGGGTGGAACACGGGTGGCGATTCGTCCGGACGTTCAACATCCTGTTCTCGAGCAACGCCCTGTCGCCCGCATTCAGAAGGGCAGACCGATCATCGATCTCACGCCGGGACGTCCTTCGGGCACCCCATTCAGCGACCGCGAGTGGCACAACGCCTGGCGCAGCGCGGTATCCGAACAGCCCCACACACAGCTCCCCCCGCCTCTTGGAACGGACGCGCTACGGAACGCTGTGGCCAGCCACCTGGCTGTATCCAGAGACTAGCTGTCGAACCCGATGACGTCATCATCACGGCAGGAACAAGCGACGCCTTGCATCTCATCGTCGCAGCCCTCAGAAGCCGCAGTCGGAACCCACGGATACTCATTGAGGATCCGGGTTATCCAACAGCACGACGGGTGCTGGTCGCTGCTGGTGCCGTGGTGGAACCAGTGCCCGTGGATGAAGACGGACTCAAAGTCGCCCAGCTGGCTGGCCTAAGGGAATTGCCGCACGCCGTGCTGATCACGCCGAGCCATCAGTATCCTATGGGAGGCCGGATGCCCGTTCAGGAACGGCTGGCTCTTTTGAGTTGGGCAGCAAAACATGGAGTGCTTCTTCTGGAAGACGACTACGACAGCGAGTTTCGCCACCGCAGGATGCCCTTGCCCGCCGTCGCTTCGCTTCCATCCACAGCTGGTGTTGCCCTGCTGGGTACTTTTTCAAAGTCACTTAGTCCATGGTTGAGGTGCGGCTACCTCGTGGTCCGCGGAGATTCAGGGCGCGCTATCAAGGCGATGCGTGAAGACCTTGACACACCGGTCCCCGGTCTCATGCAGTCTGCCCTTGCCTACTACATCGAGGCCGGAGGCCTTTCACGACATATAACCAGGGCCCGCCGCGAGTATGCGCACCGCAGGTCAATGCTTCTGGACCGTCTAGGTGCCCATCCAGAGCTTCACCTGGCGGCCCTTGACGGCGGGCTTCATGCGGTCTTGCGTCTGCAACGAAAGGACGCGAACGAACTGGCGGATGAGGCTCTACGGCGAGGAGTCCGTACGGCCACATTGGCCGCCTACTATGCCGACCGAGCGCCCGAAAACGGCCTCGTCATCGGTTACGGCGCCCCGAGCGACCTTCAACTCGCCAAGGCCCTCAACATCATCGTTGACCTGCTGGCATGAGTACGTGATACAGGGAGCGGACGGGTAGAGCGGGGGCCTCGCAGGTCGCGTTCCGGCTGGAGAAGCGGTTGCGCGGCGGGCTCGTCGCTTAAGACAAGCGGGAGAGCACGGCGGCAGCGAATTCCGCGGTGGTTGCGGTGCCCTTCAGATCCGGAGTGGCAGTGCCGTCCGCGAGGGTGCCTTCGAAGGCCGAGGTCAAGGAGCGGGCGGCGTCGGCCTCGCCCAGGTGGTCGAGCATCATTGCCGCCGCCCACAGCGCTCCGACCGGGTTGGCGATCCCCTTGCCCGCGATATCCGGAGCCGATCCGTGCACGGGCTCGAACATCGACGGGTACCGCCGCTCGGGGTTCAGGTTGGCGCTCGGCGCAATGCCGATGGACCCGGCAACACCCGCCACGAGATCGGAAAGGATGTCTCCGAACAGGTTCGACGCGACGATGGTCCGGATGCTCGTCGGCTTCATGACCACCCGGGCCGCCAGGGCGTCGATGAGTACCTTTTCGACGACGACGCCGGTGAACTCCTTGACCGTCTCGGCCACCACTTCGTCCCAGAACGGCATGGTGTGGATGATGCCGTTGGACTTCGTCGCAGAAACGAGCCGTCCGCCGCGTTCGGTGGCAGCGTTCGCGGCGTAACGGGCGGCCCGGGCGATGCCGCGCCTGGTGAAGACGCTTTCCTGGACCGCGAACTCGCCCTCGGTTCCGGTGCCGAATCTCCCGCCGATCTGGGAGTACTCGCCTTCGACGTTTTCGCGGACCACCACGATGTCCAGGTCCTCGATGCCGGGCATGGCACCGGTGACGCCGGGCAGCAACCGCATGGGCCGGAGGCTGATGTACTGGTCGAACTCGCGGCGGATGGGGATGAGCAGTCCCCAGAGGGTGACGTCGTCGGGCACGTTCGGGGTGCCTACCGCGCCGAGGTAGATGCCGTCGCCGTCGCTGAGCTGCTCGATTCCGTCGACCGGCATCATGCGGCCCGTTGTGCGGTAGAGGTCGCTGTTCCAGTCGCGGATCCGCCACTGGACGTCGAAGCCATAGATCCCGGCGACGGCGTCGACGCACTGCATTGCGACGTCGGTGACATCGACGCCAATGCCGTCGCCGGGGATCGAATCGATGACGTAACTGCGGCTCATGTGCATCCAATCGTTCGAACGTATTGGAAGAGCATATGCCGATCAGACCGGCAGGTTCAGGCGGGCCGCCTCAACGAAAGAGGCGGCCCGGTTCATACTCAGGCGTCGACGATGATGACCGTGACCACGGGCTTCCGGCGCAGCGAGCGATCGGACCAGCGGACCAGACCGTCAGCAATGGCACGCTCTGCATCCGGGCCCGTCTTTTCGCCCTTGATCCCGGCGAGAGTCTTCTCGACAATGTCGGTCGCCTTGCCCAGCTCGCCGTCCTTCGGGGCCCAGCCCACGGGGAAGAACTCGGGATCCTCCTCCAGGCGTCCGGTGTCCGGGTTGACGATGGCCAGCACGGTGAGCGCGCCGTCCTCGGCGAGGCGGATGCGGTCCTGGAGGGACTCCTCGGTCGCGGCGCCGGCCACCATGTTCTCGACGTAGACGTAATCGGCGGTGACCTTGCCGGAGACGCGCGCAACGCCGTCCTTGAGGTCGATCGTGGTGCCGTCCTCGACAACGAGGGTGTTCTTCGGCTCCACACCGGTCTTGATGGCCAGCTCGGCGTTCGCCTTCAGGTGGCGGTGCTCACCGTGTACCGGCATGACGTTGCGCGGCCGTACGAGGTTGTAGCAGTAGACGAGCTCACCGGCGCTGGCGTGACCGGACACGTGGACCTTCGCGTTGCCCTTGTGCACCACGTTGGCGCCGAGCTTGGTCAGGTCGTTGATAAGCCGGTAGATGGAGGTCTCATTGCCCGGGATCAGTGAGCTGGCCAGCAGCACGGTATCGCCCTGGGTCAGGTCGATCATGTGGTCCTGGCTCGCCATGCGTGCCAGGGCAGCCATCGGCTCGCCTTGTGACCCGGTGCAGATGATGACGGCCTTCTTCGGATCCATCTTGTCGAGTTCCTTGAAGTCCACCAGCAGGCCGCGGGGCACCGTCAGGTAGCCGAGCTCGCGTGCGGTCTTCATGTTCCGGACCATGGAGCGGCCCACGAAGGCCACCTTCCGCCCGTACAGGTGCGCGGCGTCGATGACCTGCTGGATGCGGTGGATGTGGCTGGCGAAGCTGGAGACGATGACCCTGCGAGGGGCAGTGCGGAGCACCTCGTCGATGGCCGGCGCGAGATCCTGCTCGGAGATCTGGAAGCCGGGGACGTCGGCGTTGGTGGAGTCGGGCAGGAAGAGGTCCACGCCTTCCTCGCCAAGGCGGGCGAAGCCGGCAAGGTCGGTGATCCGGCCGTCCAGCGGAAACTGGTCCATCTTGAAGTCGCCCGTCGCCAGAACAAGTCCGGCGGGGGTACGGATGGCCATCGCGAGACCGTCCGGGATGGAGTGGTTCACCGCAAGGAATTCCAGGTCGAAGGGCCCGAACTTCTTCCGGTCACCCTCCTTCACCTGCACGGTCTTCGCGGTGATGCGGTGTTCCTGCAGTTTGGTCTTGATGAAGGCCAGCGTCAGGCGCGCGGAGATGATGGGGATGTCGGCCCGCTCGCGGAGCAGGTACGGAACAGCGCCGATGTGATCCTCGTGCCCGTGGGTCAGCACCAGGCCGACGATGTCGTCGAGGCGGTCCCGCAGGTAGGAGAAGTCCGGAAGGATCAGGTCCACTCCCGGGTGGTGTTCCTCCGGGAAGAGCACGCCGCAATCCATGATGAGCAGCTTGCCGCCGTATTCGAACACGGTCATGTTGCGGCCGATTTCCTCGAGGCCACCAAGCGCAACGATGCGCATGGCACCCCTGTCCAGCTTGGGAGGTGTCTGGCCTGCTCGTCCTGAGGAGTGGCGTGAAGTCCTGGTCATGGGATCCGATCTCTATGTCGGGCGGCAAAGCCCGGAGCTCAAATACCGGCGGTAAGGTGCTTCGTGGCGTGGACGCCCTGCTGGGGGCCGATAGCCCGCGCTGGATCAGCGCCGGCGGGACGGCATTACTTTGTACCGACTTTATCAGTACGGGATGGGAAGCCGACGACGGCGGAGGCTGGTCTCCTCATCTCCTGGAAGGACGCTCCGGCATTTCGTAAGGTAGCCTAGTAATCAGCAGGCTTGCTATCTCACGAAGGAGACCATCATGATTTCCCAGGACAACATTTCCCAAATCCTCGAATCCGGCGGCAAAGTCATCGACAACGACGGCAGCAGCGTCGGCTCCGTCGGCCAGATCTACGTCGACGATCACACCGGCAACCCCACCTGGGCCACCGTCAACACCGGCTTCTTCGGCATGAACGAGTCCTTCGCACCGCTTGAAGGCGCCACACTTGAGGGCAACGACGTCCGCGTCGGATACTCCAAGGCCAAGATCAAGGACGCACCCAACGTTGCTCCTGACGGTCACTTGAGCGAACAGGAAGAGGCCGAACTCTACCGCTACTACGGCCTCTCGACCGGCAACTATGACACCGCCGATTACGGCACCGGAACCACCGGCGGCTACGAGTCTGACCGCGACACCGTCGGCCATGACACCTCCGGCCCGACCACGGACGACGCAATGACCCGCTCGGAAGAGCAGCTCCGCGTGGGCACCGAACGCCGTGAAGCCGGCCGTGCCCGGCTGCGCAAGTTCATCGTCACGGAGAATGTCACCAAGACGATCCCGGTCCAGCGCGAAGAGGTCCGCATCGAGCGTGAACCGATCACCGACGCCAACCGGGATGAAGCCCTCGCCGGCCCCGCTATCAGCGAGGAAGAGCACGAGGTCGTCCTCCACGAGGAGCGCCCCGTAATTCAGAAGGAAACCGTACCGGTCGAGCGGGTCCGCCTGGACAAGGAAACCGTCACCGAGCAGCAGACCGTCACCGAGGAAGTCCGCAAGGAGCAGATCGACACTGACGACGTCGAAGTCCGCAAGGGACGCTAACAATCGCTCCCCATCCCTCGCACGAAGACAGATTTTAGGAGAGACCATGAGCACCAGCGCAGGATCCGCCCATAGCGGATCAGACGGTATCGACCGGGACCACACCCGGCGTAATGACATCGACCGGGACCAGCGGGACCACCTGCTGGAACGGGAGAAAGAAGAATTCGGCGGCGTCAAGATCGGCTCGGCCTTCTTCGGTTGGCTCACCGCCACGGGAACCGGCGTGCTGTTGACCGCACTGGCCGCCGCACTCGGCGCAGTTATCGGCAATGCAACGAACACGAACGTGGCGGGCGAAGCCACGCAGGACCCGCAGACCGCCGGAATTATCGGGGCGATCATCCTGGCCGTGATCCTGTTCCTCGCCTACTTCTGCGGCGGTTACGTCGCAGGCCGGATGGCGCGGTTCAACGGTATGAAGCAGGGCATCGCCGTGTGGGTGTGGGCGATCGTTATTGCGATTATCGTCGGCATCCTCGGTGCGATCGCCGGCGACCAGTTCAACATCCTCGCCCAGCTCAACACGTTCCCGCAGATCCCCACCGCGGAGAACCTGACCACAGCAGGCATCATCTCGGCACTCGTTGCCGCGGTCGTAGCACTCGTCGGAGCGATCCTCGGCGGCCTGGCCGGCATGCGCTTCCACCGCAAGGTCGACAAAGCCAACCTCGTCGACAACCGGTAACCCTCAAGCTCCAGCTTGCCTTTCGGCCCACCTCCTTCCCAGGAGGTGGGCCGATTGCGTGTGTGGGAAATGCCAAATGGACTAACACTGATGCTTTGTGAGAACCTTCACAGGTTTTGGTGTGGTGCCCGCCACTACGTCCACCGACGACGGCGGCACCCACCGCATCATTCACGCTCTTTCCTGGAGGGATCCCACACTTATGAGCGATGTCCTATCGGCTATCAACGGCGTTATCTGGAGTGACTGGCTCGTCTATCTCTGCCTCGGGACCGGCGTCTACTTTTCCGTCCGCTCGCGCTTCCTGCAGGTGCGGCACGTCAAGGGAATGATCCAGCAGCTGGTTCGGGGTGAGCAGTCCCCCTCGGGCGTCTCCTCGTTCCAGGCCCTGGCGATGTCTCTGTCCGGCCGCGTCGGCACCGGCAACATTGCCGGGGTCGCCACCGCGATTGCCTTCGGCGGGCCGGGCGCCCTGTTCTGGATGTGGGTGGTCGCCTTCCTGGGCGCGTCGACGTCATTCATCGAGTCGACCCTTGGCCAGATCTATAAGACCCGCGACCCGCTGACCGGCGAGTACCGCGGCGGCCCGGCCTACTACTTCTCCCGCGCGTTCGCCCACACCAAGGGTGCCGGTTTCTTCAAGGTCTACGGTTACGTCTTCGCCGCCGTGACCGTTTTGGCTGCCGGCGTTCTGATGCCGGGTGTCCAGGCCAACTCGATGACCACCGCCATCGGTGGCGCATGGACCATCCCGCCGTTGGTCGTTGCCGTCGGTTCCGTCATCGCACTGGCATTTGTGATCATCGGCGGCGTGAAGCGTATCGCCAGTGTGGCGGCGTTCGTCGTACCGTTCATGGCTGTCGGCTACATCGTCCTTGCGTTGATCGTCGTCTTCATCAATGCCGCTCAGCTGCCGGAGATCATCTCCCTGGTGTTCCGCAGCGCCATCGGAATGGATTCGGCACTCGGTGCCGTCATCGGGCTGGCCGTGATGTGGGGCGTGAAGCGCGGCGTCTACTCGAACGAGGCCGGCCAGGGAACGGGTCCGCACGCCGCGGCCGCCGCCGAGGTGTCGCACCCGGCGAAGCAGGGGCTGGTGCAGGCCTTCGCGGTCTACATCGACACGCTGTTCGTGTGCTCGGCCACCGGCTTCCTGATTCTCTCGACCGGCGCCTACCGCGTCTTCTCCGGAGGCACCGAAGACGGTGAGGTTCTCGTCGAGGGCGGCCTGCTGTCGGCCACTGCCACTGTCGGGCCGCAGTTCGTGCAGACCGGGTTCGACTCCGTCTTCCCCGGTTTTGGCGCCGCGTTCATCGCGATCACGCTGATCTTCTTCTGCCTGACCACGGTCATCGCCTACTACTACATGGCGGAGACCAACCTGCGCTTCCTCGTAGGCAACGCCTCGAACACCATGATTCCCGGCCTCCGGGCCAGCGTCGGCCGCGTGACCACCATGGCCCTGCAGGTGACGATCCTCATCGCCGTAGCCTACGGCTGCGTGAATACGGCCGCCGACGCGTGGGCGATGGGCGACATCGGCGTTGGCCTCATGGCCTGGCTGAACATCATCGGCATCCTGATCCTGCAGAAGCCCGCCTTCAAGGCGCTCAAGGACTTCGAGGCGCAGCAGAAGCTCGGCCTCGACCCGGTCTTCGACCCGCGGCCCCTCGGCATCACCGGAGCCACCTTCTGGGAGTCCTACAAGCCCGCAGGCCGGGAAAAGGACGATCGCGAGAAGGAATCCGCGCGGAGCTAGTAGGTAGTGCATCGTGCGCCGCGTTGTTCGCGGCGCACGATGTCCTCAACTCACAAAGCCCACTCTGTGGCACGGCCCCACGCCACGAACAGCGCCAGCAGCAAAGCCGCGATGTTAATGCCGAACCCTTTCTCGCCACGCGAGATGTGAAAAGCAATCGAAAGAGCCATAATCAGCGCCAAGCCAATGGCTGCTGCCGGAATCAGGAAAGTGGCTGTCCGGAAGACCCCGGGAAGGATCAACCCCAGGGCACCAAGGATTTCAAACACTCCGGCAGTGCGCGCATAGCCGGGCTTGTCACTCGCCCAGGTGAGTCCCTGTGCCTCCAGTTTCTCAATCGGCAGGAACGTCTTCGATATTCCAGCGGCGAGAAAGAAGGCCGCGAGAGCACCGGCTATTATCCACAGCGCAATATTCATCTCTTCACTCCTGTGCCCCCGACACGGCAAGCATGCGCTCATTCGGCCGCTTTAGCCATGCATCGGCGGAGGGCGCGTAGACAGCCAACGACGGCGGCGAGAACCTACCGCTGGCCCGGCGAGGTGCCTGGTGACCGCTATGCCGTTGGAGGTTCTGGGGCCGGCTGCGTGCTCTAATATTGCTGACGACTTTTGGGGGAGATTACGAATGCACGGTGTTGAGCAGTGAGCGAGCTCGGTCGGATCTATTGGTCGAGAAAGCTCCTGAAGCTGAGTTATTCACTTGTCGTTCTCTGGCTCGGCTGGTCTATTGTCAGCCCGCTCCTCAGCGGCTCGTTGGTTTCCACGCCTCCCTCCGGTGCCTTGGGAGTTTCCGCTGCATCGGACGTTCTGCTTTCCCTCGGTCAGCAAGTGCTGGCAGCAGCTGCGACCCCTGGTCTAATCCTGCTAGGGCTCGGAATTACTGCGGCAATCATCACTTCCCGCGATGTGCGACGTCGCGATCCCGTTCGGCGCTTCACGAAGCAACAGCGGCGTGAAGGGATGGCCCGAGCGGGTGGGCAATGTGAGCTGGGCGTTGGCTCTCGCCGCTGTTCCCGTCCGGCTGAGCATGGGGACCACTTCTATCCGTGGTCCAAGGGTGGGTCGACCACCCTGCAGAACTTCGTCGCGGCGTGCAGCAGGTGCAACCGTTCCAAGGGAGCACGTATCCCCTCTCCGAG
This sequence comes from Arthrobacter sp. TJ-170, assembly GCF_058269305.1. NCBI lineage: Bacteria > Bacillati > Actinomycetota > Actinomycetes > Micrococcales > Micrococcaceae > Arthrobacter > Arthrobacter sp. TJ-170. The sequence continues at coordinate 303,440 of NZ_JBZCNL010000001.1, read as the reverse complement.
TGCGCAGCGAAGGATTGAACGACGACGCCTTCTCGCTGGTCTCGACTCCCCAGAAGCACTTGTAGGCCAACGCTCGCCGTAACCCGCAGCCGGCTTCACCGCGTTGGCTGAATCTCCTCCTCAACCAGGTCCACCAGCGCATCCACCCCGCGCGACGCCGTGATCGCCTTACCGATCCTGCCCGCCGCCTCACGGTAGGACGGATCGGCCAATACCTTACGCACTGCCTTGGCGACGTCGTCGGGCTTGGCACGGTTGGTGTGCAGATTGATACCGGCACCTGACCAAGCGACGCGGGCACACACCTCCGTCTTCTCCTCGCTCTGGCCGGCGACCACCAGGGGCACGCCGTGGCGCAGAGCGAACTGCACTCCCCCGTAGCCGCCGTTGGTCACGAGGACGCTGGTCTTCGGGAGGAGCTCGTCGTACGGGAGGTAGGAGGAGATGCGGACGTTGTCGGGTAGCGCTCCGGTGAGTGTGTCCTCGGGGCGGCCGCCGGTGCTGACGACCACGAGGACGTCGTCGTTCGCGAGCCCCTCGATGGTGGGGCGGATGAGGTCGTTGTAGTCGCGGTTGGCGACTGTTCCCTGGGTGACGTGGACGACCGGCCGACCAGAATCGAGATCGTCCCACCACTCGGGCAGCACCACCTCCGCGGATTCCTTCCCGCCGCCTTGCGATACCGGCCCGACGAAGTGAACATTGTCCGGTAGATCGGAGCGCGGGTACTCGAACTCGGGGACGGTGAACTGGGCGAGAATGTCGGCCCGGCGCGGCCAGTCCATGAAGAAGCCGGGAAAGCCCTTGCGTGTCACGCTGCGCGCCACTTCATTCGCATATTTCTGCACCGGCCCGAAGATGACCTTCTCGGTCACCCCTTTCATTGCGCGGTTGCGGATGCGGCCGATGGGTCCGGGCATGGGTCGGATGCCGAGGCCGAAGGGTGCGGTGTCGCGGCTCGTGAGGCTGAGAGGCGTAATGCCGCAGCTCACGATAACCGGGCGATTGGCTCGCGGCGTGTTGAGCATGAGGGCAGCACCCATGAAAAGGGGGTCGGAAAGCACAGCGTCGGTGGGCGTGGCGCCGAGGGCCGACTGGACGGCGTCGTACTGGGGTTTGCCGGGGCGCATAAAGATGTGGGTGAGGTCGTACCGGATGCCTTTCGGTCCTTTGAGGCCAACGCGGCCAGGGAATTCCTCGTCGGGGTTGGTGTCATCGAAGTCCGCTTCGGCCGGCAGCGGGAGAAACGTAGCTCCGGTGGCGGCGACGCGTGAAGCGTAACGCTGACCGGTGAGGAAACGCACGGTGTGGCCGCGGTTCACCAGCCCGGCGGCGACCGCGAGCATCGGGACGACGTGCCCGGTGACAGGGCAGGAACAAACGAGTACCGATGCCATGACGGACTCCTAAACAAGTGGATGCGTTGCATACCAGTAATCACCCGACCCCTTGGGAATTTCTGGTTATACGGCTCCCCCGAAGTACACCTCAACTTCGCGTACCAGTCCGTCCTGCACTCGGCTGGCTTCGACGTTGCGGTAGGTGCGTCCGGCGACGTTGTACTCGTACCGATGAAGCACGACGCCGTCAATCTCGACGATCTGCAAGGTTGTAGGCGGTGAATCGAAGTGGTCAGCCGTTGGGAAGCATCTCTCCAGCCAGGTGTCTCGATCGAGGTGGTCATCCTGCGGGCTGGTGAAGGTGAACTCATCCGACATCAGAGACAGAGCAAGGCCGGCGTCCTGCTCGCGGAAAGCACGAATGAATTCGAGAACGGTCCCCTGCAGCGAAAGAGTCATTCGCCGATTTTGTTCCCGGCAACCCCGCATGTCCAGTGCTACCGGCCAACGCCAAGGTCTGATCAATAAGGTTCGAGAGGCACAACCAGGATTTCAGGCCTTCGCGAGCACGATTGGCTGGTAGTAGCCGCTCACGTCGGGCATGAGCCATTCGACTGCGGTGAACCCGGCCCCGATCAGCAGGCTTTCGAGCTCCGTGCGTTGCAGAGCACGGTAACGGGTCGTACCTGAGCGAGCTTGCCATGATCCGGCCGCATCTTCGCTGAAGATGAACAACTCGATGTCCACGTACGCCGCATCCGGCGACCACCGCCAGGCCTGACCGGACCCATGCCGTGACCCAACCTCCCCGTGTACCGAGATCGGCACCCCGTCGGGCCAAGTGCGTCTCAGCGCGTCATAGTCGCGAAGGGAGACGAGCAATAGGCCGCCGGGTTGCAGGCACGCACGGACACTGTGCAAGCCACGTTCCAGGTGCTCGTCAGTCAGCAGGTGCGGTAGTGCGTTGTCGCAGGAAATGACCACGTCAAAGCTCCCTTTGACGTGGTCACGGACCTCGCGGACGTCGCATACCGTGAAATCGACGTCGATTCCCCGCCCGGCCGCCTCCACCCGGGCACGATCAACTGCCGCCTTGCTCACGTCGGTGGCTGTCACGGCGTATCCAAGCGACGCCAGCGGCAGGGCCTGGGTACCGATGCCGCATGTGCAATCCAACAGACGCCCCGCGATGATTCCCCGCTGCGCGAGAATGTCAGCTATGACTCGCCCATGCCACTGAGCCGCGGACCACCAGTCCTCGAAGAGCAGATGATACTCAGACGCGAGGCTGTCATAGAACTCCTCCGGGGTAGCCATCTACATGCGACCTCGCATTCTCAATGTGACTGGCCTGGGATGCGTTTCATCATTAAGCCTCGGCCGTCACGTGGCAATGCAGGTATAAGACTCAACCCGGCCGGGACCTCGCCGTGGCCGGGTGCCGGGTGCCGGGTGCCGGGAGCATACTGGTGGGATGAGCGACCGTGCCGATTTCCTGAACTGGGTGAAAACGGAGCTGCACGATGCCGAACTCGCTATGCACAACGGTGATGCCGCCCCACGCAGGGCGCTCTGGTCGCGCAACGAACCCGTGAGTGTCCTGGGCGCGTGGCGCAATGCCTTCGGACAGCAGGAACTAACCGAATTGTTCACCGGCCTTGCCGAGCAGTTCTCCGACTGCACCTCGTACAGATTCGAGCTGCTCGCCTACGACGTCGTGGGTGACATGGCATATACAGCCGGATTGGAACATACTTCAGCCTCCGTCGACGGCGAACCTCGCAGCTATGTGCTCCGGGCAACGCAAATCTATCGACGCGAGGACGGTGCTTGGAAGGTCGCCCACCGGCACGGCGATACGGTGGCTGGCTGATGGCGGCGAACAGCCGCCAACTTCGACTGGTAACAAGATAAGGGCAGCAGCACAACCAAGAGCCCTGTCGGGGTGCTGATGCTCCTCACGCCGGCGGAACGGCGAATTCACGCGTCCCTTCCATTTCCAATGTACCGCTGGCGAGGGGGCTTGCCGCAAGACCCGGGTCATGCCTCACACTGGCTCGGATGCACCGGGAAGCGGTGCCCTTGAACGGCTGTAGAGGCGGACTTGAAATGGCTGACGTAATCATTGCCGGAGGCGGTCCGACTGGGATGATGCTGGCCGGTGAGCTTGCCCTGGCGGGCGTGAATACAGCGATCGTGGAGCGCCGCCCGACACCGGAACTGGTGGGTTCGCGCGCGGGCGGCTTCCACTCGCGCACGATCGAGATCCTCGACCAACGCGGGATCGCTGACCGGTTCCTCGCCGAGGGCCAACCCGTCCAGGCGGCGTTCTTCGGGACCACGATGCTGGACATGAGCGACTTCCCAACCCGACACCCGTACACGCTCGGACTCTGGCAGAACCGTATTGAGCGGATCCTGGCCGGCTGGATCGAGGAGCTGGGCGTGCCTGTCCATCGCGGGCTGGAGGCGGCCGACTTCGCCCAGGATGACAGCGGCGTTGAGGTGCGCCTCTCAAACGGCGAGCCGATGCGCGCGCTATACCTGGTGGGCGCGGACGGCGGGAGAAGCGCTGTGCGCAAGGCCGCCGGAATCGACTTCCCCGGCTGGGATGCCACGAGGAGCAGCCTGATCGCCGAAGTGGAGGTGACCGAGGAGACACCGAAAGGCATGCGCATCGACGAGGTGGGCGTCCACGGTCTCCACCTGATGGAGGACGGGCAAACCACGCGGGTGGTCGTCACTGAGAAGCACCTTGGACCGGCGACCGAGCCCGTTCTCGCCGACCTCGCCAAAGCGCTGACCGACATCTATGACACCGACTTCGGAGTCCACTCCCCGACCTGGATCTCGCGGTTCACCGACGGCACACGGCAAGCCGCGGCCTACCGCAGCGGCCGCGTGCTGCTGGCCGGGGACGCCGCGCATATCCACTCTCCCTCCGGCGGTCAGGGAATCGGGCTCGGCATCCAGGACGCCGTGAACCTCGGATGGAAGCTCGCGCAGGTGGTCAAGGGGGTTGCTCCGGACTGCCTGCTGGACACCTATCACGCCGAGCGGCACCCCGCCGGGGCCCGCGCGCTGAAGCACACGATGGCGCAGGCCCTCATGCAACGGGCCGATCCGCGCGTCGGCGCGTTGACCGACACCGTAGCCGATCTGCTGACGATCGACGAGGCACGAAAACGGCTGGCCGGGCTCATTTCCGGCCTGGACGTCCGCTACGACCCGGGTGAGGGGCACCCGCTGCTCGGCCGCCGCATGCCCGACCTCGACATTGTCACCGCCAAAGGCCCGCAGCGCGTGTTCACCCTCCTGCACCATGCCGGTGCAGTACTCCTCAACCTCGGCGCACCGAGCAGCATCGACCTGGGACCGTGGGCTGGCCGGGTGCAGTTGGTGGACGCAACATACGACGGCGGTTGGGAACTCCCGGTGATCGGTTCAGTCAGCGCTCCTACCGCAGTGCTGATCCGACCCGACGGACATGTGGCATGGACGGGAGACGGAACTCAGGCAGGGCTGGAGGAAGCACTGTCCCGATGGTTCGGACCTGCGCTGCGCTAGCGAACCGCCGGCTCGAGCACCGCCGGAAGGTGGCCTGCTCCCGGCGACGTGGCAGGCGTGGGCGCGAACTACGCCCGATCCGCTGCTCGCGCCAGCGTATCCCCGGCCGAGACCACACCGGTTTCGTAACCGAGGACCACCGCGTGCACCCTGTCGCGAAGGTTCAGTTTCATCAGGATGTGCCCCACGTGCGTCTTCACGGTGGACTCGGACAGGAAGAAAGCACGGGAGATTTCCGCGTTGTTCAGGCCCCTGCCCATGGCGGCGAAGATTTCCAGCTCCCGCTCGGTGAGCACAGAGAGCCGTGCGTCCCTTCGCGGCGCGGCCTCAGGAACACCGTCCGGCAGTCGGTTCCCGAAAAGTTCCAGCATGCGCCGGGTGATGCGGGGAGCCACGACTGCGTCTCCGGCTGCCACTGTCCGGATCGCCTGGGTCAGCTCCGCGGGCCGGGCGTTCTTGAGGAGGAAGCCGCTGGCTCCCGCCCGCAGACCGGCAAAGGCGTATTCGTCCAGATCAAAGGTGGTCAGGATGATCACCCGGGTGGCGGTGCACTTCCGCACAATCAGCGACGTCGCCTCGATCCCGTCCATCCCCGGCATACGAACGTCCATGATGACGACGTCGGGCTGCAGCTCCACCGCGAGCGCCGCTCCCGCTGCACCGTCGTCGGCCTCGCCAACCACAGTGATTCCCGGCTCGCTGTCCAAGACCATGCGGAAGCCCATGCGGATGAGCGGCTGGTCATCGACCAGCAGTACGCGGATGTCGGCGTCGGTGTTCATGACTCCCCCATCAAAACTGGCAGCACCGCGTGAACCCGCCAGCCGCCGTCGGGAAGCGGCCCAGCCGACACATGCCCGCCATGCAGCGCGGCCCTCTCCCCCATCCCGATGATTCCCCGCCCCGTTCCCACGGAGGGTGCGGGCGAGGTGCGCTGGCGGCCGTCGTCGTGCACTGTGACAGTCGTTTCCGTGGCCAGGTAGACGATTGAGACGGACACGGTCTTCGGCTCGTTCGAGTAGCGCAGCACGTTGGTCAGCGCTTCCTGGACTATGCGGTAGATGGTCAGCTCGCGTGCGGGGTCGGACGGAGCGACGCCGGTCACCGAGTAGCGGATGGGTAGGCCAGCGGCTCGGAACCGCTCGATGAGCAGGGAAAGCTCGCGGGTTCCGGGCGCGGGTTCAAGTTGGCCGGTTGCCTCAGATGACTCGCCGAGGACGGACAGCAGACGCCGCATATCGCCGATCGCTGACCGGCCGGTTTCGCCCAGCTGCTCGAGTGCTGCCTTGGTGCGCGCTGGATCCCGTTCGGCGGTGGCGGTGGCGCCGTCCGCGAGCGCGACCATGACGGAAAGGCTGTGCGCAACGATGTCGTGCATCTCCCGGGCGATGCGGGAACGTTCGGCAAGCGTGGCAAGCTGCGCCTGGCTGTCCCGCTCGCGCGCGAGCTGCTCGGCGCGCTCCACAAGAGCTCGAACACGCTCGGCGCGGGCATAGGAGTATGAACCGAACATCACAGCGGCGGCCATGCACAGCGCGAAGATGAGCAGCAGATTCCACTCGTCGTAATTCTCGCCGACCTGGGCTACCACTGTGTGCAGCTCCGGAATCCACAGCTGCAAGCCGGCGAATCCGACGGCGAACGCTGCCGCCGTAGCGAGCCACGCCTGCCGGGGTGAACGGTAGACGGCCACTGCGTACAGCGCGATCGGCACGGCGAGGATGTCCACACCGGCATCGAGGGACCAGGTCAGCACGGTGGTCAAAACAACGACGACGGCAAGCACCGTCAGCGGATAATGTCGCCTGAACAGCAGCGCGCCTCCGGTCAACAGAGCGACAACGATGTGCCACGCGCTGATGCCAGGCACACCGGTTGCCAGCCCTATGGCCCGGCTGAGTACCAACGGCACCGTGTAGGCCAGGGCGACAATACTGTCCAGCAGCCAGGGTCTGGATTCAAGCAGGCGGCGTGCCCGCGGCACTCCCCCGGAGTGCAGGGCTTCCCCGGCCGGCAAGGTTTGGGCCCTGCCGACCGGGGAAATGCCCGCCTCTGTCATGCAATGTCTCTCTTCTTGAACAGCACTCCGGCGACAACGGCCGAGATGACTGCCCAGCCCAACAGGATGAGCAGACCGATAAGGACAGTGGGCCAGCCGATGCTCTCGACAGACTGGTACACCATCTTACCGGCGGCGGAGGGCAAAATCTGGGCGATAAAGCCTCCAATTCCGGGGACCAGGGACACCAGTCCGGGCGCGAAGAGGAGCAGGCCCAGCATCACGCCGCCACCGGAGGCGGTGCTCTTGAACAGCGATCCGAGTGCAGTGGACAGCACCGCGATCAGACCGAGGTACACGGAGCCACCGAGGATCACCTGGATGGTCTGGACATCCAGAATGTCGGCGCCAAGACCAAACCGCGCCAGGACGGGCTGGACACTGAAGAACGAGATCAGCGACGAAACCAGGCCCAAACCAAATCCGGCAACGGCGCTGACCAGCAGCTTCGCGGCATACACCGGGGTACGTTGCGGGACGGCGGCCAGCGTCATGTTGAGCAGGCCCGGTCCGCGCTCGGCGCTGATGATCAGCACCCCGAGCACGGCCACCACGTACTGGGCGAACGCGTAGCCGAACGCAAGGGACGTAAGACTGGGGTTCTCCCCTGCCTGGTCGAGAATCACGCCGCGGGGATCCGGGTTCACCTCCGCGGGAACCACCGCGAGCGCCAGAATGAGTCCGGAGGACAGCAGGAAGATCGATAGCACCGTCAGTCCTGCCGCCCAGTAGGTGGAGCGCAAGGAGCGGAGCTTGATCCATTCGGAACGCAGGAGGTGTCCCAGGGTCGGGCTCCGTCGGAGTGGAGGAATTGTGGTTGTCATGGTGTGCTGTTCTCCTTGCTGTCCAGCGGTGTCTGGTACTCGACGGCGCTGCGGGTGAGGGACATGTAGGCCTCTTCGAGTGAGGCTGTGTGGGTGGTGAGTTCGTGCAGGAGGATGCCCTGTGCTGCGGCGACGCCGGAGACGGCAACCGCCTCAAGCCCGGTGACTTCGAGGCCGCCGGAGTCGGTGCGGGTGACGGTCACGCCCGGCGCAGCCAGTGCCTCGGCCAGTCGGCTGGGATCGGTGGCCCTGACCAGCACCCGGCTCTGGTCCGTGCCCGCATCGAGGACCTCCGCCATGGAGGAGTCCCGGATGATCCGGCCGCGGCCGATCACAATCAGGTGGTCGGCGGTCTGCGCCATCTCGCTCATCAGGTGTGATGACAGGAAGACCGTCCGGCCCTCGTCGGCGAGCCTGCGCAGCAGCAGCCGCACCCAGACCACGCCATCCGGATCGAGCCCGTTGATGGGTTCGTCCAGAATGAACGACGCCGGGTCCCCCAGCAATGCTGCAGCGATCCCCAACCGCTGCCGCATGCCGAGGGAGAACGTCCCAGCCCTGCGGCCGGCGACATCTGCCAGACCCGTGGCGTCGAGTACTTCGAGCACCCGCGTGCGGCCGATGCCGTGGGTAGCGGCGAGCGCCTCAAGGTGCGCCTGGGCTGTCCGCCCGGGGTGGATGTTGTTCGCATCAAGCAGCACTCCGAGCTCATGCATGGGCGTTGCGTGCTGGTTCATCCGGTTGCCATTGACGGCGGTGCTTCCCGCCGTCGGCAGGTCCAGTCCGGCGATGGCGCGCATCGTCGTCGTTTTTCCTGCTCCGTTGGGACCGAGGAAGCCGGTGACCTTCCCGGGCTGCACGGTGAATGAAATGTCGTCGACGGCGGTGTTTGTGCCGAAGCGTTTGGTGAGGTTGGTGACCTCGATCATTGGATCGTCTTTCTCTTTCGTGATTCGTTACAGTGCGCTTGATCGCGTCTTGTGGGTACCCGCCGAATCGGACTGCGGGCGCGTGGCCCCATAGGCAATCCAGGCGCCTGCGGCGGCTATCACCAGTGCGCCGAGGACCTGGGTGGAGAGGCTGGCTCCGGTGATGACCATGCCCATGGCTCCGAGGACGTAGAAGGTGACGGTGCCGGCTATCCAGAGCCCGCCGGCCCAGGCAGGAAGCGTGTCTGATTTCCACACGGCCACTCCCAGCAGCACATTGCCTACGAAGGCGAGGAGAAGTCCGAGTAGATACGTGAACATCATGGCGTCGGGAAACTGCAGGTCCATGACCCCTGGCACTCCGTTCAGGTAAGCGCGCCCAACAGCAGGCGTTGTAAACGTCGAGAGGCTCGCAGGCACCATAAGCAGTGCGTGACCGAAAACGGTGGCCACCATTGCGGGCAGCCCCAGTCTGCCGGTCTTCCCGGCAGCGAGGTAGGCACCCAGCGCGAAGACGCCGAAGATCGCCAGGATCGTTCCGCCGGTGCTGCCGACCACATGGCTGACCAGGTAGGACGGCTCGCTGACGAATCGGGCCCACGCTTCGGGATCGGTTTCCTGGTCCGGCTGGGGCTTCAACGACGACCAGGCGGTAAGGAGTCCGTAGACGGGCAGGGCGAACAAACCTGCGCGGATCCAGTGGGTGGTGCTCATCAGATATTCCTTTCAGGGAGTGGAACTCCTTGATGAAGTTCCTCTTCGAGATTAGGAAGTCCGCGTGCGGGGGTCGTCGGACACAAGTGCCGTTGTTTTCGGGCGGGCGGTACCTGGGTACTAGGCCCTGTTTGCTTTGAGCCAGCTGGCGGTATTGACAGCTACGCCCCATAGGGGAGCATCAGAGTACGACCGATGCGGAGGACACCATGGCAGCGAACGACGGCGACGCGAACGTACCGATCCAGGTCGAGTTGGTGCCTGACGCTTCTACTGATCCCGCTGCCTCGCGGATCCCCCGCGCGGTTGCGGCAGCAGCGATCGCACCCGGTGCGGTGGCTGCGTTCTTCGCAGCCGACGACGCCGAGAGGTCGGTCTACAACGACCCTGCCGCTTTGCGCGCTGGTGGGTCAGGTGACACCTATACGGGCGCTGCGGCTCCCGGTCCCGAGATGGACTTTCCCGCGTCCTACGACAGCGGTGGTGCAGACGGCGGTGGCGAGTAGGTCTGTCGGGGGTCAGCACCCCAGACGTGAGTTCTGCAGTAGTGGCCCTTCAGATCCGGAGTGGCATGCCGTCCGCAAGCATGCCCCCGAAGTTCGACATAAGGGACCGCTCGCCGAGGTGATCAAGCATCATCGCCGTCGGCTACGGCTGCGTGAACACGGACGCCGACGCGTGGGCCACGGGCGACATCGGGGTTGGCCCCATGGAGTGCTTAACATCATCGGCATCCTGATCCTGCAGAAGCCCGCCTTTCAAGGCGCTCAAGGACTTCGAGGCGCAGAAGGAGCTCGGCTTTGACCCGGTGTTCGACCCGCGGCCCCTTGGCGTCACCGGGCCTATCTTCTGGGAGTCCTGCAAAAAGGCCGACCGCAAAAAGTAATCCGGGCGGAGCTAGTGCGCGCAACAGGGCGTGGCGCTATTGCGCGGCGCACGGTGCCCACGACGACGGCGGTGGTCCGATAGGACGGCCGCTCTTACGCCGTTCTTTTCTGAGCCGTAGTTTGCTTGGATCGCCAGGACTGCGTCGATGAGCGCCGCTTCAATCTGCGCTTTCCTTCCTCCGGACCAAGATTCCCACTCTTCCCGTGGCAGCTCAGCGTTCAATCCCTCAAGCAGTTTTTGCAGATCCTCATCCTTCACGGCATTCCCCATATCTCGTCCTCAAGAAGGCGTCATTGCCCCCTCTTCACCTTACTCACAGGATCAGGGGCCAAAAGGTTGACTTCCCGCACGGATCCTTTCCTGCTCGAACCAGCACATCACCGCGGTGGTTCCAGTGCCTCCACCAGCGCATCCACCCCACGGGAGCACCGCCCACGAGAGCGTCGGCCCTACTCCGTCAGTCGGCTGGAAACATCGAGCTCGCGGTACGGCCGATCAAACCGGTCATAGTCGCATCCACGCCTCCGCCGACTACTCCACCGACAAGGGGTACCCCCTTCACCAACGTGATCAGCGAACGCTTCGAACCATACTTGGCAAGGAGCATGAAGCCGACCTTCTTGTTTATCTCGCGAATGATCGCAATTGGTAGCTTCTTGATCGCATGAATCAGTACCTTCTCGCCTGCTTTGATGCCGATTGTCTTGGCGATGTTCTGCGCATTCGAACCTACCGCGATCAGGGTGGCGACCGTACGAACGTGCGGATCGCCGGGGTCGTATCCACGTAGATATGCGATGCCTGCGGCGAGACGTGCGTTAATTACAAGGGCACCAGCCATATTGGCAGGAATCATCACGGGCATCGCAATGAAGCCTCCCAGCCCGGTCAAGAAACCATTGACGCCGGCCGCTTCCACCGACTCGACAGTCAGCCTCTTAATTGCCTTTTCGACATCGTCTCGCTCTTCCGGAGAGAACGTCCTAGTGGGTCCCTCGTTCGGCTTGTAACGCGTCCCTTGAACACGAGCGAGCCTGTCCTCAGCCCATCTAACTGATCCCGTCAGCGGTCCGACGCCGGTGTCGATCACCTTTCCGACCAACGTCTGAAGCTGTTGAGACGCCTTTTCCGCAGCAGTTATCGGTGTTTCTTCGGGGTCAAGCTGGGTAGTGTCGCTCAAGGCGGTTCCTCTCGAATGTTCGTGCCAACTGGACACAAGGGGCAGCGCGCAGTTGTAGAGTGTCCTTCTCACCTGGTGTGATCGACAGTCTCATTCGCAGAGTGGCGAACCGCAGAATCGCGCGGCGAATGGGGACGGTAGCCGCTCGCAACCTCCCCCAAGTCAGGGAGCGTTCCATCATTGTATTCATCCAGGACGCTTGAAGAACTTCTGACTCACCCGTTCGCTCGGATCGCATGCTCCACAAGATCTATCAGTGCGTCGACGCCTCGCGATCCCCGACGGCCTTGCCGATGCGCTGCCCGTGCTGCCGGTAAGACGGGTCGGCGAGGACATTCCACACGGCTCTCGCGACGGATCCCGACCGGACCCTTGAGTTCGACACGGTCGGGGAACTCTTCGTCCTGTTTGGTGTCGTCGAAGTCGGCCTCGGGGTGGCAGATGTAGGAAGGTAACTCCGGAGACCGCGAGCAGCCGGACGACATGCCCGGTGATGGGGCAGGAACAAACGAGTACCGATGCCATGGCGGGCTTTGGGCGAGGAGGGTGCGTTGCAGCTCAGGTTTCGCCGAAGCCTTGGGAAGCCACGATCGGCAGCAAGAGGGTGGCCTGATGGTGAATCAGCTTCCTGGCCGACGATTTGCCCGAGGCAGAGGGCGAACATTCTGGTTGTCGAGCGTCTTCGCATCGTCGATGCGGACGGTCTCGGTCAACGTTCTCATCAACCAGACCAGGCGGACGGCAGCGGCGGCTAGGAGTAGGAACGCTGTTTCCATGAGCCATGGCCCGAACCATACGAGATTGAGAATGGGAGCGATCGCGGCGAGGAAGGCCAGGCCTGCTGCTCCGAATGAAACGGATATTACTGACGACCAGTTCCGCCGCAAGTATTTTCCGGACTTCGCACGGAACAGCCGTTGGGAGTTTCCTGAAGCGGTCAAGCCAAATACTACGACCACACCGGCAAACCCGGCGACCAGGCTCGCGGCTCCAGCAACACCAATGTAGAGCGTCAGCGCATCCCCGATTTCGGCGCTCTGCAGGTCAGACCAGATGTTGGGAATCACTCCGAAGTGTGTGGCTAGAAAGTGAGCGAGGCAGAGCACCAAGACGCTGAGGGTGACGAAACCCGGTTTGTCCTCAAGAAGCGCCCTGATCGTTTTCATGGCCTTCACGATACGACCGATCACCCCCATTTTATAGCTCGTTGTTTTGATACTTTTGGATGGCGGACTGAAGCGCCAACATCACCGAGTCCTGAGTCGGCTGGTCCTCGACCAGGTCTACTCGCTCCTTCGTGGTCACCTTATTGAAGATGAAGTCGACGGGCCTACGATCGTATGAGCCGTCGGGCCGAGCGAACATCAGGGTCGCGTTTGCCTTCACATGCCGATCTGCTCGGAGGAATCGCTCGAGGTCGATCTTCAGCATTTCGGCTGAATAATCTTCGGGCGTAACGTGCCCGAAGCTCAGTGTTAGATCCACACTGAGCCCGGCAGCGACCTGCCCGGCTGCCCGTATGGCTGAGCCGATGTGCCCCTGTTCATCCAGGTCCTGAAGATCATCCGAGGTTCCTTGTACATGCACCTTGGCGACACCGGCGCACCGCCGCAGCTCTTCAAACCCATCTCGGTTCATTACGGGACGCAATGCAACGCGTAGATCCTGATCCTGCGGCCCGAGGATACCGTTCAGCCAATCTTCGATTCCGGACCACGATGCGGCGCCCGAGGTCCGCACGAACGCGGCGACATTTGTTGTGCCCGACGCCGCAGCATAAGCCGGTTCGAATACGCCGTTTACATCCGGGCCATCCTCTATTGAGGCGTAGGCGCCGGCCGCATTGCGTGTGTGCGGGCGATCAAGTGGCGATCGAGAGCGAGCAATGTAGATGTAATCGAGCGATGTTCGGCGGTCCCTGCCCGCATGACCCTCCAAAGTCGCACCGTAGTAAGGTACCGCCAGCTCTGCTGGCGCCATGGTGCCCACTTGTTGAACGAGGTATCTCCAGAAGCCCGGCTCCATCGTCGTATGGGTGTCGTGCTGATCCTTCCAGCAGACCTCCATGAAGTGCACGGTCTTCTTCGGCATACTTGAGTAACCCCCGGTCGGCGTGTGGTATGTGATCACCGCGTGAGCACACACGCCACAATACAGGGGAGTACAGGCCGATGCCGGCACCTCACGGGAAGGTTTCTGAATGTCGTATTCCTCATGAAAGACCACAGGCTGTGCCATCCAAGAACACGGGTTGAATATGGTGAATCAGGTCCTCGTCGCCCGCGAATGGTTCATTCTTCAGGGATTAGAGACCCGTCCGGCTCACTCCGCGCTCAGCCTGATCCGGGGTGAAGCCCTCGTAGATGAGTTGCTCAACCACCAGGGTGCGAAGAAGCCATGTGCTCGAGGTAGGTCGCAGCCGACTTGGCCACGTGCTCGTTCCAGTCACCTTCACCCGATCCACGCCCCAAGTCGCCTCCTCCACCGAGAATCCTTCTTAGATTGATGGGTCAATCAGCCCTGTGCGCGAGAAAGCCATGTGGTTGCGGTAAATCCCGGCGGACCGCAGCGCGTTCTGCTGGCTAACCGTCCACGCTTCGGCCTTTGCCTCAGCAGCAGCCTTGGCTTCTGCTTCTGCCTCGGCGGCTTCGGCAGCGGCAATAGCACAAGTTACGGCGGCGGATTGAGTCTACTCATCGCGCAGTTGTTACGCGTTCGAAGCGGGGTTGCCAGTCCCGGGTCGATTCATAGCCGCAAGCCCCGCCACAGTAGACCGTCCTCCCTGAGACCCGTGCTATCGGTCATCCTCATTCGGCGCAATTCCCGCTCCCCCGAGCCCGACGTCTGTCCGGCGCTGCTGCTCCGGCATCCCGGCGTTGTAGCCAGGACCACCGGTAACCATGATGCTGCGCTTCCGCGAGTACAGGAAGTACACCGCGATGCCGATCGCCATCCAGACGAAGAACCGGAGCCATTTGCCGCCGGTGGGGTTGAGCATGAAAAAGAAGCACAGGCCGATAGCCAGGATCGGCAGCACCGGCACGAACGGTACACGGAAGGACCGCTTCAGGTCGCGATGGGTACAACGCAGGATGATCACGCCGAGCGCCACCAGCATGAACGCGAACAACGTTCCGATTTGACCAGCTCCGCCAGCGTAGACAGCGGCACGAAGGTGGGGATGATCGCCATGATGCTTCCGGCCAGCAGCGTGAACCGGTAGGGCGTTCCGAACTTCGGATGCACGCACCCACCGCCGGCGGCAGCAGCCGGTCCCGACTCATCGCGAAGCCCACCCGGGTCCGTCCGAGCAGCAGGATCATGGCGACGACAACAAGACCGATACACGCACCAGTCGCCACCACGTTGCCCATCCAAGTAACGCCGACGGCGGTGAAGGCTGTCGCCAGCGGGGCGCCATCGACCGGGTCGATGTCGGTCTGGGCGGATCCCGGTGATGATTAGGGAAACTGCCATGTACAGCACTGTGACGAGGGCGAGGGAGCCGAGACTGCCAATCGGCTTGTCAGCTGCGGGTTGCGGGTTTCCTCCGCGGTGGTGGCGATGACGTCGAACCCGATGAACGCGAAGAACACCAGCGCCGCCGCCGCGAGCACGCCGCCCAGCCCCTACACGGTGGGCTCGAGCCGGAGAAGGGCGTCCACGAGCGGTACGTCGAGGACGCCGGCTTCGGAAGGGTGCGGTGCCCTCGCTCGGCGGTATGAAAGGCGACCAGTTGGCGACGTTGATGAAGAAGAGGCCGACGATGATCACCAGCACCACCACAGCCACCTTGATCGCCGTCACCACCTGGTTGATGCGGCTGGAGAGCTTGATGCCGGTTATGAGCACGATGGTCAGCCGAGGATGTGCAGCCCGGCCGGCAGGTTCATTACGCCGGTGTCCAAGGAAGCGATGGCGTCAGGTATGGCGAATGGAGTGCCTTCGAGCACGACGCCGAGGTACTGGCTGAAGGACGTTGCCAGAGCGGCCGCCCCAACCGTGAACTCCAGAACGAGGTCCCAGCCGATGATGAATGCCACCAACTCGCCAAGCGTCACAAACGAGAAGGTATAGGCGCTACCCGCCACGGGGCCGGTCGAGGCCAGTTCGGCGTAGCAAATCGCACTCAGCCCGGCCACAACACCGGCAATCAGGAAGGAAAGAGCGACGGCGGGACCCGCGTTCGCGCCGGCGGCTTGCCCTGTGAGCACGAAGATCCCGGCACCGATGCACACGCCGACGCCGAAGACGATGAGGTCGAGCGCGCCCAGGCTCTTTTTGAGCTGATGCCCCGGCTCCTCCGTGTCGCGAATGGACTGCTCGATGGACTTGGTGCGGAACACACTGATGGCCTGACCCCTTGCTCGGGGACTGTGACTGACTCACTTGCGTCTGGCTTGAGCACGATTCTATGCCCGTCGACGGGGCTTACAACTGGTGGGGCGAGGAACCGGACGTACGGTTCGGGTGAGTGCCGCCACCTACCTTCCATTTCCAATGTACCGCTGAGAAGGGGCTTGCGGCAAGGCCTCCCTCATGCCTCACACTGGCTCAGATGCGGTGCGCTAGAAGGCGAAGGCGAGGCGGGGTTGAATGGCTGACGTGATCATCGCCGGAGGCGGTCCGACTGGGATGATGCTAGCCGGTGAGCTCGCCTTAGGCGGCGTGGATGCGGCGATCGTCGAGCGCCGCCCAACACCGGAACTGGTCGGCTCGCGAGCGGGCGGCTTCCATTCGCGGACGATCGAGATCCTCGACCAACGCGGCATCGCCGACCGGTTCCTCGCCGAGGGCCAGCCCGTCCAGGCGGCCTTCTTCGGAACCACGATGCTGGACAAGAGCGACTTCCCTACCCGCCACCCGTACACGCTCGGCCTGTAGCAGAACCAAATTGAGCGGATCCTGGCCGGCTGGATCGAGGAGCTCGGTGTGCCTGTTCATCGCGGGCGGGAGGTTAACGATTTCGCTCAGGATGACGACGGCGTCGACGTCCATCTCTCCGACGGCGAGTCGATACGCGCGCTGTACCTGGTCGGCGCCGACGGTGGGCGAAGCGCTGCCCGCAAGGCGGCCGGCATCGAATTCCCCGGCTGAGATGCGACGAGGAGCAGCCTATCGCCGAAGTCGAGGTGACCGGCGAGACCCCTTAGGGAATGCGCCTCGACGAGGTGGGCGTCCACGGACTGCAACTGATGGAGGACGGACGAACCACGCGGGTGGTTGTGACCGAGAAACACCTCGGACCGGCGACCGAGCCCACCCTTGCTGACCTCTCCAAGGCTCTGACCGACATCTACAACACCGACTTCGGTGTGTCCACTCCCCGACCTGGATCTCACGGTTCACCGACGCAACCCGGCAAGCCGTGACCCACCGCAGCGGACGCGTGTTGCTGGCCGGCGACGCCGCGCACATCCACTCTCCGTCTGGTGGTCAAGGAATCGGACTCGGAATCCAGGACGCGGTGAACCTGGGTTGGAAGCTCTCGTAAGTGGTCAAGGGCATTGCGCCGGACAGCCTGCTGGACACCTATCATTCCGAGCGACACCCCGCCGGTGCCCGCGCTCTGAAGGCCCAGTGCGCGTATTCACGCTCCTGCACCATGCCCGTCCGGTGCTCCTCAACCTCGGTGCGCCAGGCAGTATCGATGCGGGTCCGCGGGCAGACCGTGTGCAGTCGTTAAATGCCACGTACGACGGCGACTGGAACCTTCCGGTGATCGGTCCAGTAAGCGCACCTTCGCAGTGCTGATCCGACCCGACGGCTATGTGGCGTGGACGGGAGACGGGACTACGACAGGGTTGGAGGACGCGCTCGTAAAGTGGTTCGATCCCTCGTCGAGCTAACGCTCCGACGGCTCCAGCGTCTCGACCACATCAGCGTAGTACCTGCACCACGCCGGCCCGAAAGCTGCGATATCGCAGCTAGATTCTGATGTCCGAGTAAGCGATGATCTTCCCAGCCAGGTTCTGGACCTGTCTGAGTAACTCTTCTGGCCTCGCTTCAAGATCCAATGCGTGGCTGTAGATGCGAATGTTCGCGCCATCAATCTCGTGCAAGAGCTCATCATTCTCGGCCTTGGCGTATACAAGATGCCCTGCTTTCATCTTGAACCTCGTGCAGTAGGCGAGCATCTGGTAAAGGTCAGCGTTCGGAAACTGCTTGCTTTTTTCAGCCTTGTACTTCGCGTCCAGAATTGCGAGAACCACGTCGTCCTTCCGCCACACAATGTCTGGGCGCAGGGCAACTTTGGCTCCGACATCCAGGTGTTTTCCCGTGTACTGCAGATCGATTCTTCCGTCGCTGGAGCTCATGGCTTCCCGAAGGGCCACCGAGACGAAGTCCTCGAAGATCTCCCACATGTCGAAGAGGAACGACCTGGCAATGATATTCCCGGAAGGTTGTTCCAAAGAAGCTCGACGGAGGATGATCTGGGCCAGGATGACGGCCGGGCGGTAATGCGCGTTCAAACGGCTGAAACTGATGTCGGGAAGCGCGGCCCGCTCTGCAATGGTTGCCACGCCATCGAATCTCATAAGCAGTTTCCGTAGCGACTGTCGTTCCATCTCGGTTAGACGCGGAATTGTAAGGAGAGTCCTGGCAGCCGATAACAGGAGGCGGTTCTCGGTCACGTCTACTGTGTAATCGTCGTACGTGATCTCAGCTGGAAGAGGCAGGCCAGCCCGGCGTCCAATCTGGGCCGGCAAATCAAGCCTGCCTCGAATCGTGGGACCAGATTCGTGCACAGTCCTATATCCCTGAAGCAGCCCCTGAAGAGTAGCCTTCTTCACATGCCGGATGAAAGAGCTGGCAATGCTATTGACTAGCTCTTTATCAGAGGAAAGTGCAACGTCGTCGTCGCGCCAGTGATTCGGTGCCCGCGAGTATCCCATCAGATAAAACAGACGCGATATGGGCATCTTGGGACGGATACTAAGTTCGTCCTCTCCAACGGATATCACCCCGACTTTCGACACCGCAGACACTGTCCACCGACCGTTTCCCTCAGGAAGGGCAGTAGCAATACCTAGTGCGTTGATCACCCGGCCCATCTCGTCCGGCAACGCCAACGTCTGGCTGGCGCCGCTCTCACGGAATTCGAACGTCGCCAATGACTATTCCGCCGCGCCCGGTGGCGTGCTGTCTCCGGTCGTATCCTTGGAGGCCCCGTTCTCTTCGACGAGACGCTCCGCACGTAGAGTACCGAGACGATATTGCTTCAGCACATCCTTTCCTTCGCCGTAGTGATGTTCTTCGAGCAGCGGCAAGATCTCCGATGACCAGATGCGGTCGAGCACGTCATGGGTGAGTTCGCCGCTCTTAGGCATCAAATATGAGGGTCCGATGCTGAACGCCGGATCCTTGATTTTCGCATTTAGTTGCTGGAGCAGCTCGGCAGGCTCCTGGCCGAGCTGGTTCTGCTGGTGCGCGTCTAGCCAGGCCGCAAGCACCCCCTTGACAGGTTCTTGCGCGGGGTGGAGCTCGCGAAAGGCGAACCGGCGCCGCATCGCGGCATCCATAAGGGCGATGGACCGGTCGGAAGTATTCATGGTGCCGATGATGAAGAGGTTGTCCGGGAGCTCGAACGGATCTGCGCTGTACTGAAGATTGATTTTCCGGTGCCTGTATTCCAGCAGAAAATAGAGCTCGCCGAAGATTTTAGCTAGGTTGCCGCGGTTGATCTCGTCGATGACGAGCACGAAGTTCCGGTGCTTGGCCTTATTCGCTTTGTCCACGATCCTCCGGAGTGGTCCGTCTTTGAGTTCATAGCTGAGCGTTCCATTGACCGTGACGGGGCGGTAGCCCTGGAAGAAGTCTTCGTATGCGTAGCTCGGATGGAACTGGACCAGCTCCGCCTCATCCCGAGCGATGTGTTCGGCGAGGGCAAGGGCGACAAACGTCTTGCCGGTGCCTGGCGGCCCAAACAGTATCATTTGCCGCTTGGACTCCAACAGGTTCAAGCAGTCCTGCAGCCATCCTTGTCCGATGAATACCCGGCCACTTAGGGCTTCGTCGGCCAGCGGGAATGGTATCCGCTCGTTTCCGGGTGCTGGTAGTGGCTCGGGAGACGCATCTCCGGCTACCGCGCTGACGTAACTCGGCCTAGGGCTCCCTTTCTTCCATAGCGGCTTATGCTCCTCGTCATAAAAATCGACGTGATTGCCGCTCTCCTGCTGCATGCGCAGGGCAATGCTCAACAGGTCACGGTCAACATCGCCGGTGGAGTCCGCGTCATGGCTGATGAACGCGTTGCGTATCAGGCCTTTGTCCTCGTCCGAAAAGCTATCCGTGAAAGTCTCCGGATGGACCATGTAGAGCAGGGCATTGCGTTGCGTTGGGAAATTGCGGCCTTCTACCCCGAAGACAAATGATTTCCAGGCCCAAGGATTCTCCAGCAGTTCCTGCTGAGTCTCCGCGGTAGCCTGCAAGTAAGCCTCGACCACCGAAACCACGACGACCATCGCTTGAAAGGTGTTGCTGTTCATAGCTTGGCCGGGCATAACAACACCGTTCTTCAGCCCGCTCAGCACTTGTTCAGGAATAACGACTGGTTCGTCCATAGTCTGCAGAATTGCCGAAATCCGTTCCCGTTTCTTGCCAAATCCGATGGCCCGCTCGACCGAGGGGAGCACCTGCCACGTAACGAGCTCGGCCATCAACTGGCGAGCCTCATCGGAGGCTTCCGCCAACTGCTGGCGTAGCTTTCCAACAAACGTCCCCTCTCCCATGTCAGGTGCGTCGATAAACCTCCTTCGGAGTTCCGAAATCGCTTCGACGGTCCAGACGTCTCGGTCTGGATCGAACACGGAAGTACCCTCCCGAAGGCCCCTTTGCACGAACAAGGCAGTCGTGGTTCGAAAAACATCCTCTGCGGGGTTCCGGGAAACGAGAACCGTACGGAGTTGTTCTGTGCGGTTAGCCTTTCGGGCTGCTGTCCGGGCGGCGCTCAGCTTCGCCACTTGCCCGGACAGCTCGTCGGCACTTGGATAAAGATCTAAGGCCTTCAATCCCTCGGGTGTAATGCGCCAGATTCCGTCGGTCTTTGTGATCCATCCCGCAGCTACCAGCCCGATGGAATCAAAGGACAAACTCGCAAATCCGCGGATGAGGTTGCTCGCGTTGACCGTAGTTTCGTCCGCGCTGAGCGGGACGCGTTTGACGGCGAGCTGAAAGACGCCGTCTGGCTCCTTCGTATTCGCAACTCCTTCAGGGTGCGCAGACAGAATCTCCAGAACAGCCCTGATGCGCTTGCGACGGTTAGGCCCGGTGCTCTCGGACATGGTCTATCGACATCCTCTACGGTTTTACGGATTTGGACGACTAGCCTTTTTAGCTACTCCACGACGTCCGGAAGGGAACGACTTGGGACGATCCTATTAGTCTCCGTCGAAACTGTGGCAGGTGCTGCTCGTCAGCCCCCCAAAATGGCTGCCCTTTATTCGCTCCGGCGAGCGCGACCAACCATCATCGACTACACAAGGGGCATGTAATCACCGATCTTCCGGCGCGAGCACTGACGGTGGCAGCGGTGCTTACACCTCAGTCTTCTCCGGCGTTTGAGGATCCGAGCTCGAACACGGTCATGTTGCGGCAGATTTCCTCCAGCCCGCCGAGCGCGACGATGCGCATGACACCTTTGTCGAGCCGTGGGGGTGTGTGGGGCTGTGCGAGTTGAGGAGTGGCGTGACGTTCTAGTCATGGGATTCGAGCTCTACGTCGTCGGGCGGGAACCTGGAGCTCAAATACCGGGGGTAAGGTGCTCCGTGCCGGGGAGGCCCTGTTGGGGCCGATAACCGCGCTGATTCAGCGCTGGCGGGACGGCCATCGCTTTGAACCGCCTTCATCCACCGTGAGGACAGGGAACGACGACGGCGGCCGTCGCTTGAGGGGATATCACCTTAGCTCTGCCGGGTGCCGCCGCTGTGCACCAGCACCATCCGAAGTTCTCTCGGCAGGAAGCCAAGTTCATCGAGCTGACGGATGATGAACGGCGTCGGGTCACCAAGAGCCATTACAAGTCGATACGTCCTCTTGCCTTCCCGACCGGTTCAAGCAGATGACGATCGAGAAGCTTGCGGATCTGTTGGCTGCGTACCGCCGCTAACCGGGGAACGCGGACGCCAGATCGGCAGCCATCACTTCTGCTTGTTGCGCAGCGATCATCAGCGTCGACGCTTCCCGAACGCCTCCCGATAGGGTGGGAGTCGGCCCGTTCGGGTCAGAGAGTGCGAGGGATGATTAGCATGGCTGAACCGTGGCTGTCCGCGGATGACATCGCAGCGCACCTCGGGATCACCACAGACACCGTCTACAATCGGATCGCTGAGGAGGCGATGCCTGACCACAAGGTCGCCGCCTCTGGAAGTCCCATGCCAGCGAGATCGATGACTGCGCGCAAACACGCGGTGTCGCAAGGGACCACAGGTCGCCAAGCGATCCAGCGGTGAATGTCGGTGGTCACTACTACTTTGGCAACGACGGGAACTGAGAGGGACGATGATGACGTTGAGAAATGCCCACCGGTTGGTGAAATCCAAGCAAAGAATCGCCGACCACGGCGAGGTATTCACCCCGAGCTGGATGGTCGAGGACATGCTCGACCTGGTGAAAGCTGAGTCCGAACGGATCGACTCTCGGTTTCTTGAGCCGGCGTGTGGCTCCGGTCACTTCCTCATCCCGGTGCTCGCCCGGAAACTTGCAACGGTTCAAGCCCGGCATGGGAAAAGCGAATTCGAGAAGCGCCACTACGCCTTGTTCGCACTCATGTGCACCTACGGCATCGAGCTGCTCGAGGACAATGCCGAAGAGTGCCGCGACAACCTCGCCGCCGTGTTCATCAGCTACCTCGGTATCGACGAGACTGACGAGTGGGCACGTGCCGCGCGAGCGGTCCTCGCTGTCAATATCGTTCGCGGCGATGCACTCACGATGACGGTGCCGAGCGGCGAGCCGATCACGTTCCCGGAGTGGGGGTACCTGGGTAGGGGAAAGTTCCAGCGACGCGACTTCCGCTTCGATGACCTCACTCAGCGCGCCTCCTACGAAGGCACTCTCTTCGGCGAACTTGACGACAATGAACTCTTCATCCCGGCCCGAACCTACCCGACGACGACTGTCAGTCAAATTGCCGAGGCTGCTGCATGACACTTGCACCATTCACCCTCCGTAACCACAACCCTGATGTCCTGACTTGCATCGCGAATCTCTCCAACGACGAGGTGTTCACCCCGCCGGAGTTCGCGAACCAGATGCTCGACAGCCTCGCAGCAGCGTGGAAAGAGACCAACCATGGTGCCGACATCTGGGCAGACCCGACCGTCACCTTCCTGGACCCATTCACAAAGTCCGGGGAATTTCTACGCGAAATCGTGCGTCGGCTCACGGACGGACTCGCCGTCAGGATCCCCGACCTGGACGAACGCGTTGACCACATTCTCACGAAACAGGTCTTCGGAATCGGGATCACTGAACTCACTGCGTTGCTGGCGCGCCGGAGCGTCTACTGCTCCAAGTTCGCCAACGGGCCGCACTCGATCGCAAGGTCCTTCACCACCGAAGAAGGCAACATCCGGTTCGAGCGCACCGAGCACACCTGGGGCGGCGGCCGACAAGAGTTTCGCATAGACCCGTTGAACAACGCCGAGGTTACCGTCTTCGCGAACCGCAAGTGCGTGTACTGCAGGGCTGGCGAAGAGGATTACGGGCGTGGCGATGACCTCGAAACCCACGCCTACGCGTTTACCCACACTGACGACATCAAAGCTCGCATCGCCGAGCTGTTCGGAGACAACATGCATTTCGACGTCATCATCGGCAACCCGCCCTACCAACTCAGTGATGGAGGCGGCTCTGGCTCTAGTGCTCGCCCCATCTACAATGATTTCGTTGAGCGAGGAAAGGAGTTAGACCCGCGGTTTCTGGTCATGATCATTCCGTCACGATGGTTCGCGGGAGGAAAGGGGCTCGATAGGTTTCGTTCTGACATGCTGGGGGATCGGCGCCTTAAACGGCTTGTAGATTTCCCAAACTCGCGGGAAGTTTTCGCTGGCGTTGATGTCGCTGGTGGCGTGTGCTACTTCATCTGGGACCGCAGTTGGAATGGTCAGTGCGTGGTCGAGACTGTGGTGGACGGCATCCCCGTCGCTGCCGAACGGCGTCTCGATGAACATGAAGTTTTTATTCGTGACAATCGTGTGCTGAGCGTGGTGGATCAGGTCAGGAAGGCTGGTGGTAGAGCGTTCTCCGACCTGGTTTCAAGCAGGCGTCCTTTTGGCCTCGATGCTTCTCTTCGCGCCTCAACCAACGGCGACCTAATACTGTATTCGAGTTCAGGTGACGGTCGAATTGATCGTATCGACGTTCCGAAGGGCACGGAGCTCATCGACCGATGGAAAGTCCTCGTTTCCAAAACCTCTAGTGAGCACGCCGGTCAGACTGACAAAAGCGGGATGAAGCGTGTGCTTTCGCGAATCGAGGTCATGCCGCCCGGCTCGGTAGCTACCGAGTCCTACTTGATCGTTGGCCCATTCGAAACGGAGCTAGAAGCAGTGAGCGCAGCGTCATACCTACGGACCCGCTTCGCACGCTTTATCGTTTCGTCAATTCTCATGACACAAAATATCACCCGCAGTATGTTCAGATTCCTCCCGGCACCGCAGTTTAATTGCAATTGGACGGACGAAGCGTTGTACCGTGAGTACAAGCTGACGTCTGACCAGATAGCGCTGATCGAGCGCACCATAAAGCACATCTAGGAGGTTTAGAAATGTCACAACTTGTGTATGGCACGCAGGGTCAAGTTAAGTTCCTGAGCGAGGCAGAGAAGCAAGAAGCATTCGAGTACCTGATTAACTCTCCAGACGTCGAGTTCCGCGACGAGCAGAACCAGGAGCAGGGCGCTTGGGGTCCGGAGAAGCGCATTCACTTCTACTCAAGGACGGATGTGCCCGAAGGGCTCGTCCGGAATTGGACAGCGGGCCGCGGTAGTCGACTCGTAGGCCGTATCAACTGTGCCGAGCTCTACGACGAAGTGCTTCCACGGCGGAATGTCTAAGGCTCCTGATCGGCTGCTGCCACCGAAATCCAGTGAACGGCTACGTATCTACGCGTGGTCGCCAAACGATCCGCCAGTTGGGTACGAAGGTCTACTGAAGGTAGGACAGACTACCAAAGTGAACGTGAACGCGCGCATCCGTGAGTCGCAGGGGCAGATGCAGCAGGCGTACACGCTGCACGTTGACGAGCTGGCGGAACTCAGCGACGGTTTCGTGTTCCGTGATTCCGATGTGCGACAGCGGCTGATTGACAAAGGCTTCGAGAACCCGGTCTTAGGCTCCGCCCGTGAGTGGGTGCGTTGCACTCCAGCAGATGTGCTAACCGCGATAGCCGAACTGCGTCAGGGGGTCAGGCTCAGCGGCACCCATCACGAAACGTTTCCGATGCGCCCTGAGCAGGCGGGTGCGGTAGCGAAGACACAAGCCTACTTTGAGTCGATCTGGGCTGAAGACTCGACGACCGTGCCAAGGTTCTTGTGGAACGCGAAGATGCGGTTCGGAAAGACCTTCGCGTCGTATCAGCTTGCGAAGCGCTTGGGTGCTAAGCGTGTGCTCGTGGTGACCTTCAAGCCCGCGGTAGAGGATGCTTGGCAGACTGATCTGGAGTCTCACGCTGATTTTGACGGGTGGCAGTACTTCTCATCAGCCGCGGGTGGCAGCCCACAGGAAGCGAACAAGACCAAGCCGCTTGTGTACTTCGGGTCATTTCAGGACCTGCTTGGGCGTGACCGCAAAACCGGGCTTATCAAGTCGAAGAACGAGTGGATACACACGACGAACTGGGACTTAGTGGTCTTCGACGAGTACCACTTCGGCGCCTGGCGCGAGTCAGCCAGAGAGCTGTTCGAGGGCGAGGACGAAAAGGTCAAGCAGAAGGAGATCGCGGCCGAATACCATGACGGTCTCGTGACATTCGACGAAGAACTCGATGAACTAGGCAACGCCGAGGAGGACTTCCTCCCGATCACCACCCGCGCGTACCTGTACCTGTCTGGCACGCCTTTTAAGGCTTTGGCGACCGGTGAGTTCATCGAGGAGCAAATCTTCAACTGGACCTATACCGACGAGCAGCGCGCCAAAGCCGAGTACGCCGCCGCACACACGGACGTCTGGAACCCGTACGGGTCGTTGCCGCAGATGCGCCTGTTCACCTACCAGATGCCTGACGAACTGATCGCGGTCGCGAGCCAGGGCGAATTCGACGAGTTCGACCTCAACGCCTTCTTCGAGGCGAAGGGCACAGGGAGAAACGCCGAGTTCGTTCACAAGTCTGACGTGCAGAAGTGGCTCGACATTATCCGTGGCGCATACTTACCGACGCAAGTCGACGCGATGAGGATGGGCACCCGTCCACCGTTCCCATACTCCGACACGCGGCTGCTGCCATACTTGCAGCACTCGTTCTGGTTTCTGCCGAGCGTGGCCGCAGCTGAAGCGATGGCGAATCTGTTCACCGAAAGACAAAACACGTTCTGGCACGACTACCAAATTCTCGTAGTCGCTGGCACCAGAGCCGGTATCGGCCTAGACGCGCTTCCGCCGGTCCGGCAGGCGATCGGCAACGGTCATGACACCAAGACCATTACCCTCTCCTGCGGCAAGCTCACCACCGGAGTCACAGTCAAGCAGTGGTCGTCGATCCTGATGCTGCGCAACCTGAACTCGCCTGAGACCTACTTTCAGGCCGCGTTCCGGGTCCAGTCCCCTTGGGCCATCAAGAACCCCAACGGCGACGACCCGGCTGCAGAGGCCGTTCTGAAGCCTGTGTGCTTCGTTTTCGACTTCGCGCCCACACGTGCGCTACGTCAGATAGCCGACTACGGGGTGGGACTTTCGCCCGAGACTCCAAACCCGGAACAGTCCGTCGAAGAGTTGGTGAAGTTCCTGCCCGTTCTGGCCTATGACGGATCAAACATGACTCAGGTCGACGCTGGCGGCATCCTCGACATCGCCATGTCGGGCACCTCCGCGACGTTGCTGGCTCGCAAGTGGGAGTCGGTGATCCTCGTCAACGTCGACAACGACACGCTCCGCAAGATCATGAACAACCCAGATGCGCTCAATGCGGTCATGAACATCGAAGGGTTCCGCGCGCTCGGGGCGTCGGTCTTTGAGACGGTCGTCAACAAGAGCGATGCCGTGAAGAAGGCCAAAAAGGAGAGGGGCGAGGACGCCGCCCCGGCTGAGATGAAGCAACTCACGGCCGAGGAGAAGGAGTACAAGTCAAAGCGAAAGCAGATTCAGGAAAAACTAGTCAAGTTCGCCACTCGGATTCCGGCCTTCATGTACCTAACCGACTACCGCGAGAACACCCTCCAAGACGTCATCACTAAGCTCGAACCCGGCCTGTTCCGCGCCGTCACCGGCCTGACCGTGGAGGACTTTCACCTCTTGGTCAACCTCGGTGTCTTCAACGCAACGCACATGAACCAGGCGGTCTTCGCGTTCCGCCGCTATGAGGACTCGTCGCTGTCCTACACAGGCATAGAGTCTCACAAGGGACTGCGACACTACGGCCTCTACGACACTGTGGTTGCTAGGGAAGGGGGAAGCTTTGTTGACTGACTTACCTCTGGCGAGCTCCTTCTCTACATGCGTGATGATGGAATGCTTGCGATCGAGTTTTGCCTCGATCGCAAGACGGTTTGGGTTATGAGGGCTCAACTCGTTTGAGCTGTTTCAGTCGTCGAAAGCCAATATCAGCGAGCACATCGGTGAAGATGAAAACGTCCCAATGCCAGTGTTCGATGGGTGGGACGCCCCCGCGTTACGATCTCCGCGCGGACCTCGGACAAGCCGAGCGCATCTCCGACAGCGCCAAGATCAGGGCCGAGGTCGCCAACGGCGAGATCGGAATGGCCATATGGTGGGCCAGCAAAAAGGGTCTTAAGATTGAGTTATCTACTCAACCCGGCCTGCACTTCCTCTTCTGGGAATCCGATCTCAACGGCGACAACGAACGCGGTATCGAAGAACTCAAACTGGCCTATGGCATCACGGTTCATAAGTCTCAGGGATCACAGTTCGGCACCACCTTGGTCGTCATACCGGATCCCTGTCCACTTCTCTCCCCAGAGCTGCTCTACACCGCTATAACTCGTCACCAAGAAAGGTGTGTGCTATTTGTACGAGGCGACCCCATCCACCTCCGGTGGGTTGCCGGGCCACTCCAGTCCGAGACCGGGCGACGACTAACCCGATCGTTCCGACCACCATCGCCCTTTGAAGCGGCTGATGGACGACTGCGCGACGGTTCCCATGCCCATCGCACCGCAAATGGGGAGCTCGTCATCTCAAAATTGGAGGTGGTCGTCGCTAACACCTTACGATCCCTTGGCGTGGAGTATCTGTACGAGCAGCCCCTCGTGATGCCAAACGGCACCCGCCGCTTACCAGACTTCACAATCGACCATCCGGGGAGGCCAACGGCCTACTGGGAGCACCTGGGCATGTTGGATAAGCACGGCTATCGCGCCGACTGAGAGTCGTAGAAGCATTGGTACGCCGACCACGGGATCGCGCCTTGGACCGAGGGCGGAGACCCCAACGGAACTCTCGTCTGGTCCACGGAGGGTCATCGGTCTCCCGGCATCGACTCGACGGAGATCGAGCGGCCGGCCCGCGACGTGTTGACGTGACGAGAAGTGCAAAACGCACTTTGGAGCGGGTGTCATGTCCGCCCGGATGACAAAGGTAGATGAATCTATCGCGCCACCGCTGACGCTGTCGCATAAATATCCGCTGGCATCGCGCGGTGCAGCTTCCAGGTGAAGCCGATCGGCTTCTCCCCAGAATGCTGGACGTAGTCAACCTGTCCCAGACATGTGTACGGCACGGTCAGGCCGCTCTCGTCCTCCGCAGTGCCGCGGGTGAAGATCAGCACCTGAGACCCCCGCGACTTGTGGTTGAGATAGCGCTGCCCAACGGGACTAGTCGGTGTCGTCGTGTTCTGTGACTCCCAGTGGAAGAGGTCAGGACCGATGGCGTAGTCCTGGTACATGGTTGTCGCCGAATGGTTCTGCTCGTCCTTATTGAGGGTCACGAAGAAGGCATCAGTCGACGTCGCTGGACACCAAGCAACGCCTTCGCGGTGCTGCACGTTCTTGCCAAGCTCAAGGGATCCGTATTCCAGTGCGGCTAAAACCTCCTCGCGACGGTACGTCGCATGGGATAAGAGAGGAATATGTTGCAGCCCGGCGCCGAGGCTCCTTGCGGCGTGTCTTGAATTAGCGACACCTAGAGCTACGAGTTGGCGGATCTCCTCGCATACAGAAGGGAACCGGCGCAGATGGTCCAGGCCGTCGTCGTACGTTTGGAAACCGCCGCCGTCGCTCCACAACGTATAGAAAAGCATCCGGGCGAACGTCTTCTCGCGTGGCCCGAGGTCTTCGTACCGCGGAGTGTCTTGGCGGACGAGCATTGTGTAGGTGTCGGCTCGTTCGGGGTCGTCCACGTGAAGCAGCCGCACCATTCGCAGCAGAAGCTGATTCTCGTCCTTCAGATCCGCCAGACCCCCCGCGATTGCGTCTTCCCCCGGCGACATGCCCGTGATTAGGCCAGCCTGACGCAGGTACCCGGTCCAGGAGTCCTTCGTCGTGCGGTAGATGGTCTTCAGGTCATTGCCAGATCGCTCGAGGTACTCGGCTAGTACCGTTTCGCCATAGGAGGCGATGTCACGTACGAGTTGCGCACGGTTGAACCGCAGCTGAGCCCGGATGTTCTCCAGCACGACTCGCTGCGCCACACGGTCGAGAACGATCTGGGAACCAGAAGGCAGGAACGGGAAGTCGTCGTCCACCGCTTTCTCCAGCTGCTTCCGACCGAATCCCGTGAGCGCTCGATACCGCAGGTCGAAGCGGAACTCGCGGCGCTGCTGCCCGATGAAGTCCAGCACCGTGAGGACCGATTTCTCCTCAGCGCGCCGCAGCCCGCGGCCAAGCTGCTGGAGGAAGATCGTTGCGCTCTGGGTTGGGCGGAGCATGAGAATCGTGTCTACTTCGGGGAGGTCAAGGCCTTCATTGAACAAGTCAACGGTGAAGATGCAGTTGATCTGGCGGTCCCGCAGCTGTGTGAGCGCAAGCGCGCGTTCGTCGTCGTCCGTTCCACCATGCAGGGCTATCGACGCAATGCCTGCACGGTTGAAAACCTCGGCCATGTAACGGGCGTGCTGAACGGAGACGCAGAAACCGAGGGCACGCATCTGACCGGTTCCGGTGATTTTGTCCCTGAGTTCGCGGATGACCTTGGCTGCGCGGGCGTCGTTGCCGGTGTAGAGGCGGTCGAGCTGGGCTAGGTCGTAATTCCCACGCCGCCACTCCACCTGGCTGAGGTCGACGTCGTCGGATACACCGAAGTAGTGAAACGGCACCAGGAGGTCGGCGTCGAGGGCGTCCCAGAGTCGGAGTTCGCTCGCCGTGCGACCGTCGAAGAACTGGTCGGCGACGTTGACACCGTCACCTCGCTCAGGTGTCGCCGTGAGGCCGAGTAGCTGCTGCGGTGTGAGGTGGTCCAGAACGAGCATGCGGCTACCGGGTTTGTGAGCGGCCTGCGGCACGCGGGGATCGAGATTCCGCGCGACTTGTCCGTGTTGTCGGTGGGATCGTCCGCCGAGATGGCAGCGATGGCAGACCCGGAGCTGACGGTTCTGTCCTCCCCCAGCGTCGAGCTGGGCCGGATGGGTGTGGAGGCGCTGATCGACCAGTTGGAGGGCCGGGCGTCGGAACTGCGGCAGGAATTGGTGATGTGCACGCTGGAGGGCGGGGAGTCGACGGGGCCGGTGCCTGCGGTTTCCCGCTAGTCAGCACGCATAGTCCCGTTCCGGCACCGGCTTCACGTTGTCACATAGTTGTTCGTTCACGTGAATATCCAAGTTCGGTGTTATAAAGGATCCGGCATAAGCCACTGAGTGCGCCAGACATCCTGGGCGCGGGGGGACTAATTTTTCAGGGCTTCCCCATGCCCTCTCAGAACCGGCGCGAGTAGATCAACGCACGAGAAAAATTATGGGGCATAAATGAAGAAGAGCATTTCGCTGCTGGCTGTTGCCGCGGCAGTAGGACTTTCAGCGCTGACGGCAAGCCCGGCTAGCGCTCTGAGCTTTGAAAACTGCACTGAAGCCAAGGCCGCAGGCTATTACAACATCCCGGCTAGTTCACCCCTTTACCGCATCGATCTTGATGGCAACAGCGACGGCGTCGCTTGCGAGGACTCCAGCAAGCCCATCGGCACGGTACCCGCGCCAGCACCGGCTCCTGCCCCCGAAGCGGCACCAGCTCCCGTAGCGGTCGGCCCGGCAAACAGCGCCTTCGACAACTGCGCTGATGCGGCAGCAGCAGGACAGTTCAACATCCCGATTGGAACGCCAGGCTACGGCGCGCACCTCGACAGCGACAAAGACGGTATCGCCTGTGAGCAGTCCGGTGAATCGGTAACATCAGCACCGGAAACTCAGCCTGTTCCCAACTCCCCAGTAGCCCAGATCCCTCTGATGCCGGTAGGCGGAGCTGACACTGGCGTCACACAGCAGACCAACAACGGCGCGGAATTCCTTGCACTTGGTGGCCTGCTTGCCGCTGCTACAGCAGGAACCGTCCTCGTGGCCCGCCGTCAGGGCGGCCAGGCATAGTTCCGGATTGATCGGAAACGACACCCCGGATGACTAGCTCAACCAACGACCGCCGCAGAAGTTTCTTTGCTTCTGCGGCGGTCGCCCTGCTACTTCTCACTGGCTGCGCCGCCAGCCCTTCGGTACAGAACGCAGCCTTTCTTGGGTCTGCAGAACAACAGATAAAAACTGCTGCGCCAGAGCCCACCTCAAGTGAGGCTTCACCGACGTCAGTACCGACGGAGGTCATGGCGGCTTCCGTGCCTATCTCCATTCGCATCCCGTCCACCGGAACCGACTCCGAACTCCTTACTCTGGGACTACGCGACAACGGGACCTTGGAAGTACCGCCGGACGGCCCGGGGGCACCTGCCTCCTGGTTCAATGGCTCTCCCTCCCCCGGCGAGCTTGGCCCAGCGGTCCTCCTCGGGCATGTCAACGCGACCGGCGGCGGACCGGGGGTGTTCGCCGACCTTCGTGCACTCGGGCCTGGTGATCTGATCGAGGTCAGCCGCGAAGACGGTGCCACAGCCGTGTTCGCATTCGACCGCGGTGAGCAGTACCCAAAGGATGCATTCCCAACCCAGATGGTCTATGGCAACACGGAAGGGTCTCAGCTTCGTCTCATCACGTGCGACGGATACGACCCGGCGACGGGCGAGTTCGACGACAACTACATCGTCTACGCGAAGCTCGTCTCCTAGAAGCCAGTAAGTCAGCCTTCAACCATCGCGCTAACCCATTCGGGCGTACTGCGGCCCAGACGGCGGTCAAGAACAACCCGGAGTCGCGCGGCTTCCACTTTTGCCCGCTGTTCTGACTCCTTCAGAGGCGCAGCTTCCTGTGCTCGGGCACCGTGTGACTGAGCCGGAATTTCCCACTCGAGTTCGTCCCGCCAGGCGGCGTCCAGGAGCAGGATTTCCTCCTTCGTCAGCCACTCCGGCTCACTAAGCACCCGGATCATGGCTATCCCGGCTGCGCGCCGAACGCCGTCGTTCGAGAAGGCGGAGTCGAGTGCCCACTGGACGCATTGCCACCACTGGGCTTTCTGGTCGGCCAGTGCTCTCTGCTCGAGTTCCGACCGGTCGGCTTGTGCCTCCTGTTCGAGCACCCGCTGCGAGTGGCGCAGGCTCCTCCACCCGATCACACCGGTGATCACCGCAGCCAGGAGGGCAACGAACGGACCCAGTGCTCCAACAATCTCCCACCACTCCGCTCCCCCAGTGGAGTCCACAATCACTCGCGCAGGTTCGGGAAGCAGCTGGATCCGGGTCATGCTCTCATCCTAGGGAGCACCGTCCCATGATCGAACAGGCGCGCTCCCTCGATGCGGGCAGCCGTGAACCGTTATCTCAGAGGTGCAAAACTTCCCGGTTTTGGTGTCGGTAGTTATGAAGACTTCACCCAATAGGTCTTTGAGTAACGATGTTGTTGCAGCGCCCCCTGTGGTGGCATGAGTCCTTGAATCCAAATCATCAGTGTGCTTACGGTTATGAGGTACCCGCGCCGGGATTCGGAATGTTCAGGACCCCGGCGACCACCGATAGCACTCTGGAGGATCGCCATGAAGGCACGAAACAACCACAGTATGCGGCTGATGGCAGCAGGAATATTCACCGTCGCGGGACTGGGCCTCGCAGGCTGTAACACTGAAGGACCCGAGCAGGGCACCGATGTGGAGGACATCTCCGAGGGCGAGGTCGCGGAGACTTCACCGGCACCCGAGGAGCCCATGGAAGAGGTCACTGAAGACGCCGTCGATCCCGCTCTTGAGCCGTACGACGGCCCCTACGACCAGAACTTCTACGACGAAGCCGATGCCTATGTTGGCCAGGAAGTCACAATCTCCGCCGAAGTGACGGAAACCCTCTCGGATGACACCTTCGTGATCGCTGGTGCTGCTGGCACTGCCGTTGATCCGTTGCTGATCGTCGAGCTGGAGGAGATCCCGCCCCTGGATGAGGGCCAGGTCGTCCAGTTGACCGGCACAGTCCAGCAGGACTTCGATATCGCGGCCGCGGAAGAGCAGCTCGGGATCGATCTGGAGGACGAGCGGTACGCCGACTATGTGGGAGAGCCCTACGTTGAGGCCATGAGCGGGGAAATCCTCGAGGACTAGTCATCACCGTCCTGCCATCCCAGTACAAAGTGCACCACAACTGGAAAAGGAGAACACCATGATTTCCCAGAACGACATCTCCCGGATCCTCGAATCCGGCGGCAAGGTCATCGGTAACGACGGCGACAAGGTCGGCTCCGTCGGCCAGATCTACGTCGATGATCAGACCGGCAACCCCAGCTGGGTGACCGTCGACACCGGGCTCTTCGGCTCCAACGAGACCTTCATACCCCTCGAAGGCGCAACGCTTGAGGGCAACGACGTCCGCGTCGGATACTCCAAGAACAAGATCAAGGATGCACCCAACGTCGCTCCCGACCATCACTTGAGCGAGCAGGAAGAGGCCGAGCTCTACCGCTACTACGGCCTTACGACCGGTGGCTACGAATCGGACCGTGACACGGTCGGCCATGACACCTCCGGCCCGACCACGGACGATTCAATGACCCGTTCGGAAGAGCAGCTCCGCGTGGGCACCGAACGCCATGAAGCCGGCCGTGCCCGGCTGCGCAAATATGTCGTGACCGAGGACGTCACCCAGACGGTCCCGGTCCAGCGCGAAGAGGTCCGCCTTGAGCGTGAACCGATCACCGACGCCAACCGGGATGAAGCCCTTGCCGGCCCCGACCTCAGCGAGGAAGAGCACGAGGTCGTCCTCCATGAGGAGCGCGCAGTCGTGGACAAGGAAACAGTGCCGGTCGAGCGGGTCCGCCTGGACAAGGAAACCGTCACCGAGCAGCAGACCGTCAACGAGGAAGTCCGCAAAGAGCAGATCGACACAGACGACAACGGACGCTAATCCGTCTTCGCCCAGTCACTCACATCACATTCGACTTCAGGAGAGATCATGAGCACTAGCGCAGGATCAGCCCACAACGAGCCAGAAGACAACGACCGGGTCCACGACCGGCGTCTCGACGACGACCCTCGCATCGACGACACCCGTCGCATTGACGACACCCGGCGCCTCGATGACAGGGACCAGCGGGACCATCTGGTGGAACGGGAAAAGGAGAGGTTCGGCGGCGTCAAGATCGGCTCGGCCTTCTTCGGCTGGCTTACCGCCACCGGAACCGGTGTGCTGTTGACCGCCCTGGCCGCAGCAATATTCGGCGCGATTATCGGCAACCCCGCAACCACCAATGCAGATCCGCAGACCGCCAGTATCGTCGGGGCGATCATCCTGGCCGTGATCTTGTTCATCGCCTACTACTGCGGCGGTTACGTTGCCGGGCGAATGGCCCGGTTCGACGGTATGAAGCAGGGCATCGCGGTGTGGGTGTGGGCGATCGTCATCGCGATCATCGTCGGCATCCTCGGTGCAATAGCTGGCGCCCAGTTCAACCTCCTCGCCCAGCTCAACACCTTCCCGCAGATCCCCAACCCGGAAAACCTGACCACAGCAGGAATCATCTCCGCCATCATCGCCGCGATCGTATCCCTCGCCGGAGCGATCCTCGGCGGCAAAGCCGGAATGCACTTCCACCGCAAGGTCGACGAAGCCAACCTCGTCGACAACCGGTAACAACCGGTAACAACCGAGCCCCAGGGCTCACCAATCGGCCCACCTCCTACTCATGGAGGTGGGCCGATTGCGTACTAGGCTTGGCACCCCACCTCACCTCGCCCTGCAGCGCGGCAACGGAAGGACCATGATCTTCAATGTTGAACACCGAACGAAGCGGCTCCGGCAAACCACTCCTGCTCGTCCACGGGCTCGGGTCCAGCATCCGCAACTGGGATCCTGTCCTCCCCATGCTTCAGCAGCAGCGGGAGGTGATCGCCTTCGACCTTCCCGGTTTTGGCAAGAGCGATCCCCTCACCGGTGAGGTAACCATCGCCACCCTTACCGACGCCGTCGAACGTTTCCTTGGCGACGAGAATCTGGAAGACGCGGACATAGTCGGCAGCTCAATGGGAGCGCGCATGGTCGTTGAGATGGCTCGACGCGGGCACACGGGCAATGTGGTCGCACTCGACCCTGGTGGATTCTGGAATGACACCCAGGCGCGCATCTTCAACAGCACGATCACTGCGTCCGTCGCGCTCGTACGCCGCATTCAGCCTGTGCTGCCGTCGCTCGTGAAACAGGCCGCCGGCCGTACGGCACTCCTCGCCCAGTTTTCCGCTGCCCCGTGGAAACTCGACCCGGACCTCGTCCTCACTGAGCTCCGCGGATTCGCTACCTCCCCCAGCCTCGATGAAGCGCGCAGGTCACTCTCCCATGGACCGCGCCAGGAAGGCGCACCCCAGGGCAGCCTCAAAGGTAAACTCGCCTTCGGATGGGGCCGGCAGGACAGGGTCACGCCACTGAGCGAAGCCGCCGTCGCCATGTCGCTCTACCCGGACGCCACCCTCCACGTCTTCGAGGACTGCGGGCACTTTCCCCACTGGGACCAGCCGGAGGAAACCGCGCGCTTCATTCTCGATTCGACCGGCGGGCACGCTTCGTAATTCCGATAACGACGACGGCGGCAGCTCAGCCCGCCCTATGGCGATGAGGAACGTGAAGCTGCCTCGGCCCCCTCGTCCAGCAGATCCCGGATTGCTCGACGGAGTCCTCGTAGCTTGTGCGAAAGCATGACAGGACTCAGGGGAACCTGCTAGTCAGCCCTTGACCGCACCCTCCATGACACCGGCGACGAGTTGCTTGCCCGCAAGGATCAAAACCAGGAGTAGTGGTACCGCTATGAGGAAAACGCCCGCCATCACCAGTCCCGTGTCGGAAGTAAAGGCACCTCGGAGTTGAGGCACTACGAGCGGCATGGTCAGCTGTGATCGCATCACCACCGACGGCCAGAAGAAGCTGTTCCACGAACCGATGAAAGTGAACATGGCCAGCGTTGCCGCTCCGGGACGCGCCGCGGGCAACGCGATCGACCAGAAAATTCGAAACATTGATGCTCCATCTACCCGCGCTGCTTCGATCAGCTCGAACGGCAGAGCTTCCTGAAGGTACTGCGTCATCCAGAACACGCCGAAGGCGCCGATGAGCCCTGGGACGGTCAGCGCGAGGAGCGAGTCGATCCAACCGAACTCGTTCATCATGACGAACATGGGGATGGTGCCGATCTGGGCCGGGATCACCATGGTGCCGATGACCGCGAGGTAGAGCGCCCGCCTACCGCGGAACCTCAATTTGGAGAAGGTGAAGCCGGCGAGCGTCGCGAAGAACACCGTGGATGCGCTCACTGAGACAGCGACGAGCAGCGAATTCACGAATGCCACCCAGATGTTGAATTGTTCGGTCGAGAAAACCTGAGCGAAGTTCTCGAAGAGGGTCAATGTCGGTAGCCACGTCGGCAGGGTGCCGACCGATCTAGCAATCTCGGTGGTCGTCGATGAGCCGTACATAGCGGCGGCATAGAGCGGGAAGGCAGATAGGACGAAGGCGACGGCCAGGAAGGCGTATGTCACCCAGCCCGGCCGGCGGGCGGAAGGTTGGTTCGCGACGGCCCTGCCCTCGGCTTTCCGCTTCTTCGCGTACTTGGCGGCACCTCGGCCCGCCGTGTTCTCGACGTATGCCGCATTCATCGCTGGCCTCCTTCGCGTGACTGATCTGTGTTTGTTGGCTGCGCTTCGCGCCCCCTGGACGACGCCCGGATGAATCTGGGCATCCGGCTGGCACTGGCACTCGACGATGCGACTCTGCCCGTCAAGGCGATATTCAGCAGAGAAAGCGCCAAGATAATCAGGGCGAAGATCCAGCCGACCGCGGCAGCTTGCCCGAGTCGATCCTGCCACTCGCCAAATCCGAGGTTGTAGAGGTACAGCACCACAGTGGTCCACTGACTATCAGCGCCGCCGACGCCGCCGCCCGTTCCCCCACCATCGAACATCCGGGCCTCATCGAAGATTTCAAGGCCTCCGATCGTCATGGTCAGAACGACGAAGACCAACGTTGGACGGATGCTTGGAAGGGTCACCGAGAAGAACTGTCGCACACGGCCAGCACCGTCCACCGTGGCGGCCTCATAGAGGTCGCGCGGCACCGCCTGCATAGCAGCGAGAAAAATCAGCGCGTTGTATCCCGTCCAGCGGAAGACGACCATCGAGCCGATGGCGATGTGGGACAGCAATCGGTCCTGGAAGAACGGGGAGCTGTATTCGGTCCAGATACCGAGCTCTTGCAGGTTCGGCACGAGAAGACCGAACTGGCCGAAGACCTGACCGAAGATCATCGCGGTGGCCACCGGCATCACGACGAAGGGGAGGAGGACGCTCATGCGCCAGAACGTGCGGGCGCGAAGATTCTGGTCGAGGATCGACGCAATCAACAGCGCCACGATAATTTGTGGGATGCCACCCCACAGAAAGATAGAGAACGTGTTCCCGAGCGACCGCCAGAACAGCGGTTGGCTTAGCACCCAGGCAAAGTTGTCAAGGCCTACGAAGTCGCCCATACCTGAGCGGCGGTGCCAGTCATGGAGCGCGACGACGACATTGAAGGCGAGCGGGAACGCACCGAAGATCGCGAAGATGATGAAGAACGGCGAGATGTAGAGATAGGGCGAGACCTTGATGTCCCAGCGAGACAGCCGCTGCCCCCAGCCGACGCGACGCGTTGAGCGCGAATGGGCCAATGTAGTTGTAGCCATGGCTCGAGCCTTTCCTGAGTTCGAGGTGGTGGCCCGCCGGACGGCGGTCCGGTCCCCAGGAATTGAGGACCGGACCGCGATACGGGCGGGTTATTCCGCGGTGTCGAAGCCGAGTGCCTCGAACTCGCTGACGACCGACTGCCATGCCTCTTCCGGCGTAACACTGCCGGATTCCACGAGGGCGATGCCGTTCGTGACCAGTGTCTGGATGCCGGCGAAGTTTTCGCCGCGGAAGCCGCCTGCTGCCGAATCGCCGGCCGACGCGGCGAGACTGCCGTAGATCTGGCCGACGCGCTGGTTGCCGTAGAACTCGTTCTCGGTCTCGGTGATATCGGGGCTTTCGATGGCTTCGAGCTGCGAGGGGAACTGCCCGGTGGTGTGGAACCATTGCACGGCCGCCTCGGGGGACGTGAGGTGGTCGGCGAGTTTGACAGCCCACCCGGTGTTCTCGCCCGTCGCTGGGACGGAGAAGAACGAGCCGCCCCAGTTGCCGCCGCCGTCGGGGAAGGTGCTCGAGACGCGCCACCCCTCGATGCCGTCAGCGTTTTCGGCAATGATGCCGGTCATCCAGGCCGGGGTGACTACGGTTGCCCATTCACGGTTCTGGAAGCCTGCGCCCCAGTCCGCGTGACCGATCGGGATGCCTGCTGACACGCCGTCCGCGGCCGCATCAGCGAATGTCATGAACAGTTCCTTGACCTCGGCGTTGTCGGCGAGGTTGTACGGGTTGCCCGACTCTGGGTCCTCGAAAGCGTTAGGAAGCAGGTTGATTGCAGCCTGAAAGGCGCTCGACAGCGAGTCGATGAAATAATTGTCAGACGTCGCGACGTACTCACGGCCGGCGTCGAGGAACGACTCCCATGTGGCGGCGTCGCCACCAATGTACTCCCCGAACGCTTCAGGATCTGCAGCAACACCAGCAGCCGAGGTCATGTCCTGATTGAAGGCGATACCAAGCGGACCGATGTCCGTGCCGTATCCGGTTATGACGCCATCGACAGACCCCTGTTCGACCTTCCAGTCCACCCATCGACCGGGAATCGCAGGGAGCTCAGCCCAGTCTTCCGGCGCCGCCATCATCTCGCTCCACCAGTCGAGCTCAATCAGGTGGACGTCCGACAGACCGGCCCCTCCGGAGGAGAGACCGTTGCGCAGTACGGTCTGAGCCGAGGCGCCGTCGGGGAATGACTCCACGGCCACCTTGATTCCGTATTCCTCCTCAAACGACGCGAGCAATTCCGGAGGGAAGTCCATCCAAGCGGCGACTGTCAGCTGCTCGGGCTTGTTATCTTCGGACGCTGCCTTACCGCCTCCGCCTGCTCCTCCTCCTCCATTGCAGGCCGTGAGAGCGAGGGCTGTAAACGCCGCGAATGCGGTTACTCGTGCGGATCTCTTCGTGAATTTCATGATGCGGGTCCTTTCGATACTTCGTCGTATATGGGATTCGTCGGTGTCAGGGTGTGGGTGTGGAGGGGAAGATCGACATCACGGC
Source organism: Arthrobacter sp. TJ-170 (assembly GCF_058269305.1). Classification (NCBI taxonomy): domain Bacteria; kingdom Bacillati; phylum Actinomycetota; class Actinomycetes; order Micrococcales; family Micrococcaceae; genus Arthrobacter; species Arthrobacter sp. TJ-170. Next base: position 264,068 of record NZ_JBZCNL010000001.1, on the reverse strand, counting down.
CCAGGGTGCGAGCGACACATCGACTTTGAGCACGCCGTCGGTGTCGACGGTGAGCGTTCTACGGTCCAGGTCATCGGCGATCGTCGTGAGATCGGCGACGTCCTGGCGTGACAGGTTGAGCGGCTCCCCCATCCGGTGCCATGCGGATGCGACATCCCCGTGATCCTGGTCGAGGATTTCGACCTGATAGGCATCACCAGAGGGCAGCCCGGCTACGGTGTGGACGATGCGCCGGGCGGGGCCTTCCGCGGCGAGACGACGCGTTTGTGCGTAGGAGTCTGCAGCGCCTACAGACCTCGCGGCCATGGAATCCGGATAGTTGAAGAACAGCGCAGCGACGGCGTCATCCGCAGTGCGGGTGATGATGCCGTGCTCGGTTTGCAGCGCTATCCGGTCGCCGAGGCGGTTGAGCATCGCCATCGCGTGGAATGTGGGCTTATGGATGCCCTGTTCGTTGATGAAACCGAAGCCGCCGTGGAAGGGCCCGATCCCGCCGCCACCTTCCTCGAAAACGTCGGTGAATGCCCAGTAGGAGATCGAGTCGGCGAGGTTGTGACACTGGAGGAAGACGCGGGCAATGTAAGTCGCGGCGAACACCGTGTCGTGCATCCGGTCTCGACTCGATGGCGACGTGGACCACTCGGTGATGTGCAGCTCGGCGTCCGGGTATGGGGACTCGGTGATGATCTGCCGCATGACCGCCAAATCGCTGCGCGTTGCGTCGCGCTGTCGGCTGATGGGGCGACCCACACCCTGAGTGTCGAAGGCGAAATCTGTCGGATATAGGTGGGTGGAAAGGAAGTCGATGGGAAGGCCGCGTTCGGCGCAGTATGCGAGGAACTCGTGGATCCACACCGGCTTCCACGGAAGGAGTTCGGGATCGGGAGCTTCCGCCGTGGCTGCCTCAACAGACCTGTCGTGGTACTCGCCCTCGTAGCGGGCGTCGGGCACGAAAACCGACGATGAGGGGCCGCCCACCCGGAGACCGGAATCGATCGCCTTGATGGCCTTTGCGGTCTCCTCGTAAAGTTGGAAGTACTCCGTCCTGGTACCTGTCCAGAAGTGAGGCACGAGGTTCGGCTCATTCCATACCTCGAACGGCCAGGTGCGAACCTCCTCTATTCCATAGCGCTCGATCCAGTGCTCGACAGTCGCGGTGACGAGGTCGGTCCAAGCATCCATGTGCTTCGGAGGGCTACAGTGCGCCTTCCACCAGAACAGCGTCTCGGTCTGCGTGGCGAGTTCACGCGGCATGAAGCCGAGCTCCACGAACGGGCGAGCACCGGTGTCAAGGATGGCGTCGAACACCTTGTCCACATACGCGAAGGTGTAGACCGGTTCGGCGAGCGGTGTCGGCGGACCGAAACCACCACCGTTCGACGCGCGGTACACGAACATGTCGTCGTGAAAGAGGCCATGGAACCGCACGTAACGCGCACCAAGCACCTCAACGGTTTCGCAGAAATGTTGCTGCCAGTCGGCACGCAGTGCCTCGTTGGCGCGGCCTGCGCCGACGCATTCGCTCCACACGTGCCGCAGCTCGATATCGCTGCTCGGGCGCCCGTCAACCAAGACGCTTGCCGGTGGTACCACGGACATGACGGCTCCTTTGGTCGCGAAACGGCATGAGCCGATTCGTTTGCGAAATAGTTTCGCAACATGTATCGTAAATTTATAGTAGATTTCACCGTTCCGCCTGTCAATAGGTGCGGTGGTAGCCTAATTGGTGAGACGACGGGTGGTTACCTAACGAAATGTTTTCGAAGGGAAGGGCTTCATGACTCCTGATACCACCGGGCGGCGAGCAACTCTGGCGGATGTCGCCACGGCTGTGGGCGTCTCAAAGGCGACAGTCTCCAAGGCGCTCAACGGACGTAACGACATTTCGCCCAAGACCCGCGAGCGAGTCCTCGCTGCGGTCACCGCTCTGGAGTATCGGCCGACGACGCTTCCGATGCCTTTCGCTGCGCGTCGCGTGGTTGCCGTCGTCTTCGACCTTCCTGCCTCGCCCTACATCCTCGGCGTCCTGCAAGGTGCTTTAGCGGAGGCCGACAATTCCCACGTCGATCTCCTGACACGCCTTGCCCCTGAGCGCACCTCGCGCACGCATCGCGCGGTGGCGCGAGATTGGATCGCCGATCAGCGTAGGTCTGGTGTCGTCGGCATTATCGGCCTCACGCTTTCCGAACCCGACGGACTCATCGACGCGGCGAGCGACGTGGGCCTGCCGTTCATCATCGTCGACCCGGTCGATACGGGGCATCGCCGGATGGTGAGCGTTGGATCGAGCAACTGGGCGGGCGCGCGTACCGCAACCGAGCACCTTATCGGCCTGGGTCACCGACGCATCGCTTGGATCGGCGGCCCCGAGGCGTCCGATGCTGCCCGCGACCGACGGCTCGGATATCAGGCAGCCCTCGACTCAGCGGGCCTGGCGATCGACCCTGCCATCATTCGGTCCGGCCCCTTCGCGGTCGCCGCCGGGGTCGAGCATGCGCGCGAGCTGCTCACGTCTACGCACCCGCCTACGGCGATCATGGCGGCCAACGATGAGATCGCCGTGGGGGTGCTCACCGCGGCGCACGAGCTGGGCATTCAAGTGCCTGAAGGGCTCAGTGTCACCGGTTTCGACGACACTCCTCAGGCTGCATGGACGACGCCGCCGCTCACGACGGTGCACCAGAACCTCGAGGGCATGGGCGCAATGGCGGTCCAGACCATCCTCGTTATGGAGGAGGGCCGGCGCCCCTCCTCCCCGCATGTCGAGTTGGCGACCGCTCTTACGGTGCGCTCCAGCACGGCCGTCACCCGCGCCGACCACTGACTGTCGCAGCCTCCTCGCTCTCTACCGGAGGTGCGTAACGAGGAAAACTGCTTACGCTCGGAGCCGGCAGACGTTGGCTGCGGCCGTCAATGGGCAGGTGCCGGAACCCCGTCGCTGCTAAGCCGTCCTGGGCTCGTAGTCCGGGCCGCCTGCCGATGGTGTCAGGAGCGTGAAGCTGCCTCGGTCCCCTCGTACGCCGACGCATCGAGCAAGTCGACTTCCTCGTCCGTAAGCTTCAGATCGACGGCGCTGGCCGAGTCGCGGATGCTGGCGGGCCGGGAAGATCCAGGAATGGGAATGACCTGGGGCGACTTGGCCAGGTGCCAGGCCAGGCAGACCACTTGGGGGCTTACACCGCGCTCCTCGGCCACCTCTCGGAATGCGCTGAAGCGATCGCCCAGCGCGCCGGCCGAGGCGATGCCTCCCAGGGGGCTCCACGGAAGGAAGGCAATCCCAAGCTCGTCACACAACCGGAGCTCAGGTTCGCTGCTCCGGAACGCCGGTGAGAACTGGTTCTGCACCGAAGCGAGGCGTCCGCCTAGGATCTCCTGGGACAGCCGGATGCGCTCCGGGGTCGCATTCGAGATTCCCGCAAGGCGGATCTTTCCCTCGTCCAGCAAGTCCCGGATTGCTCCGACGGAGTCCTCGTAGGGAACCTCCGGGTCCGGGCGGTGGAATTGGTAGAGACCGATGGCTTCGATGCCGAGCCGTTTGAGAGACGCTTCCGCGGCTTTCTTGATGTATTCGGGCCTGCCGTTGAGGGTCCAGGAGCCGTCACCCGGCCGGAGGTGCCCGCCCTTCGTGGCTATCAGAACGTCCGAAGTGTCCCCGCCCCAGCTCGCGACCGCCCGGGCGATGAGGGACTCGTTGTGCCCCACCTCGTCCGCGTGGAGGTGGTACGCGTCGGCGGTGTCGAACAGGGTGATGCCCTCATCGAGTGCCGCGTGCACAGTGGCTATGGCCTGGGCTTCGTCCGGCCGTCCCTCAATGGATATCGGCATCCCGCCGAATCCGATGGCACTGACTTCGACGTCGGAAATTTTGCGCGTCTTCATATGTTCGGTTCCTTTGTTCGGTCGTTTCATTAATGGTTGCTCTTGGTCGAGTTTTACCGGATCAGCCCAGCGCCACCGCAGTCCAGGAGACAGGCGGCAGGGTCACTGTGAGGAGGCCTTCGTCGTACGTCGCCGTCGAATTTGGCTTGAGCTGCACTCGGTTCGGGGCGTCCTTCGTGTTTCTGGCGTACACGTCCGCATCGGAGATCATCTGCGATTCCAGCAGGGCTACATCACCGAGCTTGGCCAAGTTCACGGTGACCGTGATGGCATCGGAGAGGGACCGGTTGACGAGGAAAACCGCAGCACGTCCGCTCCCGGCGTCGTACGTCGCCCCGGCATCCACGAGCGGCACGCTGCCCAGCTCGTCCGTCTCATACTGCTCGCTTTCAACCCGGACGTCGAGGGCGACGCCGGCCGCGAGCCTGGACGTGACCGCAAACGGATAGTAGGTGGTCTGCCGCCAGGCGGGACCACCGGGCTCCGTAGTGATCGGTGCAATCACATTCACAAGCATTGACATAGCCGCCGACGTCACGCGATCGGCATGCCGAAGCAGGGAGATCAGCAGCCCGCCGACCACCACCGCATCCGCCACGGAGTAGACGTCTTCGGCGAGCCGGGGAGCCTCCGGCCAGCTATCACCCTCGATCTCGTCGGTGCGGTAGAACCGGTCTGCCTGACGCGGGAATCGCCGGAGGTTGTCGCCCAAGTACCAGACGTTCCACTCATCAAAGGAAATGTTGAGTGTCTTCTCACTGCGCTTGACCGCTTTGACGTGGTCAGCGGTCGCGATGACCACGTCAAGATACCGGTCCATCTTCACGGGGGCGGCCAGGAAAGAGCCGAGGTCTCCGTTCTTTTCCTCGTAGTAGCCGTGGCAGGAGATGTAGTCGACGTCGTCGTAGGCGTGCTCCAGTACCACCCGGTCCCAGACGGGGAACGTGGGCATTGTCGGATGGGAGGATCCTGAGGCCACGAGTTCCACCTCCGGATCCAACTGGCGCAGCGCTTTCGCTGTGCGCGACGCCTTCTTTCCATAGTCTTCAGCCGATGAGTGGCCGACCTGCCAGGGACCGTCCATCTCGTTGCCGAGGTACCACATCCTGATGCCGAAGGGGTCCGGCCGGCCGTTCGCTATCCGCTCTTCGGCCAGCGTGGAACCCTTCGGGATGTTCGAGTACTCGACCACATCGAGTGCGTCCTTCGTGTCGGCGGTGCCCAGGTTAACTGCGTACATGAGTTCACCGCCCACCTTCTCGACCCAGGAGGCGAATTCGTGCAGCCCCACCTGGTTCGTCTCACTCGATCGCCACGCCAGATCCAGCCGGCGGGGACGCTGGTCTTTGGGACCAATGCTGTCCCTCCACTGGAATCCCGAAACAAAGTTGCCGCCCGGGTAGCGGATGCCGGTAACGCCCAGTTCTTTCACCAGTTCGATGACGTCCCGACGGAAGCCCTCCTCGTCGGCGGTAGGGTGGCCGGGCTCGTAGATACCGGTGTAAACGGCGCGACCCATATGCTCGATGAAGGACCCGAAGAGCCGGCGGTTGATGGGGCCGATGACAAAGTTCGGGTCGACGGTCACACGGGCGTTAGGCATACTGCTCCTCAATGGTTGGTGGATGACGTTCAAGCGGTACCGCGACTACTTCAGGCTGCCGAGTGACAGTCCGCCCTGCCAGTACTTCTGCAGCATCAGGAAGGCGATGATGAGCGGTATCACGGAAATCAGGGCTCCGCTTGTCACCAGGTGCCATACCAGGCTGCTGGCGGTGGCGGAGTTCGACTGCACCTGCCAGGCGTTCAGACCCACAGTGACGGGAAGCAATGTCGGGTCTGAAATCATGGCGAGCGGCAGGAAGTAGTTGTTCCAGCCTCCGACGACGGAGAGCAGCATGACAGTCACAACGGCCGGCCGCATCAAGGGCAGCGCGATGGTGGCAAAGGTCCTGAATTCTCCTGACCCATCCACCCGGGCAGCATCCAGCAATTCGTCCGGGATTGCGTCCTGAACATAGACGCGCATCAGATACACGCCGAAGGGGCTCAACAATGATGGGAGGATCACCGCCCAGATGGTGTTGGTGAGGCCGAGGTTATTGAACAGCACGTACGTCGGGATAACCAGCGCCGTCGCCGGTACCATCACCGATGCCAGCAGGATCATGAAGCTGACTGTTCGCCCCCGGAAGCGGTATTTCGCGAACGCATAGCCCGCCAGGACGGCGAGGAGTGTTGCGCCGATACCTCCCGCAGTCGCGTACAGGAAGGAGTTCCCCAGCCATTTCAGGTAGATGCCGTTGTTGTAGGTCGTGAGCTGTGCGATGTTGTCGAACAGGGCGAAGTCCTGGTCAAACCACAGTGGTCCTCCGGTGCCGGTAAACAGCCCCTGGGTGCTCTTTGTCCCTGCAACAAAGAGCCACCACATGGGAAGGAGGAAATAGAGGGATGCGACGGCAAGGAGAATGTGCAGGCCGACCGACTTCTCGCGCCGGGGCTTGCCGCTGCCCCGTTTCTTTCGTGGACTCGAGGGGGTTACGGCGTCATCAAGGAGAGGTGCAGGTGAAGTTGTCATCAGCGGAGTCCGCTCTGCTTGCGAGTGGCGATCAGGAAAATGATGGAGGCGAGGAAGACCAGAAGCCCTAGCGCGAAGGAGATGGCCGACGCGTAGTTGAACTGCTGATACGAGAACGCCAGATTGTAGGCGTACAGGTTCGGGGTGTACGCGGCGTCGATGGCGTTGCCGGCCAGGGGTGCGAGCACCTGCGGTTCGGTGAAGAACTGCAGCGTCCCGATCAGTGAGAACACAACCACCAGCACGAGTGAGGACGCGACGATCGGCACCTTGACCTGCAGCGCTGTCTGCAGCTTCGACGCTCCGTCAATACGAGCGGCTTCGTAGATCGAGGGGTCAATCGACTGCAGCGACGCGTAGACGATGATCATGTAGTAACCCGTCCACTGCCACGTCACGATGTTGGTCAGCGACCAGAAAATCGAGTCACGGCTGAGCATGTCCGGCGCCTGCATCTGAAGGAACTCGAAGAATGTCACCAGAGGCCCGAACGACGGGCTATACAGGAACCCCCACATGAGTGCTCCAATTACTCCGGGGATGGCGTAAGGCGCGAAGATGAGGAGCCGCGAGAAACGGGACAGTCTGGTTCGAACGTCGTCGAGGATGAGCGCGAGGATGAGCGCCAGCCCGATCTGCAGTGGCACGAAAACGACGGCGAACGCGGCTACCCTCGCCATTCCCGCCAGGAAGCGCTGGTCGTTGAATGCAGTGACGTAGTTCGCCAGCCCGGCGAACTGCTCGCCTGCCGCAAGGGTGTTGGTGTGCAGGCTCATCCAGAATGCATAGGCGAGCGGCAGGACGAGGAAGACCAAAAACACGACCGCGAACGGAGCGAGAAAGACCCACCCGAATCGCGCGTGCTTCTGCTCCAAAGTAGTCCCCCGCTTCACAGCAGGGGGACGCCCGGATTTTTGTAGCGGTGTGGTGGCTGACATGTGTTACTTCCTTGGGACGCAAATGGGAGGACCGCTGTGCGGGCGAGGTGGTACCCCGCCCGCACAGGCCTGACTCATTTCAGGGTGAAACCCTGTTCTGTGGCATAGGTCTCAAGCGACGTCTGGAGCTCATCCGCGGCTTCAGATGCCGATATGTTGCCTGCAATCGCCTCGGACAGCAGACGCTGTGACTCGTCGTAGTAGTACTGCGAGAACGGCGAGAACGTCACACCCTCATAGGCGAGAGCAGCCGGTCCGAAGACCTCCTTGTTGATCTGCTGGCCGCCATAGAATTCGTACGGGCGGTCCTGGAAGTAGTCGGATTCGATCATCTCGGGATAGGCCAGGAAGAGCCCACCCACCTCGACCCCGAGTTCCTTGTTCTCCTGGGGAACATAGAGCTCGGCAGCGACCTTCGTGGCAAGTGCCGGATCATCAGCTTGAGCTGTGACGGCCAGCGTGCTGCCGCCCCAGTTCACCTGCTTGGGGTCGGCACCTTCCCACTGCGGAATCGGAGCGGCACGCCACTCGGCATCCGCCTCGGCACCTTCGAAAGCGGGGATGTGGATGTTGTACCAGACCGGGTAGATAGCGGTCGCATACCGGCCGCCGCCGAGAGCGGTATTGAACTCGGAGGTCCACGCCTGATCGGTACCTACAAGGTCGCGATCAACCAGATCGAGCCAGTAGTCGAAGACTTTCTTGCTTGCCTCGTCATTGTGGTTAATGCTGATTTCGGTCGGATTGCCGTTGTCGAACTCAAACGGTGCGGCGCCGGCCTGGTCGAGGAGAGCGTAATGCTGGCCCTGCCCATTGGGTGCGAAGTTGCCGATCAGAGTCTCTCCACCGGTAGCCTCGCTCAGCTGCTCGGCCGCTGCAGCGTACTCCTCCCAGGTGGTCGGAATCGCAATGCCGTGCTCCTCGAAAATGTCCGCCCGGTACCACATTCCGACCGGACCGAGGTCGACCGGCACGGCGTAGACGCCTTCGCCGCTCGAGACGTCGCGCCAGGCCCCTTCGGTGAAGTTGTCCTTGTACTCCTCAATCCCATGCTCGGTCATGTCGACCAGGCCGCCCTGGATGAGGAAGCTGTTCAGCCAGTCGTACTCGATCTGAACGATGTCGGGAGCCCCTGACTTGGACTGGAGCGAGGTCGAAAGCTTGGTGTACGCATCGGCGCCCTGACCGGCGTTCGTCCAGCAGATCTGTACGTCGTCATGGCTCTCGTTGAAATTGTCGACGGTCTGCGCAGTGTCCTCGAACCAGGCCCAGTACGTGACAACCGGAACGTCCTGCACCTTTATCTCGTTAGTGCAGTTGGTTTTGCTCGCTCCGGCGCCGCCTCCGCCACCGTTGTTATTGGTACAGCCGATCAGTGTTACGGCAAGTGCCGCAGACATCCCCGCTCCAAGCAGGGCTCTTCTCTTACTCATTGTGTTGCTGGTCCTTTCGCGGTGCAAAGACACCGTTGTCGGCGGCATGTGTGCCGCAGTTGCTGCGAGAGACATGTGCTTCTTCTGACGCGTTCATCCTCCTAGCCCGGGTCGGAAAAAATTTGCCAAGCCTCTACGCCACCGGCTGCGGCACCTCCGCCAGCGGCACTGCAGCAGGCCGATCCGCACGGCTCTTGAGGGGCACCGATGTACCGGTAGCCGCGGAGTTCAGCAGCGACTCCATAACGTCGAGCACGTGGTAGGCAAGGTTGCCGTTGGCGCGGTGCTGCTCCCCCTCAGGGGTCTCCGCCATGTCCCCGAGCCCGTACCCGCGACCCGAGTCCCGGTAGCCCGCGCTGACCGGCAGCACCTTGAAACCGGCGTCGCGCTCGGCAAGCGTGCAGATCTCCACATCACCGTCGAAGTAGTTGGGGTCAGGGACAATAAGGCTCGCTGTCTCGCCGTGAATCTCGATATTGGGCGACCGGGTCTGCACGGCATCGAAGCTCATCACCAGGGTCGAAATTGCACCCGACTCATGCACCAGCACGCCAGTCACATGGGTGTCAGTGGTAACGGGAACAGATTCCCCAGCCCGTGGCCCGGAACCGATCGTCCGTGACGTGCGGGTATGGCTCGCCGCCCCGATCACCGAGGAAACCGGCCCCAGAAGCGTGACGAGCGCCGTCACGTAATACGGACCCATATCGAGCAGCGGACCACCGCCGGGAAGGTAATAGAAGTCCGGATTGGGATGCCAGCGCTCGTGGCCGGGCGTGACCATGGTGGCCGTCGCCGAAATCGGAGCACCGATCAGCCCGTCATCAATCGCCTTGCGTGCCGTCTGGATACCGGTGCCCAGCACCGTGTCCGGCGCACAACCGACCCTGACGCCGGCCGCCTCTGCAGCGTCGAGCACCTCCCTCGCCTCCTCGGTGGTCGCGGCGAGCGGCTTCTCCCCGTAGACGTGCTTCCCGGCGTCGATCGCCCGCAGCGCCACCTCGGCGTGCGCAGCGGGAATGGTCAGGTTGAGGACGGCGTCCACGTCGTCGGCGTCCAACAACTCATCGACGCTCACCGCCCGCACACCGGGCTGTGAGTCCGCGACCGTCTGTGCGCGCGCAGGATCAAGATCGGCAACCGCGACCAGGTTCAAGGAATCCAACTGCGGGAATGTCTCCAGGTACTTCGCAACGATGGCTCCGCAGCCAACGATGCCGATGTTCAACGGCTTGCCCACAGCATGCCCCTTTCGATGATGGTGCGTACGTTCGGGTCGTCGAGGATTTCCACCCGGTGGCCGGGGGTGCTGACGAAGATGCGGCCTTTGCCCCACTGACGGGTCCAGATCGCAGGAGAAGTGACCGGGCGGTTCCAGGGGTCCCACTCGCGCACTGCCTGTGTGGTGGTGGCGAGGACGTCGATGTAGTCGTCCGCGAGCACCCAATACTGCTCGGTGACCAGGTCGAAGTCCCCGATCCCCTGGGTGATGGGATGGTCCGCCGCGGCGGGCAGCATGTTGACCCGGTACGGCACGTAGTTGTCGGATTGCTCGCCGGTGCACTCGTCCGGATGCTTGCCCGGATGGCAGGCGAACTGGCCGCCGATCAGGTGCAGGTAGTCGGACTCGTTCCGGTAGGAGTCGGCGATGCCGCCGTGCCACCCGGCCATCCCCGTTCCGGCTTCGATCGCCGCGCGCAGCCCGCGGAACTCGTCCTTCTCGATCGTGTTCATCGTGTTGCACTGAACAATCAGGTCCACGGTGGCCATGTACTCGGGATCGGCGTAGATCTTGGGGGATTCCTCGACACGGACGTCGTAACCGCTTTCGCGGAGGAACGGAATGAAGCGCTCGGTGGCTTCCACGGGCTGGTGGCCGTCCCACCCGCCGCGGACTATCAGGGCGTTCTTGTTTGTCATGTCACGTCTTTCTATTGGTAGGGGTCAGTGCCCGGTCGAGAATGCGGCGTCGAAGGCGGCGGCGGAAGGGGCTATCTCGCCCAGTTGGCGAACCAGCGCGAGTGCTTGCGGTGCGCCGACGAGCCGGTCCATGCCTGCGTCCTCCCACTCGACGCTGACCGGCCCGCTGTAGCCGATGGAGTTGAGCATCCGGAAAATCGGCTCCCACTGCACGTCGCCGTGTCCGGCGGTGACGAAGTCCCAGCCCCGCCGTGGATCACCCCACGGCAGATGCGATCCCAGCCGTCCGTTGCGCCCGTTCAGTTGGCGCACGGATTCCTTCACATGTACATGGAAGATGGAGTCGGCGAAGTCCTCCAGGAACATCACCGGGTCAAGGTCCTGCCAGATGAAGTGTGAAGGATCGAAGTTCAGCCCGAAGTTCTTCCGTCCGGCCATGACGTCCAGGGTCCGCCTGGCGCTCCAGTAGTCGTATGCGATCTCCGACGGATGCACTTCCAGCGCAAACCGCACGCCGGCGTCGTCGAACGCGTCCATGATCGGATCCCAACGGTCCGCGAAGTCCTCATAGCCGTCGTTGATCATCGAATTCGGAACGGGCGGGAACATGGCCACGCACTTCCAGATCGAGGAGCCGGTAAAGCCCGTTACCGTGCCGGCACCGAGCCGCGCGGCCGCGTGGGCAGTGGCCTTCATGACTTCGGCAGCACGACGGCGGACCCCCTCCGGCTCGCCGTCTCCCCACACCCGATCGGGGAGGATACCGCGGTGGCGTTCGTCGATCGGGTCATCGCACACGGCCTGCCCGGTCAAGTGGTTTGCAATCGCATGGACCTGAAGGTTATTCCGCTCGAGGATGTCGAGGCGGTCGCGGAGGTAGGCGTCGTCCTCGAGGACGCGCTCCGGATCGAGGTGGTCGCCCCAGCAGGCAATCTCCAGCCCGTCGAAGCCCCACTGGCCCGCGAGCCGCGCGACCTCCTCAAACGGCAGGTCCGCCCACTGGCCGGTGAACAGGGTTACTGGACGCATTCGGTTCTCCCTTTCTGTCATGACTCGATCCGCTGCCAGCGCGATTCATTGGTGGCGCTCTGCTCCACCGCGGCCAGCACCCGTTGGACCTGCAGTGCCTCAGGGAACGACGGCGACGGCTGCTTTCCGTCGGCCAGAGAGTTGATGAGGTCCACCACCTGGTGCGTAAACCCGTGCTCATAGCCGAGGCCGTGGCCCACCGGCCACCAGTTGCCCGTGTACGGGTGATCCGGTTCGCCGACCTGGATGCGCCGGAACCCGGAGGTGCGGCTGTCATTGGCGCCGTCGTAGTACTCCAGGACGTTCATGTCCTCGAAGTCGAACGCGATCGAGCCCTCGGATCCGTTGATCTCGAGCCGGATGGCGTTCTTGCGGCCCAGCGCGAACCGTGTTGCTTCGAAGACGCCGATGCCGCCGCCGTCGAACCGCGCGGTGAAGGCGGCGGCGTCGTCGACCGTTACCGGTCCGCGCTCCCCCGACTCGTCGCCGCGGCCGCCCAGACCAACCAGGTTCCCGCCGACAGGGCGCTCGGTCACGAATGTCTCCATCAGTGCCGAGACGCCGCTGATCTGCTTACCGGTTACCCACTGGGCCGCGTCGATGATGTGCGCCCCGATGTCACCCAGGGAGCCTGATCCGGCCTTCTCCTTATCCATCCGCCACGTCAGCGGGGTGAGCTCGTCTGAGAGCCAGTCCTGCAGGTACTGCGCGCGGACATGGCGGATGGTACCGATGCGCCCCTCCTGCACCAGTTCCCGTGCCAGGGTCAGCGCCGGCGTGCGGCGGTAGCTGTAGCCGCACATGGCCAGGACACCACGCTGGGCTGCCGCATCGGCGACGGCGACCATGCGTTCAGCCTCTTCCACCGAATTGGCCAACGGCTTCTCACACAGGACGTGCTTCCCGGCCTCGAGCGCGGCGATCGCGATCTCGGCGTGGGTGTCCCCGGGAGTGCAGATGTCGATGAGGTCGACGTCGTCGCGCTGGATCACTTCCCTCCAGTCGGTGGCGGTCTCGTTCCAGCCCATGCGTGAGGCAGCGCTGGCGGCGGCGTCGGCGTTGCGACCCACAAGGACGGAAAGTTCGGGCTGCAGCGGCAGGTCAAAGAACCGCGGAGCCGTGCGCCAGGCGTGTGAGTGGGCGGCGCCCATGAACGCGTAGCCCACCATGCCCACCCGGAGTGGAGGGGTATTGGAAGTCATGAAAGTCCTTCGTTTGCTCGATCATTCACTTGCTGAAGCCCGCTGTGAGCCCGCTGACCAACTGTTTCCGCGCCACCGCGTAGAGCACCAGCAGCGGCAGGGTTGCCAGCATGACGGCGGCAAGCACCGCCGGGATGTTGATCGTGTACTCGCCCTGGAACGCCCAGAGTGACAGCGGCAGCACGCGCTTGTCCGGACTCTGGGTCAGGATCAGCGGGAACAGGAAGCCGTTCCAGACGTGTAGGGCGTTGTAGATTCCGACGGTCACCACGGCCGGGCGGGTCAGCGGAAGGGCGAGACGCCACATCATGCTGAACTCGGAGCAGCCATCGAGCCTCATGGACTCGAACAGTTCCTTGGGCACGTTACGCAGAAAGTTCGAGAGAATCAGGACCGAAATCGGGATGGCGAACGCGATCGAGGGCAGGATCAAGGCCAGCAGGGTGTCATAGAGCCGGGCACGGGTGATCATGTAGTAGATCGGAATGATCGTCGCGTGCAGCGGAATCGCCAGCCCCATCAGGAAGAGCGTGTTGGTCCAGGTGATGAACCGGCCCTGCCCCCGCACGATCGCGTAAGCGGCCATGAAGGAGATAACGAGCGCCGGCAGCACAGTGCCCACAGTGACAATCGTCGAATTCACGAAGTACTGGGTGAAGCCCTGCTCCAGGACGAACGCGTAGTTGGCGAGCGTCGGATCCATCGGCGGAGCAAGCGGGTTGCTGCCAAAGAAGCCGGCCTGGTTCTTCAGGCTGGTGATCACCACGTAGTAGATCGGCAGGATGATGACCGCGAGCCAGATCCAGCCGCCCAGACCGCCGAGGATGTTGGGGCGGTGGCCGGAGCGCCAGCGTCGTCGTTGCTGGCCTGCTGAGCCGTGGCGTTTGGTTGTTGCCTGCGGTGTTTCCGTTGTGACTGCCATCAGGCACCTTCCAACTGGCTTGCAGAGCGGTTCCGGCCGCCGAAGCTCTGAACGAGAATCGCAAGGCCTAGCCCGACGACGACGAGGATGACTCCCAGCGCGCTGGCCGCACCCATGTCATTGGCCTGGAAACCGGTGAGGTACATGTGCAGGGGCAGCAGGCGGGTTGCGTAACCCGGACCGCCGGCCGTCAACACGAAGATGAGGTCGAAGTAGGCCAGCGACCCGACCACCATCAGCGTGGAGGATGTGATCATGGTGTACTTCAGTTGCGGCAGGGTGATGTGGAAGAACTGCTGGATCCGGCCGGCGCCGTCAATCTGTGCCGCCTCGTAGAAGCTGGCCGGGATCTGCCGCACACCGCCCTGGTAGATAAGGGTGTGGAACGGCACGAACTGCCAGGCGATCACGAAGACGACGACGAAGAGCACCAGGTCCGGATTGCCCAGCCAGTCCTGGGCGAGAATCGGAAGACCCAGGCCCGGGCCCATCCCGAAATTCGGGTCCAGCAGCGCCTTGTAGGCGATCGCTACGGCCGCCGAGGAGAGCAGCAGCGGAACGAAGTAGATCACGGCAAGCAGTGCACGGTAGCGCTGGGTGCCGGCAGTGAAGACTCCAAGCAGCAGGCTGATCGGAATCTGCACAATCAGGGAGAAGAACATGATCTTCACCGTTACCCAGATGGCGTTCATGGTGACCGGGCTGGTCAGGGCCGTGACCCAGCTGTCGAGACCGGTGAGGGTGATGTCGCCGAGACCATTCCAGCTGGTGAAGCTGAGGAAAACCACACCGATCAGGGGGATTATGGCGAAGATCAAAAAGAACACGAGGGCCGGGACGGCGAACCAGCCCAGGGAGGCCGCGCTGCGGCCTCCCCGCGCTGGTGACGCGGACCGGGTTTCGGTCTGCAGAGCCATTTACTGCTCCAAGGTCCCGTTCATCGTCTCCGCGAACTGCTCGGGAGTAATTTCACCGAGGAAGATACGGTCCAGGTTGGCGAGCATCGCGCTGCCCTGCTCAGGGCTGAGCGCCTGGTCCCAGGAGAGCTGGAAGTTCGGTGCGCCCGTCGCCATGCCGTAGAGCTGCGTGAGGAAGTCCTTGTCTTCGGACTCTGCAAGCAGGTCCTCCGCGCCGACCGTCGGCGGGATGGCGCCGGACTCGACGAGGTTCTGCGTGTACTCCTCGTTGTAGACGCCGTCCTTGAGGTACTCCAGGGCGGCTGCCTTCTGCTCCTCCGTAGCGGTCTCGGAGATCGACAGGAAGTTGCTCGGGTTGCCGACAATATTTTCCGGATCGCCCTTACCGCCCTCTACAGCCGGAAAGGTGCTGTAGCCCAGGTTTCCGGAGGAGACGAACTCCGGGGCATCGTTCTTCATCGTCTGGTAGACCCAGCCACCCTGAAGCAGCATGGCTGCCTTGCCGGTGTACATCAGAGCGGCGTCAGCACCGCCGTCGGCCGCTACGGAAGAGAAGCCGTTGACGAAGCCACCGGCGTCGACCAGCTCCTGAATCATGCTGAGGGCCTCGATAACCGCGGGATCAGACCAGGCTTCCTCTTCGCCGTCCAGGATTGCCTGGAAGACCTCCGGTCCGCCGACCCGGTCCACCAGGTAGGAGAACCACATCAGGTTGGGCCACTTGGACTGGCCGCCAAGGGAGAAGGGTGCGATGCCGGCCTCGTTGAACTTCGGCACGAGGTCCATCAGCTCATCCCAGGTCTGGGGCGGCTCCGCCCCGATCTGCTCGAAGACTTCCTTGTTGTAATACAGCACCACAGGCTGCATGCCGGTGTAGGGAAGGGCGTAGGTGGTGTCATCGATCACGCCGTTCTCCAAAACCGCGGGAATGTAGCGTTCCTTCACCTCGGGGTTCTCCTCGAGGAATTGCGTCAGGTCCATCACATGGCCCTCGTCAACGTAGGACTTCAGAACGCCGCCGCCCCAACCGTGGATGAGAGTAGGGCCTTCTCCGGCGCCGATCGCAGTGCGGACCTTGGTCTTGTAGGCGTCATTGGCGAAGAAATCCAGCTTGATTGCAGCGTCGTTATGTTCCTCGTTCCACGACTCGATGGAGGGCTCAATGATCGACTCGTTGGCACCGGTCAGCGCCCAGAATGTGGGCGAACCCGTGCTGGCGGTGGTGTCCTGGGGGCCGCTGCTTCCGCAGGCGGACATGGTCAGCGACAGTGTCAGGGCGGAGGCGACGGCGACGATGCCTGACAGTTTGCGGTGCTTCATTCGGTAATTCCTTCCTCGGATCCGGGCCCACGCTGGCACCGGTCGATAAGAACCTTCTATGTCCCGCTCTTTCGAAATGTTTCGAAAGATGTTTCGGTTGGTGTAAAGTTATCTGCATCACACCGGAGAGGTCAATGGTCTCGACGAAATAATCCGGTAGCATCTGGACCCACGGAGAAAGAGAGACGGGATGGCAGCTTCCAGCACGGTCAGGTCAAAGGCCACTCTGGCCTCGGTAGCCGAGGTTGCCGGTGTCTCCATCCCCACAGTTTCGAAAGTTCTCAATGGCAGGGATGACGTCGCTGCCGCCACTCGCGACCGTGTGCTTGAGGTGATGCGCACTCTCAATTACCGCTCTGCAACGCCGCGGCGACGCACCGATTCGGTCATGATCGACGTGGTCGTGGAAAGCGTTACCACCGCCTACTACGCCGAGGTGATGGATGGAATCCTTGAATGCACCAGCGAGAACGGTGCGGAAGTGGTGCTCTCCGCCATGTCGCTGGAGGCCGTCAGCGCGGCCCAAAGGGTACAGCGAATGCTCGACGCCGGCCGGCAGGGCCTGCTGCTCGTCACCTCGAAGTGGGGTGGCAGTGACCTGCTCACCTTCCAGGAACGCGGCATCCCCGTAGTCCTGGTGGATCCGCTTAACCCTCCCGGTGCCGACGTCGTCAGCGTGGGTGCAACCAACTGGGCCGGCGGCAAGGCTGCCACAGAGCACCTGCTGGATCTCGGACATCAACGGGTTGCCCACCTTGGCGGACCGCCTCGCGCCGAATGCAGTCAGGATCGTCAGCACGGGTACATGGCGGCCCTGCTGGGACGCGGACTCGAGGTGCGCCCCGAATACGTCATTCCCGGGGAATTCACCCGGTCCTTCGGCATGGAGGGCTTGAGCCGCCTGCTTGAACTGCCGGAGCCGCCCACCGCGATATTCGCGGCGAACGACACTATTGCGAGCGGAGTGTGGGAAGAGGCACGGCGCCGCGGCCTGGAGTTGCCGGCCCAGCTGAGCATCGTTGGATTCGACGGCACGTCCTTCGCCGAACAGGCGATGCCCCAGCTGACAACGGTGGAGCAGCCACTGAGGGAAATCGGCCGTTCCGCCGCCCGGGCGCTGCTGCGCCAGATCGACGGCCAGGAACCGGACTCATCCCGCATCGAGTTGGCCACCCGGCTGCTCGTCAGGGAATCGACGGCGCCCCCACAGTAGGCACGCGGCGCACTACACGTGAGCCAGCGCGCCCTTTTATCTCGAAAAAAATTATAGGAAATACGATTCACGAGGGAGTGCTTCATGGTTTATACCGCAGATACCTGGCCCATTACCGCCGCACTGCTGCAGTTCCCCCACCACGGAACGGACGGTGTCACTATGCAGGACGCTGAGCCGGCCGTGTGGGAGAACGTCTTCCGGGAGGTGCGGGATGCCGGCTTCAGCAACGTTGACCTCCTCGACAGCTGGATCCGCCCCGGTGATCTTTCCAGCGAGCGCCTCAACGAGCTCAAGCTTGCAGCTGACAATGTCGGCGTCGGAGCGCCCGCCATTTCGGCAATCCGCCGCAGCGTCATCGACGAGCAGAATTGGGAAGACAACCTCGCCTACAGCCATCGCACGCTGGAAGCCGGCGCACAGCTCGACTGCGAAGTTGTTTCCTTCGGGCTGCACCAGGCACTCACCCCTGAGCAGAAGAAACAGCTGTGGTTCTGGACAGTCGATGGTCATAAGGATCCCGAAGATGATCCCGAGCTGTGGCACAAGGCTGTCAAGAGGCTCCGGGAACTCGGCAACCACGCTGCGGACCTGGGGCTCCTGATGTCCCTCGAGATGTACGAGGACACCTACCTCGGCACCGGCGACTCGGCGGTCCGGCTTGTCCAGGAGATTGACCTGCCCAACGTCGGGCTCAACCCCGACCTCGGCAATCTGGTACGCCTCCATCGTCCCATTGAGCCCATCCAGGAGCTCGTCGCCAAGACCATGCCCTACGCAAACTACTGGCATGTGAAGAACTACAGCCGGGATGAGGACCTGGCGCTCGGGCAGTTCGTTACCGTGCCGACTTTGATGGAAACAGGCGTTATCAACTACCGGGAAGCAGTCCGCACGGCGCTCGCCTCCGGCTTCCAGGGCATTATCTGCACGGAGCACTACGGCGGAGACGGCCTGAGCATCTCGGCCAGCAACCAGGAATACCTGCGGAAGAAGATCCTTCCCAGGACCGAGGACTATGTCCTCGGCACGCCCCTCGTCGCGCAAGGCCGTCAGAAGGCGCGCCAGACCGCACACTGACGCAGCCGGCGAATCAACCGCGGGATTTACCCGCCTTCACGGATTCAATGAGGAAACGATGACACGCATTTTTGACGATCCCGCGTCCTTTGCCAATGATGCCCTCGACGGTTTCGCTGCCGCGAACCGCCGGTACGTGACCCGCGTCGACGGCGGTGTGGTCCGGTCCACCGAGATGGACGAGGGTCAGGTTGCCCTTGTTATCGGCGGCGGTTCCGGCCACTACCCCGCCTTCGCCGGCCTGGTGGGACAGGGGCTCGCCGCCGGATCAGCCTGCGGCAACATGTTCGCTTCCCCCGCCGCCGGTCAGGTCTACCGCGTTGCGAAAACGGCCAGCAACGGCGGCGGTGTCCTGCTCAGCTACGGCAACTATGCCGGCGATGTGCTGCACTTCGGGCAGGCGGAGCTCCGGCTAAACGCCGAAGGGATAGAAACCAGGACGGTGCTCGTTACCGATGACATCGCGAGCGCACCCATCGACCAACTGGAGAACCGCCGCGGTATTGCCGGGGACCTCACAGTCTTCAAGGTGGCAGGCGCCGCAGCCGAAGCCGGCCTCACCATCGACGACGTGGAGCGGCTTGCCCGGAAGGCCAACTACCGCACGCGTACCCTCGGCGTCGCCTTTGACGGCTGCACCCTGCCCGGTGCCGACCAGCCGCTGTTCTCCGTGGAACCGGGACACATGTCTCTCGGACTGGGCATCCACGGGGAGCCTGGAATCGCCGATCACCCCATGCCCTCTGCGTCGGAGCTGGCCGACCTGCTGGTCTCCAAACTCCTCCAGGACAAGCCCGACGACGCCGGCAGTCGCGTTGCTGTGATCGTCAATGGGCTGGGGACGGTGAAGTACGACGAACTGTTCCTTCTCTACGGCCGAATTGAGAAGCTGCTGGTCCAGGCTGGACTCGAGGTCATCGAACCTGAGTGCGGTGAGCTGGTCACCAGCCTGGACATGGCTGGCGTCTCCCTGACGCTGCTGTGGCTCGACGAGGAACTTGAGACCTATTGGTCCGCTCCTGCCGATACTCCAGCGTTCCGCAAGGGCAATGTTGCCGCCCGGGCCCACCGCGACGTACAGCAACTTGCGGCTGAGGCGGAAGCACCTGTCGAGGAGGCAACACCGGCGGCCGCTGCGCTGAGCGCGGGCGCGGTCGCACTGCTTGAGGCAGCGCGCGCGGTGGTCATGGAACACGAGGAGGAACTCGGCAAACTGGACGCTGCGGCCGGCGACGGCGACCACGGCATCGGTATGCGCCGGGGAATCGATGCTGCCGCCGATGCTGCGGGGCGGGCGGCCACCGCTTCCGCGGGCGTGGATCACGTCCTCACCGCGGCGGGTGAAGCCTGGTCGGAAAAGGCCGGTGGAACCTCGGGTGCACTGTGGGGTTCCGGCCTCATCGCGCTCGCGCATTCGTTGGGGAACCGGGAAACCTACGGGCCCGACGACGCCTTGGCCGCCGCCTCCGCCTTCAGCACCGCGATCCGCAACCTCGGTAAGGCGGAAGCCGGAGACAAGACCATGGTGGACGCGCTGATTCCCTACGTGGAAACCTTCACAGAGCGCGTCCACAACGGTGCAACCGTCACGGAAACCCTCATCGCTGCTGCCGGAGCCGCTACCACCGCTGCCGAAGAGACCGCTTCCCTCCGTCCGCGGAAGGGCCGCGCACGGCCGCTCGCCGAGAAGAGCATCGGCCATGCGGATCCGGGCGCCGTGTCCTTTGCCCTGATCGCCGAAGCGTTGGCACGTACTACCCAGGACCTGACTACTGAACTGGAGCCCACCCATGAGTGAGAAGTTTCGCATCGTCATCGGAAATGACGAAGCAGGAGTCGAATTCAAAACCGCTCTGAAGGTCCTCCTGGAGACGGACGATCGCGTGGAATCCGTGCTCGACGTCGGCGTCGGCAGCGACGACTCCACTGCATACCCGCACATCGCCGTCGACGCCGCCCGCAAAGTGGCGGCAGGCGAGGCGGACCGGGCGCTCCTGATCTGCGGGACCGGCCTCGGAGTCGCGATCGCCGCGAACAAAGTGCCGGGGATCCGTGCGGTCACAGCGCACGACAGCTACTCGGTGGAACGTTCAGTCCTGAGCAACAACGCACAGGTCCTCACCTTCGGCCAGCGGGTCATCGGCCTGGAACTCGCCAAGAAGCTGGTCAATGAATGGTTGACCCACCGTTTCGATGAAAACAGCTCCTCCGCCGCCAAGGTCGAGGCCATCTGCTCCTACGAACCGAAAGAGAACTAAGCGAATGACTCGAAAAGTTGCAATAGTCGGATCAGGTTACATGGGCGGCGGAATCGCCCAGGTTTTGGCGCTCTCCGGGGCCACAGTAGCGCTCTCTGATGTGTCGGCCGAGATCGCTGAAAAGAATCTACACCGCGTGATCGCTGAGGCGCGGGAGTTTGTGGCAGCTGGCCTCTTCCCCGAAGGCGCAGCCGAGACAATTGAGAAGAACCTAGCTGCCTCTGCCTCCGTCGAGGAGGCTGTAGCCGGCGCGGATTTCATTGAAGAAGCCGTACCCGAAGTCATCGAAATCAAACACGACATCCTCACACGCATCAGTGCTGCCGCCCGTCCGGACGCCATCATCGGCTCGAACACCTCCACCATCTCCATCGGGGAGATGGCCAAGGCGGTCAAGCACCCGGAGCGCTTCCTCGGCGTGCACTTCTCCAACCCCTCCCCATTCATTCCCGGCGTCGAAATCATTCCGCACGCGGGCACAGATGAAGCGGTGGTCACCGCCGCCCGGGAGATCGTGCACGCTACAGGCAAGGAAACCGCCGTCGTCAAGGACGTCACCGGGTTTGTACTGAACCGCCTGCAGTATGCCCTGTTCCACGAAGCTGCCCAACTTGTGGAGGAAGGCGTGGCAACACCTGACGACATTGACACACTGGTGCGCACAACCTTCGGTTTCCGGCTCCCGATCTTCGGGCCGTTCGCCATCGCCGATATGGCCGGACTGGACGTCTACAACTTCTGTTACAAATCCCTGCAGACGGACTACCCGGAGCGGTTTGCCACTCCGAAAATCCTTACGGACCTGGTGGATGCCGGGAAGCTGGGTACCAAGACCGGTGCGGGATTCCTCGACGTCCCTGCAGAGCGAACACCGGAACTCATCTCCTACCGCAACAAGGCCTACGTCCTGATGCAGAAGCTGATCGACGACCTCGGCCCGGCTCCGCTGCGCTGAGTGCCGAATGCCCCGCGCCCGCCCCTACCAAACACAGCACTAGGGCGTAGGATAGCCGGGAAAGCGCTCTCCCGACGGAAGGTACTCCGTGAAACAGTCGCAGCCCTCACGGGCGATCGCGGAGTCCAATAGCTCACCGGCAGGCTCGCGCCCCCGCGTCCTACTCCTCGTGGCCGCCCTCGCAATGCTGCAGGCGATCTGGCCTCTGACCATGGACCTGTATCTTCCCGCCTTTCCGGCAATACGGCGGGAGTTCGATGCCCCTGAGTCGGCGGTACAGCTGACCCTGACCGCCGCCTTCATCGGCATGGGCGTCGGCCAGCTGACATCAGGCCCGGTGTCCGACGCCGTCGGACGCGCCCGGCCCCTGACTGTGATGATCGTCGTTTACTGCGTCGCGACCACGTCGTGCGCCTTGGCACCGTCGATGGGATGGCTCATAGCAAGCCGCGCGTTCCAGGGCATGGGCTCAGCGGCATGCGCCGTCATCGCCCTTGCCATCGTTCGTGACCTTTACTCCGGCAAGAAGTTGCTCGTCATCCTCGCACGCCTGGCAATCGCGTCGGGAGTGTTCGTCGTCGCATCGCCCGCACTCGGCGCCCAGCTGCTCCAGATCGTCGGATGGCGCGGACTCTTCTGGGTTCTGCTGGGATACGGTCTGGTGCTGCTGTGCGTGGCGGGTGTAATCCTGCTGCGCAACGAAACCAATCCCCTGGAGCGCCGGCTGCAGCGAAAGGGCGTCCGGGTAATTGACAACTACCGCACCCTCCTCGCGGATGGGCGATTCCGCTCCGTTGCGCTGGCCGGCGGGCTGCTCTTCTCCGCCATGATGTCCTTCATGGCGGGGAGTGCCTTCCTGCTTCAGGAGGTCTACGGCCTGACCCCCACCGGTTACGCCCTGTTTTTCGGCGGGCAGGGTGCGCTCATGGTGACCGGCGCGCAGGTAGGTGGTCTTATTGCCCGGCGCACGTCTCCTGTGCTGGTGCTTCACATCGGCGCCGTTGCCCTTGTTGTCGCCGCGACCGTGACGCTGTTGAGCGTCAGCCTCACCCCACAGTTCGGCGTCTGGGGCCTGATGGCACCGATTATGGGATTCACGACGTCGTTCGGGCTCTTGAATCCGGCGCTACAGGCGACGGCACTTGAGCACCATGGCCTCCGTGCAGGTACCGCTGCGTCCCTACTCGGTGCAGCAAACATGACCGGTGCCGCGGTTATCGCGCCGGTGACCGGTGCATTCGGGCTCTCCTCTCCGGTGCCCACCGCCGTCGTGATGCTCTGCTGCGCAGTCGGAGCGGCCGTACTTCTGCTCACAGGAGTTCGGAGCACGCAGTCGGCGCCCTCGCAAATGCGCGCCGACACGAGCGCATAACCGTGAGCTTCCGTCCGTTTAGGCTGGTTCCATGGAATTTCTGCGTAACCTGCTTCTCGTCCTCCACTTCGTCGGTCTCGCCGCCATCCTCGGAGGCGTCATCGCACAAATCCGTAGCATGCGCACCGGCCGCGCCGTCGTTACCCCGGGCATCATGCACGGCAGCTGGCTGCAACTGATCACAGGACTCGGACTGGTTGGTGTCATTGAAGCCGGTGACCTCGCGGAAGTCGACAACATCAAAATCGGCGTCAAGCTCCTGGTGATGATCGCCGTCGTCGTACTGGCCTTCACCAACCGGAAGAAGGACGCTGTGGCGTCCGGGATTCTCGGGGCGGTCGGTGGTCTAACGCTGCTCAACGTCATCATCGCGGTGTTCTGGCAGTAAGGGTCAGGTAAGCGCCCACCTACGCTTCAAGGATCCGGAGGGCCATCAAGCAGGTGGCCTGGCCCTCCAACGTGTTCAGGGGAAGGTTCAGCAGCCGCTCAAGCTTCGCGAGCCGCTGGCCGAGCGTATTGCGGTGAATGAACAGGCTGGCACAGGCGCGTGATGGCTGACAGTCATGCGCCAGGTACGCCCGGAGCGTGTGCATAAGGTGGCCGGCATGCTCCTGGTCATAGGCAATTACGGGACTGAGCAGCTTCTGGGCACTTGTCCGGGCGCCCCGCGTGACGCTGGAAGCGACAAGCGCGCCGATCGTGAGCTCCGGAGCGAGCGTAGGCTGCTTTACGGTGTGCACCAGCTCACCCGCCTGGTACACGCCCAGCCGGAATTCGTCCACGCTGCTGCACGGACCCTTCAGCGCCAGCGGTTGGCGCGGCATCTCCTCCTGCAGGCGGCGAAACAAAGAAAGCACGACGTCGGCCGTAGCTTCAACACCCCACACCGGACCCTGAGCGAAGGCATACAGAACGCCTGATCTCACTACCAGTCGCATCTCACCGAACAACTCCTGAAGGATGAGTCGCAGCCGCCACGCGTGAGACAGATTGGCATGGCCCGCGGCCGCCGTAATCACGTAGGTGTCGGCCGCCGGATCCAAGCCGGTAGCGCTGAAGCCTCGGCTGAACTCCTCCAGCGCCACCCCGTTCCAGTCAGGAACCATGTCGAGCAGCCGCTCAAGCTCCTGCTCCTTGTGCGACGCCGCGCTCAGGGCCGCCTGCAACTGCACTGCGATAATGGAAGCCGCCGGACCCAGCAAAGTTGCGACCGGATGCTCCGCGGAACTGCCGCGGGCCACCAAATGGAACGAGTCCCCACCGCCCATCGGCAGTGGAACCACTCCTTCACGTCGGCCGGCCGCCACCCCTTCAAGGTCGGAATGTGTCCAGGCGGCATTCTCGGGACAACTGGCAATTACGGCCCCGCTGACATCGAAGATTGCCAACTCCGCCCCGGTCTCCTCCGCCAACGCACTGAGAATCTCACCGAGGCTTGCCCCTGACGACGCCAGCCCCGCACACATCTCCGCCAATTCCCACGAACGAGTGGTGGATGCGAAGTATTCGATCTGGAGCACATTGGTGACATGGCGGTGCACCTGCAGGAACGGCACGACCCGCGGTATCTCCAGCAACGGCAGTTCCTGCCGCGAGGCCGCCCGCACCAGCCCTGGCGGCACCAGTCTGTGCGCCGTCCCGGTACCGAAGGCGATAGCGGACACCCCCGCCTTCACCAGCCGTTCCACGTAGGCCGCCCACGTACGGTCATCCTCCACATTGAGGCCGATGCCGTTCGTCAACAGCAGCACGTTAGGACTGAGGAACGGAGTGGGATCCATGATCTCTGTGGGGGCGCACCAGCTGATCTCCTGCGCCAGCCGCTGCGCGCTCGACGGCGTGTGCAAACGCAACTGCAAGGAGTCGGCAGCAAGGAGGTCGGCGATGATCATAAAACTGGCCGGATAGGCATCTGCACATTTTACGACGGATGTAAGGGCTAGTTGCCTACTATATTGCGCGGGCCCGCAACCCTAGGCTGAACCGCATGACTGAAACTGTGAGCGGGACCACGCCGGCTTCACTGACGATCAACTCCGATATGGGCGAGTCTTTGGGCCTCCATACCTTCGGGAATGACGAGAACCTGATGGAAATCGTCGACGTCGCCAACCTTGCCTGCGGCTTCCACTCGGGCGACCCGGATGCGATGGCAGCAACCGTGGCATCGGCTCAGGAACACGGTGTCCGGGTCGGTGCGCACCCCGGCCTGCCTGACATCGTCGGCTTCGGCCGCAGGGAAATGAAGCTGACGCCGGCGGAAGTGGAGAACCTTCTGCTGTATCAGGTTGGAGCGCTCAGCGCGTTCCTCCGCAGTGCCGGCCTGGAACTGAACCACATCAAACCCCACGGCTCGCTGTACGGCATGTTGGCTCGTGACGCGTCGCTGATGGAAGCAGCCGCGAAGGTCGCCGCGCTCTATGAGGTTCCGTTCTACGGCCTGGCCGGCACCGAGCACCAGAAAGTCTGCGAGGGCGCCGGGGTGCAGTTTGTCGGTGAGCTGTATGTGGACCTGAACTATGGCCCGCACGGCGAACTGCTCATCCAGCGACGGCCCGAACCCACCGATCCCGCAGCGGCAGCCGAACGGGTGCGGCGCGTATTGGCGGACGGAAAGGTAGCGGCCTCCGACGGCACGCTCCTGAACATCGAGTTCCAGAGCATCTGTGTCCACTCCGACGCTCCGAACTCGGTAGCCGTAGCCGAAGCCGTCCGCGAGGCTCTCTCCGGCACCGGCAGCACCAACTGACCAAACCGACCGCAGCAACCCAGCCCTGTCCAGAAAGGACAACCATGCCTGACATCGTCTCTCCCCTGCCGGGAATCTTCTATCGCAAGCCCGGCCCCGACAAGGAGCCCTATGCCGAGGAAGGCCAGCGCATCGAAGCTGGTCAGACCATCGGCGTCGTCGAAATCATGAAACAGTTCTCCGAAATCCGCAGCGATGTCTCGGGAACCCTGGAAAAGTTCCTCGTCGAGGACGCCGGGACCGTGAACCCCGGCGCTGTGATCGCCACGGTCGCCTCCGAATGATGCAAAAGATACTGGTAGCGAACCGCGGTGAGATTGCGGTTCGGATCATCCGTTCCGCACGAAGTCTCGGCATCCAGAGCGTCCTGGCAGCCAGTGAGGCCGACGCGGAGTCGTACGCGGCCAAGCTCGCCGACGAAGTGCGCATCGTCGGCCCTGCACCCGCCAGCAAGAGCTACCTCGATACCGCCGCAGTGCTGCGCGCCGCTACGGAAAGCAGGTGCGACGCAGTGCACCCCGGCTACGGCTTCCTGTCCGAAAATGCTTCCTTCGCCCGATCTGTGACGGAAAGCGGTCTGACCTGGATCGGGCCTCCTGCCTCAGCGATTGAGCTCATGGGCAACAAAGCCAGGGCCCGGCAGGCGGCGAAGCAGGCAGGAGTGCCCACGCTTCGCGGCAGCGACGGCCCTGTGACGGAAGGCCCGGACGTGCTCGCCATAGCCGCGGAGGTCGGCTACCCACTGGTGGTCAAAGCCTCGTCAGGCGGCGGCGGACGCGGAATCCGGCTGGTCACGGAAGAGCAGGACCTGGAATCGACCATCAGCATCGCCCGCGCAGAGGCACAGGCAGCGTTCGGGGATCCGGCGGTGTATCTCGAACAGTTCGTTGCTCGCGCACGGCACGTGGAAGTGCAGGTGCTCGGCGATGGACAGCGCGTCATCCACATCGGCGACCGCGACTGTTCACTGCAGCGACGGCAACAGAAAATCGTCGAGGAGGCCCCTGCCCCCGGGCTGCCCGACCATGTGCGCACGACGATCCACCAGTCATCCATTGAGCTGGCCCTGGAGTGTGGTTACGAGGGCCTGGGCACTATCGAGTTTCTCTACGACCCGGATGCCGAGCAGGCAGCATTCATCGAAATGAACACCCGTCTGCAGGTTGAGCACCCGGTCACAGAAATGATCACCGGCCTGGATCTGGTCCGTGAACAGATTCTCGTGGCCCGGGACAAGTCCCTCCGCCTGCAGCAGGAAGACATCCGGTTCAACGGCCACGCCTTCGAATTCCGCATCAACGCGGAGGATCCCGACAACGGGTTCATGCCGAGCCCTGGGACGCTCCAGCGCCTTGACTGGCCCGGAGGGCCGGGCATTCGCGTCGATTCCGGGGTGGTGTCCGGCTCCGTCGTCGCGCCGTTCTATGACTCCCTGCTGGCCAAGCTCATTGTGTGGGACAGCAGCCGTGACGAAGTAATCGCCCGCTCAACCAATGCGCTGCACGAAGTGCACATAGAGGGAGTGAAAACGACGTTGCCGTTACTGAAGGCCCTGCTGGCACGCGACGAGGTCATTTCCGCCCAGCACCATTCGAAGTTCATCGAGTCCACGCCCGAGTTGTCAGGAGCGCTCACATGACAAGTGCCCCATCCGTCCCGCCGACAGCCCGCTACACGTGGGGAGGCGATGAGTTCCTTTTCGTAGAGATCGCCGAGGGGATGAGCCTGGCAGCGAACTTCAAGGCCACTGCCATGGCTGCCTCATTGGGAGAGGAGGACATCGCCGGTATCACCGACATCTGTCCCGCCAACGCATCGCTCCTCATCCGGTTCGACCCCGACATCATCCTCCCCTCCGATCTGGAGGCAGCCGTCCGGAAGCTGGAGGACAAGGTTGTCCATGCCTCCTCGCGGGTCCTGGAAACGCGCGTCATTGAGGTCCCCGTCTGGTACGACGACCCCTACACCAATGAAACGGGCGCCAGGTTCCGCAAAGGTCATCAACGACCCGAGGGGACTGACCTCGAATTCGCCGCCGAGGAAAACAACTTGGAGTCTGCGGCCGAATTCATCCGCCGGCACCACGAGTCCGCGTGGCTCGTGTCCATGGTCGGGTTTGTCGCAGGCCTTCCGTTCATGTTCCAGATCGTCCCGCAGGACCAGCAACTGGAGGTCCCCAAATATCTCAGTCCCCGCACCGATACTCCGGCACTCACCGTGGGACACGGAGGGTGCTTCGCGTGCATCTACTCTGTCCGCGGAGCCGGCGGCTACCAGATGTTCGGCATCGCAGCCGCACCGATATTTGATCCGGCCCAGCGGCTCGAAGACTTCAGCGATTTCATGATCTTCTTCCGCCCGGGAGACATCGTGAAGTTCCGCCCGATCGATGAAACGGAGTATCGGGAGATTCAGTCGCAGGTGGAAGCGGGCACCTTCCGCTACCGCCAGGCGCCGGTGACGTTCGATCTGGAGCGTGCGCTGGACAATCCGGCACAGTACAACAAGGACATCATGGAGCAGCTCAATGGCGTTTAACATCCTCGAACCGGGCCTGGCAACGACCGTGCAGGACAGGGGACGACCCGGGTATTACCATGTTGGAATCCCGCAGGGCGGCGCCATGGACCAGCTGTCCGCCGAGATGGCGAACTCGCTGGTGGGCAACACCGGGACGGAAGCAGTGCTTGAGTGCACCTACATCGGACCGAAGCTGGTGACTGAGGGGGACGCCGTCGTCGCTGTAACCGGCGCACCGGTGGAGGTTCGCGTCAACGACGCCGTCCAGGAACAGTGGACAAGGCTGCAGCTCAGCGCTGGTGATGTTCTTTCCTTCGGGATGCTGGCCGGCGGAACCAGATACTACATCGCGGTTCAGGGCGGAATAGACGTCCCCTCCGTGCTTGGCAGCCGCTCAACGTACACGCTCGGAGCCATGGGCGGATTGAAGGGCAGGGCGCTGCAGGCCGGGGATACTGTCCCGGTCGGTGCACAGCACACTCCGCTGGATGACATAGCCTCGTCCGCTCGGATCGAGGAGGAACAGCGGCCCAGCTTCGAACGGAACGTCACAGTGCGGGTACTTCCCGGTCTGTACGACCACCGGCTGACGGAGGAGGGCCTGTCCACGCTCCTCACTGCGGAATGGACCCTCACCCCGGTCGCGGACCGGATGGGACTGCGCTACGCCGGTCCGGAACTCACGTGGATACCCCGCCAGCAACCTTTCGGCGCAGGGTCAGATCCGTCCAACATCGTCGACGCCGGCTATGCCGTGGGATCCATCCAGGTCCCTGGCGGCAAGGAGCCAATCATCCTGCACAGGGACGCGGTCTCCGGGGGCGGCTATGCGATGGTGGCCACCGTGATCAGCGCGGACATGGACCTGCTGGCCAGAAGCGCACCGGGCACGACGACGGCCTTCCAGTCGGTCACGATGGATGAGGCACTGGCTGCGCGCCGTGAGATGAACGCCCGCCGGGCGAAGATCTGGGAGTGGGCACAGTGAGCAGCCGGCCTACAGGCGTGCGGGCACCGCCGTCGTCGTCGGTGTTGTTCCTGCGGCGCTGACCACCTGGGCGCTGCTCTCGCGGACCACCAGTTCGGGGCGCAGGGCGGCGGACTCAGGCGATTCGTGATGCAGCACGCGAAGCAGCATGTCGACAGCCTTTCGTCCGATGTCCATCATGGGCGAGCGGACTGATGAGAGCGGGATGGGCAGCCGGGCTGCCAGCGAAGTGTCGTTGAAACCAACGACGGCGATATCCCGGCCGACAACCAGCCCCGCCGCCCGCAGCGCTCCCATAGCGCCGATCGCGGCGAAGTCATTGACGGCGAAAATTGCCGTCGGGATTGGCCCTGAATCGCTGGTGATCTTTTCCGCGGCAGCCTGGCCACCCTCGGTGTCGAAGCGGGACCAGACGACGGCGTTTTCGGGCAGTGTTCCGCCCAGCTCCTCCCACCGCGACCGGAAGCCACCGGTCCGGTCGATCGCGGTGCTGGCGTAGGGCTCACCGGCGATGACGGCGACCCTGCGATGGCCCTGCTCCCACAGGTGATCTGCGACGAGGACGCCGCCGCGGAAGTCGTCGCAGGTGGACGAAGGGTATCCGGGATGCCTGCGGTTCATCAGCACGAAAGGCACGCCGCGTGTGGAGAGATCATGCACCAGTTGACTGTCCGCGTGCACGTCGCCGAGGATCAGCCCGTCCACGCGCCTAGCCAGCAGGATCTCAGCCTTTCGCCGCTGTTCATCCTGATTGTCGTGGGAGTTGGTGACGAAGGTCGAGTAGTTGTTGGCGGCTGCAGTTTCCTCGACGCCCTCGTACATCGTGGCGAGGACAAGGTCCGAGAGCCGAGGCACGATGACACCGATTGCGCGGGTTTTCCTGGTCCGCAGGCTGGCTGCCTGAGGATCCGGAGAGTAACCCCGCTGACGCGCCAGATCACGGATCTTCTCTGCCGTACCCGCGGATGCGGCTCGACGGGCTACCTCATCGGAGGAATGAAGCACCCGCGACACCGTGGACAAGTGCAAACCAAGCTCGTCCGCCAGATCCCGCAGGGTGACCGCCGACTGGCTCCGTCTGTCCTGATCCATCTCACCGCTCCCTATCGACTGGGAGTACCCAATCACGGAAACAGGAAAATAATCCACTTTTCCTTGACGTGGTACACGTCACATCATAAGGTCTTTCTCACACCTACCCAATCGTTTGGCCAACATTCTCCGCATCATCAACCCAAACGATTGGGCAACCTTCTAACCGAGGAGCGCCCGTGGACACGAATGTCACCACCCCCCACGTGGTCCTCCTTGCGACCGGCGGGACGATCGTCTCCCGCAACACCCCCGACTCCGGTGCCACGCTGGCGTCCGACGGCGGCGACGATTTGCTGGCCAGCGCCGGCCTGAAGACCGAACTGCCCGTTCGGGTTGTCGACGTCATGCGCGTCGGGTCCTACGCACTGACGTTCTCCGATATGTTCGGCATTTGCGCGGCCATCAGGGAAGCCCTCGCGGATGAAAACGCCGTCGGGGTGGTGGTGACCCACGGGACAGACACCATGGAGGAATCGGCTTACCTGGCGGACCTGCTGCACGACGACGAGCGGCCTGTTGTGTTCACCGGTGCGCAACGGCCGGCCGACCACCCCGATCCCGACGGACCGGAGAATCTCCGGCAGGCTGTCGCCGTCGCAGCGTCCAGCGACGCCCGCAGGCAGGGCGCACTGATTGTCTTCAACGGAGACATCTTCCGCGCCGCAGGCGTCCGAAAGATCCATACTTCGGATCTTCAGGCGTTCGGAGATCCCGACGACGGCCCCATCGGACGGGTGTCAGCCGACGGCACGGTGGAGCTTGCACCGTCGGAAGGCCGGCTGGTTCCTTTCCCCTGGACCGAGCCCGACTCGCGGCCGGAAACCCGGGTGGACGTCGTCGCCTGCCATCCCGGCGCCGACGGATCTCTCCTCCGCGCCGCGCTGGACGGCGGATCCAGGGGAATCGTGCTTCAGGCAACTGGGAACGGCAACTCGAACCGCCGCTTCGTCGCAGTGGTGAAACAGGCCGTTGCGGCAGGAGTTCCCGTGATCACCAGTACCCGGGTTCAAGCGGGGCCCGTCCTGCCCTTCTACGGCGGAGGCGGCGGCAAGGACCTGGAAGCGGCCGGGGCTATCCCGGCGGGCATCCTCAAACCGGCACAGGCGCTGGCACTGCTCCAACTGCTCCTTCGCCTGCACACGCCCCCAGCCCAGATCGCCGAAGTGTTCGCTGAGCGGGGCAACCCGCGCCAGACCAACTGAAAGTCAAGCAATACCGTCCATGAGAGGTGAATTCATGAGTAAAGAAATACAGGTAGCGTTCGGGGTCGACGTCGATGCCGTGGCCGGCATGCTCGGTTCCTACGGAGGAGAAGACTCTCCCTGCGATATCTCCCGGGGCCTCTTCAGTGGAGAAGTCGGCGGTCCGCGACTGCTCCGGCTCTTCGAGAAATACAGCCTCCCCTCAACCTGGTTTGTCCCGGGTCATTCAATCGAGACCTTCCCGGACCTCACCCGGATGATCGTCGATGCGGGACAGGAAATCGGGGTGCACGGGTACTCCCACGAGAACCCGATCGCCATGACCCGCGAGCAGGAAACGGCGATTCTTGACCGCTCCATCGAACTCATCGAGAAGGTCTCCGGCCAGCGACCCACCGGTTATGTTGCGCCCTGGTGGGAATTCTCGAACGTCACCAACGAGATCCTGCTCGAGCGGGGCATCAAGTACGACCACTCGCTCATGCACCGCGATTTCGAACCGTACTACGTCCGCGTTGGCGACAGCTGGACCAAGATCGACTACACCAAGCCCGCCGAGACCTGGATGAAGCCGCTGGTTCGCGGCGAGGAAACGGATCTGGTTGAAATCCCGGCCAACTGGTACCTCGATGACCTCCCGCCCATGATGTTCATCAAGGCGGCCCCGAACTCCCACGGCTTCGTCAGCCCCCGGGACATCGAGCAGATGTGGCGGGACCAGTTCGACTGGGTCTACCGCGAAATGGACCAGGCCACCTTCACCATGACCATCCACCCGGATGTCTCCGGCCGCCCCCAGGTCCTCCTCATGCTCGAACGCCTCATCGAGCACATCAACGGCCACGACGACGTGACCTGGATGAACTTCAACCAGATTGCCGATTCCTTCCTATCCCGCAATCCCCGAAAGGCAAGCGCACAATGAGCATCTCCACAGATCGGATCGACCTCACGACGCCGAGGGATGGCGAGCGGCGTCGACTGCCCGTCTTCACCAAGAAAAACACCACCATCGCCACCTGGCTTGCGCTGCTGGCGTGGACCATTGCCGTTTTCGACTACGGCCTGTTCGGGACCCTCCTTCCCGCCATGCAGGAGGAGTTCGGCTGGACAGAAACTGAGGCCTACGCGGTCAACACCTGGATAGCGGTCGGCACAGCCATCGTCTGTTTCGGCGTCGGACCTGTCATCGACCGGCTCGGCCGGCGCAAGGGCATGATGGTCACGGTCGGCGGAACGGCGATCGTGTCCGCTGTGACCGCCGCCATCCCCGCCACTCTGGGCTTCCTCAGCAACGCCATGCTCGTGATTGTCCGCTCCTTCGGCGGGCTTGGGTTCTCCGAGCAGGCAGTCAACGCCACTTACATGAATGAGGTGTACCAGGTCACTGAGGACACCAAGAAGCGCAAGCGCCCCGGCTTCTACTATTCATTCATCCAGGGCGGTTGGCCCCTCGGCTTCCTGCTCGCCAGCGCTCTTGCCTTTGCCTTCCTGCCCTCCCTTGGATGGCGCGCGCTCTACATCATGGCCGCAGTACCCGCCGCCATCACTGTCTGGCTGATCGCCAAGAAGCTCAAGGAAACCCCGCAGTTCGAGCTTCACGAAAAACTGACTGCCCTCGAAAAGCACGGCAAAACCGATGAAGCACACGCACTGGCCGGATCCTTCGGCGTTCAGCACTCTTCATCGGCTCCGCTCAAGCGCATCTGGGAGCCTGCCCTCCGCCGGAACACCATCGTCTTCTCGCTTGCCTGGATCATCAACTTCTTCGGCATCATGGTGTTCAGCATCCTTGGTTCCTCCGTTCTGGTGAACTCCCGCGGCGTCGAACTCGCCGACGCATTCTGGATGCTCATTGTCATCAATGCGCTGGCCTACTTCGGTTACGTCTTCCACGGCTGGTTCGGTGACGTCATCGGACGCAAGAAGACGATCATCATCGGCTGGATCATTTCCGGTATCTCCTTCGCCGTGATGCTGAGCCCCCTCGCATCGACTCCGACCCTCATCATCCTGAGCTACGGAACCGGGCTGTTCTTCCTCGTTGGTCCCTACGCCGCCATCCAGTACTTCATGGCCGAGTGCTACCCGGTGAGCTGCCGTGCCACCGGCCTGGCCTTCATCGGTGCCATGAGCCAGCCTGGCATCATTCTCGGCGGTGCGCTCTTCACCCTGGTGACGGCGGCCGCCGGGACCACAGCCGCCGCCCTGTGGGTCGGCGCGCTGGGCACTCTCCTTTCCGGGTTGCTCATGATTGCAGCCAAGCCCATCCCCCGCGAACTCCTTGAGGATCCCAGTGCCTGATTCGAAAGCCGCAATCATTACCGGCGCCGCGAGCGGCATCGGCCGTGCCCTCAGCGCACACTATGCAACGCAGAATGTGCAGGTGGTCATCGGGACGTTCCCCGGTGACCCGCACGATCCGGAGGAGACCCTGAAGCTGGTCGAAGACGCCGGCGGACGGGCCGTGATCAAGGAAGTCGACGTTCGCAGCACCGACTCGGTGGAGGCTTTCGCCGAGGAAGCGCTGTCGTCCTTCGGCCGCCTGGACTACGCCATAGCCAATGCAGGAATTCTTCGCAACGCGGCCCTGGATTCACTGACGGATGAGAAGTGGACCGACATGCTAGACGTCGATCTCACCGGTGTGCTGCGGACGCTGCGGTCCGGTGCCTCCCGGATGAACGACGGCGGCGCGATGGTGGCGGTGTCATCCATCGCCGGCGGTGTCTATGGCTGGGAAGAACATGCCCACTACGCGGCTGCCAAGGCCGGGGTGCTGGGGCTGGTCCGGAGCGTGGCGGTTGAGTTGGGCCCACGGCAGATCCGTGCCAACGCGGTGATCCCGGGACTCATCGAGACGCCGCAGTCACTCGATCCCGTCAACTCCCTCGGACCTGAGGGCCTCAAGCGGGCCGGCAAGGATATCCCGTGGGGTCGGGTCGGCCGGCCGGAGGAGGTTGCCAGCGTGATCGGCTTCCTCACCTCGGATGACTCCGTCTACATCACCGGTCAGTCATTGATCGTCGATGGCGGCCTGACAGTCAAGATGCGCGCCTAACCGAAAGGGTGGAGACCATGAGTGCTGGGGAGACAGAGATCAAACCCGGCGGACGTGCGGTAGTGGTCACTGGGGGTGGCAGCGGTATCGGTGCTGCCATCGCCAGTGCCTTCGAGGCCAACGGGGATTCAGTTGCCGTGCTGGACCGGGCGCCGGGACCGGACACCATCGCCGTCGACGTCGCTGATGAATCCAGCGTCCGGGCTGCTTTCGCCGCCGCCCGTGAGAGGCTCGGCCCGATTGACGTACTCGTCAACAGTGCGGGTCTCCTCACGGAGTCACCGTTGAAGGACATGTCCCTGGACCTGTGGAATGAAACTCTGTCTGTCGATCTCACAGGCATATTCCTTTGTTGCCGGGAGGTAATCCCCGACATGCAACAAGCGGGCTGGGGAAGGATCATCAACATCTCCTCCCAACTCGGCATCAAGGGAGGCATGGGACTGAGCCACTACAGCGCAGCCAAAGCCGGAGTGATCGGATTGACCAAATCCCTGGCCCTCGAACTGGCACCGAACAACGTTCTCGTGAACTCGATAGCTCCCGGCCCAATCGAAACGCCGCTGGTGGAAGGTATCTCCGCGGACTGGAAGGCAACGAAGATGCGTGAACTGCCGTTGGGTCGCTTCGGCACACCGTCCGAAGTGGCTCCTACTGCGCTTCTCCTGGCGAGCGATCCGGGTGGGAACCTCTTTGTCGGCCAGACTCTTGGCCCCAACTCCGGCGACGTGATGCCGTAGGAGGCAGTATGTGCGGTGCATGCGGCCGAATAGTGGTGGCCGACGAGGTGTTGGGAGCAGAACACACTCTTCGCTCTCAGCACATCGTCGCCCAGACGATCAATAGCCTCTGCAGGGCTGTCCCCGGTGCACCTTCTGTCCAGATAGCCGGGGACGGTTGGAGTCTCCGCTCAGCGACGGGTGCCGTTCAGAACTGCAGCACAGTCAAGGAGCTGTGGGAGGCTTGCGCCGGCAAGGTGGGAACCTCAGTACTGCCAGTCCTCCGCGCGCGTATTGACGGTGAGCTTCCGAATGCAAGCGGCCTGGGCAGAGCGGTCCTCATGGCAGGAGCGGAGACGCTGGGACGCACCTTCTGAGCTCGCGTACCGGCTCGGCTGCCAGAGGTAAAGTGTGATCGCCCTCTCAAACCTCCCGCCTGATAGCTATCACCGAAAGCATGCGACGACCGTGCACCTTGAATTCATAGCCGCATCCGAGGTCCTCAACCTGCTCAGCCCGGCTCAAGCAACGTCAGCCATCGTCGATGCGTTGGTCACCGGGTTGGATCCCGCAATGGATCCTGCCCGCAGCATCGTGCCTCTCACCGAAGGGCAGTTCCTGATCATGCCCACGGAAGGTGCCGGCTATACAGGGGTGAAGGTGGCCACCGTCGCTCCGGATAATCCTGACAGGGGCCTCCCGCGCATCCAGGCGGTCTACCTTCTCTTCGACGCAGACACACTCACCCCGCAGGCTGTCCTGGATGGGACGGCGCTGACCACCCTTCGCACGCCCGCGGTATCCATAGCCGGCATCCTTCCTCTCCTCACCCAGCGTTCCACGCCGCTGCGGGTGGCTGTGTTCGGTGCCGGACAGCAGGGCGTGGGGCACGTCAGCACCATCAGGGAAGTCATGCGAGGGCGGCGAGAAATCGAGAACGTCACCTACATCGTTCGCAGCCCTCACCGGGTGGACCTGCCGCCGTCGGCAGCAGGCGACGTTGTCGCTTCCGGTTCGCCGGCCGCAACAGCAGCAGTGGCTGCAGCCGACGTCATCGTGTGCGCGACGTCCGCGAGCGAGCCGTTGTTCGACTCCTCCCTCATACGCACTGATGCCATCGTCGTCGCGGTAGGCTCTCACGAACCGCACGTCAGAGAAGTGGATGCGGCGTTATGCGGCCGTGCGCAGGTGATCGTCGAAGATGTGGCCACCGCCCTGCGCGAATCCGGTGACGTCATCATGGCCATCGACGAGGGAACGCTGGACGCGAAAGACCTCATTCCGATGAAGGACGTTGCCAACGGGATAACCCAGCTCGATCCTGACCGTCCAGTCCTGTTCAAAAGCTCGGGAATGTCCTGGGAGGACCTTGTCATCGCGCGCGCAGTCGTCCAGGCCTTCCGGAACAGCGACAGCCGCTCGTTCGCTCGTCCGCATCAACCGAAAGTACGGTGAGGGGCCACCGAAGGAGCGGGCACATTCCGGCCTTTCGCCTGATGAGCTACCGCCGTCTCTGGGGCGAGACTTCTGTCATGACCATCCCCTCCCCCGCACCGTCTGCGGCGAGCAGCGCCCTTGAGGCGACTCGCCGACATCCAAGGAAGCGCTATTGGAAGGTGCCGACCGGACTGATCCTGCTCAGTCTCGTGCCGGTGATTGCCGGCGCAGCGCGCAT
This sequence comes from Arthrobacter sp. TJ-170, assembly GCF_058269305.1. Lineage (NCBI taxonomy): Bacteria > Bacillati > Actinomycetota > Actinomycetes > Micrococcales > Micrococcaceae > Arthrobacter > Arthrobacter sp. TJ-170. Next base: position 227,043 of record NZ_JBZCNL010000001.1, on the reverse strand, counting down.
CACTGAACTGACTTCCGGGGCCGAGATCACCGAGGCCAATGCGCGATTCTTCACGTCACCCGTCCCCGTTCTCATTCACATCGTCACCGCGAGTGTCTATTCAATCCTCGGAGCCTTCCAGTTCGTTCCGTCCCTACGCCGCGGGCGGCCAAACTGGCATCAGCGATCCGGCCGGCTCCTCGCCCCGCTAGGTCTCCTGGCTGCACTCTCCGGCGTGTGGATGACGATTTTCTACACCCACCCCGACGGCGCCCACGCCCCTCTCGCCACCTTAAGGCTGCTCTTCGCGCTGGCTATGGCGGTGAGCATCGTCCTGGGTGTCCTCGCCGTTCTGCACCGCGATATTCCCCGGCATAGTGCCTGGATGACGAGGGCGTACGCCATCGGGCTTGGTGCCGGAACCCAGGTATTCACCCTTCTGCCGTGGACACTCCTCATTGGCCCTCCCGACAGACTGACAACCGCGGTTCTGATGGGTCTCGGCTGGGTCATCAACGTCGCGATCGCGGAGTACGTCATTCACCGGCGAAAGCGGCCCCTGCCGCCTCGTACTTCCGGTGGATCCGCCTCGGCCCAACCCGCTCGTATGATGTGGACATGATGGCGCACCTGCGTTCGGTGTGGACCGCCCCGCCCGCTTCACCTCGACCTCCCGCGCGGGTGTGGCGCGATTACGCCCTCATCGGTGCGGTCGCGCTGGCCGCCTTGTTGGAAGGCTTGCTCAGTCCGAATGCGTCCTGGCCGATGCTCATCCTTGTTGTGGTGATCGCCCCGACCCTCCTGTGGCGCCGCACCAAGCCACTCGAAATGCTCATCACGGCAATGGCCGCCACCGCCCTGGGAGTAGTCATCCTGGGCAACAGCGAACCGATTGCCGCAGCCTTCTTCGTCGTCCTCCTCTACGCACTCTCGCGGTGGGGTTCGGGGCGCTCGATAGTGGTGGGTGTCGCCGTCGTCCTGGTGCATCTGTGGGTCACCGAAGTGGTGACCGGCTTCATTCTGGAAGATGTCATCGGAGCACACATCCTCATAATCACTGTCATCTCGTTGGGTCTTGCGGTGAGGTTTCGTGCCAGCGTGCGCTCGCGGGAGATTGAGCAGGCCAGGTTGCTCGAGCGGGAACGGCTCGCCCGTGACGTCCACGACACCGTCGCTCACCACGTCTCAGCCATAGCAATCCGGGCACAGGCAGGGCTCGCTACGGCGGCATCCGATCCTGAAGCCGCGACAAACGCCCTCCGGGTGATCGAATCCGAAGCATCGAGCAGTTTAGCCGAGCTACGAACCATGCTGCGTGTGCTTCGCTTCGACGATGCAACCGACATGCATCCGAGTCCTCGTATCGAGGATCTCGAACGTCTCACCCGGAGGGAGAATGGTGGCCCGATCGTGAACCTGCGACTTACCGGTCAGGTGAACGACCTTCCGTCGCCCGTCATGACCGCCGTTTATCGCATCGCACAGGAATCCGTGACCAACGCACGGCGCCATGCCACCCGGGCAACCCACGTCGATGTCGCCGTCGATGCGGACGAGCAGCAGGTGCGCCTGCAGGTGCACGACGACGGCGCTCGCGGCGCGCTGTCCACTCCCGGATTCGGAATAACAGGAATGAAGGAGCGAGCCGCGCTGCTTGGCGGTACCTGCACCGCCGGACCGACGAGCGAGAGCGGCTGGACCGTCGCAGCCGTACTGCCAAGAACGGGACGGCCGGCATGAGCATCCGTGTCCTCATCGCAGACGACCAGGAGGTCGTGAGAACCGGCCTGACCATGATCCTCAACGCGCAGCCCGACATTGAAGTGATCGGTGAAGCCGCTGATGGACGGCGGGCGATCGAACTGGCACGTCGCCTACGCCCCGACGTCTGCCTTTTCGATATCCGAATGCCGTTGATGGATGGTATCGAGGCGACTCGTGCGCTCGCGGGGCCCGACGTCGACGACCCGTTCGCCGTCGTCATCATCACAACGTTCGATCATGACGAGTACCTGTACGCAGCGTTGCGTGCCGGTGCCCGCGGTTTCCTCCTCAAGGACGCCGGCGCCGATCTACTGGCGCAGGCCATGCGCGCTGCCGCGAACGGAGATGCCCTCATCGCACCAAGTGTGACAGTTCGGCTGCTGGAAGCGTTCGCGGGCTCGGCCCCCGCCCCAGCGCCACCGGAACCTTTCGAGCCCCTCACCGCACGCGAAGAGCAGGTGCTGGCAACGGTGGCCCGGGGACGAAGCAACAGCGAAATCGCGAGCGAACTGCACATCACTCTCAGCACCGTCAAGACACACCTCGCGAGCCTCATGCAGAAGCTCGGCGCGCGCAATCGCGTGGAAGTCGCCAAGTGGGCTCACGACAGGAACCACTCGCGAGGCTGATCGAACCAGCCCGCCTTACGCGCCTTCGAGTGCGGGGACCCGTTGGCTCTGGCTCGCAGGAATCAGGCTGACGCCGGCAAGCGCTGCGGCGACGGCGAACGCGAGAGCCGGGCTCGTTGCGCCCAGCAACGCGCCGATCAGGATGGCTCCGCAGGCCTGACCGAGAGCCAGGACAATGAACAACACTGCCGTTCCCGCCGCCGCCCGTGCAGGGATTGCCTCCGTTGCCCAAACGATCAGCACCCCACTCAGCGCCACATAGCTTCCGCCGAACAGGGCTCCTCCGATATACACGGCGGGCCCGCTGAATGGTAGGGCACCGATAAGCACAGAAGCCAGGCCCATTCCCGCAGCGGTGCCGGCCCATGCCTTCCGCAATCCCCAGCGGACCACCAAATCTCCCGAGAACGCTCCGGCAATTCCAGCTGCTCCCAGGCAGACCCAGAAGATTGTCGCCGCGGACTCCGCCATGTGCCCTTCCGTAGTGACGAGTGATCGCCCGAAGGTCCACACAGCCGCGCTCGCAACACCGGCGAGGAGGGCCGCCGCCGCTGCCGGGCGCAGTGGACGCAGGTCCCGGAAGGCGAAGGCACCCGCAGGAGATGCCGCCGTCGTCGTGCCCCTGGGTGCTGTCAAGAGGACGCCAGTTACGGTTACGGCATTGAAGCACGCGATGATCCACCAGGCGGTGCGCCATTGCTCACTCAACAAGAGCGCGATGGGGCCGGCGATGACAACACCGAATCCTGTTCCTGAATTGACCACCGCCTGCGCCCGGGCCGCCGCGGTCTGCACTTTCTCCTCGACAAGAGTCACGAGACCCGGTGAAGCGAAACCGGCACCGGCTCCTGCGATCAACATGCTCAGCGCCAGCATCAACGGCGAATTCGACATGGCCACCCCGGCGCTTCCGCCCGCCGCCGTCATGCCTGCAAGGGTGACCGTGGCTCGGGGCGCCGACGCCGCGCGGTACGCGATGGCTGCGGCAACGCAGTAGGACACGAAGCTGCCGCTCGAGATGACTCCGGTCAGCGTCGGCGAGAGCGAGAAGGCCTCCGTGAACGAAGGAACGAACAAGCCGTAGCCGAACCGCGCCAGCCCGTACGTGGATGCGATGAGGGCAGTGCCACTGACGATAAATGGGAATGCGTGACGCACTGTACCTCCAAGTATAACGAGCGTTCTAGTAGAACCAACGTTATAGTTGATGTCATGGGAACACAACCGGTGAAAGCGTCGGCCCGCCAGCGTTTGCTCGATGCGGCCGATCGACTGTTTTACGTCAACGGGATTTTCAGTACCGGTGTGGATGCCGTGCTGGCCGAAGCAGGGGTTTCCGTAGCCACCCTGTACGCGCACTTCGGCAGCAAGGAGGGGTTGCTCAAGGCGAGTCTGCAATGCCGGCTGAACTCGTGGCAGGCGTGCTGGGATGAGGCGATCGGCGCGGCCGACTCGGACGAGGAGCGCCTGCTCGCGGTCTTCGACGCGCTGCACCTATTCCGCGAAACACAGCACAACGCCCGTTGGTGCGCATTCCTGGCGACGGCTGCGGAGACCCAGGGCTCGGACACCAGCGTTTCAGCGCTGATCGAAGCAGACACAGCCCTGCTGAACGAACGCCTGCACACCCTCGCACAGCCACTCGCCGGCCCCAAGGCCGACCAGCTCGCACAAGCAGTCCTGCTGATCTACAACGGCACACTTGCGAGCTTCCTTCGTGGCAACCCGGCTCATCCGATCGATATCGGCAGGAACGCTGCGGCCGCCGTCGTCAGCGGGTTGAAACTTCACCCGCAAGGGAAGCCCTAGAGGGTCATCCCGCTTTGGAACGCGGACGAGAAAGTAGCCGCGAAGAACATGACCCACGCGACGATGAGCACGATGCTCAGCACTCCCAGGATGATGGCGACCCATCCCAACAGGCGCCCTCCCGCTGCCGACTCGCCCATGCGCTCGGCCTTGTTCGCGCTGCTGATCGCCATCGGGCCGAAGACAAACCAGAACATGAACATTCCCAGGACGCCGAAGGCGAGCGAAAGCTGCGCAGCGCGCTTACCCTCATAGTCAGAACCGGCGTAATTCATGGCTGACGGCCTGCGGGCGCCCGTGCTCGCGAACGGCTGCTCGCTGGGATACGGGGCACGATATTGGCTGGAGTAACTCGACATGGGCATTCCTTCTGAGACAAGGTGGGTAGTCCGGGATTCTGTTGGTGAGTTACCGCCGATGCACCCGTATTGGAGCACATCCTATTCCACTTCAGACCCATCAAGGCGGCATGATGACAGAACAGAACGACGGCGGGGCCCGAGGCGTCCTCTTCGATGTAGACGGAACCCTTGTCGACACCAATTACCTGCACACCCTCGCCTGGTGGCAGGCTTTCCGGCGCTTCGGCCACGATGTTCCCATGGCGACCATCCACCGCACCATCGGGATGGGCGGCACCACCCTCATTGAGCACCTCATCGGCGAAGACCGGAACAAGGACCAGGACGAGGCCCTGGAGGACACACATGGCGCGCTGTTCTCGGCCCAGTGGCCGGCCCTGCGCTCGTTCGACGGCGCCCGCGACCTGCTGCAGCACTGCGCCGACGCGGGTCTCGCCGTCGTTCTGGCCACCTCCGCCTCGGAGGAGGAGCTCGGCGTCCTGAGGAAGGTTATTGGAGCCGACGGCGCCATCACCGGGGCCACCAACGCTACCGATACGGGCATCAGCAAGCCGGCCCCGGACATCCTCGAGTCGGCGCTGCGCGTTGCCGACCTCAAGCCGGAGGACGCCGTCTTCATCGGTGACGCCGTCTGGGATGTGGTTACCGCGAACAAGCTCGGCGTCCCCACCATCGCCGTCACCACAGGTGGCACGAGTGAAGCTGAGCTGCGCGACGCAGGAGCGGCTTACGTGTTCGAGAATGTTCGGGAGCTGCTGAATGCCATCATCGCCGGCGAGGTCCCGGAGCTGGGAAAGGGAAGCGGCCAGTGAAGCCTGACTACCCCGACGCGCTCACTTATGACCGCTATCGGGAGCTGATGGAGCGGGACTTCTCGCGCCTGCTGGAGCTCACCAGGTCCGCCGAATTTGCAGGTAAGGTCGGAGCGCGGGTGCCGGCGTGCCCGGAGTGGGACATCGAGAAACTGGCGCGCCACACCGCGCTCGTCTACCTACAGAAGGCCGAGACCATCCGCACAGGCGTGAAGCCGCAGGGCCGGTGGGTTCCTGACGAGATTCTGCAGCTTGGGCCGGTTGAGATCCTGAAGACCTGCTACGAGCGGCTCACCAGCGAGTTTGATTCCCACAGCCCGTCCGACGCCGCGGAGTCGTGGGTGAAGGAGGACCAGACCGTCGGGTTTTGGATTCGCCGGCTCACCCACGAAACGGCCATCCACCGTTACGATCTTGAAGCCGCCCTTGGCGACCCTCAGCCGGTGGAGACGGGACTCGCGCTCGACGGGATCGACGAGGTCCTCACCGTCATGTTCGAGCGTGGGCGTTCCGCCCAGGGCGCTGATGACGTTCCGGAAGGAGTCACCGGAAACCTGGTACTCGAAAGTGGAGGGAAAGCCTGGTCGGTGATCCTGCTGCCCCGCGACGTCGAAGTCTCCCGCGAAGCGGGCGGCTCTCCAGATACCATCATCAGCGGTGAGCCCCACGACATCCTGTTGTGGCTCTGGGGCCGCGAACCCCTGCCCACAGGGTCCGACGACGACGGCCTCGCCGCGGAGCTGCGTCGGCGTCTGGCCTCCACTACCTGACCCGTCGAACGAAAGCACTCATGAAAATCACTGGAGCGGTTCTTGAGGAAATCGGCCGGGAACGCCCCTACGCCGATTCCATGCCCATCAGCATCGGTGAGGTAGAGCTGGATGCACCGGGTCCCGGCGAAATCCTGGTACGGATTGAGGCGGCCGGCCTCTGCCACTCCGATCTGTCCGTTGTCGACGGCAACCGGGTTCGCCCTGTCCCCATGCTGCTTGGGCATGAAGCTGCCGGGCGGGTCGAACAGCTTGGCGACGGTGTCACCGGGATTTCCCTTGGTGATCGGGTGGTTATGGCCTTCCTGCCGCGCTGTGGGGAATGCAGGAACTGCCAGACGCACGGTACGCTCCCCTGCTCGGTTGGTTCCGCAGCCAATAACGCGGGTGTCCTGCTCGACGACGGGCAGCGCCTCCACCGCAACGGTGACGAGATCAAGCACCACCTCGGCGTCTCGGGATTCGCGACTCACGCCGTCGTCAACCGCAAGTCCGTAGTGAAGGTCGACGACGACGTCCCACCGGAAATTGCCGCCGTCCTGGGGTGCGCTGTGCTCACCGGCGGCGGCGCCGTCATCAATACCGGCAGGCCGGAGGACGGCGACACGGTGGTGGTCGTCGGACTGGGTGGAGTCGGCATGGCAGCGCTGATCACGGCGATTTCCCTGGGCAAAGGTGACGTGATCGGCGTCGACGCTGTACCCGCCAAGCTGGACGCCGCCAGGGAACTCGGGGCAACCGCCGTCTACACGCCGCAGGAAGCACTCGACGCCGGTCTGAAGGCTCCCGTAGTGATTGAAGCGGCCGGCAACGCCCGGGCGTTCGAGACCGCGGTGCAGATTACCGACGTCGGCGGCACTACCGTCACGGTAGGGCTCCCTTCGCCGGATGCGCGCGCATCCATTGCGCCACTCGGCATCACCGCTGAAGCGCGGACCATAACGGGCAGCTATCTCGGTTCCGCACTTCCGGAACGGGATATCCCGCGGTTCGCACAGCTTTGGCGGGAAGGGAAACTGCCGGTCGAGGCCCTGATTTCCTCACGCATTGAGTTGGAGGACATCAATGAGGCAATGGACCAGCTCGCCGACGGCAAGGCCATTCGGCAGGTAATCCTGTTCGATTCGCCCGGTCCCCGTCACGACCCGTCACTTTCTGATCGGCTGTCCTAGACTAAGCGTGCTTTGGCCGTTCACCCATTAAGGAGTGCGCCCTGATACGCGCAATCAGCTACAACCTTCGGGAGCATAAAGCCAGCGGGGAACTGGAATCTCTGGTCGAGGACTACGAGGTCGATCTGCTGTGCCTGCAGGAATGCGACGCGTCGGATCTGCCCGACATCGTCGGTAACCTTCAGATGGCCACCGCCACCAAGGAAAACCGCCTTGGACTCGCGATGTATTACAGCCGGGCCCGGTTCGACATGGTGCGAGCCGACGCATTCTCCCTGAAGAAGTCTCTCCACGACCGGGTGCTCACACCCGCTCACGAGCGACTGATCGGCGCGAAGTTCCTCGACCTGGAGACAGAGAACACGCTCGTCGCCGGCTCCTTTCACGCGGCCCCGTTAACCGCCTTGAACTCGCTGCGCAGGCACCAGATCAACGCCGCGCACGCCGAACTGCTCAGCATGGGGGACGGCTTCGCGACTCTGATGGTCGGCGACTTCAACTACCCGTTCTTCACGCAGAAGCTCACTGCGCACATGAGCGAATCCGGTTACGACCTCTCCCTCAGTGACCGTCGGACCTACACGAGGGGCATGGTGTTCCGCGGGCATTTCGACTTCGCGACGTCACGCGGCCTGGACATCGAGAAGGTCGAGACCCTGCCCCGCGGTGCCTCGGATCATTTGCCGATCCTCGTGCTGGCCGACTACCGGACGAACGGCGATACACCACCCGAGGAAACGGACGTTACTCGCCCAGCAGTTCCCTAACGGCGGGTCGGATCTGCCCTGTTTCGGCTGTGCGAGCCCGGGTGATCCGGAATGCCGGCGGCACATGGTTCGATAGATTCAAAGCCCAGTTCACGGAGGCGCCATGTTCCTGCTCGATCCCACTACCCCCGACGGTGAGCCGGACCTTGTCTTCTCGGCAACGGATCTGGTCAACGCCTCCGTGTGTGAGTACCGGACCCTGCGCACGCTCGATGAGAAGCTGGGACGCAGCGCGAAGCCGCAGTTCGAGGCCGATGAGATGCTCGAGCGCACTGCTCAGCTCGGTGACGTTCACGAGCGGAAGATCCTCGAACAATTCCTCGCCGAGTTCGGAGAGTGGGATCCGGCTCGCCGGCGTGGCGTTTACGACGTCGTACCCGCCGCAACCATGGAACGCTCCCTGCTGGTTCAGAAGCACGAGGAGTCCATCCAGGCCTTACGGAGCGGCGCGAACGTTGTCTTTCAGGCTGCCTTCTTCGACGGGAAGTTCCATGGGAGATCCGATTTCCTCGTCAAGGTTGACGGTGCGTATGCCGTCTGGGACACCAAGCTCGCCCGCCACGCAAGGGTAGGGGCTCTCCTGCAACTCGCGGCGTACGGCGACCAACTGCTGAAAGCGGGCATTGAGCCCGCCCCGCTGGTCACACTGGTGCTCGGTAACGACCAGCACAGTGACCACCGCCTGGCGGACCTTCTACCCGCATACCGGGAGCGGAAGGACCGATTCCTCGACCTGATGGAGCAACATCGGAGCCGGCAGGAGCCTGTGCAGTGGGGCAGCGGATCCCATGTGGCATGCGGGCGGTGTGAGTACTGCCAACTCAAGGTTGAGGAGACTCGGGACCTGCTGTTGGTCGGGCGGATGAGCACCACCCGGCGGGCGAAGCTGCACAAGGCCGGCATCTATACCGTTGACGATCTGGCCTCAATGGACGTTGCCGAGGAAGATGAAAGCCTTCTTGCGCTGCGCGACCAGGCCCGAATGCAGACCGGTGTATGCGACACCGACGGAAGCATCGCATACACGGACAAGCACGGCGGAACGCAAACCCTGAGCTACCGGGTGCTCGAAGACAACAGCCTCGGCAACCTGCCCGTACCCGATGATGGTGACATCTTCTTCGACTTCGAGGGCGATCCGCTTTGGCAGGACCCGCTCACCGGCCGCTGGGGCATTGAGTACCTTTTCGGCGTCGTCGAAAATTCTCCCACGCCCGGTGGTGAGCCGCCGTTCGTTCCGTTCTGGGCACACAACCGCGCCCAGGAACGCCAGGCCTTCGCAAGCTTCCTCGACTACGTAGCCGACCGCCGCCGTCGTTATCCGAACATGCACATTTACCACTACGCGGCCTACGAGAAGACTGCGCTGCGGAACCTTTCGCTTATTCACCTGATCGGTGAGGAAGCGGTGGATACTCTCCTTCGCGATGGTGTGCTCGTTGACCTGTATGAGACGGTGCGCACGAGCCTGCGGATCTCAGACCGCTCGTACAGCATCAAGAAGCTCGAGCCCTTGTATATGGGCAGCAACCTGCGGTCGGGAGACGTGACGGACGCCGGTGCCTCCGTGGTTGCATACGCCCAGTACTGCGAGGCTCGGGACAGTGGGGACGCCGGGGGCGCCGAGGAAATCCTCACCGGGATCAGCGACTACAACCGGTATGACTGCCTTTCCACCCTTGAACTGCGCAACTGGTTACTCGGCCTCGCTGCTGATCGGAGCATCGGTCTTGCGCAGCCGCAGGAGCCGAAGGTGGACAAGTCAGAACCGCCGTCGGCCGAAGAACGGGTGCTGCTGGATTACGTGGCGTCACTGCCAACTGACCGGGCGCGAACCGATGACGAACAGGCAATCGCCATGGTCGCTGCCGCTGTCGGGTACCACCGTAGGGAGGACAAGCAGTTCTGGTGGGAGCACTTCGACCGCCTGGGCTCCCCCATCGATGACTGGTCAGACACCCGTGACGTATTCATCGTGCGCCACGCGAGCATCAAGCAAGACTGGACAAGGCCAAACGCCCGAAGCAACCACGTCCGGGTCCTGGACGTCTGCGGAATCTCGTCAGAAGGCTCAGACTTCAAGCCCGGAAGCAAGTGGTTCCGCATGTACGGCGAACCACTTCCGGAGGGGCTGGAACCCTTCGATGGGAAGGTCGGCGGCAGGGAGGGCTGGTTCGACACGGAAGTCCTCGACGCTTACGCCGACCGGGACGGCGAGCACCTTATTGTGCGCGAGAAGCTCAAGCGCGGTGGCGAACCGTATAGCCAGACGCCAATAGCGCTGACCCCGGACAGGCCCATCCCCACCACCTCCATTCGGGTTGCCCTGGCCGATCTTGCGCGGCGCGTCGGATCCGCACTTCCTGAGCTTCCGAAGAGTCCGGGGCTCGAGATCCTCCGTAAAGCCCGTCCAAGGCTGACCGGCCGAGCCAGCCTTCCCGAAGTGGTCGACCACGAATACGTTCCGGCGATCACTGCCGCCGTTAAGCTACTCGATCACTCCTATCTTGCCGTCCAGGGGCCGCCCGGCACCGGCAAGACGTACGTAGGCTCCCATGTGATTCGCGCTCTCGTGGCCAGCGGCTGGAAGGTCGGCGTAGTGGCGCAGTCCCATGCCGTCATCGAGCACATGATCGACGCAGCGCTGGAGGCCGGCGTACCCGCCCACCAGATCGCCAAGAGAACCGACAACCCGGAGGCACCCTGGACCCGCAGGACGGACGACGACGTCGCCGCACTTCTCGACGGATCGGAAGGTGCGCTGGTCGGCGGCACGGCATGGACGATGACGGGGAGCAAGGTTCCGCCGGAATCGCTTGATCTACTGGTAATTGATGAGGCGGGCCAGTTCTCGCTCGCCAACACTCTGGCTGTGTCACGGGCAGCAAAGCGGTTACTTCTGCTGGGCGATCCGCAGCAACTGCCTCAGGTGACACAGGCGAACCATCCTGAGCCCGTCGATGAGTCGGCGCTGGGCTGGCTATCGCGGGGAAGCGCGACCCTGCGCCCTGAGCTCGGATACTTCCTCGCCGACAGTTGGCGAATGCACCCGGAACTGTGTGAAGCGGTGTCGCGACTCGCCTATGACGACAAGCTTGAGTCCGCAGTGCTCGCCACCAAGCGGGTTCTCGAGGGAGCTCCTGCAGGAGTTGAATGCATCCTGGTCGACCACGCAGGGAATTCCAGTGCTTCCTCCGAAGAAGCCGAAGAGGTAGTTCGCCAAATTCAGCGACACATCGGCCTGCGGTGGGATGACGCCGCAAACGCACCACGAGCTCTCACCGATGCAGACGTCCTGGTTGTTGCCGCCTATAACGCCCAGGTTCAAATGATCCGGCGGAAGCTCAAGGATGCGGGGTTCACCCGAACGCGGGTCGGCACCGTCGACAAGTTCCAGGGCCAGGAGGCTCCCGTCGTGCTCGTTTCGATGGCATGTTCAGCCGCTTCCGAGGCGCCCCGGGGCATTCAGTTCCTGTTGAACCGGAATCGAATCAACGTGGCCATTTCCCGAGGGCAGTGGCGTGCGGCCATCATCCGCTCCCCCAAGCTGACGCATCACTTACCGTCACGCCCTGAGCACTTCGAGGAACTCGGAGCGTTCATCGGTTTGTGCCAGGAGATCAGCTCTTCCCCTGCCGCCCGTACAGCGAAATGACCACGAGGATTATCACTCCGTAGATGAGCTGCTGGATGTTTGCTCCGAGGTTCAGTACAGCAACGAGCGTCGACACTTGCGCGAGCACAAGCGCTCCACCCACCGTCCCGACAACTGAACCACGTCCACCAAATATGGATGCACCGCCGACGACAACTGCGGCTACCGACGACAGCAGGTAACCAGCCCCCATCGTCGCAGACGCCTGCTGGTAGTAACCCACAATCACGATGCCGGCGAAGGCTGCCAGAACTCCACTCAGCACATACCCACCAATGCGGATACGGTCCACAGGCAAACCTCCGAGCCGGGCGGCCTCGGCTGCGGACCCTACAACGAATAGAGACCGCCCCCACCCGGTGAAGCTGAGCAGTAGTTGCAGGACCACCATCAGTGAAAGTCCAAGCGGAAGCACTGCGGCCATTTCCAGACCGAAAACCGAAACCTTCGCCGAAGTGATGGCGACTATGAACTCAGGGATCGCTGTCAGCTCGGAAAAGTTGAAGACCAGCAGTATTACACCGAACAGCAAGCCGTTCATCGCGATGGTCGTCACTATGGGCGTCAGGCCTAGCTTTGATATGACCACCCCATTGAAGGAACCGATGACCGCGCCCGTCAGCAATGCACCGGTGAATGCACCAAAAGGTCCCAGAGGACCGACGAGCCCCAGGAAAGCAAGTGCTGAGAACCCGATGGTGTTCGGTCCGGACGGTACGGCGCTGATGGTCATGCTCGGGTTCCCTTCACAGCGAATGCGACCTTGCTCCAGATGACCGGCAGCCCAACAACAGTGAAGATGATGAGCGCGCTGATCACGTACTGCCAGTAGGAATTGATACCGGCGAAGAAGAGCAGGTTCCCAATCAGCCCGAGGGTGCATGCAGCCAGGACGGTGCCGATGATGCTGCCCCTCCCACCAGTGAAGGCAGCGCCGGCGAGGGCGACGGCGGCGATCGAACTCAGCAGGTAGGCGTCCCCACTTCGGGGATCGCCGGTAACCGTGGAAGCGGCGAGCATCATGGCACCGACGGACGTAACCATTCCTGCCAGCCCGAACGCGATCAGTTGTGTGAGCCGCGCGTTGAGGCCCGCTGCTCTCACGCTTTCCATGCTCGATCCGATTCCGTAGATGTGCCGACCCAGCGCAGTCCGCTGCAACAGGAGCCAGAGGAGAACAGCAACCACCGCAAGATAGACGAGGGAGACAGGAAGGAACGGGACCAGTTCGCCGCTCGTGGCGAGGTAGATTTCCTTGGTCAATCCGCCGCCCGGCCGATCGAGCACTTCGCTTGCGAGTGATCCGAAGATGAATGCACTAGCCAAAGTCACCGCTATGGCCGGTAATCCGCCGTACGCCACCAAGAGCCCGTTGAATAACCCACATCCAAGGCCGACGCCGATGGACAGCAGAATTGCCACGTGAGGCGGGACTATCTCGAGCTGTGTCGCGAACACAACGTTGCAGAGACTCATGATGGCACCGATGGAGATATCGATGCCTCCGACGAGCACGACGAGGAGCTGCCCCAGAGCGACGAGAGCCAGAGGCACCACGAGATTTGCCGCCGTCTGCAGCTGGAACCGGCTGAGCAGCTCGGGGTTGATGATGACATAAACGAGAAAAAAGACAAGGAAAGCCGAGACTGGTGCAATTGCGCCTTCCCTGCGTAACCGGACGATGCTGGCCCCCGAGCGCAAGCGCTCCGGCGCGCGTACGGTAACACTCATGCGGCTGCCCTCAGTCCCATGGCTGCGCCGACCACCGCATCCCCTGTGAGCCGTCCGCCCTCCAGCTCGTCGTTGACGGCACCTTGATAGAGCACGACGACGCGATGGCATACGTGCACGAGTTCCTCCACTTCAGTTGAGAACCACAGGACACCAACGCCCTGCTCGGCCAGATCGACAATGGCCGCATACAGTTCCTGCTTCGCCCGAACATCAACACCGCGCGTTGGATCGTGCAGGAGAATCACGGTGCGTGATCGGTTCATCCAGCGACCAAAGACAAGTTTTTGCTGATTCCCTCCAGAGAGGGCACCAGCTGTCTCGTTCGGTCCGCGCGTGCGCACCGAGAGCGCATCGAGGATGCCACTGATCCAACCTCGTTCCCGCTCGAGCCGAGGCCGCCCGCCGAGCTGATGGGCTTTGAACCATGGAACAAGCAAGTTCTCCCCCACACTCATCTCCAGCGCCAGGCCCTCCCGCTTACGGTCTTCGGGCACGTAACCGATTCCGTGGCGCACCGAGCGCACAGGCGTAGTGCCTGAGATCATTCGTCCGGCGATTACCCAGGAATCCGCGGTGGCAGGAGCCGCACCGAAGAGGGCACGCAACAGCTCCGCCTGGCCGTGACCCTGCAAGCCGCCGATTCCAAGGATTTCTCCAACTCCGATGGAAAGGTCGACACCATGCACTCCGTCAGATCGGAGGTTAGTGACGGAGAGCGCAATCGCGTCCGTGGTCCGTTCGGGTGGGTCGGGAAAGAACCGCGCCGCCTCACGGCCCGCCATTAAGGAGACCAGTTCGTCATCTGTCCAACCGCCGCGAACAAACTCCCCCGCGACCTTCCCATCGCGAAGAACCGCTCCGCGGTCAGCAATCTCGGCGATCTCACCCAAACGATGCGATACATAGATGACGCTGCCGCCTTCTGCCGTGAGCTCGCGGATCCGTTGAAAGAGCCAGGTGACACCCGGCGGTGTCAGAGCGGATGAAGCCTCATCGAGAATGAGCAATTCCGGCCGGCCGGCCAAAGCCCTGGCAATCTCTACCAGTTGGCGATCAGCAAGCGATAAGGTGCCCACCGGTGCTCGGGGATCGATATGTGGGAGATCCAGTGAACGGAGCAACTCAGCGGCAGCCACAACCGACTTGTTCTGGGAGAACCGGCGGTAAGGTGCACCGTCAGGCAGGCTGAGGTTCTCGGCTACAGTCCAGTCGGGCACCAGTGCAAGTTCCTGAAAGGCACACCGAACACCCGACTGCCGCGACTTCTTAACGCTGCCGGAGGCAAGAGGCTCCCCGTTGACGACGATGCTGCCGGAGGTTGGAGCCACGGCGCCGGCGAGCATCTTCGCTACCGTGCTTTTACCTGCTCCGTTCTCACCGACCAGGGCGAGCACTTCGCCTTTATTGCATTGGAAACTCACTCCTTGCACCGCATGCACGGGTCCGTAACTCTTGACGAGGTCAGAGGCCACAAGAAGGGTTTCACCCTGCAGCGGGCGGTCTTCGCCCGAATCGGGATGGGCGAGCGCTGCCGGCGAACCGGCATCGCCGAGTGGTGCATCAGTCACTGCGATCTCCTAGGATCCGGAGTAGTACTGCATAACGTCCTCAAGCTTGAGATCCAGGCCGGGGAAGTCATATCCGAGCTGGAAATTGCTCGGCTTGTCTTCGAGACAGAAGTCTTTGGCGTTTTCATTGGTGATCTCAAGCGGTGGGAAGAACTGCTGCTTCTCGATCTCCTCGCCTTCGAGCAGTTTCACGGCCTGCTCAAGCCCTTTCGCGTAAATCGACGGTTGACCGAAGACCATATTCCCGGTCAGCCCCTCGTCGCCATACTCCACCAGGGCGCAGGCCTCGCCGTTGTACCCGGACCCTCCAACAACAGGCACGAACGGCAGCCCGGCTGAGACAAACGCCTCAGGGACACCCTGTCCTCCCGTAAGGAATGAGTAGACACCGCCGATGTCCGGATTGGAGCGAAGAATCTTCGACATCGATTCCTGTGCTGTTGCTTCATTCCAGCCGTTTGTATCCTGCGCCACGATGATGGCGCCGCCTTGCTCCAGGGTGTCAATCACGCCGGGCATCGATCCTTCATTCAGAGGCACTCCTGCGAGTCCTTCGAGCACTGCAATGTTCTTGTTGTCGCCAAGGTTTTCCAGCAACCACTCAGCGCCGATGGTGCCCGCGGTAGCCCAGTCGGTCGAAACCACGTAGACATCGTCGCTTTCGTATGGCCCACCGTTGGCAATCACGGGAATGCCCTGCGCCGATGCCTGCGTAATGGCAGCATCTGCTCCGCTTGAGGATGCAGGGTCAAAGAGAATGAGATCCACCCCGTCAGCAATGAGGTTCTGCATTGCCGCATTCTGCTGGGCAGCGTCGTTGTCGTTCGTGCGAACGATCTTGAGCTCGACCTTGTCCTTGTATTCGGGTGAGTTGGCCAAAGCCTGCAGCGATGCGAGACCCATTTCCCGCCAGGCCTGGCCGCCGAGGGGCTGTTCGAAGCCGATAACGAACTTCCCATCCTCCCCGGCGTCGGAGGCACCGCTGGAGTTCGCCGGCGCACTGGTGCAGCCAGCGACCAGAACGATGGCCGAGGCCGCTGCGGTCAGACCGGCTGCTTTGGTAAGCGAAGTTCTGAGTTGTGTCCTACCCATGATTTCTCCTTTGAAGTCTGGCTTTCCACTTCGCCAACCGGCGTCAGATGCTGCTTGAACTGTGGCGGGACCGTCGATGACGGGGGTGTATTCAGCGACACTAGCCTAAAAATGATAGCGCTACCAGTAGCGCTATCATCAATTTTTGATAGGGTGAGAAAACCAAGCTTCCCGATCCACACCAGATCTGAAAACAGGTCGTCGCAACGACGCGAATGGAGTTCATATGAACAGCACAACCATGGCGGAAGATCAGTCCGAGTTATCCCCGAATGTGGAAATCCGCTGCCGCAATTTCAAGGTGGGCTGCATCGGAGCCGGCATGATCATGTCGGATGTGCACCTCGAGGCATACCGCCAGGCATCGTTTCCGGTGGTGGCCATCGCCTCACGCACGCAATCAAAGGCGCGCGAGGTCGCCGAGCGTTATGACATACCGACAGTTCACTCAACACCCGAGGAGCTCATCGACGACGCGTCGGTGGAGATCCTCGACATTGCCTACCCGCCGGACCTGCAGCCCGCCCTCATTCGACGTGCTCTGGCGGCACCACATATCAAGGCGATTCTCGCCCAGAAGCCACTGGCGCTCGACCTCGACGAAGCAATAGCGCTGCGTGACGAAGCGGCCGCCGCAGGAAAAGTACTCTCGGTCAACCAAAATATGCGGTACGACCAGTCAATCCGGGTCCTTCACCAACTCCTTGAACGGGGCGACCTCGGCGAGCCGGTCCTCGCAACCATCGAGATGCGCGCTATCCCGCACTGGCAAGGTTTCCTGGAAGATTACGATCGACTGACGCTGGCCAACATGAGTGTCCATCACCTCGATGCACTCCGGTTCCTCTTCGGCGAGCCCTCCGAAATCATGACCGTAGCTCGCGAAGACCCCCGCACAGCCTTCGAGCACGAGGACGGCATCGTTGTGTCGACCCTCCGATTCCCGAACAACCTCCTTGCTGTATCAATGGAGGACGTGTGGAGCGGACCCCGCGAAGAGGGCTTCGACTCCGACATCTATATCAAATGGCGTGTCGAGGGAACTAGGGGTGTTGCTCAGGGCACGATTGGGTGGCCGACTGGAAAACCATCGACGCTTACTTATGCGTCCGCCCTCTCCACCGGCGGCGAGTGGGTCACGCCTGAGTGGGAAACCCACTGGTTCCCCCATGCCTTCATCGGCGTGATGGAGCAGGTGCAGTATGCAGTCCACACGGGCACCGACCCTGAGCTTTCGGTTGCAGACAACGTCAAGACGATGGCGCTGATCGAGGCCGGCTATCGCTCAATCGCAGAACGCAGGCCGGTGCTCCTGAGCGAGTTCGACCTCTGACCACACCAACCGCAAGTCCTCTTTCTGATTGTATTTCCACACCAAAAGGAGCAATGACGCCATGATTCAAGTCGGTATCTTCAGCGGGTACTTCCCCTATGAACTCGAAACCACGGCAAAGGCAATTCGCGATCTTGGTTTCAACACCGTGCAACTAGACCTGCATTTCAAGGACCTGGACCTTTCAGCCGGTCAGATCACCAAAGAGAAGGCGAAGCGGGTCAGCGACACCTTCCGCGACCATGACCTGCCGATCTGCGCCATCTCGGGATACACCAACATCGTCCACCCGGACCCGGAACGCCGCCAAGCCAACGTGGAGTATCTGAAGGAGATCCTCCGCAACGCCCGCTCCTTCGGTACTCCCTACGTCATCAGCGAATCGGGCACCTTCAATCCAGACAGCGAGTGGGACCACCACCCGCACAACCGGTCCGAGGATGGTTACGAACAAGTGCGATCCGTCCTCACGGATCTAGCCCAGACCGCCTACGACCACGGAGCTACTTTCCTGCTCGAAACCTACGTCAACAACGTCATCGGTTCGGTCCGCGAGACCGTCCGCGTGTTCAACGACATCCGATCGCCCGGTCTCGAGCTTCTGATGGACCCGACGAACTACTTCGACGGCACCAATATCGACAACATGGACGCTGTACTCAACGAGGTATTCGACACCTTGGGTGACCGCGTGCGGATTGCCCATGCAAAGGACGTGAAGCGGGCGGGTGAGGACAAGAGCGAGAAGCACGCGGACATCGGAGATGAGAACGCACTCGCTTCGCATACTTTCCGTGGGGTGGGAGAAATTGAGTTGCCCGCCGCAGGCCTGGGCTCATTGAACTATGACCTCTACCTCCAACGTCTCGCCGAGCGCAACCCGAATGTTCCGCTCATCATCGAGCACCTGGACGAATCGGACGTCCCACGTGCCAAACAGTTCATCGTCGAGACCCTCAAGAAGTACGGGATCTGACAATGGCGGGAAACGGCGTGCTGCATGAACGTGTTGCGGTGGTAACAGGGGCCGGAGGGGCGCTGGGGCGTGCCACAGCGCTTCGTCTAGGGGCGGACGGCTTCGCCGTCGGCGTACTGGGACGCAAGAGCCCCGAACTTGAAGAGACAGCCCTTCAGCTCGAAGTCGCGTCAGTACCGGTTCGCATACTGGAGGTCGACCTGCGGGAGGCCGATGCAATCGACACCGCGATCACCACCACTGACGAGACGTTCGGCCCGGTCGAAGCGCTCGTGAACAATGCCGCGATCTACCCCAGCACGCCGTTTCTCGACATCCCGCTCTCCGAATACGACGACGTCGTTACCGTCAACCAGCGAGCCTACTTCTACGCCGCACAGGTCGCGGCCCGAAAGATGGTTGAGCGTCGGTCCGGTGCGATCGTCAACGTTGGATCTATCACCTGGCACGGTGGCTGGTCCAACCTCGCCAGCTATGTATCGACAAAGGGCGCTGCCGTTTCGCTGACACGGGCACTCGCCCGCGAGCTGGGCGAATTCGGGGTCCGGGTGAATGCAGTCTCGCCCGGTGCTTTCCCAACGAAGGCAGAAGAGATCCAGGGTGACGCGGCGGAGTATTCCGCGCACGTCCTCGCGCATCAGGCGCTGAAGCGGCGCGGCACCGATGCGGAGCTGGCCGCGGTGATCTCCTTTTTGCTCGGTCCGGACTCGTCGTTCATCACCGGGCAGACAGTCAACGTCGACGGCGGATGGATCATGGAATGAGGAACCTCGCGTGAACATTTATGGGACAGAGATGTCGAGGGCAGACCTCGAACAGCGCACCGGTGATCTTTCCGCCGTGGCGGGAATTCGCCAGGTGGTGCTGGACAACGGAGTGGAACGAGGAGTGCGGGCGATTGATCTGCGCACCGCTGCAGGGCTCGAGCTCGAGGTGCTCGTTGACCGAGCCTTCGACCTCGGGTCCGCGAGGTATCGAGGTATGCCGCTGGGTTGGCGCTCGGGCAACGGCTTCCGCCACCCAGGTCTGCATGAGCACAACGATGAGGGAGGCCTCTCGTGGCTCCGGGCCCTCGACGGCCTCCTTGTGAGCGGGGGACTGGACCACACACTTTTCGGAGGCGAAGTAGACGCTGCCGGCTACGCCTATCCGCCCAAGCAGAAGGTTTCGCACGGACTGCACGGGCGCCTCACCGCCATCCCGGCGCGCCTGCTCGAAGCACGCGAGGTAGTCGGTAGCGATGATTCGTCCGTTCTTCGAGTGGTCGGGGAGGTTGTTCAGGCCACGTCGTTCGGCGAGCACCTTCGCCTCACCAGGACTATCGAAATGGACTTCGACGGTCGGGAGATCCGGCTGCACGATGTTGTAGACAATCTGGGGTTTGAGCGGACACCGCACATGTTCCTCTACCACCTGAACTTTGGATGGCCTCTGGTCGATGCGGGCACCGAATTTGTAGCCTCCATCGACTCGACGCTCTGGGCCTCTGAATCCGTTTCGTCGCAGGGCGTGTCCTACCGGAAGCTTCCCCAGCCCCAGAAGGGCTTTGTTGAGCAGGTCTTCGAGCATGACCTCGTGGCCGATGATGCAGGTCGCCACCGCGTTGCGCTGCTCTCGGCCGACAACCGGTTCGGTGTTGAAGTGTTCTGGGAGGCGGCAGGCATGCCGCGCTTCTTCGAGTGGCAGAATCTGCGAAGCGGTCAGTACGCAATCGGCCTTGAACCTTCCACGCACCACGTGGCCGGTGACGCAACGGCCCGCGATGACGGCTCGATGATCTGGCTGGAGCACGGAGAATCTCGTGAGTACCGCACCACTATCCGCGTCCTCGAGGGCGAGGACGCTGTGAACTCAGTGCGCAGCACCATCCGAGCGGTGAGCGACCAACCCGAGTAGCAAGCCGCCGTCGTCGTACATCACTCGCCCCTTCTTACACACAGTCAATACCGATCTGACAGACGGATGCTGGCTCACCGGATACGAGGAAACCACAATGAGTAACCCAATCGACGATGATGCGCCGGAAGTGCTTTCGGGCATTCGCGTGCTCGACTGCTCAATTGCCATGGCGGGGCCCTTTGCCGCGCAGCGACTCGGCGACCTGGGCGCTGACGTGATCAAGGTAGAGCCAACAACTGGAGAGTGGCAACGTCACGCCGCGGCCGGTGGAGCAACAGGCAATCGAATCAACGTGTCGTTTCTGTCGCTCAACCGGAACAAGCGTTCCATTGCCGTCGATTTGAAATCGCATGAGGGGAAGGATGTTGTCTACGACCTCGTCAAGACCGCTGACGTGTTCCTTCAAAACTATCGGCCGGGGGTCGCCGCCAGGCTCGGTGTTGACTACGAGACGATCAAGGCGATGAACCCTGGAATCATCTACGTGTCGATCTCGGGCTACGGCGAAGATGGCCCCTACCGCAATCGGCCTGGACAGGACCTCCTGCTTCAGGCAATGAGCGGTGCAATGCTCTCCGCGGGCCGCCACGGTGAACCTCCAGCAGCGGCCGGCCAGTACCTTGTTGATGCAGTGACGGCTTCAACGGCCTTTGAGGGAGTTCTGGCCGCCCTGTTTCACCGTGAGCGAACCGGGGAGGGGCAACTCGTTTCGGTCAACATGCTGGACGCGATCACCACTCTGCAGATGCAGGAACTGTCGGTTTTCACAGTTGGCGGAGTTCCGCAGACACGCGGCGCGCAACCCCACGCCCATGTCTACATCCGTGCACCGTACGGCACCTTCTCGACAGCGGATGGTTTTATCGCCCTGGCAATGCCCGACCTTCACGTCCTTGGTGACGTGATTGGAGAGCCCTCGTTCCTCGGGATGGACTCCGAAACCGACAGCTGGTCTGACCGCGATGAGATCTTCGAGAAGACCGCAGCCCGCCTTGTCACTCGCACCAGCGCCGAGTGGCTGGAACTACTGAGTGCTGCGGGCATCTGGGCCGGTCCCGTCTATGACTATCAGGACCTCGTTGATGACGAGCAAATCGCTCACAACGGCACGTTCATTGAGTACGAGCACCCTACGGAGGGTCTGATCAAAACGCCCGGGTTCCCATACCGGCTTTCCGCTACGCCTCCGCGGATCCACCGAGGTGCACCATCAGCCGGCGAGCACACACTTGAAATCCTGAAAGAGCTAGGTATCGCGGATGCCCGTGCATCGAAACTGGTCGAAGCGGGGGTTGTGGCAGATGAAGGGCCTGTCGCCGCAAGTCAGCTTCCAAACCCGGTGGGCGGCCGGGAATCAGCGTGAAGACGTTTCAGGGCATCACGTGGGATCACCCACGCGGCAAGAACGCGCTTCTGGCCGCAGCGAATGAGGAGCAATGCCGCGCCACCGGTATCCGTCTGGAATGGTCTGCTCACTCCCTTGAGCACTTCGAGTCGCACCCAATTGACGCCCTGGCACGAAAATACGACCTCATCATCCTTGACCATCCCCACCTCGGCGAAGCCATTGAGCATCACTCGTTGATCCCCCTGGATGCGGTGCTAGGCGCGGAACGCCTTGACCGGTGGTCGAGCCAGTCTGTCGGGCCTTCCTTTGATTCGTATTTTCTCGACGGCTCGCAGTGGGCCCTTCCACTCGACGCGGCTACACAAGTTGCAGTGCGAAAGCCGGCCCTAGTGCCTGACGCACCCATCACTTGGCACGACGTCGAGAATCTCTCGGCCAAGGAACCGGTAGCCCTGTCTCTCGCCGGACCTCATGCGTTCCTCACCTTTGCTTCCATGTGCGCTGCCTATGGTGAGCCGTTGAGCGATCCGGACGGGGTGAGCGCGGGCAGTAGAGCAACCAATCTGGTCTCGGATGAGACGGCTCTCCCAGTCCTGGAACTGATGCGATTAATCGGCTCACGCGCTCCAAGTGATTCGTTCGAGCAAAACCCAATCAGCTTGCTCCAGCGCATGACCGAAACCGACGACATAGCCTTCTGTCCCCTGGTGTACGGCTACGTCAACTATTCGAATCATGCTCTCCAATTTTCCGATGCTCCGTGTGTAGTCCCCGGAGGTCGCCACGGATCCACCATCGGGGGCACCGGACTCGCGATCAGCGCCCACGCCGAAGTCACCGGTGCGCTCACCGAACATATTGAGTGGCTCATGTCAGCAACCACCCAGCGCAGATTCATTCCCCAGCATGACGGCCAGCCGTCCAACCGTGATGCGTGGCTGGACGACGATGTCAATGACGCGTCCGCGGGGTTCTACCGCTCGACCCTTGCCACCATCGAAGACGCCTGGATGCGGCCACGGTTTCCCGGTTTTATCCCTTTCCAGTCGACCGCTTCGGCAATCATCCGCGCGATTGTTGCCGGGGACGAGCGACCGGTGAGCGGTCTTGCTCGTGTCCGCGCCGAATTCGCCAGCGCACTTCCCGCAACTATGGAAAGGGTCCAATCATGCTGTCCCCCATCGAACTCGAAACCGAGGAGATCATCGTCGATCACTCGGGACACGTCGTCACCATCACTTTAAACCGCCCACAGAAGCTCAACTCAGTCACGCAGGATATGTCCGACTCGCTGGTCGCCATCGCCGAATGGGCCAACGATAGCGATGAGGTGCGCGCCATCATCCTAACTGGCGCTGGGGGGCGCTCCTTCTGCGCCGGGTCTGACATCCGGCAGCTGGACAAGTACGCCACACCGTGGGACTTCCGTAATCGTGCAGACTACTGCGATGCGCTTCGTCTCCTGCGCAAGCCTGTGATCGCGGCGGTCAACGGTTATGCGTTTGGCGGGGGTTTGGAGACCGCGATGGCCTGCGACATCCGTATCGCGTCAACCGCAGCGTCCTTCGCCGCCCCCGAAGTGAAGCTGGGGTGGATCGGTGGCGGTGGGATGAGTACGTTCCTGGGGCACTCTGTCGGTGCCAGTAATGCCGCGCTTATGTTGATGACAGGGGACCCGATAGACGCTCATCAGGCACTGAGGTGGGGGCTTATCTCTGAGGTGATCGATCCGGATGGGCTGCTCCCTCGAGCGACGGAGTTGGCCTCGATCATTGCATCCCGCCCTCCGATTGCGGTGGAGACTGCCAAGACAAACCTGCGTGCTGCATTCAACCTGCCCCAGGATCAGGCAATCGCCTATGAACGGGATCTGCAGACGGTCGCGTTCGCTACTGAGGACGCGGACGAGGGCCGCGCTGCCTTCGCCGAAAAGCGTACGGGGATCTTCCGGCGCAGATGACCCATCCATACCGAGCGACCCTTTACCGCGATTGAGCAGATAACAATGGAGAATAGATGAGCATTCATGACACCCCCGGCAGCGACGAGGTCCGACAGGGATCAGCCGCTGCTCCCGTCGATGGAGCCACTACAGCGCTCCCCGCCGACCGGTATGCCGGAACACTCATTGGACGTGTCTGGGACCCGGCGGCGGGTGGACCCTCGCCGGTCATCATTCTGGAAGACGGCGTCTTCGATTTGTCGGGCTCTTTCCCCACCGTAAGTGCGCTATGCGAGAGCCTTGAGCCCGCAGCAGCCGCTCGTGCGGCCGTTGGATCGCGACTTGGTAGTTTCGAAGACATCTACGGGAACACTGTGTCTTCCACTCATCCGACCTCGGGACCGCGCCTCCTTACTCCGGTCGATCTACAGACGTTGCGGGCCGCCGGGGTCACTTTCGCGGTCTCAATGATTGAACGGGTCATCGAAGAGCGGGTGCGCGGAGACATCGAAGCAGCAGCCCGTATGCGTGAAAAAATCCTGGCGGAGATCGGGACCGATCTCCACGCCGTGCGGCCAGGATCCGCAAACGCCGACGCCCTGAAGAACTACCTCGTCGCTGAGGGGCTCTGGAGCCAGTATCTGGAAGTGGGAATCGGTCCTGACGCTGAGATTTTCACCAAGGGACCGACGCTCTCTGCGGTCGGCACACAAGCGCAGGTGGGGGTGCTCTCCAACTCTCTGTGGAACAACCCTGAGCCGGAGGTCGCGCTGATCATCAACTCAGAAGGGCGCATTGTGGGTGCCACGCTCGCCAATGACGTCAATCTTCGGGACGTCGAAGGAAGATCGGCACTCCTACTGCCCAAGGCCAAGGACAACAACGCCTCTTGTGCGCTTGGCCCGCTCATCAGGCTGTTCGACGGAACCTTCGACCTGCAGACAATCCGGCAAATGCAGGTGAACCTCGAAATCGATGGTCCCGACGGCTTCCATCTTGATGGGAGCTCCGAAATGGTACAGATAAGCCGTGATCCGCTGGACCTCGTCGCACAACTCACCGGACCACACCACCAGTACCCGGACGGCGCTGTCCTGATGCTGGGGACCATGTTCGCGCCGATTGTCGACCGTGACGCTAAAGACCGCGGCTTCACGCACAAACGGGGCGATGTAGTTAGGATCTCTTCCCGTGAACTCGGTACGCTGGTCAATTACGTTGAAGAGAGCGAAAGGTGCGAACCGTGGGAGTTCGGAATCGGCTCTCTGATGCGAAACCTCGCAGGCCGGAAGCTGTTGTGACAGGAGGAGGAACAGCGACTCCTGCAGATGCGCCGGATACCGCCATTGTGCACGCCACAGCTGACGAATATGACGACGAAACAGTCAGCCCGCGACAGACGCGTCGATCAACGAACACTGTAACTCTCTCCGACGTGGCGCTTCATGCTGGCGTATCACCCCAGACGGTGTCTCGTTCAATCCGTTCTCCCGAGTTGGTCTCGAAGTTCACCCTCGAGCGAGTGCGGCGGTCAATCGCGGCCACCGGCTATGTCCCCAACCTCGCGGCGAGCAACCTTGCATCGAACCGGAGCATGACGGTCGCCGCCATCATTCCCGCTATCTCGGCCTCGGTATTCGCGGATGCCCTTCACGGGCTCGATGAAGTCCTTGCCCCGGCCGGTTATCAACTCTTCATCGGATCAACGGACTATCGACCGTCCCATGAGGAGGAACTGGTAAGGGCGTTCCTAGGGCGCCGTCCGGACGGGATCTTCATTGTGGGTACTCATCACACACCCGTCACTGACCATCTGTTGCGGGAGGCTCAGGTTCCCGTCGTCGAGGCCTGGGATCTGACGGAAAACCCGATCGACAGCCTCGTGGGTTTCTCGAACGGAGACGCTTTGAGAGCTCTCGTCGAGTTCGCCGCAGAGCAAGGCTACGCGCATCCCACGTTTGCCGGCTCGTTCCAGAGCGGGGATTTCCGTGCGGTCGCCCGTAAAGTCAGTTTTGAGGACGAGGTACGCAAGCTGTTCCCCCGTGAGCCAGTACGAGTGGTCGATTCGGGCACCTCGAAAGTTGACTTCGAGACTGGACGTCAACTCCTTGACGAGACGCTGCGAACCCACCCAGAGACCGACGTACTGATGTTCGCGAGCGATGTGTTCGCTGCGGGAGCCCTCCTGGAGTGTGCCCGGCGTGGGATCCGCATCCCGGATGAAATTGCCATCACCGGTTTCGGTGACTTTGAAATCGCGCGTCATTTGGTTCCAACGCTTACGACTGTCTCAGTTCCCAACCGCGAGATCGGCACCACTGCGGGCCAGCTGCTCCTCAGCCGCATGACAGACAAACCAATGCTCGCCCGAACGGTCGATCTAGGTTTCTCGGTCGTTGCACGCGAAAGCGCCTGAAAGGGAGATGGTCTCCTAGGCACCGCCGCACGACACTGCCCCCGCACGAAACCGTGCGGGGGCAGCATCAGAACGACGACGGCGTCACACCACCTCAAGCGCCTCAGCGATCGGTGTCTCGCCGGAGTTGAACTGAATGAACTTCCCGACCGTACCGGGGTTGCTCAGCACAGCAGCCGCAACCTGCGCCACGTCTTCCCTGGCAACCGAATCCTGCTGAGGCTCACTCGAAACCTCGATCGCTCCCTGACCCGGATCCGTCGTGAGAGCGCCCGGGCCAAGAATCGTCCACGCCAGATCAGTCCCGCGGAGGTACTCATCCGCCGCAGCCTTCGCCTCCGCGTAGTGAAAGAACCCGCTGTCCTCGGGGACACCATGATCCTTACGCGCACCCATGTAGGAAACCATCACGTACCGGTCAACCCCGGCCTCCTTGGCCGCATCCATCGAACGGATCGCCGCATCCCGATCAATCGCATACGTGTCCTCCGGGCTGCTTCCGGCAGCTCCCGCCGACCAGACAATTGCGTCATGACCGCGCACGACGTCTGCCAGCTCGCCGACCGACAGCTGCGTAACGTCCGCCACAACGGGCTTCCCGCCTGCCTCTTCAATATCGCCGGACTGGTTCGGATTGCGGATGATCGAACTCACCTCGTGACCGGCACCGGACAGAATTTGCGACAGGTGCAAGGCCACCTTCCCGTGGCCTCCAATGATGGCAACTCGTGACATGACCGCTCCTTTTCGTTGGGTGTCTTGTTCGGCCCAACACCGAAAAGCCGCTTGTCATTCCGACACCAGAATTGAAGCGGGTACGAAGTCCGAACCCAGCGCTCAGCACGTTCCACCCCGCGGAGTGGAGGCAGCAGATACTCCACTGGGTACTCCCCCGCCCTCGACGGGGTCTACTCAATACACGCTTTTTCCCCACGGGGACCTCGACCAGGACTTCATCGCCTACGATCCCTGCCGTCCCGTGCACTACGTGGTCCGTCCCGACTTCGCACCTGCGGGCACAGATGGCTTGGTACAGGAAGCGGTTGCCGAAGTGGCTGCAGCGACCGGTCTGACATTCGTTTTCGATGGCCCGACTACCAAAGCTCCCAGTACGGAAGAACGCGACCCCTACCAGCCGGAGCTGTATGGCGAGCGCTGGGCGCCCATCCTGGTGACGTGGACCAGTCCTGCAGAGGTTCCGGAACTCGCTGGTGACGTCGCCGGTTTGGGAGGCAGCGAGATCGCGCAGCGGCCAGGGAAACCGGTGGTCTATGTAGCTGGCCAGACGATGCTCGATGCACCCGACCTCACCAACATCCTTCAGAATCATCCGAACGGTCGTAACCAGGTGAGGGCCGTCATCGTCCACGAGTTGGCGCACGTGCTCGGGCTGGACCATGTAGCCGATCCGACTCAGCTCATGCACGAGAGCAGCCCCATCACCGAGTTGGCCGACGGCGATCGTGCCGGTCTCGCGAAGCTCGGCGCCGGACCCTGCGTACCGGAACTCTGAATGGTCCCGCCCTCGACAACGACCGGAGGAACTCCTACGGCGGAGCATCCAGACCGAGCGCCGCTGCCTCCGCCTTCAACGCCTGTCGGATCGCCCCGATAGCCGGATCACCGGCACTCGAGCGACGCGCGGCTGTGAAGATGGTGCGCGTCGGCCGGCCGGGCAGTTCGATCAGGCGTGGCCGGTGCTCTCGCTGCGTCCACACCAGTTGCGGAAGGAACGCGACGGCGATTCCGGACTCCACCAAGCGGACATGAGTTTGCAGGTCTGCACTCTCGTAACGAACATCCGGTTCAAATCCCGCCAGGCGGCACAGCTGCTCCGCCCAGTGCCTGGAGGCAGCTCCACGAGGCTCCATCACCCACGGCAACCCCATCGCATCCTGCAGGTCCTGAACCCGGTGAAAGTCTTCGGGTGCCGCAGTCAGGTCCGTCGGCACCGCCAACCGAATGTCATCACGCGTCAACAGATCCCGATCGAGGCTCTCATAGTGAGGAGCGGCGTGCCCTGGATACTGTTCGGCAACCACTAGGTCGAACTCGCGCGCCCACGTCTCATGCAACGCAGTCTCCGGTTCATGCTGCACCATCTTCACCAGCACCAGTGGATGCGTCTCCCGAAGAGTGCGCAGCATGTTCGGCATGAGGGCAAGTGCCGCCGTCTGGAAAACGGCCACACGCACGGTGCCTGAAACGACCGGCCGGCTGACGGCCAACGCGGCCTCCGCACGCTCAAGTCCTTCGAGTAACTCCTCAGCATGCTCCACCAGGACCAGAGCGTGCGACGTGAGTTGGAGCCGCCTCCCACTCTTGCGGAACAGCGTCACTTTGGCTTCCCGCTCGAGCAGGGAAAGCTGCTGGGAAACCGAGGAAGGACTGTAGCGCAGGGCGGCCGCAACCTCAGCGATAGTTCCACGGATGCTGAGTTCCCTCAGGAGACGCAGCCTCTGAATATCGAGCATCTCAACCATTCGATTTTTCCGAAGCTTAAGTTTCGGAAAACGTTACTTTTCCTAAAAGTGGCGCAGAGTCATACTGAAAGTCAAGCCTCACGCGTTCCTCCAAAGACGTCAGGTCCGTGAAGCTTTCCCGGGACGCTATCCACTCGTGATGGCACCCAAACCAAATACACCCAGACCGAGCCTGAACGGGCAAAGTCAATAACCTTTACCTCACCCGCCCTAGCCCGGCCATGCGCCGAAACGCCATCTTCGAGGAGTACCCCCTATGACCGCAGCAACAGGGACCAGCAGCACCGAGCAGGTCCGCCCCGGCGACCTGGCAGAAGAAGCCGTGTCATTGGTCCGACACTGGTTGTCTGAGGGCGCCAAGGTTCCGGTTGACGCCGCCGCCGCCCAGTTGGCCGGTGTCCTGAAGGACCCGCACGGGCTCGAGTTCACCGTCGGTTTCGTTGACGGCGTCATCCGTCCCGAGGACAAAGCGGTTGCTGCGAGGAACTTGAAGACCCTGGTCCCGAAGGTCCCTTCCTTTCTGCCGTGGTACATGAAGTCAGCCGTCACTGTTGGCGGATATCTGGCTCCGGTGGTTCCCGGCGTCGTCATTCCTATTGCCCGCAAGGTACTGCGGGAAATGGTGGGCCACCTGATCGTGGATGCAACCGAGGCCAAGCTTGGCCGGTCGATCTCCAAGATCAGGCGGGAAGGAATCAGGCTTAATGTGAACCTGCTCGGCGAGGCAATCCTCGGCGAAGGTGAGGCATCGCGCCGGCTCGCGGGCACCCACAAGCTCCTCGCCCGTGAGGACGTGGATTACGTCTCCATCAAGGTCTCCTCCACCGTCGCACCGCACAACCACTGGGCCTTCGACGAAGCGGTCAGCCACATCGTGGAGACGCTTTGTCCGCTGTTCAGGCTTGCGGCCTCATCCTCCCCGCAGAAGTTCATCAACCTTGACATGGAGGAATACAAGGACCTCGCCATGACCGTCGCGGTGTTCACCCGCCTGCTTGAGAAGCCCGAGTTCCACAACCTTGAGGCAGGGATCGTGCTACAGACCTACCTGCCTGACGCTCTCGGCGCCATGATCGGGTTGCAGGAGTGGGCAGCGGCCCGCACCGCGAACGGCGGCGCCCCCATCAAGGTCCGCGTCGTCAAAGGCGCCAACCTTCCCATGGAACAGGTCGACGCCGACCTGCACGGCTGGCCATTGGCAACCTGGGGCACCAAGCAGGACTCCGACACCTCCTACAAGGCGGTCATCGACTACTCACTGACCCCGGAAAGGATCTCGAATGTCTGCATCGGGGTCGCCGGGCACAACCTGTTCGACGTCGCACTGGCCCATCTGCTGGGCAAGGCACGCGGAATCACCTCGGGCATCGAATTCGAGATGCTCCTCGGTATGGCCACCGGTCAGGCTGAAGCCGTCAAGCGCGACGTCGGATCTCTCCTGCTCTACACGCCGGTGGTGCACCCGGCCGAGTTCGACGTCGCAATCGCTTACCTGATCCGCCGCCTCGAAGAAGGCGCGAGCCAGGAAAACTTCATGTCCGCCGTGTTCGAACTGGACAAGAACGAAGCCCTCTTCGAGCGCGAGAAGCAGCGCTTCCTCGCCTCGCTCGCTGCCCTCACCGACACCGTCCCCGGACCCAACCGGATCCAGAACCGCACCCGGTTCGACGCCGAAGCTGCCCTGACCGAAGTGACTGCGCGCGCCGAGCTCGAAACAGGTGCTCCAGGGTACGGCGGGCCAACCGCCGGCTTCGTGAACACGCCTGACACCGACCCCGACCTGCCCTCGAACCGCGCCTGGGGCCGGGCAATCCTCGACCGGGTTCCCTCTTCCACGCTCGGCGAGGAAACAGCGGACACCCACGAGCTCAGCAGCACAGAAGAACTTGAAACCGTCATCCAGACAGCCCTTGCCCGCGGAACCTCCTGGGGCTCACTGACCGGGGCTGAGCGCGCCGCTGTCCTCCACCGGGCCGGCGTACGCCTCGAAGCGCGCCGGGCAGAACTGCTCGAAGTCATGGCAGCCGAGTGCGGGAAAACCCTCGACCAGGGCGATCCCGAAGTCTCCGAAGCCATCGACTTCGCCCACTACTACGCCGAGCTGGCCAAGGAACTGGACAACGTCGACGGTGCGGAGTTCGTCCCATCGAAGCTGACCGTCGTCACTCCGCCGTGGAACTTCCCCGTCGCCATCCCGGCCGGTTCCGTCCTTGCGGGCCTGGCCGCCGGTTCGGCAGTCATCATCAAGCCAGCGCGGCAGGCTCGCCGCTGCGGCGCCGTCATGGTCGAAGCCCTCTGGGAGGCCTTCGACGAAGCAGGGATCGATCGCGATGTGCTGCAGTACGTCCAGGTAGCCGAGCGCGAAGTGGGTACCGCACTGGTATCCCACCCGGCCGTTGACCGGCTCATCCTCACAGGCGGCTACGAGACCGCGGAGCTGTTCCGCTCCTTCCGCAAGGACCTGCCCCTGCTCGCGGAAACCAGCGGCAAGAACGCCATCATTGTCACCCCCAGCGCCGACCTTGACCTCGCCGCACGCGACGCCGTGCAGTCCGCGTTCGGGCATGCCGGGCAGAAATGCTCGGCCGCGTCACTGGTCATCCTGGTCGGATCCGTCGCCACCTCGCGCCGGTTCAACCAACAGCTCCTCGACGCCGCCCGGTCGTTGCACGTCGGGTACCCCGTTGACCCGCGGACCCAAATGGGACCGGTCATCGAACCGGCCAATGGGAAGCTGCTCGGCGGACTGACCGAACTCGGTGCCGGAGAGTCCTGGGTGCTCGAACCACGCCAGCTCGACGACAGCGGCAAGCTCTGGAGCCCCGGTGTGCGCACCGGCGTCAAGCGCGGAAGCGAGTACCACAAGACCGAATACTTTGGACCGATCCTGGGCATCATGACCGCTGACACGCTCGAAGAAGCCGTCAGCATGGTCAACGACATTGACTACGGGCTCACGTCTGGCCTGCACTCCCTCGAGCCCAATGAGCTGAAGTACTGGCTCGACAACGTCCAGGCCGGAAACCTCTACATCAACCGCGGCATCACCGGAGCGATCGTGCGCCGTCAGCCGTTCGGCGGGTGGAAGAAATCCGCAGTCGGCGCAGGCACCAAGGCCGGCGGCCCGAACTACCTGGTCGGCCTCGGCGAATGGAAGGATGCGCCGATCGAGGTAACTCCTGCAGCCACGCTCGCTGCACCGGCGCGGCAGGTCCTCACCGCAGCCGCTGAAGCGATCAGCACCGGAACCATCACCGCCGCCGATGTGGTCTGGCTCGAATCAGCGCTGGCGTCGGACGCCGTAGCATGGGAGAAGGAATTCGGCGCGGCCCGCGACGTCTCCGGACTCCACGCGGAGCGGAACATCTTCCGCTACCGGCCGCTACCGGTCACCATCCGCTACGAGGCGGCAACGTCCGGACGCGGTCTGGCCGAGCTGCTGCGCGTAGCCTCAGCAGGTGTGACCGCCTGGAACGGGCAACCGGCGCCCAGCGCACTCACAGTGAGCACACCTGAGCCGCTTCCCGATGTCGCGGCACGGGCACTTCGGGACTCCGGGATCGTCATCGTGGCAGAAGGTGCTGAGGCCTGGGCCACACGCGTCCAGCGTTACGCAGCCAAGACGGGACCGGAATCTGGAGTACGAATCCGCCTCATCGGGGCGCCCGCCATTGATACAGCTGAGGCCGCCGACGGCAAGCCCGACGTCGCCGTTTACGCGAACGACGTCGTGGCCGCCGGCCGGGTGGAACTGCTCCCTTTCCTGCGGGAGCAGGCAGTCTCCGTCACGGCGCACCGGTTTGGTACCCCGAGCAACCTCACCGGAACTCTGATCTAAAGCATCAGCCGGGTCCTTCCGCTACGGCACAGTGGATGGACCCGGCGGCACGATCCGTGACATATTAGTTACATAGCACGTTCGAAACCGACAACGAGGTCAGATTCAGCGATGAAGAAGCATTCCCCGCACAAAGTAGTGCACGACACGAGAACCCACAGGACCCGGCAAGCGAAGACCGGGGAGCACTGCCCCCTCAACGGATGGTGGGCACCCGCCGGCCGGGAAGAAGACGGACGCTACGTCATGCAGGGAAATATTCTGCCCGCGTACGACGGCAGCACCGTCACCTGGACACTGGTCGCAACCAGCTCCGGCTCACGCAGCCCAAAATACGTCCTTCCCCCGGCAGGGGTCTTCATTGACAACTTCTAACCCGCAGACGTCCCGCGTTGCGGTGCGGAAGTCTTCGCATGTCAGGCATGCCGGTGACGACGGCTGCTACTTCTGCGACGGCCCGGAAACCGACTGAAGCAGATCAGTGACCGTTCCTGATCCGGAAACCGAGACGGGGCCCGCAGACCTGCAGCATCCCCGTTTCGCCCGCGCTTATGCCCGAGCGGTCGAGGGGATAAACCGCAGGGGCGCGACCGAACACCGGCGTGCACTGCTTCAGGACCTCAGCGGCAAGGTGATTGAGATCGGCGCCGGCGAGGGATCAAACTTCGAGCATTACCCGCGCACAGTCACCGAGGTTCTGGCGGTGGAACCTGATGATCACCTCAGGTCCCTGGCTCGGAGTCGGGCGGAGTCCGCTGCGGTTCCTGTCCGAGTAGTCACGGGAACGGCGGAAAGTATCCCGGCCGCGGACGGCAGCGCCGATGCGGTGGTTGCCAGCCTGGTGCTGTGCAGTGTGTCGGACCAGTCCGCTGCCCTGGCGGAGGCGCGCAGGGTCCTGCGCCCGGGCGGAATGCTGGCCTTCTATGAGCATGTCCGCTCGGAACGTAGGATCCTCGCTGCCGTGGAGGATCTGCTGACGCCACTCTGGCAACGCGTTGCCGGAGGCTGTCACCCCAACCGGAATACCTTGGAGTCGATCATCGCTGCCGGGTTCGAGGTCCGCGATAACGAGCGGTTCGGTTTCTCGGTCCAACCGCTGGCGCCGCCCGTAGCGCACATCCTCGGGCACGCGTTTGCACCCTGACCCGGAACAACCCCTAGGTCGGAGGCTCCAGCCCCACCAGGGTGATCGCCAGTCCGTAGGCAGCCCCCATCACCACAAGTTCACCGCCGGCCAGTTTGCTGAAGTCTGCCCGGCCGAAGGAGTCCCCGGCAAGAAGCCGACGCCGATGCACCGCCCCGAACCCGATCAACACTCCCAGCATGGTCACCTTCAGGAGCAGGACCAGTCCATAGAGCGACGACGGCAACACCGTCAGATCGGGCACGCGCACCAGCGCACTCGCCACCCCGCTGACCGCCACTACGGCTGCACAGATCAGAGCGAGCCTGCTGAACCGCCGAGCGACAGCGTGCAGCCGGTCGCCGGCAGCTACCGCAAGCCAGGCCACACCTGCGAGCCCTCCCACCCACAGTGACGCCGCCGCGATGTGCGCCGTCATGCTGAACATCGCCAGGCTGTGACCGGTTTCGGAGGCGGCATGACCGCCGAGGGCCAGCGTCGTCGTGCCTGCCACCGCGAGAAACAGTGCCATCCGAAGGGCGGTGAGAGTCCGGGCAACCCACGCGAGCACAGCACTGGCGAGCAGAAAACCGATCTGTGCGACCAGCGCGCGTCCTGAGGCGAGCTCATTCAGGAAGGTCCCGAAGTCACCGAAATCCGCTTCCAGGGGACCGGCACCAACCACCTCGAAGTAGGTCCAGAGCAGCGACACAGAACAGGCGATGACGGCGGCGAGCGCAGCCACACTCCCCCGCCGCCCCAGCCGCTCGGCAAACGGGGACAATTCTTCTGCACCGTCCTGAACGGGCAGGAGAACGCCGACACAGAGAACCGCAATCGCTGCCAGGCTCGCAAGGTGCACCAGTCCCCGCGTCAACAGCAGCGTCCACCCGACAAACCCAGCCGCACCGGCGTCGTCGAACAGGGCCAGGATGACCAGCGGAATCAGCGCTACCAACAGCACCGGCAGCAGGACTATGGCTACGACCCGCCGGGAAGGCGCGCCGGCAGCAGGCCTTCTTCGGGACAACACGTGCATGGCTGCCTTCTTGAAAGTCAGGAAAAGATCGGTACAGCGATCCTAAGCCAGCTTCCCGCCACCCCGAGGACATCCGAGCACGCGGACAAGGATCGGCGCTAACCTAACTCCGTGACCGTTGTTATTGACCATGCCACCGCGAACGACGCCGGCCCGCTCGCCACCCTCGCGGCCGTCACCTTCCCGCTCGCCTGCCCGCCGACCTCCCGCCCGGAGGACATTGCGCACTTCATCGCCACGGAGCTCTCCGAGGAGCGGTTCAACCAGCACATCGCGGACCCGGACAAGATCCTGCTGTGCCTGCGTGAAGACGGGCACCTCCTTGCGTGGAGCATGCTCGTGAAGGCCTTACCGAAGGATCAGCAGGTGCGTTCCTCCCTGTCGATCTTCCCGACGATCGAGCTGAGCAAGTTCTATGTGCACCCGTCCCACCACGGGCAGGGTTCGTCGTCGCACCTGATGGAGGCATCGCTCGAAATCGCAGCGAAGGGAACCGACGCCAAAGGCATCTGGCTTGGCACCAATGACCGCAATGCCCGCGCCGTCCGCTTCTATGAAAAGCACGGGTTCGCCCGTGTCGGCGCGAAGACGTTCCAGCTGGGCAGCAACGTCGAGACCGACTTCGTGATGGAGCGCCCGCTCTCCTAAAACCGGCCTACGCATATTTCGGCCGTGACCACCCTAGGCGCCTTTTCCGCCTAGCGGAATATTCCTTCTGTTATAAGAAACTTATTTCCTAAATCCATTGACAGTGCGCTCCGTCACGCCTACTGTCGTTTTTGGGATCCCAAGTTCGATTGAGTGTATCCGCCGGACCACGAGTCAGTTGAGGCGGCGCG
Source organism: Arthrobacter sp. TJ-170 (assembly GCF_058269305.1). Lineage (NCBI taxonomy): Bacteria > Bacillati > Actinomycetota > Actinomycetes > Micrococcales > Micrococcaceae > Arthrobacter > Arthrobacter sp. TJ-170. Next base: position 191,694 of record NZ_JBZCNL010000001.1, on the reverse strand, counting down.
GCACCCAACACCCGTTCGCACGTTCTAAGGAATTCATGACATGGCCAATGACGACCATCTGACCTCGACGGTGGATCTGCCACCTCAGGATCTATCCGACACCTCGGGAGACGCGGCCCGCAGGACCACCGAAAGCAAAAAGCCCACGAAAATTCGGTGGAAGCTCTTCGTCCTACTGCTCATCCTCGTCACCCTCAACTATGTGGACCGCGGATCCATCTCCGTGGCCATGCCGCTCATCCAGGAAGAGTTCAACCTCTCACCGGAGTCCATCGGTGTTCTGCTCTCCGCGTTCTTCTTCGCCTACGCCCTCATGCAGGTACCCGGCGGCTGGCTCGTTGACCGCCTCGGTGCACGCAAGATGGTCACGGGCTCCTGCGTGGGCTGGGGCCTTGCCACGGCTGCCTCCGGCCTGGCGTGGAACTTCGCCAGCCTCTTCACAGCACGCGCACTGATCGGCGTCACCGAAGCGGCGATCATGCCCGCGGGCGGCAAGCTCAACGGCCAGTGGATGGCCACCGGCGAACGCGGCCGCGGCGCCACCATTCTCGACGCCGGCGCTCCCCTTGGCGCCGGCATCGGGGGCATCGCGATTGCCGGCCTGATCGGCCTCACCGGCGGCTGGCGCGGTGCCTTCCTCGCAGCCGGCATCGCCACCGCTCTCTTCGGCTTCCTCGCCTGGTGGTACATCCGCGACACCCCCCGCCAACACCGAAGCATCAATCAGGCCGAAGTGGACCTGATCGAAGCGTCCCACGCAGAGGAAGACGCGAAGGCAGCAGCCGCCGGAGCCCCCGGCAAGCGCGGCCTGCTCCCCTACCTGAAGTTCAAGTCCTTCTGGGCCATGTGCTTCGGCTGGTTCGGCTTCAACGGTGTCTTCTACGGCCTGCTCACCTGGGGCCCGCTCTACCTTTCCGAGGCCAAGGGCTTCAACCTCGCCGGAGTGGGCTGGGGAACCTTCGTCATCTTCGGCGCAGGCTTCGTGGGCGAAATCCTCGGCGGCAACATCGCCGACGCCTGGCGCGCCAAGGGTGCCTCGTCCAACAAGGTGATGCGCACGCTGCTCGGCTTCTCGAGCCTCGTGGTCGTCGCAGGACTGGTCGGCGTCACCCTCGTGAATGACCCGATTACCGCCGTCGTGCTCCTGTCCGTGGTGCTGTTCTTCCTGCGCTGGGTCGGCCTCTTCTGGAGCATCCCCTCCCTGCTCGGTGGCCGCGGCAACGCCGGCGTCCTCGGCGGTGCAATGAACCTTGCCGGCAACGTCAACGGCTTCATCACCCCCATGGCCATCGGTTTCATCGTCGGAGCCACCGGCGGTTACACCTGGGCACTGCTCTACTTCGTCGGTGCAGCCATCGTGATGTTCGTTTCGGTGATCACCCTCGACTACAGCCGCCGCCTGCCGGTCTAGGAACACACCATGAAACTCCTGGTCATCAATCCAAACATCAGCGAAAAGGTGTCCGCTCTGATCCTCGCTGAGGCACAGCGGGCAGCGTCACCCGGGACCGAAATCATCCTGCGGACGGCGCCCTTCGGCGTGGAATACATCGAAACCCGCATGGAATCGCTGCTCGCAGCGGGGGCTGTGGCGCAGGTGATCGCAGAGGAACACGAGAACGTGGACGCCGTCGTCGTTGCCGCTTTCGGCGACCCGGGCATGCCGGCGCTCAAGGAATTCGTGGACATCCCGGTCGTGGGAATCACGGAGGCCGCGCTCTACACCGCGGCCCTTCAGGGCACCCGGTTCTCCATTGTGGCAATCTCCCACCGGATCACGGCCTGGTACCGGGAGTGCGTGGAACGGAACGGTCTCGGGGGGCGGTTGGCTTCCATCCGCTCCCTGACCGACCCGCTCACCGGAATAGGTTCCGTCCAGGAGGACTTCACTCCCCATCTGCTCGAGCTCTCAGGCCAGGTGGTCCGCGAAGACGGGGCCGACGTCGTCATCCTCGCCGGCGCTCCGCTGGCCGGGCTGGCAAGGGAAGTAGGCAACCAGATTCCCGTGCCGGTTGTGGATGGCATTTCGGCCGGCGTGAAGCAGGCCGAAGTGCTCGTCGCCCTCGCAGGTGGAAGCCACCGTGCCGGCAGCTTCGCACCCCCTCCGCCGAAACCGAATGCCGGCTTATCAGTTGCCATTACCCGCACGCTTGCACGCGGGCACGAGATTCATGGAAAGGAACGTGGTCCGGAATGAGACTGGACTCGCTCATCACGAATGCCGTCATAGTCAACGCCACCCATACGGTCACCGGCCACATCGGCGTGCTGGACGGACGCATCGCCGCAATCTACGACGGTGCCACCCCTCCCGACGAACTCCCCGAGGCTGCCCGCATGATCGACGCGCGAGGCCGCACCGCCATTCCGGGCGGAGTGGATGGGCACTGCCACATCGAACAGGTCACCGGTGCATACTCATCACTGGACACCTTCGAGTCCGCAACCATCGCCGCGCTCTGGGGAGGCACTACGACGGTCATCGACTTCGGCATCCCGCGCTCACTGAACGAAACTCCCCTGCAGGCTGCGGAGAACAAGCTGCGCCTGGCACAGGTAGCGCGCTGCGATGTTGCGCTGCACGGTTCGGTCATCACCTGGGACGACACCGTCCCGGCCCAGCTTGAGCGGCTGTCGGAACTCGGCATCCGGTCGGTGAAGATGTACACCACCAATCGCGGTTCCACCATGGCGGATGAGGACACCATCCTGCGCGTCATGAAGGAAATGGTCCGTCTCGACGGGCTGACCTACATACACGCCGAGCACGACGCCATCATCGCTGACTGCACCGGTGACCACGCAGGCCGCGGAGAGACCGGGATCGAGAACCTGCACCGTACCCGGCCGGAACTGGCGGAGATCGCCTCTGTTCGCGAAGTCCTGGCCATGGCAGAGTACACCGGTGCACCGGTTTATTTCGTGCACCAGACGGTCTCCGAAGCGGTCGAGCTGGTACAGGACGCCCGGTCACGCGGGTTCAGCGCCTACTCCGAGACCTGCCCGCACTATCTGAGCCTTGACGAAAGCGTTTATGGCTCGGAGTTCCCCGAGCGGTTTGCCTGCTGTCCCCCGATGCGCAGCAGGGAGGCCGTGCAGGCGCTTGTCGACCGGGCTCTCGCCGGCGGAATCGACACCGTCTCCTCGGACCATTCGTGCTACGACATGGGTCAGAAGTCCTCACGCAAGGACGACATCCGGTTCATGCCGCACGGTCTTCCCGGCGTCGAGACCCGGATGCCGGCGACGTTCACCTCCCTGGTTACGGAGCGGGGAATGCCACTGCAACAGTTCGTGGAACTCTTCGCCGCCGCACCGGCGCGCATCAACGGACTGGCTTCGAAGGGAGTCCTGGCTCCGGGATACGACGCCGATATCGTTCTCTTTGATCCGAGGGAAGCCCGGACTGTCGATGGCGCCGCCCTCCACATGGGGACGGATTTCTCACCCTTCCATGGCCTGGAGCTCGCTGGCTGGCCATCGACGGTTATTTCCGCCGGCCGCGTAGTGCTCGACGACGGCGTGTTCAGCGACCCGGGACCCGTTGGCCGATTTATCCGGAGACAGGGACCGCGGGAAATGCAGGGCACCAGGCAGGAGGTCCTGTCGCATGCATGAGCTGGCTGAGACTTCACGGCCGACCCGCATCGGGATGATTGTCCCGTCGTCGAATACGTGCCTTGAACCGCAGACCTATCGGATACTCGGGGACCGCACCGACGTCACCGTGCACTTCACCCGTGTCGAAGTCACGCGGATTGCGCTGGACGACGGTTCGAACAAGCAGTTTGACCACTCCACGATGATTGCCGCGGCACGGCTCCTGCAGACGGCCGACGTCGATGTGATCGCGTGGAACGGCACCGCCGGATCATGGTTGGGCCCTGCCGCAGACCGCGAGATGGTGCGTCAGATCACCGCTGAAACCGGAGTACCCGCCACCACGTCCACCCTCGCGTACCTGGAGGCCCTCAAGGCGTTTGGGGCAGCGCGGATCGGACTGATCACGCCCTACACAGCGGACGTCAACGATGCAATCGCTCGACGGTATTCCACGGAGGGCATCGAGGTGGTGTCCGAGCGGCACCTCGGGCTGTCCGTGAACGAGTCCTTCGGGAGGGTTCCGCCGTCGGACCTGCTCGAACCGTCCCGTGACCTGGCATCGCGGCAGGACCGACCAGACGCTCTGATCTACCTCTGCACCAATCTGTACGGCGCGCCGGTGGTCGAGCAAGTCGAGGCGGAGACCGGCCTGCCCGTGCTCGACTCGGTGGCAGTGACGCTGTGGAAGACACTCACCATGGCCGGCGCTCCCGGCCTTGACCAGCGCTGGGGACGCCTGTTGCTCTAGTGCCTGCTCTGCCCCTGCGGTCAGCCGAAGAGGTGCTTCAGCGTCTGGTCCCGGTAGGACTGGACGTGGTGTAACGCCTCTTCGGCTGCTGCCGCCGGGTCACCGGAATTGATTGCCGCGCATAGGTCACTGTGCTCGTTGCAGACGGCATCGAGGTTGGATACCTGCCCGAAGAGCCAGTGCAGTCTCCCCATCAGGGGCGTCAGAATGTCACGCAGGGTCGCGCTGCCTGAGAAATCGATGATCGCGTCATGAAAATCCGAGTTCGCCGCGCGGGCGGCCTCCCGATCTCCCTCGGCGAGCGCTTCACGGGATAGCTCGACATACTTCTGGAGGTCGTTGGGCTCACCGGCAGCCACCCTCTCCGCCGCCAGCTTCGACGCCAGGCCCTCCAGCGCCTCGCGGATGTCGAAGATCTCCTCGACTTCCTTGCGCTCGAGCCGCTTGACCACGATGCCGCGGGTTGGCAGTGTCTCGACAAGGCCTTCCCGATGGAGGATCCGGATCGCTTCGCGGACAGGGAACCTGGAGACCTCAAACTCGGTTGCAAGGTCACGTTCCACCAGCCGCGTACCAGGCGGGAACGTTCCGTTGAAGATACGGCTGCGGATCTCGTTCCCGACGATCTCACGCAGAGGAAGGTCATGGCGATACAGTCCGCCCTGAACACTCATGTACTGTCCCTTCACCGCCGTCTTCGCGCGAAATCCACACTACCGGTTCATGGTGAATCCTCTGCCTCAATTCGTTGTCTTCGCCCGCAAGTGCATCCGCTCGCCCTGCCGCCCGAACAGGCTGAGGAACTCCACGGCGTGACGGTCCGCCTTCCCGAACCAGTGCGGTACCCGGGTGTCGAACTCCGCCGCTTCCCCGGCGGGCAGCACCAGGTCGAGTTCACCCAGGACCATGCGAAGGTTACCGTTCAGCACGTACAGCCACTCGTACCCCTCATGGACCTTGAGGTCAGGTTCCTCGAGCGGCATGTCGGCGTGCAGCACGTGCTTGTAGGCCTGGATGCCGCCCGGCCGGCGGGTCAGTGGTACCACCGTTCCACGCCCCATATCGATCGGACGCAGGTGTACGCGCGGGTCACCCGTAGTCGGTGCACCCACGAGTTCATCCAACGGCACCTGATGCGCCTGGGCCAGCGGGAGCAGCAATTCCAGGTTCGGTTTACGTTGTCCGGATTCAAGCCGGGACAACGTGCTCACCGAAATGCCCGTCGACTCGGACAGCGCCTGAAGGGTCACGTCCCGCTTCACCCGGAGCGCCCTAAGCCGGGGCCCCACCGCGGCGAGGGCTTCTCCAATCTCGTCACTCATACCCATATTTTGCCACTTCAGCAAGGTTCCTTGCTAGTCGCGTTTGCCCGTTCCATGCTGAAACCATGACACCTGAACTGAACTCTTTCGACGTCGTCGTGATTGGCGGCGGAGCCGCCGGCCTCAGCGCGGCACTGATGCTCGGGCGCACCCGCCGGAGTGTCGCCGTGGTCGACGCGGGCCACCCACGCAACTCCCCCGCCAGCGGCGTGCACGGGTTCATCACCCGTGAGGGGATGAACCCGCTCGACCTCGTGACCGCCGGTCAAGCCGACGTGCAGTCCTATGGCGGCGCCATAATCGCCGGCACCGTCGTTGACGCAGCCCGCACCGCTGATCCCCACCTCCGCTTCCGCACCACGCTCGACGACGGGACCGTGCTCTCCTCGCGCCGGCTGCTCCTCACCGCCGGACTGACCGACGTGCTGCCGGACATTCCCGGACTCCGCGAACGGTGGGGCCGGGAGGTCCTGCACTGCCCGTTCTGCCACGGGTGGGAAGTCCGCGACCAGCGCATCGGAGTCCTGGGTACCCGCGCCATGTCGGTCCACCAGGCGTTGCTGTTCCGCCAGTGGAGCAGCAGCATCACACTCTTCCTGAACGACACCGTTGAACCGACCGAGGAAGAGTGGGAGCACCTCGCCGCGCGCGGGATCGAGGTCGTGGACGGCGGCGTGACCCGCGTCCTCAATGAGAACGACGGCGGCGCCCTGAGCGGCGTGGAACTCACCGGCGATCTCGTGGTCCCGGTAGAGGCCCTGGCGGTTGCACCGCGCTTCGTTGCCAATACCGGGATCTTCACAGGCCTGGGTCTCAACCCGGTCCAGCACCCAGCCGGTGTCGGCGAGCATCTTGCGGTGGACGAGATGGGGGCCACCGACGTCGACGGCGTCTGGGCCGCCGGGAACGTGGCGAACCTGATGCTGCAGGTCCTGCCGTCCGCCGCAGCGGGCTCGGCAGCAGCGGTGGCCATCAATAACCACCTCATGGCCGAGGAACTCCAGCGGGATCTCGAGACTTACCGGTCCTCTTCCGCGGCCGCCCCCGCAGGGAGCAGGATAGGAGCGGAGGTTTCCTGATGCATACACACCACCAGGCCCACGATCACGGTCCCCGCGAATTCGACGAAGCGTTCTGGGACGCCCGGTACGCGGAGAAGAAGCGCATCTGGAGCGGACGCCCGAACCCGCAGTTGGTCGCCGAAGCCGAGGGCCTGCGTCCCGGTACCGCGCTCGACGTCGGCTGCGGTGAAGGCGCGGATGCGCTGTGGCTGGCCGCGCGCGGCTGGGAGGTCACCGGCGTCGACATCTCGAGGGTCGCTCTCTCCCGCGCGGCCGAGCACGAGCGGGAGCAGCGGGAGGGGCAAGAATCCGGCACTTCTCCGGTGCGCTGGGAACATCATGACCTCACGGCCTGGGCCCCTCCGTCGGGCTCCCTTGACCTCGTCACCGCCCAGTACATGCATCTGCCCACCGCCCAGCGTGAGCACCTGTTCCGGAACCTGGCCCGCGCCGTCGCGCCGGGTGGAACCCTGCTGATTGTTGGTCACCACCCGTCGGACCTGCAGTCCGAAGCATCCCGCCCTAACCTGCCCGACCTGTACTTCACCGCGGAGGACATCGCGGAGATGCTCGACGACGGCTGGGAGCACCAGGTCATTGAGGCACGTCCGCGTAAGGCCAGCGGTCCGGAGGGCGAAACCCTCGCCGTCGCCGATACCGTCTACCGGGGCCGGCGCCTGACGTAGACACAGCGGTCAGGAGACGACGAGCGCCTCCAGGTCGTCGAAGAACGCCTGATAGCCCGCAGCTGTCTGCTCGCGCTGCTCCGCGGAGAAGTCGGGGGCGTCCTGCACAAGGGTCATCTGCGTACGGCCGTCGACGTCGGCGAAGGTGACGCTGATGGGCGCTCCCGGGTCCGTGCCTGGCCGGTCGGTGATGGTCAGGCCCAACCGTTCCGGCGGGGTCACCTCGGTGTACTCGCCCTCCCAGTTGATGGTGTTGCCGTCCGGCAGCTCCATGACGGCGTGCCAACTACCGCCGGGGCGAACGTCGAGCACGAGGGAGTCACGTGGCACGTGGACCTGCGAACTTCCGAACCAGACGGCGAAGTCCGCGGGGTCAGTCCACGCCGCGAAGACGCGTTCCCTCGGGGCGGCGAAGGTGCGGGTGACAGTGATCTGGTGGGACATGCGGATCCTCTCTCCGTGATGGGGCGTCAGCGCTGAAAGCCTACGCCCGGCCCTTCAAGATGGCGTACCAGTACAACCGGATGAACCCGTACCGTTCCACCAGCCATGTCAGCCGCTTCTCCTTCGCGAGCCCCTTCCAACCGGGGACTGAAGGTTTGGGTGCGCGAGTGTCATCGAATTCGGCAAGCACCACTGTAGAGCGACTTACCGTGAAAGGACAGGCTCCGTAGCCGTTGTACTCCTGGCTGGGCTGACCGCCCTTGAGCACAGCTTTCAGGTTCTTCGCGAGGACCTTGGTCTGCTGCCGGAGGGCCGCACCCGACTTGGAGTTCGGGGTCCCCGCCGCGTCACCCAGCGACCACACGGTTGGGTGAGTGACGTGTCGGAGGGTCTTCTTGTCGACGGCGACGAAACCGTCGTCATCGGCCAGGCCGGTTTCGCGAATCCAGTCCGGGGCGGACTGCGGCGGTGCGGCGTGCAGGACGTCGTACTGGATCTGTTCCTCCGTGCCCTGGGCGGTGTCACGCAGGGTGGCCACCCGGTTGTCGGCGTCGACCGATGTGAGTTCTGTGCTGCAGCGCAGTTCGATGCCGTACTCGGTGATCTTCCGGTTCAGCTCCTCGTCCACAACTTCGACGCCGTAGACGGTCTTAGTCGGGACGGCGAGGATTACGCGGATGTTGTCGAGGACGCCCTGCGAGCGCCAGTAGTCGCATGCGAGGTACATGGGCTTCTGGGCGGCGCCGCCGCAGGTGATGGGGCCGTCGGGCATGGTGAAGACCACTGTTCCGGACCGGAGGTTGCTCAGCAGGCGCCATGCCTTCACGGCTAGGTCGAGGCTATAGTTCGTCGCTCCGTACGGGGAATCGTAGGCGTTCTGCAGACCTGGAATTCCGTCCCAGTTCTTCTGGATTCCAGGGCAGACAACGAGGTGTCCGTACGTGAGATTCCTGCCGGAGGCGAGCGTCACGGTCTTCGTTGCCGGGTCTATGGCTGTGGCAGAATCACGGTGCCAGGTGATGCCCTTCGGCATCACGGACTTCTGTGACCGCACGGCCATCTCCGCCTTGCCCGTACCGCCGGCAATGTGGGAGAAGAAGGGCTGGTATTGGTGCTGTTCAGTGGGATCGACGACGGCGATTCCCTTGACCTTGTAGCGCTTGAGGCGTGCCGCGAGGGAGATACCGGCGTTTCCGCCGCCGATGATCAGCACCTGGTATTGCAGGTCTCCCTGTCCCTGGGATTCTCCGCTGTCCTCAGACATGATCGCTCCTCTCGATGGTGAGCTCACCCATGCGGTTCCAGTTCGTGGCTGAGATCTGTTCGCTGATGATGTGCGGGGTTTCGACAAGCGCCTGCGGCATGTCCTTCATGGCCTGCTGGAAGTGGTCGCTGGTCACGTGGGCGCCGGCGGCATCGTCTTCAAAGGCCTCAACGAGGACAAACTCGTTGGGGTTATCCACGCTGCGCGACCAGTCGAACCAGAGGTTGCCGGGCTCGGCGCGGGTGGCTTCGGTGAACTCGCGGGTGAGATCGAGCCAGCGCTCGCTCCAGTCGGGCTTCACGTTGAATTTGACGACGATGAAGATCATGCTGATGCCTTCCGCTCGAGTGGTTCCTGCACCATGCTAGGCGTCCCGGGCGAGCGCCGCAGTCCCCCAGGAGTGATCAGCTTCCACCCGGAACCAGCAGCGTTGACGTCGGAGCCGGCAGCGGAGCCGGCTGGGAACGCTCCGTGAAGCCGTCCATGATGTTCAACAGAGTCATGATGCCGATCACCACCAGAGACAACCTGATCACAACTCCAGCAAGCCCGGGACGCTTCGATCTCCGGCGCGTGCTCCCCCGGCGGTTGGAGGTCGGCGGGCGGGCCGGGGACCGCCCCGTGGCCACCTGGTCGCGCATGCCAACCCGGCGTCGCTGGAGTGTCTGCGAGGCACCGCCGTCAGCTGCCTGCAGTTCCTGTGTAGTCCACAAGCCGGGGCTTCGTTCACCGGCCAGCATCTCCCTGAGATACTGCGCGATGACGTCGACTGCAACGATATCCAGCACGGTGGGCAGCGAGCGCAACGCCGGTATGAACGTCTCCGCCGCTTCAATGCGGACGCCGCTGTTCGAACGACCCGCAACATCGGGCTGTCCGATCAAGCAGATCCAGCCGACAGCGAGGTACCGATGCTGTGGTTCCAGCAGCGCTGCGACGGCGCTAGCCTGGTCCAGCACAGTGTCGATCCGCGCAGCTCGGTACCCGTTCTGCCGCAGTTCGCCGCCGCGCAATTCAACGGTGCCGGTCCAGTTCTTTGTGTCCAGAACGACGACGCCGCCCGGCCCAACGAGCACATGATCCAGATTCGCTTTGGGTCGACCCGGCCAATGGACATCGTGAAGGACGCGCCAACCCTCACCTTCGAGCTCGGCCAGCCGTTCAGCGACAAGTCGCTCTCCGAGCGCCCCCGCCTCCCAGGCGTGCAACTGCTGCTCGGCGCGCACCAATTCCTGCTTCAGCTTCTCGACCCGCTCCCGAGCCCGCCGCGCCTGTTCGGCAGCACCTGCTCCTGCAGCCGCATCTGTCGACATGTTCCCCCCATTCGATCCTTTTCAGACTAGGACCGCATTCCAAGGCTTGGACCAGGAAATCCGCAAAACTGGATCAGTTCTGGAGGTAGGGAGCCGCGCAGGAATGGCCCTGTAGGGAGGTGACCTAAGCCGTCCGCAGCTTCTCGGCGAGCTCCGGGAGACCGCTCGCCTCCAGGTGCGGGGTCTCGAAGTATGCCGGGTAAACCGTACGGGATCGGTTGATCCACGCCGTCTCCAATCCGGCCCGGTGCGCGCCGTGGATGTCCCAGGGGTGAACCGCAACCAACAGGAGCTCCCCCGGCTCCCGAACGAGTTCCGCCGCAGCATACTCGTAGGCTTCCGGAGCGGGCTTCCAACGGTCGGCGTCGGCGACGCTGAGCAGTCTGGCGAAGTGTTTGCGGATTCCTGCCCGCTCGAAAAGCGCTTCCGCCACCGACGTTGCGCCGTTGCTCAGGGTGACCAGCTCTGCAAGGCCGGCGAGCGCCTCAATGCCGGGGACGACGTCGTCGTGCACGGAAAGTGTTGTCAGCACGCCCATGATGTTGTCCACCGCGGCAGTGTGGTCCCCCGCGCCGAGCGTGTCAGCGCACAGCCGCTGGAGGCTGTCCTTGGCGAGGTCGGCGAAGCCGGGATGATCGTTCGTCACGGTGAGGGCGAAGCCGTCCCGCAGGATCCCCGCGAACCACACGCGCGCCGCCAGCGCGGGCAGCCCCTCGTCGTCGAACGCGTCGGCGAGCGGACTCATATCGGACAGGGTTTCATTGACGTCGAAGATGATGGTTCGTGGCTGATTGGTCATGGTGCAACCATGACAGGAGGAAGCGGCCGGGAACAGGCTTACGGCCGCCAGGTAGGAGAAATGCGACTGCGCCTGTCCGCCGGTGTGGAGTCCGGCGGACAGGCGCAGTCAGGGAAACGGAACCGCTAGTTCGCGAAGACGTCCTGCAGACGCGGGCCGATCCACAGGGCAACCGAATCGCCGCCGTTGTTCAGCACCGAAGCGCTGCCCCCGTTGTAGTAGGCCTCAGCCGAGTTCGTTCCGGGTCCCGTGTACACGCGAAACTCCGCGCCGGGCGCCAGGACATAGCCCTCGCCGATGGTCAGGATGTTATTCGCGGCATCCCGGATGATTGCGCCGCTCACGTCGATGCTCGCGCCTGAGGTGTTGCGGAGGACCACGTGCTCGCCGTTCTCGGGCTGCACATCGTTGCCGACCGGGTTGTTCACCGAGTCGGCGATTTCGACGCCGGCTCCCGGGAACACGGGCTGACCCTTGAGGAAACGGTGGTTCTGGATCGGGAAGTCTGTGGTCACCGCGTCGACGCCGAGATCCAGCGAGTACTGCACCGCCTCGGGCGAGTTCACCGTGTACACGCCGAGGATCAGTCCGGCGCCCTTCACGTCCGCAACGTTCTGCGGTGTCAGGGTCCGGTAGTTGGTACCCACAGAATCGGCGAAGGTCGCCCACGACTCAACAACCGCACGCGGCGGAACCACGCTGGTGAGCTGCTGCAGCTCGATGTCCGGAGCGATTGCTGCGAAGCGGCGGTTCGAAGCCTCATCAAAGCCGATGACCTGGATCTTGTCCGCGGCAACCAGCTGCGTCCACTTCGGGTCGTTGTAGAGTTCATCGGCGACAACCTGCTCGACGCCGGGCGAGTTCACGGGCGCCTTGATCTCGATGTACACACCGGTCTTGACGGTTGCGATCTCAGCCGCGTCGTCGAAATGCGGGATGCGCTCCCCTGCGTACTTGTCGCTGAAGTAGGAGCCGGCGTCGAGCTGCTGAAGTTCCGCCCAGGTGAAGGACGTGATCGGGTTGTTCTCGCGGCCGGGGAACACCTCTTCAACGTTGGTTGTGCGCGCAGGGGTGTTGTCGTGGAACAGGAACGGAACGCCGTCGGCGCTCAGCTGCACGTCGATCTCGAAGAAGTCGGCACCGGACGCACGTCCGTCCTTGAACGCGGCAACAGTGTTCTCCGGTGCGGTGCCGGCAGCTCCCCGGTGTCCGATGAGGATCGGGGCGTCGGTCGCCTTCTCGGCGGGCACAGCGTGTGCGACGGCGACGGGCACGGTGGCGAGTGTCAGTCCGGCAACGGTGGCGAGTGTCAGTCCGGCAACGGTGGTGGCAATGGTCCTGGTCAGGCGAAAAGCCATAAGGTTCAGTCCCTTTCGGATGAAGTGTGGGTGGTCCCCTCGCCCGATGTTTCATGGTGCTGTGGTCCACCTGGTCAACGCCGGGTGAACTGCGAGTGAAAGCCGCGCCCACACCCCGCGTTGAGTTGGCAGGACACACCGTGAAAGCCCGCGTAACGGGGTGTGTCCTGCCAAATCGACGGGTTAGTGGCGGGAGTAACGCCGCACGAAGTTGGTGAGGATCTGCGGCGGCCAGGTCACCGACGAGCCCTTCGCGCGCTGAATCACGGTTTCCGCCTGATCCGGCGGGAAGTAGCCGGCATGCCGGTAGATGCGGATGCGTTGAACGAGACCCTCTACGTCCAGTTCGGGGTGAAACTGCGTGGCATAGAGGTTTCTCTTCACCCGGAACATCTGCACTGGGCACGACGCCGACGACGCCAGCAGCACCGCGCCGGCCGGAAGCGTTGCGCAAGCCTCCTTGTGCCCAACGAAGGCATCGAAGCGCGGCGGGAGGCCGGCCAGTAGCGGGTCCGATGAGCCGTCGTCGTTCATTGTGATCTCCACCGAACCGATCGGTTCCGCGAAGGTTCGGTCAATCACCGCGCCCTGGTGCCGCCCCAGCGTTCCGACCCCGTAGCAGGCGCCCATGAACGGGAAGTCGGAGTCGACAACCCGGTCGAGCAACTCACCGAGTTCACGCTCCACACGATGCTGCGTGGAAGATTTAGCGTCCTCCGGGTCGGAAGAGTTGAAGGGGCTGCCGCCGAGGAAGATACCGGAATAGTCCTCGAGCCGGAGATCGGGCAGAGGTTTCTGCTCCACACGGATTCGATGAAGACTCGACGGCGTCAGCCCGGTAAAGCGGAGGAAGCTGCGGTATTCACCCTCGGCCGCCGTATCCTCGGCGCGGGTGCCCAGAAGCAGGAACGGTAGCACCCATTGATCGTACTGCCCGGCAGATTTTTCAGCCGACCCCTCGCAAAATGGTAAGCATGCTGATAGAAATTAACGGTGCCGTCTTCCCATTAATTCCTTGACGGTCTACGGCATCCCAAGTCTAAGGAGAGCATCATGGCAGGAAACACGCTTGTACGATCCCTTCACGATCTCAGTGCTGCGGCTTGGTTCGGCGGGTCGCTCATGGGCGCCGTCGGCCTGAACGGCGCGGCAGCCGAAGCCAAGGACCCCACGGAGCGCGCCCGTCTTTCCACGATCGGGTGGGCTCGCTGGACTCCGGTGCAGATTGCAGCGTTCGGCGCACACGCGATCGGCGGCATCGGGCTCATCGCCGCGAACAAGGGCCGCCTGGCCGGACAGTCGGGCGCCGTCGCCAATACCGTCGTCAAGTCCGCGATTACTGTCGTCGGCATGGCAGCGTCCCTCTACTCGGGCATGCTCGGCAAGAAGGTGGGCGAACTGAGCCAGCACGGTGCTGAAGGCTCAACAGAGCCCAACCCGGGAGCGCCCGAGGAACTTGCCAAGGCACAGCAGCAGCTGAAGATTCTTCAGTGGGTCCTGCCCGCCCTCAGCGGCGCAGTGATTGTGCTGGGTGCAAACCAGGGTGAGCAGCAGCGCCCCACGAACGTGCTTGGCGGACTCTTCAACCGCTAGACACCAAGAAGCAAGGCCCGTCGTTTCCCCCAAACGGCGGGCCTCTTCGGTTAACCCCCGTGGGACTTTCACGCAGCTCTGGTGGTTTCCGGCGTCGCTGGGTCGCCACAGGTGCACAAAAGTTCCGGATACCAACAGCGAGTATTTAGAGGAGAAACATGGGCCAGCCAAAGCAGCAGCAGGATGTACCCGGCGTTCAGTCGGAGATGGACCCTACGCCGGACTGCGGTGAGGAGAGCTACCGCGGGAGCGGCAAACTCACCGGCAAGGCGGCAGTCATCACCGGCGGCGACAGCGGAATCGGTCGCGCCGTGGCCATCGCCTTCGCGCGTGAAGGTGCCGACGTCCTCATCTCCTACCTCAGCGAGGACGACGACGCCGAGGACACGGCCCGCCACATCGAGGATGCCGGCCGGAGGGCGGTTCTGGTACGCGGTGACCTCTCGGATTCCGAACACTGCAGGGACATCATCGAGCTGGCCGTGCAGGAATTCGGCAAGGTAGACGTCCTTGTTAGCAATGCGGCGTACCAGATGAGCCACGAGAGCCTCGATGAGATCACCGAGGAGGAGTGGGAGTACACGTTCAAGGTGAACGTCGCGGCGATGTTCCACTTGGTCAAGGCCGCCCTGCCGCACATGGCGCCAGGTTCGTCGATCATCGGCAGCTCATCCGTCAACTCGGACATGCCGAGCCCCTCGCTGGCACCCTACGCTGCAACGAAGGCAGCCATCGCGAACTTCTCCGCAAGCCTCGCGCAGATGCTCGGCGAGAAGGGTATCCGCGTGAACAGCGTTGCTCCCGGGCCCATCTGGACCCCGCTCATCCCCGCCACCATGCCGCCTGAAAAGGTAGAGCAGTTCGGCGATGATACTCCCCTGGGCCGCGCCGGGCAGCCTGCTGAGCTAGCCCCGGCATACGTCCTCCTGGCGTCCGACGACGGCAGCTACATGTCCGGCGCGCGCATCGCCGTCACCGGCGGCCGACCCATCCTCTGACGCGCCCGGTTCGAACGGGTTTGAGTTGGCAGGACACACCGGTAATGGTCGGGCAGAAGGGGTGTGTCCTGCCAACTCAACGTGATGGAGGATGAACCATGGAATTCAACCGGCTGCTGCAGATTCGGCGCATCTATGCGCAGCCTGCTGCCCTGGAGTTGCCCCGCGGCAAGGAGATCGTGGAGCGGTGGCCGGATGCCGACGTCGTTCTGGTGGAAAACCACTGGAATATCCCTGAGGTGCACGGTGATGAGACCAACGTGCCCCGCTGGTCCCGAATCAAGACCGAGGCGCTGGTCCTCGGCGTCAAGAAGGCGCTGACCGTCAAGCCCAACGGGCGGTCCGCGGACTTCATTGCCCCCTCAACCGCCAACGGCTGCGCCATGGCGTGCGCCTACTGCTACGTTCCCCGGCACAAGGGGTACAGCAACCCGGTGACGGTGTTCGCGAACATCAACCAGATTGCCGGCACCCTCGAGCGGCATGCCACGCGCCAGGGCATGAAGCTGGAGCCCAACCAGTGTGACCCGGAACTCTGGGTCTACGACATCGGGGAGAACAGTGACTGCTCCGTGGACGCATTGATCAGCGACAACGTTGAGGACCTGGTCACTCTCTTCCGCGACCTCCCTACCGCCAAGCTGTCCTTCGCCACCAAGTACGTGAACCCCGCGATGCTGGACTGGGATCACGGCGGGCATACGAGAATCCGGTTCTCCCTCATGCCCGCGGACCTGGCGAAGTCGATCGACGTCCGCACCTCGGCCGTGGCCGAACGCATGGCGGCCATCAATGACTTCGTCGATGCCGGGTACGAGGTACACGTGAACTTCTCCCCCGTTATCGTCACGGACACGTGGCTCAGTGACTGGCACGAGCTCCTGCACCAACTCGACGCCATGCTGACGCCTGCGGCGAAAGCCCAGCTCGCTGCCGAAGTTATCTTCCTGACCCACAACGAACGCCTCCACGAGGTCAACCTGGGTTGGCATCCTCAGGCCGAGAGCGTGCTGTGGCGGCCGGACCTGCAGGAATCGAAGGTCTCCTCGAACGGTTTCACCAATGTCCGATACCGTTCAGGAACCAAGGCACGTTATGTCCGAGAACTGACCGCACTGATCGAAGAAATCGCACCGTACTGCCGGATCCGCTACGCGTTTTGACGCCCGGGAGAACGTGCCGTGAGGGTAAGCCGGCGAAGACGGGCTTACACCGCCAGCGCGAGCTCCGTCCCGGGGCGTGAGAGTGCAGCCACGGCGTTGGGGTTCGTCAACATTTCGAGCGCTTCGGCCGGCGTAGGGCGCAGGGCCGGGTCCATGGAGGTCATCGCGCGGATGAGGCGGCGCCAGTGGGTCGGGACGTGGTCGGGGATCACGGGGCTGCGCAGGGTACGGGCCACGAGCGATTCGACTGTGGGAAGGCTGAAGGCTCGGTGCCCGGAGAGGCATTCAAGCAGCACCAGGCCGAGGGAGTACATGTCACTTGGAGCGCCGACGCCCGTGCCGTGGGCTTGCTCCGGGCTCATGTAGAGGACGGTGCCCTGGGACGATGCGTCGTCGTCGCACTGCGGGCCGCGGGCAGCCGTTCCGAAGTCAACGAGCTTGGGCTGGGGCGACGGTGAGCCGCCGGCAGTAAGAGGGATCATGATGTTCGATGGCTTGATATCCCGGTGCACGATGCCCGCCGTATGCAGGGACTGCAGGGCGCGCAGCAGCCCGTACGCCCAGGCCGTCACATCGACGTTGTGCGGAGTGGTGCGTCGCAGTATGTCGCGCAGGTTCAGTCCGCCGACCAGTTCCTGCACGAGATACTCAACAGGTCCCTCGTCAGCGCAGTCAGTCACGCCGCAGTCGAGCACGCGTGTGATGTAGGGGGAATCCAGAGACATCTGGAGCTGAGCTTCTTCCGTGAAGGTGTGCCCACTGCGCCGGGCCACTTTCACGGCGACGTCGGTGAAAGTATCGAGGTCCGTGGCTGCCCACAGAACTCCGGTGGCGCCGGAGCCAATCGTTCGTTGTAGTTGCCAGCGGTCCGCGATATCCGATCTGCCGGGCATAGGGGGTGAGGAACTGCTCCCTGTGCCGCTCACGGTTGGCTGCGCTCGGAACGAGCGGCCCAGAGCATAGTGGCAACGTCTTCCTTGGTCAGCCCGGCAGACTCGGCGATCTTCTCGACGGACAAGCCATTGGATGCGGCTCGCTCGACTGCTGACGCGAGCGCGATCTGAGCCCGGTCCAGTTCCCACTCGAGTGACTCGACCGCTCCGGCGGCTGCGACGATCCGCTCAGTGTCGGAGGCGCCATAGTCGAACGCTGGGTCATTGAAGCTTGCGTCCATCCACAACTCGTCGACGAGCTGAACGCGGTTCGCCACTGCAATGGGGGCCGGGGCCACGGGCGGCTTCTGGGCGACAGTAGACATCGGCTGCTCCATCTCAGTAGGAAGAATAGTAACTAGTTCAACTAGTTATATACGACCTTATAACGTCCTGTCTACGTTGAGAAACCCGGGCAATACACGGTGATTCTTGAGATTCTCCTCAATTCTCAAGTCCTCCTTGAGAAAAGCTAGGTGACCTAGCTTGTAGTCGGACGATAAACTAGTCGTTATGGAACCCGCAGTGAACCCCGACGGCGCAGGCTATTGGTACGCCGACGAGGCGAACCCCGGCAGCGTTGAAGTGCTGAATGCCCTGCGCGTCTACCGGGCAGCGGAAGCTGAAATGCGACGCCGGACGCGCGACGCCATGAAAATGAACGAAACGGATCTTCTCGCCATCAGGTACGCCATGCGGGCTCAAAAGGCCGGCCATTGCATCAGCCCGAAGGACCTTTCACGCATGCTGAGGATCTCGACCGCGTCCACGACAGGGCTTATCGACCGCCTCGTTGCGAGCGGACACCTCCTCCGTCGGCCGCACCCTACGGATCGGCGTTCCGTCGAGATCATTCCGACCGGCAACGCAGATATTGAAGTGCGGGAGACGCTCGGCGAGATGCACCAGCGGATGCACGACGTCGCTGAATCGCTCAGCCCCGAAGAGGCGCTCCACGTCACCCGCTTCCTCCAACGCATGACGCAGGCCGTGGAGCAGCAGGACACCCCGCACCATTAGCCACAGGATTCGTCGCCCGGCGACCGGAAGAGACAAGCATCATGGATATCGCGCAGTGGCCAACAAACCGGCTTCTCAATATGGCCGCCAGGCTCAGCGCTAACCGCGAGAACGAGCTACTGCGCGAGCTGGGAACAACACACGCCGGGCTCCTGATGCTTCGAGTCCTGGGCCGAAACAGTTCCATCACCCAGGTGGAGCTGGCACGGGAACTGCGGGTTCAGGCGCAAACCGCCGGAAAGCTTCTCGAAAGGCTGGAGACCCGTGGCCTGATTTTCAGGACCCGGAGCGACGACGACCGGCGCGTCTTCATTGTCAGTCTCACCCCGGCGGGCGAGGCTACCCTGCGGAAGGCACAGACCCTGCTGGACGCGCAGGCACAGGCGCCGGACGGATCAGACGCCGCCCTGCGCCAGGAACTGATCGCCCACATCCGGGGCCTCGGCGGGATCGCTGACCCGGGTGACCACCGCCCCAGCCTGCGCATGATTTCCAGCGACCAACCGCATAATAAGCGAAGCGGACACGACCTTACCACCGGCTAAGGATCAGACTGCGAGCAGGCCTTCGGGCGTCTCAGAAGTAGAGTGAAAGGTGCGCGCCTCGAACAACCTGGCGTCGAGTTCCTCGAGATCTCCGACGGCCGCAGAGAGCAGTCGTTGCGCGTAGTTGGGGTCCTTGGCAGTCTCACAGGCTTGCTGAACATCCAGCAGCGTCCGCGCAAGCTCTGCTCGAACCCGCTCCAGATCACGGATCCGGCGGGCCGACTCCCTTATCTCTTCAGCAATGCCGAATCCGCCATCGTATCGAGCTATCGACCGGGGACTTGTTGAAGTTTGAAGCACCCGAAATAATAAGCAGGCTTGCTATTTCCGCGCAAGCCGAGACACCCTGGACTTGTTAGTGTTCAATCATGGGACGCAGTGAATCATCTCGGCACATCGCAACGAACCTGACTCCCCGGGTGGTCAGCGACTACCTGCGGACGCAGCTCTGGCCCGTGCCGCTTGCCGCGGTGGCTGTCTCTGTGATGCTCGCCCAGTTCCTGACGTGGTTGGATCACCAGCTCGACGACGAGATGCCACCCGCCCTGTCCGCGCTACTGTTCAGCGGAGGCGCGCCCGCTGCCCGTTCGCTGATGGAAGCGATCGCCGCGTCGACCATTACGGTCACTTCGCTCACCTTCTCCCTGACGGTAGTCACGCTGCAACTAGCCAGCAGCCAGTACTCACCACGGTTGCTCCGAACGTTCACGAGGGACCGTTTCGTCCACAACACCCTCGCCCTTTTCCTGGCAACCTTCGCCTTCGCCCTGACGGTCCTGCGGACAATCAGGGACGACATAGGGCAGTCCGCGATGTTCGTGCCGGAGATCGCAGTGACGCTGTCGTTCCTTTCGTCGCTGGCGACTGTCATTGGACTCGTCCTTTTCCTCGGTCATCTTTCACGGCAGCTGCGGGTGGAACGAATACTTGTGGATGTTCGCGACGACTTCCTGTCGATGGTGGGCGAGGAGGGATCGGATTCGGAGGCGTTCCACCACGAGCTCGATCCGCCGGTCGGTGCACTGGATGTCCAGGCAAGAAGCTCCGGCTTCATGGTGCAGGCCAACGAACCGTCGCTCCTGAAGGTTGCCGAGCGCTTCGACGCGATCATTGCCCTTTATGGGCCGCCGGGAACTTTCCTTGTCGAGGGAATCCCGTTCGCGCATGCCTGGAGACTTGATGGGACCCCGGTGAACGCCTGGAGTATGAAGGAGCAAGAAAGCCTCCGGCACGCGGTCACAGAATCGATCACAGTCGGTTTCGAACGGAACTCGGTGCAGGATGTCGGCTTCCCGATGCAGCAGCTTCTCGACGTGGCGGTGCGGGCGATGTCCCCCAGCGTCAACGATCCGACGACTTGTGTGCACGCTCTGGGGCACCTTTCGGCCGGCCTGTCCAAGCTTGCCCGGGAGGGCCAGGGGCACCGGGTGATGAACGATAGCCAAGGACGCGTGCGGGTGTTCCTCCCGAGGCGGACCTTTGGAGTGCTGCTGGAGCTGGTCGTGTCCCAGATCTGCACCTACGGCATGGATGATCCGCGCGTCGCCCGCCGCCTGGTGGAGCTACTGGATGAGGCAGACCAAAGCGATCCTTCAGGCCGGTACAGCGAGGAGATCCGGGAACAGCGACAGCGGGTCACCCGCGCCCTCTCCGGTAGCCAACTCGATCCCGTGGACAGGCAGGAACTCCTCGAGGAGTGCAGGGCGCTCGCTGTCTGACACCGCCCCGTCAGCCGACCTGAACGGGTGGACCGGCGATCAGGAGCGCGGCGAACACAACGCTGACGCCGACGATCGCCGCCAACACCGCTGTGAGCGGGTTGCGCAGCACCCACGCCTGCAGGTTCTCGACCGGACCGGACGGCCGTTCCTTTCCGGCCGCGAGGCGCCATCCGCCGTCGAGTTTTCCGCGGCGCTCAAGCTGCCAGTCAAAAAGAACGGTCGCGAAGGGAATCACGCCTGCAAGCAGTCCAAGAACGCCCGTACCTGCGCTCCATCGCTGGTTGACCCAGACAAATGTGGTGCTCACCAGGTACGCGAGGAACACGAAACCATGGAGCGCACCGCCGACGGAGACAAGCACATCCGTGGTTTGCGCCAAATACTTCAGGTACATGCCCGCCAGGAGGAGGGCCCACGTGATCGCCTCCGCGACGGCGACGCTGCGGAAGAGGATACGAGGGGTCATGGGTGTCTCCTGGTCAAGGGGGTGCGGTCCTTCAAATCTATCGCAGCGCCGGCCGGACGCAGACTACAGCGGACCGGCCAACGTCCGGCGCCGGTGTCCGTCGAGTGAACGGCGGACGCACACTGACCGCGAGAATGGATCCGAGGACCAGAAGGCCGCCGAGCCCCTGCAGCAGTGACAGCTGCTCGCCGAGCGCCAGCCAGCCAAGGAGCGCGGCCACCACTGGACTGAGCAGCCCCAGGAACGAGGGCGCTGTGACGGGCAGGCGCTGGATGCCGCGGAACCACAGCACGTAGGCCACCGCCGTGCCGACAACCGAGAGGTAGAGATAGCCGCCGAGGTTCACCGGGGACAGTGCCGGCGGCGGACCTTCCACCACCAGCATCAGTGGGACCAGGAGGAGTCCGCCGGCTACCAACTGCCAGGCCGTCATGGTCAGCGGCTTTTCAGCCTTGCCCCACTTCTTGGCGAGCACGACGCCGGTGGCCATCGACACGGCACCGCCGAGTGCTGCCAGCACCCCCACACCGTCCAGGCGAGCCTGGGACTGGAGAACCAGGAGGGCGACGCCGGCAGCTCCGGTGATGCCCGAAAGCACCACTTTCAGCGACAGCCGGTCCTTGAGCACCCACGTTGCCAATCCCGCCACAATGAGCGGCTGCACGGCGCCCACGGTGGCAGCAATCCCTCCGGGCAACCGGTACGCCGCGACGAAGAGCAGGGCGAAGAACACCCCGATGTTCAGACCACCCAGCACCATTGCCTTCCACCACCATGAGCCACGCGGGAGCCGCCGGACCAGCAGCAGGAGAAGCAGTCCTGCCGGGAGCGCCCGAAGCACCGTGGCGGTCAAGGGAAGACCCGGCGGCAACAGGGAGACGGTCACCAGATAGGTGCTGCCCCACACCATCGGCGCCAAGGCTGTGAGAATGAAGGTCCAACCGATTTTGCTAAGCACTTAGCAATTGTAGCTAAGTGCTTAGCAAACTGTCTAGAGTGGACCCATGAATGACCATGTCGATGACATCGTCCAGCAGTGGCAACGGGAACGGCCGGATCTCGATGTCTCCCCCATGCACGTCATCGGGCGTCTCTCCCGCGCCTCCCAGCAGGTAGAGCGCCGGCTTGAGGAGAACTTCGCGCGGCACGGGCTCGACTCCGGATCCTTCGACGTTCTCGCCACCCTGCGGCGGAGCGGCACCCCCTTCACCCTCAGCCCCAAGGACCTCGCTTCGACCGCAATGATCACCTCAAGCGCCGTCGCGCAGCGCCTGAACAGACTCGAGGAACGCGGGCTCATCACGCGGGCGAAGAGCAGTGTCGACGGACGCGGGACTGAAGTGACTCTCACGGGGAAGGGACGGGAAATCGTCGATGCAACCCTTCCGACTCACCTGGCTACCGAAGAAGAACTGCTAGCCCCGCTCTCCGGGAACGAACTCCGCACGCTCGCGAAACTGCTGAAGAAACTCGGGACCGGGCTGGCCGATTAGTCCTGCACATCCCAGTACACGGCGCCGTCCGCAACTCGGGCGCCGGCGGACGGCTCGTGCGGCGTCAACCGGCCGTCATGCATGAGGTGATGGACCTCGAACCCATGGAGCAGGACCAGCACGTCCGCAACAATGCGCCGGTGGCAACGCCACCAGACGCTTTCGCTGCACATGATCGCGGTGGAACGCTGCGCTGCGACGCCCCGCAGGTCCGCCAGCGCTGCCTCGAATTCCCTGGTCCGGGTATAGGCGGCATAGGCACGGAACTGCGCAACCCGCCACCACCCGTCCGTTTCCGGTTCACCCGCAGCATGACGACGGCGCCCGCCCAGATCCTCAAGCCACACATAGTCGATACCCTCGGACGGCAACCACTCCTCGAGGGCTTCCTTGCGGGTGTCGAGGTTGCGGCGGCTGCCGGGGAAGCGGCGGACATCCGCCAGCACCTGGACATCGGCGCCATGGAGCAAAGCGCCGAATTGGTCCCGGTCCGCTGTCCCGTGCCCGACGGTAAATAGCCGCATGGATCCAGTCTGTCAGGAGTGCGTGAGAGCATGAATTCATGCCCGAATCCCCTTATCCCATGATCGATGTCGCGGACATCATTCGCATGGTGGGCGGCGCCGCTTTCCAGCGGGGGCAGGGCTATGCCAAGGAGTCCCTGGTGCAGGGACTCACCTTCGAACCGGAGTCCAAGACCGTGCACGCGCGGGTCATGGGCAGCTCACCGGCGCCGTACCGCACGCAGCTGTATCTCGCCCGGAAGGGTGACGGCCGGTACCACCTTCGTGACAGTGTGTGCACATGTCCGGTGGGGCTGGACTGCAAGCATGTTGCCGCCGTCGCACTCCGTTCCAATATGGAGAACCTGCGCGCCAACCAGGAACTGACGGCACCGCCGTCGCCCGCGCGCCCTGCCGGGTGGCAGGAGTCGCTCTCGGGTTTGCTTTCAAACCATGAGCACGACGACGGCGCGCTCGCCGCCGTCCCGCCCACCGCCCTGGGCCTGCAGTTCGAACTGCGCCCCACCACGGGAGCCAAATGGGACCAGCGGCGGGCCTACCGGGGGTTCAAGCTCGGCGTCCGCCCGGTCATCCGGAACGTGAAGGGCAACTGGGTCAAAAACAACCTGGCGTGGGGAAACATCAGCTACCAGACGTACGGGCTGAAACTGGACCCCGATCAGCACCGCTGGTTCGCCCAGTTCCCCGCGCTGCACCGGGGAACCGGCGTCACCTACTTCGGTAATAATGACTCCTGGCTGTACCTGGACGATTTCAGCAACCCCCTGCTCTGGCAACTGTTGCAGGAGGCACAGCGGCTCGGAATCGCCTTCGTCGGGTCGAAAAAGAGTGTGACGGTTCAGCTCGCTTCCCAGGCGGTGCTGCTGCTCGATGCAACCACTGTCGACGGCGCCGTCCAGCTCTGCCCGGCCATTAACATCGACGGTGAGAACCACCCTCCGGACTCGGCGCATGTCATCTCCAACCACGGGGTGTACACCGCGTCGGAGGACGGCACCATCACGCTGGCACCGACCACCCGGAAACTCACCGACCACAACCGCGAACTCCTCGAGCGCACGCGGCCCGTCCGCATCCCGGAGACAGAGAAGCAGGAGTTCCTCGCGGGCTTCTATCCCCGGCTCATCCAGTCCATTGACGTGGTCAGCAGCGACGGCTCCGTCGTCTTCCCGGAGATCATCCCGCCGGTCCTGGTCCTCACCGCCACCTTCGACGAGGACCAGCTGGATCTTTCCTGGGACTGGGCGTACCAGGCCGGCAACACCGAAACCCGCAAACCGCTGAAAAACACCGAGGACGACGGCGGCTACCGTGACGTCGCAGCCGAAACCGCCGCCCTGCAGGCTGCACGGGAAGCCCTGGGCGGGCGCATGGTGAGGGAGCGGGTCTACACCGGCATGGAAATGGTGGATTTTACGGAGATGGTCCTCCCCCGCCTGGAGCGCCTCGATTCGTTGCGCGTGGACGTGGTGGGCAGCAAGCCGACGTTCGAGGAACTCACCGAAACCCCGCAGCTCCTGATCACCACGGTGGACACGGAAGACCGCGATTGGTTCGATCTTGGCGTGCTCGTCACGGTGCAGGGCCGGAAAATTCCGTTCGACCACATCTTCACCGCGCTGGCCAAGGGTGCCAACCGGATCAAGCTGGTGGACAACAGCTACCTGTCCCTCAACCAGCCCATCTTCGATCAGCTCCGTGAACTCATCGATGAAGCCCGGATGCTCAATGAATGGGAAACGGGTCTGCGGATCAGCCGTTACCAGGCCGGCCTGTGGGCCGAGTTCGAGGACCTGGCCGAGGAGACGGAGCAGGCCCAGGCGTGGCGATCGGCGGTCAACGGGCTGCTGGAGCTGACCGAGGTGGAACAGACTCCGCTCCCGGAAGGGCTCCACGCCACACTGCGTCCTTACCAGATTGATGGCTTCAACTGGCTCGCGTTCCTTTGGAGTCACGGCCTCGGCGGCGTTCTCGCCGATGACATGGGCCTCGGCAAGACCCTGCAGACTCTCGCACTGCTGCTGCACGCGAAGAACCAGGGCGAGCAGCGGCCCTTCCTCGTTGTTGCGCCTACCTCCGTGGTGCCGAACTGGATAGCTGAAGCGCAGCGCTTCGCCCCAGGTCTGACGGTGCGGGGAATCGCTGACACACAGGCCAAGAGCGGTACGCCGGTAGCCGAGCAGGTGGATGGCGCCGACGTCGTCATCACGTCCTATGCTCTGTTCCGGTTGGACAATGACGCCTACGGCAAGCAGGAATGGGCAGGCCTCATCCTGGATGAGGCGCAGTTCGTGAAGAACCACGCGGCCAAGGTCCACCGCTGCGCCAAGGACCTGGACGCGCCGTTCAAGCTGGCCATCACGGGTACTCCCATGGAGAACAACCTCATGGAGCTGTGGGCGATGTTCAACATCACGGCTCCGGGGTTGTTCCCGTCGTCGCGCGCTTTCACGGAGAAGTACCGCACTCCGATCGAGAAGCAGGGCAGTACGGAGCGCCTGCAGCGGCTGCGTCGCCGGATTCGGCCGCTGATGATGCGGCGCACCAAGGAGGCCGTCGCATCGGACCTGCCGCCCAAGCAGGAGCAGGTGCTGTCCGTCGAGCTCCATCCACGGCACCGCAAGATCTACCAGACGCACCTGCAGCGCGAGCGGCAGAAGCTGCTCGGTTTGATCGATGACCTGGACCGAAACCGGATGATCGTGTTCCGCTCGCTGACCCTCCTCCGGATGCTCAGCCTCGATGCCTCACTGGTGGAGCCTGAGTATGAGGGAGTGCCGTCGGCGAAGTTGGACGTCCTGTTCGAGCAGCTGGAGGACGTCCTCGCTGGGGGCCACCGCGCCCTGGTGTTCAGCCAGTTCACGTCCTACCTCAAGCTCGCGGCCGCTCGGCTGGAGCAGCAGGGAGTTGAATTCGCGTACCTTGACGGTTCCACCAGGAAGCGCGGTGAGGTCATCGATTCCTTCAAAAACGGAACCGCGCCCGTGTTCCTGATCAGCCTCAAGGCCGGCGGCTTCGGGCTCAACCTGACGGAAGCGGACTACTGCTTCCTGCTGGACCCGTGGTGGAACCCGGCCAGTGAATCGCAGGCGGTTGACCGGACCCACCGTATCGGCCAGACCAAGAACGTAATGGTTTACCGGATGGTCTCCGCGGACACCATCGAGGAGAAGGTGATGAAGCTGAAGGAGCAGAAGGCCAAGCTGTTCAGCTCGGTCATGGACGACGACGCCGTCTTCAGCTCAGCGCTCACGGCCGATGACATCAAGGAACTGCTCGCGGGGTAGCCGCGACGCATCGAGGCCGAAGGGCTCATAGAGATGGACCGTCCCCGGAAAGCATCATCGATCTCCGCTCTCTTGAGTGCCAGGCCCCGAGGGGAACCAAGCCGTGCGCCGGTTCCCGGGCAGCAGATTCTGGGCCTGGAACGTGCACGGGACGCGCTGCTCTACATCCCGCCAGGCCTGAAGCCCGGACAACAAGCCCCGCTCATTGTCCTGCTGCATGGTGCCGGGGGTGAAGCAGCGGGAGGACTTTCCCTGCTGGGCGGTCTTGGTGAGATGAGCGGGATCGTGATGGCAGCGCCGTCGTCACGGGACTCCACCTGGGACGGTGTTCGCGGCGGTTTCGGCCCTGATGTCCGAGTAATCAACCGCGCCCTGGAACAAATCTTCACGCTGGTTTCCGTGGATCCGCGCCGCATCGCGGTGGCAGGGTTCTCCGACGGGGCCTCCTACGCGCTGGCACTGGGCCTGGCCAACGGGGAACTGTTCTCCAACGTCGTGGCATTCTCACCAGGTTTCGTTCCTCTCGTACCGCGTAACGGCGAACCCCGTCTTTTCGTTTCGCATGGCGACGCCGACAGGGTTCTGCCGATTGACCGCACCAGCCGTCGGCTCGTGCCCACCCTCAGAGCAGAGGGCTATGACATCACTTACCGGGAGTTTCAGGGACCCCACGCTGTCCC
The DNA here is from genome assembly GCF_058269305.1 of Arthrobacter sp. TJ-170. Classification (NCBI taxonomy): domain Bacteria; kingdom Bacillati; phylum Actinomycetota; class Actinomycetes; order Micrococcales; family Micrococcaceae; genus Arthrobacter; species Arthrobacter sp. TJ-170. The sequence continues at coordinate 164,674 of NZ_JBZCNL010000001.1, read as the reverse complement.
CCGGCCCATCGTGCAGGAGGCCCTCGACTGGCTGGACTGGACGGGGACAGACCGGCATCGACACTCAGAGGCAGCATTGCCGGACCGCGACCTTCCCTAATTGGTTGCGAGATGCACTCATCCGGGTTTCGCAATAGTCTGGCCAAGTGGGTACAGACACCGTTAGATCCGGCGAACAGATTGACAGGCAGTCGCGCATTCTCGAAGCGGCGATGGATCTGCTGTCGCGCCACGGCATCTCAGGTGTCAACATGCGCGCCGTGGCGCGCGAAGCCGGCGTAGCACTGGGGCTCGTCAACTACTACTACGAAGACAAGTCCTGCTTGATCCGTGCCGCCTTGCATCGGATCGATGAGCACGACCTTATGCTGGTCGAGCCTGACCCGGATTCGCCCCCGGACGAACAGCTCCGCAGATCTCTCCGGCGCGTTGCGGGCGCGGAACTTTTGACCACGCGATACTTGTCTCTGCGTCTCCACCTTTGGGCTCTCGCCCAGGCGAGTGAAGACTTCGCACAGATCAATGCGGAGGCGTTCGAACGGTATCTCGATGGTCTCGCGACTCTGATAGGCAATGCGAATCCCAAGCTTTCCCGCGATGAGTGCAGGGAGCGGGCAGCGGACATCGTCGTCGTCCAGAACGGCATGTGGCTAACCGCTCTCCTCGGCGTGGACAAGGCATCAATCCAGAGGAATATCGCCCACACGGAGGACATCGCCTTCGCCCCTTCGCGCAAGAACGAGCGCGGTCTGGGCGAGCCCGAAGTGTCCTAAAGCTTGCCGCATCCGCGGAAGCGGCTTTGTGACTGTCATTGAACATTCGTTCAGATGTACCCTTGAACGTTTGTTCAATATCCCCTAATCTGAATTGTATGAGCTACGCCACACAGTCCAAAACGGATACCGCATCCACCCTGTTCATCAACGGCTCGTGGGAGCCGGCCGCGTCCAGCGCGGTGCGTGAGATTCGCAACCCGGCCGACGGCGAACTGGTCGCGACGGTCTCCGAGGCCGGCAGGGAAGACGCCGAGCGCGCCATTGCTGCTGCCCGTGCAGCCTTCGACTCCGGCGTCTGGTCTTCGGTCCCGGCGCCCGAGCGCGGTGCGTTCCTCCTCAGGGTGGCCGCCGAGCTGCGTGACCGCCGCGAGAAGTTCGCCCGTGCCGAATCGCTGGATACCGGGAAACGGATTATCGAAAGCCGGATCGACATAGACGACATCGCCGCCTGCTTTGAATATTTCGGAAGGCTGGCCGGGCAACAGTCGGGCCGCGTGGTCGACGCCGGGGACCCCGCCGTCGTTAGCAGGATTGTCTACGAGCCGGTCGGTGTCTGCGGCCTGATCACGCCCTGGAACTATCCCCTGCTTCAAGCGGCGTGGAAGATAGCGCCCGCATTGGCCGCCGGTTGCACCTTCGTCCTCAAGCCCTCCGAGCTGACCCCGTCCACTGCCATCCTGACCATGCAGCTGCTGCAGGACCTGGGCCTGCCGGACGGCGTCGCCAACCTCGTCACCGGTGCCGGCGCGGAGGCGGGCGCACCGCTCTCGGAACACCCCGACGTCGACCTGGTCTCTTTCACTGGCGGGCTGGAAACCGGCAAGCGCATTGCCGCGGCTGCCGCAGGCACCGTGAAGAAGGTGGCGCTGGAGCTCGGTGGCAAGAACCCCAACGTGATTTTCGCCGATGCGGACTTCGATGCCGCCGTCGACAATGCGCTGAACGGCGCATTTGTGCACTCCGGGCAGGTCTGCTCCGCCGGGGCGCGGCTGGTGGTCGAGGAATCGATCGCCGAGCGCTTCGTCAATGAGCTGGTCCGCCGCGCTGAAGGCATCAGCATCGGCGGCCCGTTCGATGAAACTGCCGAAACCGGGCCGCTGATTTCCGCGGCCCACCGCGAAAAGGTACACACCTACGTCCAGCGCGGAGTGGAGGAAGGCGCGCGGCTGCGGTGCGGTGGCGCGGCGCCTGAAGGAGAGCGGTACGACGCCGGTTTCTACTACCAGCCAACCGTCCTGGACCGCGTGCAGAAGGGGATGTCCGTCGTCGTCGATGAGGCCTTCGGTCCGGTAGTGACCGTTGAGACCTTCCGCACCGAGGATGAAGCGGTCGCGACCGCCAACGACACCATCTACGGGCTGGCCGGGGCGGTCTGGACCCAGGACGCCGGCAAGGCGCAGCGTGTGGCCGGCCGGCTGCGGCACGGCACCGTCTGGATCAACGACTACCACCCCTACCTCCCGCAGGCCGAGTGGGGCGGCTTCGGCCAGTCCGGCGTCGGCCGCGAACTCGGGCCGACCGGCCTGGCCGAATACCAGGAATCCAAGCACATCTACCAGAACACCAACCCGCAGGTGACGGGCTGGTTCGCTGAGCACGGCAAGGAGAGCTAGATGCATATCGACAACGTCGAGAACCTCAACGACCGAGAGTTCGACTACATCGTCATCGGCGGCGGATCCGCCGGCGCCGCAGTCGCCGCCCGGCTGAGCGAGGACCCGGCCGTGTCCGTGGCGCTGGTGGAGGCCGGCCCGGACGACCGCGGGATAGCCGAAGTACTGCAGCTTGACCGCTGGATGGAACTGCTGGAATCCGGATACGACTGGGACTACCCGATCGAACCGCAGGAAAACGGCAACTCCTTCATGCGCCACTCCCGCGCCAAGGTCATGGGCGGCTGCTCCAGCCACAACTCCTGCATCGCCTTCTGGGCACCGCGCGAAGACTTGAACGAGTGGGAGTCCAAGTACGGCGCCACCGGCTGGAACGCCGAGTCCGCCTGGCCGCTGTACAAGCGGCTGGAAACCAACGACGACGCCGGCCCGGACGCGCCGCACCATGGCGACTCAGGACCCGTGCACTTGATGAACGTGCCCCCGGCGGACCCCACCGGCGTCGCGCTCCTGGATGCCTGTGAGCAGGCCGGCATCCCCCGTGCCAAGTTCAACACCGGCACCACCGTGATCAACGGCGCGAGCTTCTTCCAGATCAACCGCCGTGCAGACGGCACCCGATCCTCCAGTTCGGTCTCCTACATCCACCCGATCATCGAGCGTGAGAACTTCACCCTGTTGACCGGCCTGCGCGCCCGCCAACTGGTGTTCGATGCGGACAAGCGCTGCACCGGCGTCGATGTTGTGGATTCGGCGTTCGGCCGGACTCACCGGCTCTCCGCGCGTGGCGAGGTGGTGCTGTCCACCGGGGCGATCGACTCGCCGAAGCTGCTCATGCTCTCCGGCATCGGCCCCGCCGCGCACCTCGCCGGGCACGGCATCGAGGTTCTGGCGGACTCCCCCGGCGTCGGCGAGCACCTGCAGGACCACCCTGAAGGCGTCGTGCAGTTCGAGGCCAAGCAGCCGATGGCACAGACCTCGACGCAGTGGTGGGAGATCGGTATCTTCACCCCCACCGAGGAAGGCCTGGACCGCCCGGACCTGATGATGCACTACGGCTCGGTCCCGTTCGACATGAACACCCTGCGGTACGGGTACCCGACCACGGAGAACGGCTTCAGCCTCACCCCGAACGTCACTCACGCCCGTTCCCGCGGCACCGTCCGGCTGCGCAGCCGGGACTTCCGCGACAAGCCGATGGTGGATCCGCGGTACTTCACTGATCCGGAGGGCCACGACATGCGCGTCATGGTCGCCGGTATCCGCAAGGCCCGCGAAATCGCCGCCCAGCCTGCAATGGTCGAATGGACCGGCCGGGAGCTTTCGCCCGGTATCGAAGCGCAGACCGACGAGGAACTGCAGGACTACATCCGCAAGACACACAACACCGTCTACCACCCCGTCGGCACCGTCCGTATGGGGCCGGCCGAGGACGAGATGTCGCCCCTCGACCCGGAACTGCGAGTCAAGGGTGTCACCGGCCTGCGCGTCGCCGATGCCTCTGTTATGCCTGAACACGTCACGGTGAACCCCAACATCACCGTCATGATGATTGGAGAGCGCTGCGCGGACCTCATCCGCGCCAGTCGAAACGGCGAAACGGCGGAGGCGGAGCTCAGCGCGGCCCTGGCCTGACTGCCAGCACGCCCCACAGCGGGCTCCAGAGCCGGATAGGCGAACCCGGTGGAGCGGTTCCTCATGCTCCCTCCACCAGGTCTTTCCACATCAGCTCGGGCCTGCCGCCCGAAGGGGATTATTCTTGAACATTCGTTATTCAGAAGTCTTGAACACATGTTCAATGTGAACTAATCTCCTCATATGACCTACGCCACACCCGGCGGAGTTGCTTGGACTGCTCTCACGGGGAAGCCGGCGTAGGCACAGCCAGACTAGGCAAAAACACTTGGGGGAAACGGCCGGGGGCCCACAAACGCTGCCCTGCCGCCGATTTCACCTGTGTCCAATGGCGGTCACGGGTAATCACCATCGTGCTTTCTGACTTAGGAGTCCAGAAATTGGAACGCAACAAGAGTATTGATTCAAGCGGCATGGCCGCCGCCCGAACGAAACACCGCCATAATGTGCGGGGACCAATGAGAGGGACGATATGAGTCAGATAGCCGACGCTCCGCCCGCAACAGTTACTGGAGGCGGTGATACGCCCCCCGCGGGTCGAACCCGCGTCAATTGGACCGTATTCATCGGATCGGCCACAGGGATCCTCGCGATCGCCATCTGGGCCATGAGCGACGCCGCTGGCGCCGAGGCCCTGATCGGGTCCATGGTCACCTGGGTATCCACCAACATGGGGTGGTACTACTTCCTGATCGTTACCGTCGTGGTGGTGTTCGTGCTGGTCATCGCCCTGACCCGGGTGGGCAAGACGAAGCTCGGCCCGGACCATTCGAAGCCGCAGTTCAGCATGTTCACCTGGGCATCGATGCTCTTCGCAGCGGGCATCGGCATCGACCTGATGTTCTTCTCGGTGTCCGAGCCCGTGACTCAGTACCTGGCTCCCCCGCAGGGTGACGGCAGCACCGTCGAGGCCGCCCGGCATGCCATGGTCCTCACCCTGTTCCACTACGGCATCACCGGCTGGGCCCTGTACGCGCTCATGGGACTGGCCCTGGGCTACTTCGCCTACCGGCATAATCTTCCCCTGAGTATCCGCAGCGCGCTGTACCCCATCTTCGGCAAGAAGATCAACGGTCCGCTCGGCGACGGCGTGGACATCGCAGCCCTCCTCGGAACCATCTTCGGCATCGCCACCTCCCTGGGCATCGGCGTCGTGCAGCTCAACTACGGCCTCAGCCTCATGTTCGGACTGCCCGAGAACGTCGCCGTGCAGATCGGCCTGATCGTGGTGGCCGTTGTCATGGCCACCGCATCCGTGCTCTCCGGCGTCGAAAAGGGAATCCGCCGGCTTGCCGAGCTCAACGTGCTCCTTGCCCTCGCCCTGATGGTGTTCATCCTCCTGACCGGCAAGACCAGCTTCCTGCTGGACGGGATCGTCCAGAACACCGGCGACGTGCTCAGCCGGTTCCCGGCCATGACGCTGGACGCCTTCGCCTATGACCGGCCCGGTGACTGGCTGCAGGGCTGGACACTCTTCTTCTGGGCCTGGTGGATTGCCTGGGCTCCCTTCGTCGGGCTCTTCCTCGCACGCATTTCCCGAGGCCGCACTATCCGCCAGTTCGTACTGGGCACCCTCATGGTCCCCTTCGCGTTCATCCTGGTGTTCATCTCAATCTTCGGCAACAGCGCCCTTGACATCGTGATGAACGGCAATGCCGCCTTCGGGGAGACGGCGATGGCCCAGCCGGAGCGGGCGTTTTACGGCCTCCTCGAGCAGTACCCCGCGGCTCCGCTGATCATCGGCGTGGCCACCTTCACCGGGCTGCTCTTCTACGTCACCTCCGCCGATTCAGGTGCGCTCGTCATGGCCAACTTCACGAGCCACCTGAAGGACGCCAATGCCGACGGGCCCAAGTGGCTGCGCGTCTTCTGGGCCCTGGTGACCGGACTCCTGACGCTCGCTATGCTGACCGTCGGCGGTGTGACGACGTTGCAGAACGCCACGATCATCATGGGTCTTCCGCTCTCTATCCTGCTGCTGTTCATCATGCTGGGCCTTTACAAGGCCCTGCGCGTGGAGAACTCGCTGGCCGACAGCTACCGTGCGAGCCTGCCGGGGATCATCTCCGGCCACAGCGGGGACGGATCGTCGTCGCGCAACTGGCGGCAGCGCCTCAACCGCGCCATGACCTACCCGGGGCCGAAGCAGGCGAACCGATTCGTGGACACCGTGGCGCTGCCCGCATTGCAGGAGGTGCACGACGAGCTGAAGGCGCAGGACGCCAATGTGACCCTGACGACCGGCGTCGTCGAGACCTGCGGCATCCGCCACGTCGACCTGCTGGTGAGGCTCTGTGACGAGCGCCCGTTCAAGTACCAGATCTACCCGGTCCAGTACGACACCCCGTCATACGCGCCCGGAAATGCCGGGCTCGAACCGAAGTACTACCGGATGGAGGTCTTCTCCCTCGAGGGCAGCCACAGCTACGACCTCGCCGGCTACAGCAAGGAACAGGTCATCACCGACGTCCTGGACCACTACGAAACCCACCTCGAATTCCTGCACCTGAACCGTGCCGTGCCCGGCACCACGGCCGTCACCGAGGACCAGGCTGCCAAGGACAACTGGGAATCCGACTTCGCTCACCCGGAGGAGACAAAGTGACCATCAGTCCGCTGAGTCCTGCTCTGCCGACGCCATAGGCGCATCGATCTGAGGGAGGCTGTCGACGCTGAGACGGCAGCCTCCCTCTGCGTTTGCGCGAAGTGCGCATACTTGGGGTCGCTCTTGATTCGAGGGGGTGTGCTCGCAAGCGGGCACCTCAGAAATGCGCGACTATGGCTTCCCCGCGTATGTGGCGAACTCAAGAAGGTTCCCGTCAGGGTCCCGGATGTAGACACTCGTCATCGGGCCGAGGGCACCCAACTGTTCACCGGGACCTTCCTCAATTGTGACTCCAGCGTCTTGCAGGAACGTCAGTATCTCGTGAGGCGGAGCGTCGACCACGAAGCAGAGGTCGTCGCTGCCAGGAGTTGGCGCGGCGGCTGCCGGTAGGTAGGGATGCGCCGCAGGATGCAGATTGATCTTGCTGTCGCCGAAGAAGAGACTGTGGCGACCATCGCTGGTGACGTGCTTGAAGCCAAGTCGCTCATAGAAGGCGATGCTCGTTTCGAGGGAACGAACTGTCAGAACGAAGTGGTCCAGCCGCGTGATGTGCATGCCTCCATCCTGCCGTAGAGCGCGTCGTGCTTATCGAGAAAGCTGGTCCAGCAACTCAAGCTCTTCCGATCGGCTCAGACCGGACCTACGTTCACGGTCAAGACCAAGCTTTCGCTCGAATTCCACGGTACGTTGCACGGTTTGACGGAGACCCTTTAGGACGCCGCCCGCAGCATGGAAGGCGGTGTTGTCTCGTTGTGCAAATGCGACATCAGCTTTTGGTATCCACAGCGGCATTGACCGGGGACCCGCCCAGAACCGGACATCGTGTTCCATGAGCCATTCGTCGTCAGCGGCCACTATGTCTCCGGTGAAGCCGGCAACATCTGCAGAAAGCGCGAGCACATCTGAGAGAGCATGCTGGTCACCGGTGGCGTTGATGACACCTCTGATCGGTTCTCTAGCGGCCTTGGCTATGAAGATGGCGAGATCCTCGACATCGATTACCTGTACCACTCGACCGTCAGTTAGAGGTGATAGCACCGGCCCGTCGCCTGCGAGAGCGAATCGTCCGACCCAGTAGCCAAACCTGTCGCTGCCATCTCCCGGGCCAGCAATCAGTCCTGGCCGGACTGTGAGAAGCCGATCACCCACGGTCTCCTGTGACTCCTGCTCAGCGGCGACTTTCGCTTGCCCGTAATCTTTTAGGTCTATCGGCTCGAGCAGAGGTGCGGATTCATCAGCACCAGCATCGGCATTCGTGGCATATACGGAGACTGATGAAACCAGAGTCCAGTGCTCTGCCCTTCCTGCGAGAGCATCGAGGGCCCCCTGCACAAGTCGGGGCTCATACGAAAGCTCCACCACTTCATCCCACGACTGATCGGCTACTGCCGCGTAGCCATCCGACGATTGCCGATCAGCCTGCACGAAGACCGCCCTAGCAGGTGCTTGACCGGACTTACCGCGTGCCGGGCAGGTCACCGCATCGCCGTTCGCCAACATCTGCTTGGCAATCTCAAACCCAAGCCAGCCAGTTCCCCCAAGCACCAGGACGTTTCGCATATGGCCAGTCAACCGACAGGGCAGGAAAGGTTCAACCAGTTCACCTGCGAGCCAGTCACTGTTCGGGATGATGCTCGCGATCGATAGCTGTGTCGTCTTCCTGGGCGGACTCTTCATCTTCGACGCGGTCGACCCACGGGCGGTTGACGTCCGGTACACCTGGCTGATCCTCGAAAGTCATGCGCATGGGATACGCCGGCGCGTAGGACCCGGAATAGTGCTGGGCATTAGGCACATATCCGAAGGAGGAGATGCTCTCCTCCCCTGGACCGTTTTCGGCTGGTTGTCGGTTGCTCCCAAGCAGGCTCCGAGTGAGGGCGGCACCGTCAGCCATGAGCTCATCCACTGCAGTCAGCAGGTGATGGTCGCCCAATGGCATTGCCTCGGATGCTGAAGCGAGGACTGCGCGGCGAACAAGTTCCTTAGTGAACGACGCCGTCGTTCCCTCAGTTGCTTCCGCTGCCGCGCGCAAACTTTCGACGCTAAATGCTTCGCTGGGCGCGTAAAGCTGCAATAGGGCAGCACGTTCACCCTCATCCGGAAGGGGAATCGCGACAGCAAGGTCCACACGGCCGGGACGCTGTGCGAGCGCGCGTTCGAGCGTGTCCACACGATTAGTCGTGAGCACGAACGTGACGTCGGCATCATCATCGAGGCCGTCCATGACGTCTAGCACTTCAAAGAGCAGGGGTTGCGGACCATGGCCGAAGCTGCGGTCTTCCGCAATGAGGTCGCAGTCCTCGAGCACCACGATGGACGGTTGAAGAGCTCGTGCCATCCGGGCTGCCTCACTCACGTGAGCGAGCGTGCCGCCGGACAAGATGATGGCCGTCGTCCCCTCGCTAGCGCTCAACAAGTAACGAACCGTGTGCGTCTTGCCCGTGCCAGGCGGGCCGTACAAAAGAATCCCCCGCTTGAGATGTTGTCCGGCTGCCACCAACTCGTTCCTGTGAGCGGCAATCCCGAGGGCATGGTCGCTGATCCTGGCGAGGAGACCCTCAGGCAACACGATCTGGCTCCTCGCCAGCTCGGGCCTCCTGTGAAAGGTCACCCCCGAGCTACTAGGACCGAACTCCTCAATCGTGAAGGACAGTATCTGTCCTTGAAGGACGCTTTCCCGCTCCATACGACGTCGGAATACGGCGAGGAAGTCCGCTGTGACCGCCGCATCCGCGCAGAGCGCTTCCAAGGAAGCAGCTTGCCGTCCATATCGGGGTTCCGCTTTGCGCTGTAGGAGCGCGATCGGTTCGCCGTTGTGGTGAAAGAGGCGAAGACCGAAAGCAACAGTCTGCCGCTGTTCGTCAGGACCGACTGGAAGATTTGCGTAGTCGGGCTGTGAAAGCGGGAAATTTGGGTAGATGTCGGATTGCTGGACCATGTCGCTCAGGGACATATGGTGCCGCTGGTCACCGCCCCCGATGCCGGTCAGCGTACTGCCCTCACCCACGAGCGAAGCGAGGATAATATCGGCGTCCATGAACCGGTGAACGGACACTTCCTCGACAACCACGGGAAGGGACGACGGCGGCGCGCCGAGGTGCGCAGCCAGGGTATTGACCAATTCCCGACCACGGTCAGAGGTAGGTTGAGCCGACTGCACAAGCCGCACCATCGCACCAAAATCACTGACAAACTTCGCCGCGTCTTCCCCCATGCTAGGAGGCTAACGGCCCCGTCAAGGACGCCTCCCTGCGTGCTTTCCATCCTTCGGACCGTCACCAACGGGGGTTCAACGACAGCTGAGCCCTGAGGCTTAGTCGCGCTTCTTGACGCGAGCGGCCAAAATGGTCCGTCCACGGTTGAGGATCTCCGCGACGAGGATACGCTCTTCATCCGTGAATTCTGGGCTGTAGCGCTCGCCAACGGGGGTGATATTTTCCAGGTTGGTGCCATAGAAGAGCTTGTCGTAGCACTTGGATGCTTCTGGTCCGCTGTCGTCTAGGGACGCACCGACGCTGCGGGCGATGTCGTTGAACAGGTTCCACGCGTTGAGTAATTCCGTGCAGATCCCATCGGATGCCGGCAACTCCAGCAGCCGTTCCAGTCCATCCAGGTTCTGAGGTTCGTCACTCCCCTCCTCCAGTTGCAAACCGTAATGCTGCGCCACGGTCGCGAACCCCTCCGGGCTGCGCACGGAAACTATGCGACCGTCATTGACAAGCACGCAGTCGGTATCTCCTTCGACTTGGCCGGTTCCATCATCGGTCTGCCATACAACGCCGAGCCTTTGGCCGCGAAACCGGAGCCAGTACGGGTAGGAGATCATCATTCCCCGGATCCTACCTACCAAGCGTTCCGACCGAGGTGATTACGTCATCGTCATCGAAGTTCTCCGCTCCGTCTTAAGAAGCGGGCAGACCGTCGTGGCGAAAATCGCTCCACACCACTTGATCGGCGCCAACTTGAACCCTCACACTGACTCCGCCGCACCCGTCTGCAACGGATCCAGCCCAGGAGATTTCAGTGATTGTCTTCGGGTCGGGCGGTGAGGATCCGTTTGGCGCTGACTTGCAGGATGCCGAGCGACTCCTTAATCAGGGGCGATGTGATGCTACCCCTGCGCACGGCAGCGACGATGCGGCGCGCGGGCTTCCCCTTGCCAGTAATGCGCAGTCGAACCACGTTTTCGGCACCATGCAGGGGCGCCAGTCGTGGCAGCAGGCCCACGCCCAGCCCCGCACCAACGAAGGCGATCTGCGTTTCCCATTCAACGGCCTCGTGGGCGATCCGCGGTGTCACCCCGACTGCCGTGAACGCCGCAGTGAATAGGGAATGGTAGGTGGAACCTGCGGCCTCGGTAATCCAGGGTTCCGACGCCAACTCTGGGAGCGTCACCGTTTCCCGCGATGCCAACGGATGGTCGGAGGGAATGATTACGTCCAGGGGATCGTCGAGGAGAACGGTCTGCTCGAAGCGCGGATCGTCCTCAACATAGGTATCGGATTGCATGGCGACGATGACCGCGAGGTCGATTCGCTCGGCGACCAACAAGTCGAAGCAGCGGGCCGGGTTGGCCTCGAGTACCTGCACCTCAAGCAGAGGGCGTGTTGCGTGCAGGGTGGCGGCCAGCGGAGCGAGCAGTTGAGCGGCCGCCGTGGAGAATCCGCCAAGGCCAAAACGGGACTGCACCTGGTCGCCGGCCTCCATGGCCGCGGCCCGTAGGCTCTCCCATTCCGCAATGAGTGTGTCCGAGCCCTCCACAAGAAAGCGGCCCGTGGCGGTCAGTCGGACACCCCGGCCATCCTTCGTCAGCAACTGCATTCCAAGCATGCGCTGGAGTTCCCGCAGTTGCGCGGAGACGGCCGAGGGAGAATAACCCGTGAGCTGCGCGGTTGCTCCAACAGTGCCGCACCGGGCAAACACCCGAAGTGTTATGAGCCGTGGATCGATCATGCACTAATGATGCACTGTTATCTCCGAAATCTTGCGCTTTTACTGCAGCCCAAACGTCCCTAATCTTATGAGTACAGTGATTTCGCTAACACGCCGGTTGGACTCCACCAGGCCGTGATCTCCACGTATCCCATACTTACCCATCCATCCCGGAGGAAACAGATGTCCGCTCCAGTGAACGTGCCCCTCAATTCACGAGGGAAGCTCGCTTCATCCTTGCCTGCCGAGCAGCTAGCGGAAATCACCGAGTTGTTCAATTTCCGGCGCGTGGGATACTCCCTCGATGCCCCCTTCTACACCGATCCGACAATCTTCAACGTCGACATGCAGGCAATCTTTGGCCAGCACTGGATCTTTGCAGCCAGCATCGCCGAGCTCCCGGAGCCGGGCGACTACGTCACCGTCGACTACGGGCCCTACTCCCTGATCGTGCTGCATAATGACGACGGCGGCGTGAACGTCCTGCACAACGTGTGCCGCCACCGCGGCGCTCGCGTCCTGACCGAACCCGCGGGGACAACGGGAAACCTGGTCTGCGGCTACCACTCTTGGACCTACTCGCCCGACGGCAATCTGATCCACGCCTCGGCACCTGGGGAAACGAAGTTCGACAAGGGCTGCTTCGGCCTCAAGCGCGCCCACAGCCGCATGGTCGCCGGACTCATCTTCGTCTGCATTGCGGATGAACCGCCGGCGGATTTCGACGAAACTTCTAAGATCTTCGAGCCTTACCTCGCGCCCCACGATCTGTCGAAGACGAAAATCGCCTACCAGCAGAACATCATCGAAGAGGGCAATTGGAAGCTCGTCATGGAGAACAACCGTGAGTGCTACCACTGCGACGGCCACCCGGAGCTCGCCTGTTCTCTCTTTCCCACCTGGGGCCTGACGGAGGGGCTGATCCCGGCCCATCTCGAGGAAGTGTGGGACCGCAACAAGGAAGCGCAGTCCTCGCTCGAGGAGCGTTGCCGCCGCTATGGCCTTCCCTACGAGGTCGTCGAGGAGCTTGACACGCGCGTAGCCGGAATCCGCATCTCACGGGAATCGCTCGACGGTGAAGGCGAATCGTTCTCCCCCGATGGGCGCAGGCTCTCCAAGAAGTTGCTGGGTGACTTGCGGGACTTCCGCCTTGGCCGCTGCTCGATGCACCTGCAGCCCAACAGCTGGTTCCATTTCCAGGGGGACCACGTCATCACGTTCGGCGCCTTCCCTGTCAACGAACACCAGACGCTGGTACGCACCACCTGGCTGGTAGCTGACGACGCCGAGGAAGGTGTCGACTACGACTTGGAGAAGCTCACCTACACCTGGAAGCAGACCAATCTGCAGGACAAGGCGTTTGTGGAGCTGTGCCAGAAGGGCGCCAGCAGCCCCGCCTATGAGCCCGGCCCGTACATGAAGAGCGAATACCAGGTCGAGGCGTTCATCAACTGGTACGTGAAGCGTGTGCAGGAGCACTTGGCATGATTGAACTCGGCACGGAGACGGCGATCCTGGAGCCACAGCGCATCCGCGGTCTTGAGATGCCGTGGAACAGGGTGATGGGCAGCAGCGAGGGACCAGCCCGCGCCGCCCACGCGTTGGGCCCTTGGCATCCGCAGGAGTTTATGGCCGAATGTGTCGAGATCGTTCCCGAGGTGGGCGGGATGATGACCTTCGTGTTCCGCCGCTGCGACGGTGCGCCCCTCGCGTTCCGTGCGGGCCAGTACGTGAACGTCGCTTTTCCCGTGAACGGCGAGGACCAGGATCCGGTGGACCGCAGCTACTCGCTGTCCAGTTCGCCCACGCAGCCGTGGACCTTCGACATCACAGTAAAACGAGACTCCACTGGGCTCGTCTCACCGTGGGTGCACGAGAACATCAAGCCCGGCACCGTCCTCGAGATGCTCGGACCGGTCGGGGCATTCCACCTGCCCGATGCCGACCGCCGGGCACGGTACCTCTTGTTGGCCGCCGGCGCAGGCATCACACCAATCATGTCGATGGTGCGGACCATCCATTCCCTGCCCGGAACGGCCGATGTCGTAGTGCTCTACCACGGAGCGGAGGCTGGAGGGTTTGCCTTCCACCAGGAGCTGGCCTACATTGCCTCGGTGGACTCGCGAGTCAAGGTCTTCTACGCGCTGGGCGACCGCAGTAAACCCGAAAAGTGGGATTGGCTCAGCGGAAGGCTGACGGCGGCCATGCTCGACGAGGTTGCCCCCGATGCCAACGGCCGCCAGGTCTATGCTTGCGGCCCCCAGGGCTACCTGAACACCGCCACCGAGCTCCTGCGGAAGGTCGGCGTCGACGACACCTCCATCTACATGGAATTCTTCACTGGAAACCGCCAGACGATCCTTGAATATCAGGCGGAAGTCGCGCTTGCGGTGGACATTGCAGAGGAAATCGCTGAAGAAATCGCTGATTCCGCCGAGGACTACTATGAAAGCCAGCCCACAGCGTTCGGGCTCTACGAGCCCAGCTATAACGCCGGGGGGCCCCTTGAGGCCACGGGGATGCCGCTGGAAACCGTGGACTCGGACGCGCCCTATTCCGAAGCCGCCGACGGCAGTTCGGCCGCGGGGCCGGAGGCCGTGTCCCCTGATGCTTCGGGCTTCGACACGGTCGGAACGGGAGACCTCACCCTGTCCTTCATGCGCACAGGCATCAACGTGCGCATCGACCCCACCGAACACATCCTCGGGGTCGCCCAGCGTGCGGGCGTCAGGATCAGCGCGAACTGCAAGGAAGGCATGTGCGGCTCCTGCAAGGTAGTGAAGCTTGCCGGCGAGGTCGAGATGAACCACCAGGGCGGGATCCGAGCACGGGAAATCGATGCAGGCAAGTTCCTGCCCTGCTGCTCTACTGCGCGCACCGATTTGGTGATCGATGCCTAGCCTCTTCCACCTGCTCTAAGGCGGACAGCATCAAGGGTGTTTACCGCCGTTGTTGCGGGCACTACTTTAGGAGCATCCGGGTGAGCCCGATTCTTTCCACAGCACTATGAACGGACCCTTCCGGTATCTGTCAGAACAGGCCACAGCACCCACCGCCCCGGTGGGTCGTGCAAGGAGGAACTCATCACCATGGCACCGAATCTGAATCAGCCCGTCACCGACGACAGCATCAAAGTCCGGCAGCTCAGCCACTATCAGTTCAGCTGGGTAGCCGGCGATCCGGGCCAGCCCGGATCATGGACTCTGCAACTGGTCCTTGACCAGGGAGCCTGGGAGGAAGTTCTCACTATCGACGCCGATGACGCCGATAATCTTCAGGACTTGCTCTCTTCAGCGGAGACCGTGTACTACGACGTTCCGCGCCGCACCCTGATGTTCGGCACAACGGAAGCCGGACACCACTGACCTTAGGCGCTTGCCCAAGTGTGAGAGGCGGGTGAAGACACCACGCTCACGTGGAGGGAGCGGACACTGTGTCCGTTCCCTCCACGGTTTTGCCTGCGTTCCCGAAGTCCACTCTTGAGATACCGGTGGCAACTATCTACCTCATGGACTGATTCCCCTCGCTTCCCGCTGCGGGCCACCGGACTGCGCCCGCTCGGGAACTAGTTAGCATGGCGTCATGGCCACAATTAGCAATGTTCGAACAGAACCGCTGTTAGGAAGCATCGTCCTGATGCTTGTGGTCGGCTACTTCTCGCAGACGTCTCCGTCTCCTTGGGTGGCGGTCCTGATGACACTGGTCGCCTTGGCATTCGGCATACAGATCGCCGTAGCAGTCCTCATGAACTCATCCGAGCAGGTCCAGGGTGCTAACCCTTCACCCCGACGGCGGACCGTGATGACACTGGCATCAGTAGTCGGTGTGGTTGCCGTGGCCCTATTCGCGTACGCGTCGTACACCTTGCTCGCATTTGCACATTACTTCTCGTTGGCTGCCATCGGTGTGGCTTTCTGCGGCGTAATCGTGGCTTCCATATCGATCCGCACCGCCAATCATCCAGCGCCGGGAAACTGATAGCAGCCACCTTGCTGCCACAGCAGCTAGCTGTACCCGGCCATCAAGTTGGTGCTAGTCGGCTGATCGGTGGTTTGCCTCCGAGTGCGCTGTGACTGCGTTCAGTGTTGTAGTGCTCGAGCCATGGCGCAAGCGCAGCTGTTCGTTGGTTGTTGCTGGTGTAGGCCTGGCGGTAGGCCCACTCGGTGGCCAGGGTACGGTTCAGCCTCTCGACCTTGCCGTTCTGCCATGGGCAGTGGGGTCTGATGAACTTTTGGGTGATGCCGTGCTCGGCGCAGAGCGCCCGCAGGGAGTATCGGTAGGCCCAGGCGTTGTCGGTCATCAACCGCTCGATCCGGGTGATCGCGAGCGGCGAAGTAGGTGATCGCGCGCTCGAGGAAGCCCGCGCAGCTGGAGCCCTTCTCGTCGGGCAGCACCTCGCTGTAGGCGAGGCGGGAATGATCATCGACCAGGGAATGGATGTAGTCGTATCCGGGTCCGCTGACACGGTCGCGTGGAATCGCCCGGCCGTGAACGCGCCAGCCCCCGCCGTCGGGGATCCGGCCGAGCTTCTTGACGTCCATGTGGACCAGCTCGCCGGGCCGGGCGCGCTCGTAGCGGACCGCGGTGGACTTCGAGGAACGGATGACATCGCCGGTCATCGGGTCGCACTCGCGCAGGCGGGGCACCGCGTGCCGGCGCAGTATCCGGGAAACCGTCCTGGCCGGGACACCGGTCTTCGATCCGAGCAGGTCCGGGCCCTGCCGGTGTTCGGCCCGGGCAGCCAGGACCTTCTGCTCCACCTCGGGCGCAGTCCGGGTGGGCACCGTGTGCGGCCGTGAAGACCGAGTTTCCAGACCGGTCTCGCCATCGGCCCCGTACCGGAGGATCCAGGTCCTGACACACTTGCGGGAGATGCCCATCGCCGCGGCGATGTGGGCCTGCTTCCATCCGGCCTGGTGCCGCTCGATGATCAGCTTGCGGCCATGGACAGTCAGACGGGCGTTACGGTGGAACACGAGAACCTCCGAGTTGGAGTGGGCCTTAGACAAGCCACATCCCACTCGGAGGTTCTCCCTAGTTCAACCAGACTCGCCGCTACCAATGTCCTGGCCGGGTACAGCTAGCTCCGGTGTGATCCCTCACCGTACCCTTTCTCGGGCGGGTCTCGCGCTATGCGCAGCTTTCATCAGCAGCAAGTAGGATTTTGTTCGTTATGTCAGCAGTGAAGTCGCGACTGCCGTCTGCATACGTCATCCGAATACCCTTGGCTTCTCCATCGGTCGCCGGGCTGGAAAGGCTCAGAGTAACTATGACGTTTGCGGATTCTCCTGGTCTCAGTGTGAAGTTCTCGAGAATCTCTCGCCGTTCCCAGGCTTCAGTCTCGGCTGGGCTAGCGGGAATGGTGCTGGCAGTTCCGAGTACTGCACCGGAATCCCTGTCGGCCGTTTCCTCGATTAGCATGATGTAGCTTTCCTCATGCTGAAGACCTCGTGACGTGATCAGGTTTGCGCCGGAGAGGACCAAATCTGTATCCCCGTCATTAGTGACTACTTCGCCAAATCATTAGTGACTACTTCGCCAAACGCTGCGAACCCTTCATCGGGGGTAGGCGTACATGTTTCTGATTCGCCTCCCACTGTAAGTGGCCCATTGGTACCCAACGCTGAACAAGCCGTGGTGAGAGCGGCTAGAGCAAACGCCGCGAGGAAAAGCCCGGTTCGGTTGCTCACCGCAAAATTGATTCGCTGGCGGAGGTCATCATCCTTCGGATACTACCTGCGAAGTCGAGGATCCGACCGCTAAGCGAGGAAGCAACCAAGAATCCTTCTCGCGCCGGAGTTCAGTGCGTCACTGAGCGGATCCCTCTCCGTGCTGGTTCTCAGCTGGTCCTAGATGTCGAGAACGCCGTTGACTGCGGCGGATCGGGGCGGGATGTTCCGGGTGTGGAGATCCTCGTCGAGGTGAACGGTGGCGTACGCCCATTCGCGCGAACGCCCGGCATCGTTGAATACGCGGTAGCGTCTGCGCAGGCGAAGGTTCGGCACCGTGATGTGCTCGAACGACACGACGATCTCGGTAGCCGGCCAGGTTCCTTCTACCGTGACGCTTACGTTCCGGTAGTCACTGCGCCAGAGGCGGAGTGACTGATGGTCATTCGTCCACACGATGTTGGGTTTCGCGAGAGTCTCAAACTGCTCCCGGCGTTTGGAGATAGCGCCGATGCGCGCTTCCTCGCCGATGTTATGCAGGGGCCATGCAGCGCCTCGAACGCCGTCCAGCTCGAGGCGATCCTGCCACCGAGCGGCGGCACCCTGTTGCCGCCCATATTCTTGTTCCCACTCTTCCTCGTCGTCCGGAGGTGCAGGTTTCGACGGTAGCTGCTCGGTCTCGATTTTCTCGGGCAACCCATCTGCGATGTCGATAACGACCTGCTTGGGTTCGTACACAACATCCCATCCGAGACCGCCATCGAGTGGAACCTGCCGCGGTCCGGTAGGAAAATACTGGAGCGTCAGAGTGTCCCGGGCGACATCTACTCGGTGCACGAGGTGATCAACCTGAATCACGGTCCTTTCACCGTCAGTGCCGATCCGCACGAGCTCGGTCGCAGGAGTCGACGATGGCGGGCCCGTCTCACCCCCAGGAGTGTCATCATCGGGAACAGCGCCGGCATGGATCGGATACTCGGTCCGTTGCCCTCCATCGCTTGTGCTGCCCGCGTCACTACGCGTTACCCCCGAGATCGGTGCCGTTCCCTCACCCCCAGCTTCGCCGGGCCAGAATGGTTCCGCCGGAACCCACTCCAAACCCTCGGCATTGAGGTCCTCCGCGTTCGCCCTCGCGGTCTTTGCGGAACCGGGCGTTTCCATCCATGCCGAAGCGTCCCGTGGATCACCCACCCACAGAGCGTCGGCATCAACACCCACCGGCCGGCCCTGCCCTAGATCGCACGCCGCCTTAACCCCACTCGGGGTGACGAAAACCGCCGTGCGCTGCACCAGATAATCGATGCTTTCTGTATCTTCAGCCTGGTAGATCACCCACGTCCCTCTCGACGTGGGCAAGAGTTGCACCTCGCCGATCGCACGGTCCGGCAACGGAGCGTCAGGCCAGGTGACCCACCTGACGGTCCGATCCTCGTCGACAATCGCTGCGACGGGCCTTTCCGCGTCCGGCACGATCACGGTCCTACCAATCACGACGGCACCGAGAGGCATGAGCGGGTTCCGGGGCGTCGACACGGGTCAACGCTACAACGGCACCCGCTCAACACGTCCGGACCAACGCCAGTACCGATCCCTCAACGAGCAGGCTCAAACTTGAGCTCTTCGATGACGAGTTAGATGTGCCGTAGGTATCTTTGAGGCGCGTCCAGGAACGACCGCCAATTTGTAACGAGATCAAGGTCTTCCCAGTGGCGGTCCCGCAAACCCCATGGGCCCACTTCGAGGATCCGCGCGCCTGGGAGAGCCGCTAGGAGTGGTGAGTGTGTTGACATGATGACTTGGGAGTCCCCTTGGGCTAAGAGGTCCTTCAGTACTGCAAGGAGAGTGAGGCAGCCGGTGAAGGACAGTGCGGATTCCGGTTCATCGAGAACCCACAATCCGTGCCCTCGGAAGCGATCGGCAGCCAGTTCTAGGAATGACTCGCCATGGGACATTTCGTGGAACGGGATATCCGGCCGGTCGGGAGGGCGGGGATTGGCTTCAAGGTAGGTGAAAAAGCCATGCATGGTTTCCGCGCGCAAGAAGTATCCCCGCCTGGTGGTGCCGGCATTCCTGACGAGCTGCAGGTGGTCGGCGAGTACGGACTCGCTGGACCTAGTGGTGTGCCGCGCACCTGTTGATCCGCCTTCGGGAGACAAACCGTAGGCCAGCGCAATGGCTTCCACGAGCGTCGATTTCCCTGACCCGTTCTCGCCGACCAGAATGGTGGCCGACGTCAAATCGAGGCCGTCGTCAAGCAGTTGAGCGACGGGTGGCAGGGTCGCCGGCCATCGTCCACGGTCAAGAACATTCCCAGGGTCCTCAGCCAACCGCCGGATTGGATACTTGTGGAGAGGCATGGGCCCATTCTCGCAGGCGCTCTACTCAGCACCCTGACAGTGCGCGCTCCGCGTTCGACTGTCCAAATCGATCGGCCTACGGAAGTCCACCCGCCCCAGTCACATTGGATGCACGGCACAACAAACGTTGGAGTTACTGGGCCCGCGGACGTCCGATACAAGTCACCAGTTACTTGCCGTGATGGAAACAATCCATTAGTCTTTCCATCATGGAAACTGACTCTCAAGGGCCCTCGCGCAACGAGGCAATAAATGCACTGCACGGGCTCGCAGCGGACCGCGACCGTCTTGCGGAAGGCATCCGGGTTCCCTGGTCGCTCCTTGCTGGTTTTGGAGGTGTGGCTGCGTGGTGGGTCAGCACAGCTGCTGCGACGTCTCCCGGCGAGACCTACGAACCGCCAGCGATAGGTGGGCTTGCCCTGGCCATAGTGCTCGTAATCATCTATCTGATCCAGCGAGAAACCGGTATCCGATTCGGGCGCATGGGGTTGCAGGCCGGACTTGCCTTGATTGGAATCGTCCTCAGCTGCCTAGCGCTGTTCAGCATGTCTCTGGGTCTGGTGTCCGTCGGCCTGCACTGGGCCGTCACCCTCACCAGCATCATGGCGTTCACCCTCACGACGTGGCTGACTGGAGTGGCCTATCGTTCCGCAGCCCGAGAACTCCGCCGTGGATGAGGCGCACTTCGATGAAGTCATACACGCTCCGCTACGGCTGCGGATCTGTGGACTTCTCCGCCCCGTCGACCGACTCGACTTTGCGGTTCTCCGGACCGCACTGGAAGTGTCAGACGCCACACTGTCCAAACACGTGAAGACGTTGATCGTGGCTGGATATGTTGTCTCTGATAAGACCGCGTCGGCGGACCGTGGTGATGCGCGTCGGGTCATGTGGTTGTCGCTCTCCGGTGCAGGTAAGTCAGCTTTCGATGCGCATATAAGGGCACTTCGGGAAATAGCCGGCGCCATCTAGTTCCATGCCAGCGAGGTGTTCCCTCTGACCGCAGACCTCGCATTCCCCGTTGCCTGTATGCGGAATCCCTCATCGCACACTCGATGCAAATGCGCTTGCGAAGTTGAAAGCGGAAAGGACGGCCCAGGAATTGGTGAGGAAGTTAGCGGCTCTTCGCGGCTGCTAGCTTCCAAACTCACCGGTCGAGGTGAAGTCCACGATTTGCCACACGCCGTCGGCGTTCCGCTTCAGCTTGTAGAGCTCCTGCCCAAAGGGGTCGTTCTGGAGGTATTCGCCATCGAGGTCGATGTAGACGTTCTGATCACTGATGGTCACAGAGCCGTCGGCGTCCTTCTGAATTCCGTCCCTCGCCACCTTCAACCCGAGGTCCTCAACTGCCAGACCGGTGATGGCCTGGGCGTTTTCATCGAGGAGATGCTGATGCTTGTCAGCTCCCAGGGCTTCAATGTCGATGTACGCGTGGGCGTTCGGGATATGAGTTTGATCGAGGCCGGCCTGGATAGTGTCATCGACGCGCTGATCCACCTCTTCGATTGCGGTGGACCAGAAATCCTCAAAGGCGAGGACGGATCCGTCAACATTGTCCGAGTAGACAGGTGCCCCACCTTGAATGGTTTTCGCCGACTCTCGCCAATTTCCAAGTTCCAGGGAGTTTGCGCCTTCGACCGCGACTATGTCACTGGCAGCCGACCCTCCAGCATTACCACCGGGCTGCTGGGAAGCGGCTTGGGATGAAACGGCGGTCGGCGCCGTCGGGGAGCCGGCGATTGGCGGCCCAGTGGCGCAGGCGGTTGCACTCAAAGATACAATGAGCCCAAACAGGACCAAGGACTTCTTCAATTCATTCCCCTCTGATGTCCCTTATTCTTCGCAGATTACATGCGAAGAGGCTAAGCCCAGTAAGCAGGCTCGACGAACCGCAGTGAGTTCCTCTCGGCTGTCCTTCTCCTCTTGGCCGGGTGAAGCTGCAATTCCGACGGCCTAGGCAACCTCGTTTGGGGCGGCCCATTTGTCGTTTCGCCAACGGCGGTCAGGGATTGCACTTGCGCCGTACACGTCTCTGCCATCGGAACTCTGGAAGCGCTGCCTGAAACAGCCGAGCGTTATCTAATCACTTTAGAGCGTGTCACCTCACTGACGCCGACCCGCAAGCGTGCGTGCGCCGCTAGGCGGCGGCTGCGGGATGGGGGGTGATCCTGCCTCGAGAATCATGATGATGACGTTGATGAGCCCGGCGATGGCTTCTTCGGTTGGAAGGGACTGGCGCGCGGCGGCTTGAGACAGTGCCTCCGCAGCTCCGACGATCGCAATCATGGAAGCGGTTGGAACCCTGCCGGTTGCCGAGAAGGGGTTCAGAGCATTCCGGCATAGGTCGATGTAGGCCGCCTCAGTATCACGCTTAAGCTGTTCCAGGTCGGGGGATCCTTCGAGCGCACCGAGGATGCCCGCTAATTCGCGTCCGTGCGCTCCGACACACGCCACGTGAGATTGAGCAATCGCCGTTGCCTGACCGCGCACAGTGCGCTCGGCGTCCGCAAGAGCCCGCTCGAGCTTTTGCGTCTGCAGAGCGTCGAACTCACGGTACATGGCTATAAGCAGGGCAGAACGTGAGGCGAAGTGGTCGTACACAACGGGTTTGGTGATGCCAGCTCGCTCAGCGAGACGGCCAAGAGTCAGGGAATCGGCTCCACCGACGTCGAGGACTGACCAGGCAACCGTCAATAGCTGTTCCCGACGTTCATCCTTGCGCATCTTTACTAACGCCATGACTAGCCTCCTCTCACGAAGATCTACCTACCAATAGTAGCCTACTGCTGGTAACCTACTTTTGCTAGCTCAGGATCGGTAGGTCCTTTTTCTTATTTCACCAGGAGATTTTGTGGCCAAAGCGCTGATCGTGATTGCCAATCCGGACCAGAACTCGTTGACCCATTATGTGGCGAAGGAGCTGCAAGGCGCCTTCGCTTTTCACGGGATCTCGAGTGAAGTGGCAGACCTTGCAGCGGAGAAGTTCGATCCGCGGTTCACTAAGGACGACCGCTCGTCATACCAGCGGGTGACACGGTTGCCAGTCGATGTAGTTGTTGAGCAGGAGCGAATCGATCGGGTTGATCACCTTATCTTGGTCTTCCCGGTCTATTGGTGGTCGATGCCTGCGCTGCTTAAGGGTTGGATAGACCGTGTCTTCGTCAGTGGATGGGCGTTTGAACAGCCCGAGGGGAGTTCGTTGAAGCCGAAGTTGGGCCGGTTGTCTATTCACCTCGTTCCCATCGCGGGAAGTGATGCTAATGCGTATGAGCGGCACGGCTTCCGAGCATCGATCAGCACACAGATCGAGCATGGGGTCATAGACTTCTGCGGGGCCAGACGTGGATCAACCACTTATTTCTATGATTCCGAGACAAAGGGGCCGTCCGTAATCTCCGATGATGTGAGCTCGCTCGCCAGGGACATCGCGATGGGAGTGAGCCAGAGACCGTTGAGTGCTGCGTCCTCCTCCAAGCCCTAACAATTGAAGAACGCTTTGCGGCCAAGAACTCCTCAACTATCTCGAATCACCAACTCCTTTCTTAGTCCCGGCGGCAGGAACATGACCCATGCTGTGAGTTCATAAGCCAATCCCTACCCGCGCTCCTCTCAACCGGTATCGCTACAGTGGGCAAGAACTCATATGAGCAGTTTCGGCAATCCAAGGGGAACGAGAGCCGATGCGCGAATCATCAGGCTCCATCTTGGACGTCATCGACCAGTTCCTGCCTCCTCGCTCCGGTGAGGAACTTTTTACGCTGCCCGGGACCGCTATACACGAATTCGGCGAGGATCGATCAGTTGAAGCTAGAACTAATGGAGAAACTCATAGATGATCCACTGCAGTACTCTGAGCGGTTTTCTCCACGGGATATTGCGGCTGGATCTAACGTCCGCGGGATGTTTGGGTCCGGACCCGGGCCGAATAGGGAAGCGCAAATCGTCCGCGCAATTGAGCACGGCCTTCGATATTTCTTAAGCGAATACTCCCTTGCCGTCCTCAACGGATCAACCTACACCGCTGCATTCGACCACGAGCTCTTTGTCTGTAGGGAGGGAATCAGTTGGATGAACGGTCCTTCTAGCCATGTCGCTCAAGCCATCTTGCAGTCCAAGTTGCAGAAGGGGCATATCGAGAATGTGAGTATGGGAGCGGGCGCAAGTTCAAGTTCTGCTGTAATGGTCTGCAAAAGTACAGACCGGAGTTTCTCCGAAGTTCAAATCATTTAGCTTTGACTCGATGAGAGCTGCCAATTCGACGAAACGTTCAAGGATACGGGCGACCACGGAGTACATTAGCCGAGCGCCGGCCGGTCCAGATTTTGGTCCATGTCACCTGCGGCTCGCTTTCGAGCCCGGAGTAGGGTACTGCCCAGTAGGATTCGCCGATAAGACGCCAAAACTATGACGCGTCCGATTCGTAAACCTGGGACTAGGAAGATAGCCGGAATGGAAGCAATCTATGAAGCAACTGAATCGTTCACCGTTCCTTGGACTCCCGCGGAAGCTCTTCAAATCCTCACGGACCATCTGAAGAGCAATGGCTGCAAGCCTCAGTCCGAACAGAACAGGGTAACTGTGCATACCGGGTCAAATTTCTTTCTCCGCATTTGGGGCACAATGCTGCCCTGGGGGCGTCGAAGCGTTCCGGTCGGAATGACAGTCGGTCTAGAGGGAACCGCAATGGGCAGCGTTGTGAAGGTCCACACTTACGATCGGCTGGGTTGGTATTTGGACGCCAGTACCAATTCAACTCTCAAAGGGGAATGCCACGGGAAAATGGCCGTCCTCTCCGAACTGGCCCGCAAAGCTCTGAACCAGCAAGCCTGACGGACCCCCTGCAGGTTAAGAAGAAGAACAGCGCTAAATGCGGTTCCTTTTGCTACGTGCCTGGTCAAGCCAGACGGAAATCGCATCGCGAAACCCTGCACACGATAGAGACTCGTTCTAGAAGAAGAACCCACTCCGCGCCCGGGAACTCAGGGTCGAAGCGGAGCAGATCTCGCAGAGCGTGGGGCCATCCCGGCGAGGAATTCCATAGCGCACATGTGTACGGCATGCCACCGACACTTCACCGACCAGCGTTAGCAAATCTATCCCGCCGTTACTGAATCGGTACCGGTGCGAGGTATGCAGGACGAATAGAACCGGAAGAATGAGGTTCATCCACTTCACGGCTTCGGGGGAACTCTCAATGACATTGATGTCCAAAATTTGGGTAGGGCTGCTTTCCGCCCTTGTCCTTTCCACCTCCTTCACTGCTCTTCCGGCGCAAGCTGAGCCGACGCCTCACACGGTTACTCCTTCCATCACCTCAGCCGATCTCGTAGCATACGACGCCAGCGGGACGCTCTGGACATATACCGCTCGCCCAGACGGCAGCTGGTACCGCCGGCAGGTCGGCACCGGCTGGAACTCCATCAGGGATCTCAAGATCACCGACTGGAACCAGGACTACATTCAGGACATCCTTGCCGTTGGCGATAACGGAAACCTCTACCTCTACTACGGAGCAAAGACCGGCGGATTCACCCGCATGACTATCGGAACTGGCTGGGGTGCATACGACATCGAGGTCGGCCAATGGAAGATGACGGATCAATACCCATCCATCATCGCCGCCAACCTCGAGACCGGAATCCTGTACAACTACCCGAACCCTTCCGGAACCACGTTGGCCCCCCGGATAGCCGAAGGCCGTGGATGGGGGGCTCCCCTGGAACACCACTTGACTGACTTCGATAGCGATGGCGCAGCCGACATTCTTGCCCAGCACGCCACGGCAGGAAGCATGCTCCTGTACAAAACGGACGGTGATGGGAACTTCACCGGAGATCAGGGAACGGCGGTTGGCAAAGGTTGGAACGCCATGAACGAAGTCGTCGCGATCACCGGATATTCAAGCGGGCACATGATCTGTGATTGCCCCGCTATATTCACCCACACCGGTCTTCTCGCTCGAACCAACCAGGGCGTTCTCTACCACTACGGCTTCACGAGCGGTAGCTGGACTTCCCGCGATCACGTGGGAACCGGCTGGAACAGTTACACCATTGCTGGAACCGAAAGCCCCCGCCGATACAGCCAGTAGAAGGACACAGGAAAGGGGTCGCCCGCCGGACGACCCCTTAGGGTCTGGGAGGCGGCCCGGGGAGGAGCGTCGGGTGAGGTGGTCCGGCAGTGCTGTGGCCTCAGGCGGTTTTCGGGTACAGGGCATGGATCTCCTCGTTCAGGGCCACCAGGCAGGCGGTGTCGGCCAGCCGCCCGCCACTGTTCTCGGTTGTCGTCGTTACCGCGGTCGGGCAGGTCATCCTCGCTGTCCTAGTCGGCCGCGTCAATGAGAATTTCGCATTCATCGTTCGGGGAAAAGTCATGCTCGGGGTTGGTGCAGTGCTTAACCTCGGCCATCTGGCGGCGCAAAACAAACGACTGTTCGTCCGCTATTGTCAGCGAATCATATTAGGCGGTAGCGTCCGCTGTGGGGATGCAGCACTGCAGCGTTCTTGCCAAGGCGATCTCCGCCAGTTCCCATCCACTTCTTTACGAAAGTACGCCCTTGTCCAAGCTGCCATCCGTCATCACCCTCGCCGTGATCGCCACCCTTCTTGCAGGCTGCGCGACCGAGCCCCGAGCCGTCACCTGAACCATCCCCCGAGCCGGTCGCGGAGACTCCCACGATCGTCTTCAAAGGGCTTGCTTTCAAATTCCTCGCCGTAGGTTCGTGGCCGATTCAGGTCTCGTCGGCGGGCTTGCCACTATCAGCAACCACTCCCCCATCGAGCCTGATTGCACGCGAACAGACAGCCTCAGCGAAAGCCTCGTCATGCGTCGCCATCACCAGGGTTCCGTCACCACCTACATGGCGCCGGATGAGACTCGCCAAGACGTCCCGTCCGCGTAGATCCAGGCCCACCGTCGGCTCATCGAGCACCCAAATGTCAGGTCCCCTCGCCATCAGCGATGCCAGCGCGAGGAGTCTCCGGTCGCGGAAGCAGAGATCGTGCGGATGAGCGTCGACGACATCCGCGAGCACGACGTCGTTCAAAGCCCCTAGCGAGAGCTGCCTCGCTTCCTTCGCCGATTTCCCGGCCGCTCGCGGTCCGTACGACACCTCCCGCAGCACCGTGCGCTCGAAGAGTTGCTGGTCACTGTCCTGAAAGAGGTAGCCGACGCTCGCAGCAAGAGACCCCGTGACTCGACCATAAATGTCCTGCCCGTCCACGTGCACCATGCCAGCCGACGGCTGCAGCAGTCCGTTCAGGTGCTGGAGGAGCGTCGACTTACCTGACCCGTTCGGACCGAGCACCGCCAGCGCCTCACCGCGGAGAATGGTCAGTTCCGCTATCGAAAGAACCGGCTCCGTGCCATAACCGAAGGTGAGGTCGCGGAGGCGAATGGCTGGCATCGCACCGGTCGCGGCCGGCGCACCCGATGGAGCCGGATCTGAAATCGTGCCTTCGGTCCCTACTCCGTACCGCCGCAGATCTGCCGCGCTCCCACCGTCAATGACCGCAGTGCCGTCAGAAAGCACCAGAACCCGGCTCCCGGGAGCAAAACCAGACGGAAGCATCGGCTCGAACTGCAGGAGAGCGGTCCCACTCTGCGCCACCTCGTTCAGCAGCGCCTCGATATCCCGGCGACCGGTAGCATCAAGCCCCTTGAACGGCTCATCCAGCACAAGAAGGCCGGGACCACCGACGACGGCGGCCGCAATACACACGCGCTGGAGCTCCCCGCCGGACAATCGCCGCGGATCCCGCTCGAGCAGATCACTCAAGCCGACCCGCTCGGCGGCACGCTCCACGAGCTGATGCATCTGCTCAGACGAAACGCCGCGGTTGGCAAGACCGAAGGCAATTTCCTCAGCGACCGTCGCGCACACCATCGACAACTGGGCGTGTGCCCGCTGCCCGACGAAACCTACGTGCGCAGCCCACGCGGCAGGATCAATGCGCGGATCGGAGTCCGAACCCTCAAAAACCAGACGCTCCCCCGCGACCGTCAGGGAGCCGACCAATCGATGTCCCTGGCCGCTATCGAACTGCCCCGCAACCACCCTCGCAAGGGTGCTCTTCCCGGAACCGGAAGCACCGACAACCAGTGCCCTCTCCCCCGCGCCAACGGTGAGGGAAATGTCAGCCAGCCCCGCGCCGTCGTCGTACGTGAAGCTACGCAGATCAAGAGAAATCACACCAGCCTCCCCAGATACCACCAGGCACTGAAGAGCACGACGACGGCAAGCATCGCCCAGCGAACTGTCCGTTGAGCTGCGGTGTCCGTGTCAGCGCGGTAGCTGGTGCGCGGCATGGTCCCGGCGAAACCGCGGGCCTCCAGGGTGCGGGTCCGGTCGGCGGCGTCCATCAGCAACCCGGCGATAAGCGGCCGCCCCACCATCACGAGCGCCCGCAGCTTCGACAGCGGGCTACGGGTAACCACGAGGCCGCGCGACTGCTGGGCCCTCGTGATCCGCGAGGCTCTTTCGGACACGAGCGGCGCGAGCCCCAGGGCTGCACCCAGCACGAACACCAGCTTGCGGTTCCAACCCCGATGGGTGAGGGTGCTCAGCAGTTCGGACACGTCCATGGACAGCACCGCGGTGAGGAACAAACCGGCGAAAGCCGCGATGCGGGTCCCCATGGACAACGCGAACTGGAGTCCCTCAGCGGTGACCGCGGCTATCCCGAGGTCGAGCAACACGGTGTCGCCCTCGGGATAGAAGAGCCCGTGGAGCAGCAGGACAAAGAGGAGCATCGGCCCCACCAGCACTCCGAAGACGACCGCGATGCGTTCTGCGCGCCCGGACGATGCCGCCGCGGGGAGGACCGCCAGCAGGAGGATCAGGAGCGAGAAACGCCAGTCGTCGACCACAAGCACCAGCACAACGAGCAGCCCGGCGACGGTCAGCTCGGTGAGCGGGTTGAAGATTCGGCGGCGGAACCGCAACCCTTACTTCCTTCCGGCCGTGCTTCCGCCCGGTACGCCTGCGTCAGCGGACTGGGCAGTCGGCGAGGGCTGACCGAGCAGCACCCGGTGGCGCCGCACAAACGGGAAGGCGTCGCGGGTGCGGCGCGGCAGCGCGTACACAATCAACGCCACGACCGTGAACACGATGAGCTTGTCGATCGTGTCCGACGTCAGCCCCTGCTTGGTAGCGGCGACCAGCAGGGTGTCGCCCATCGCACGGAAGGCCGCCACGATGGCGTTCGTGCCCATGGTCCCGGCCGCACCGAACATGAAGGCAGCAACGGGAGCAGCCAGCAGACCACCGACGACGCCGGTCAGCAGGCCGGCGATCGGCACCAGGTAGATGCGGCGGAACATACCCCACCGCGCAGCCAGACCGGCAAGCAGGCCTATAGCCGCGGAACCAGCCGCGAACGGCAGGGCGAACGGGTTGAACAGACCCCAGATGGCGTTGCTGAGCACACCGGTCGCCGCGCCCGCAGCTGGTCCGGCCAGTACGGCGACGAGCACCGTGCCGAGCGCATCGAGGTAGATCGGCAGTCCGAGGGTACCGGCAAGCTGGCCGAACGAGATGTTCAGCGCAATACCGATCGGCATCAGCACCACAGCCTGGGTGTTCAGCCCGGGCAGGATGCCGGCCACCAGCAGGGCGCCGCCGCCGAGGAATCCCACAAGGGTGATCAGCCCGGCAGGCGATCCTGCTCCCCCGGCAATCTCGGTGGGCTGGACCAGAACCAGGTACAGGTAGGTGGCTGCGATGACTACGGCGCCGGCAGCCAGGAGCATCCAGCGCGACGACGGCGCAGAGGCCTGGGAGGGCAGCGTCAGGGAAGAATTCATGGCGTTCCTTACGCACGGTAAAGCATTTACGTGGGAGCGCACCTCATGTCACCTCGGCGCAGGCCGGCGGGATCCACCGGCAGCTCACAAGTCTACCGGGCCTGGGCTGAAGCGACCCTCCGGGCCAGGGAAGCAATTCGCTCGATCATCAACTCGAAGACTTCGTCGGGGTTATTACCGGTGACCACACGGGCGTTCGGCGGGAGCTTGCGGAATCCCGCAAAGTCACCCACGGTCTGCGCGAACGTCAACGCTGACTCCGTTTCGACGTCCACATGCGCTTCCCGGGCGCTGTAGCTTGCCTCGCCCGTGGCGACCATTGCGGCGAAGAGATCGTGAAGGTGGGCGATGTAGCCCTGGTTGTACTGCCGGTGGAACTCCATGTAGAAGCGAAGGGCGTCGGAAAGGAACGCGATGACCGGGTTCGATGAGGAACTGCGCAACCCGTCGGCGTCGTCGGTGTGGAGCAATTCGGGCGGCACTCCGGCGGCGGCTGCCAACCGCTCGATGTGCTCAGGCCGGCACTCTATCCGCTCGGTGGTTTCCAGCGCGCAGATGATCGGCAGCTTCTCCGTGGGCACGCCATCGTACGCGGCGTAGACCTCGCGGGCGGCGTGGGGGTCAACATGGGTGTTCCATTCCGCAACGGGCGTGGTGTTGCCGCGGTAGTTGAAGGATCCGCCCATAATTACCAGCCCTTTGAGCAGGTGCGGCAGGTCTGGTTCCTGCCGGATCGCGAGCGCCAGGTTGGTGAGGGGACCGGTGACGAGCCCCGTGAGTTCCCCTGGATTCGCGCGGGCCGCCTCCACCCACAGGTCAATTCCAGACCGGCCGGACACAGCCTGCCTGGCCGGCGGCAGTACCGC
Organism: Arthrobacter sp. TJ-170; assembly: GCF_058269305.1. Classification (NCBI taxonomy): domain Bacteria; kingdom Bacillati; phylum Actinomycetota; class Actinomycetes; order Micrococcales; family Micrococcaceae; genus Arthrobacter; species Arthrobacter sp. TJ-170. The sequence continues at coordinate 134,417 of NZ_JBZCNL010000001.1, read as the reverse complement.
ATACCCGAGCCCCTGGTCGCCGTGGGTCTCCTCGGTGGTGACCAGCGGAATCTCCAGCGGGACTTCGCGGCCGAGGGCGACCTCGACGCCGGTGACCCCGGCCAGCTCAAGCAAAGCCAGGGTGTTCGCCGCAACCTGACGCGCAGATACGTTGCCGGCCGTACAGGTAATCCCCTCAATGTGCACATCGGGCACGCCCAGCAGGTAGAGGAGGGCGACGGCGTCGTCAATGCCGGTGTCGACGTCAAGGAGGAGCCGTGTGGGCTGGGCAGTCATGCGTTTACCGTAGCAACCCGGCCCCTCCTAGTTCGCCGACTCCGCGAGGATGAGCTCGAGGTTCCGCGGATCATGCGCGAACCGCCCGAGGAACAGTCCATCCACCTCAGGCCGCAGACGCGGCAACAACCCAGGGCCGGCACTACCGCCGTAAATCACCGCGACGCCGTCGGGCAGTTCAGCCTTCATCCGGGCCACCACTGCCCGCACATGATCGGCCCCTGCCGGTTCCGCAGCACCGATGGCCCACACCGGCTCGTAGGCAAGAATCGGTGCCGGGCCCGCAGCGCTGACACCGGCCGTCGCCACCTGATCGAGACAGAATTGGGCTGCGTCCTCCACTGACGTCCGCTCCAGCTCACCGACGCACAGCAGCGGCGTGAGCCCGTTCCGCTGCGCAGCCGCTACCTTCGCGGACGTCACGCCGTCATCCTCCCCGAAGTGCCGGCGTCGTTCGGCGTGGCCCAGCTCAACGAGCTGCACGCCCATCTCCGCAAGGAACGCAGGGCTCACCTCGCCGGTCAGAGCGCCGGTGTCCCGATCGCTGGCGTTCTGCACTCCGACTTTCACGGGTGTATCCCGCGTCAGCCGGAGTGCAGTCTCAAGCACCGGGAACGACGGCGCCACGAACAGTTCCACGTGTCCGTCCCGTACCGCCGGGCTGGCTTGCGCAATGCGCACCACCTCTTCGAGCCAGATGCACGAGGCGGCGTAGCCGAGGTACATCTTGGTGCTGATGCCGATGGTTATCATGTACGATTCTGGTCCGCGCGACACTTAGGCTGAAAGTCGCCTCTTTCCGGCCGCGTGTGCGGGGTGTTCAGAGCGGTCGGATTCGTGGACGGCGGAGGAGTTCCTGCGGGTGTGGTCCATGACCGGTCCGGTCCCAGCGATCTCGCGAATGGCGTCGATTCCCTCGACGGCCGCCTGCTTGGTGGGGAAATACGCGGAGACAGCCACCAGGGTGCCATCACCCGCCATAAGCTTCAGCCGGTACCCATGATCATGGGCGTCTACCAGTTTGAAAAATCCAGACATGTTCTTACCTCCCTGTAAGTACGTCTCGACCCTCCATGATACTAAGCTGGCTTGCAATTTGGTTAGTCGTCGCCGGTCACGATTCGGCGACGAGCACTTAAGAGTTCAACCTCCGGGCGCGCCGCAACGAATCGCTCAACCGCATCGAGGACCTCCACAACATGCCTGCGATCGCCCGAGACAAGGCCTACCCCAACCATCGCGCGGCGGTGCAGGTCCTGGGAGTCGACTTCCGCCACGGAGACGTCAAAGCGTCGCCGCACCTCAGCAACGAGCGGCCGAATCAGCGAGCGCTTCCCCTTCAGGGAGTGGACGTCGCCCAGCAGGAGGTCGAACTCGGTGAATCCCACCCACACGGCCGCTCACCTGCCGCGGGCGGCAAGGGGCGCCACCAACGACGACGGCGCGTTCCTCGCGATGAACGCCAGCACCTTGTAGCGCATGCTGGGAATGGACACGGCCTTGCCCGCGGAGAGATCCTTCAACGCAGCCTGAACGACCTCCTCGGCATTGAGCCACATCCACCGCGGAACGGACCCTTTATCCATGCCCATGCGCTGGTGAAACTCGGTGTGAACGAACCCTGGGCAGAGCGCCATCACGGTAACTCCACGCCTGCGATAGGCGAAGTTTGCCCATTGGCTGAAGTTGATCATGGCCGCTTTCAGGGCGCCATAGGTGCCGCGCGGCGTGAACCCGGCAACGCTCGCCACATTCACGATCCGTCCGGAGCCCCGGGCCAGCATGCCCTGCAGCGCAGCGTGGCTGAGCGCCAGAGGAACAGTGAGGTGGATTGCCGCATGGTTGAGCTCTTCCTCGAGCGGATTGTCTTCAAAGGATTTGGGAAGGCCATAGCCGGCGTTGTTGACCAGGGTTGAAACGGGGTCCTGCCCGGCCCGCAGCCTGCGGAGAACGCGGCGGACGCCGTCGTCGTCGTGCAGGTCCGCTACCAGCACCTCCACGGCGACGCCGAAGCGGGAGTGCAGTGCGGCGGCTTTTTCCTCCAGCCGCGCGGAGTTCCTGGCGACCAGCACGAGCGCATTGCCCTGCGCGGCGAGCTGCTCCGCGAACTCAGCCCCGAGGCCCGCTGTCGCGCCCGTGATCATTGCCCTGTCAGCCATTGTTTTCCCTTATCAGGTGGGTAATCCAGCAGTAAAATGAGAGTGCTGGTTGAGCGCGGTTTGCGCTCCTCCAACAGCGGTGCATGCGGTGCGCCTCTCCCGACGCCTCGCGGCACAGCGAAGAGTCATATTCACACATTAGGAGGGGAGATGACTACCGCATCACACCACGCGCATGATTTCCATGTAACCCGCGACCACGTTCGCAGTGCAGCGATGGGGATGGGAGTAGTTTTCCTGCTGATGGGGATTCTCGGGCTCATTCCGGGCATCACCACCTCATATTCGTCCATGGCATTCGCATTCGGTTCCGAGGCGATGCTTCTGGGCGCGTTCCAGGTCTCCGTGCTGCTCAACCTGGTGTACCTCGCCGTGGGTGCCGCCGGAATCTGGATGAGCCGCGGAGTTCTTTCGGCCCGCAACTTCCTGATCGGAAGTGGTGCCGTGCTGCTGGTCATGTGGCTCTACGGACTGATAGTCGGTAATTCTGCAGCCAACATCCTGTCCACGAACGCCGCGACCAACTGGCTGAACCTGATCCTCGGCCTCCTCGCCGGAGGACTGGGAGTCGCCTATGCCCTGCGACACCGGGAAAACCGCGCCATCCAGTAGCGCGACCGCAAGCACGCCCCGCCCGCAGAACGCGGCGGGGCGTCTTGTACGACTGGAATGTTAATGAAAACAGATGCCCTCCAGGGGGTCCCGGTCCTAGACTGACCGCGAGGCCTCCTGCTGACAGTTGGGGTCAGCCATGGCCTTGCGGAAGGGACGTTCGACGACGAACGACCGCCAACTCTGAAGGGATCACCATGTCAGGAAACAAGGCCGTGGCCTATAAAGGCCCCGGCAAGGTCGAGATCATTGATACCGATTACCCCACGTTCGAACTGAAGGACGGTCCGGGCGTCAACCCTGCGAACGTTGGTAGGCAGGTGAATCACGGCGTCATCCTCAAGACCGTAGCCACCAATATCTGCGGATCGGACCAGCACATGGTCCGCGGGCGGACAACCGCCCCGTCGGACCTCGTGCTCGGCCATGAGATCACCGGCGAGGTAGTCGAGGTTGGCAGCGACGTCGAGTTCATCAAGAAAGGAGACATCTGTTCGGTTCCGTTCAACATCTCCTGTGGCCGTTGCCGGAACTGCAAGGAGCGCAAGACCGGCATCTGCCTCAACGTCAACCCGGACCGTCCGGGCAGCGCCTACGGCTATGTGGACATGGGCGGATGGGTCGGAGGCCAGGCTGAGTACGTTCTGGTTCCCTATGCCGACTGGAACCTGCTGAAGTTCCCGGACCGGGACCAGGCTCTGGAGAAGATCCTGGACCTGACCATGCTCTCGGACATCTTCCCCACGGGCTACCACGGCGTGTACACGGCCGGCGTCACCACCGGCTCCACCGTCTACATCGCCGGCGCGGGCCCCGTCGGGCTGGCCGCCGCACTGTCCGCGCAGCTGCTGGGTGCCGCCGTCGTTATTGTGGCTGACCTCAACGAGGAGCGCCTTGCGCAGGCACGCAGCTTCGGCTGCGAAACGGTGGACGTCTCCAAGGGCGAGCCAAAGGACCAGATTGAGCAGATTCTCGGAGTGCCGGAAGTGGACTGCGGTGTCGACGCCGTCGGCTTCGAGGCACGCGGTCACGGCAAGGACGCCTCGCACGAGGCTCCAGCGACGGTGCTGAACTCGCTGATGTCCATCACCGCCGCCGGTGGCGCGCTGGGCATCCCGGGACTCTACGTCACGGGCGATCCGGGCGGAATCGACGAGGCTGCGAAGGTCGGGTCACTGTCCCTCTCCCTCGGCACCGGCTGGGCAAAGTCACTGTCCTTCACCACGGGCCAGTGTCCGGTCATGAAGTACAACCGTCAGCTGATGATGGCAATCCTGCATGACAAGGCGCACATCGCCAAGGCCGTCAACGCCAAGCCCATTCCCCTGGAGGAGGCACCGCAGGGCTACGAGGAGTTCGACAAGGGTGCAGCGACGAAGTACGTGCTGAACCCGAACGGATACATCGCCGCCTAGACGAGCCTCGTTGAGTCGGCAGGACACGCCCCTAATGAACCTCCAAACGGGGTGTGTCCTGCCAGCTCATTCGAGCGGTTTCACCTGAACAGCCCCGGCCCTATGTAAGGCGCCAGCTGCTCCTTCTGCTCGGCGGTAATGCGCAGCAGGGAGCCTGACTCGCCATCTATGAACGCCAGCGTGGACTGGGCCTTCACGCACACCCGATTCGTCACGGGATCCTGGATACGGTAGGCAATGTCGATGCTTGCTGCCTTCAGGTCTGCGATCCATACCTCGATTTTCAACGGCACGTTCCGGTAATCCAGCGTGGCCGTGTACCTGATGCGATGCTCCACCACGAGCGCCTGCACGTCTGATCCGATGGAGGAAAAGAGCGGCACCGGAGGATCCTCACCCGGCGCCCCCGTCCCCCCGGGTGGGCCGAACGCATGGATACGCGCCTCTTCCAGGAGCCGTGCCACCTGGACATTGTTGATGTGCCCATAGGCGTCCATATCCCCCCATCTCATGGAAATTTCACAGGTTACCGACTGGTACGCATCCATCCCTATGTTTTACAGTGGTCAACGGTGTTTACACCACTCCGATCGCGGAGTTCTCAGACGCTTTTCGTCAAGCACCAAAACGTCTCGATTTGGCAACGATTAGAAAACACTCTACGGTGGGGACGTACCCACTTTCGGGAATTCACAAAGCAGACTCCGTTTACGTCTGCCACATAATGCCCTGGTGCTGCCCCTCCACCGCACGTTGCTCGTCCGGCAGACACCACAGACAAGACCACTGATCAGTCAAGGGTGAGCAACGGCGCAAAGATGTCCGGGGACGGAACGAGTGCAGGTGGCCTTTTGGAGCATCGTACCCATGAAGAACCAGAAACTCAGCCTTAACGTGCGCCGCGGCTTCGCAGCTGCCGCCCTCGTCGGTATCGGTCTCGGTGCATCCGCTGGTGCAGCCAACGCTGCTCCGGCCAGCACCTGGGACGCCCTTGCACAGTGTGAAAGCGGTGGCAACTGGGCCATCAACACCGGCAACGGCTTCTCCGGCGGACTGCAGTTCACCCCGTCCACCTGGGCCGGCTTCGGCGGCCAGGGCCTGCCTCAAAACGCCAGCCGTGCAGAGCAGATCGCCGTTGCTGAGCGCGTTCTCGCAGGCCAGGGTTGGGGCGCATGGCCCGCATGCTCGGCCAAGCTCGGCCTGACCGCCGGTGCCAACCCGACCCCGATCCCCGCCGCTCCGGCACCTGCTCCCGTTCAGGCTCAGTCTGTTCCGCAGGTTCAGGCACCGGTCCAGGCCCCGGCTCCGGTTGCTCCGGCACCCGTTGTTGAGGCCCCGGTTGTTCAGGCACCCGTTGTTGAGGCCCCGGTTGTTCAGGCACCAGTCCACGCTCCGGCGCCCGTCGTTGAGGCTCCGGTTGTTCAGGCTCCCGCTGCTCCCGCCGTTGCACTCTCCGGTGAGACCTACACCATCCAGTCCGGCGATACCCTCAGCGGCATCGCTGCGAAGCTCGGCGTCGAAGGCGGCTGGCAGGCCCTTTACCAGGCTAACGCTGACACCGTCATTCACGCTGACCTCATCTTCACCGGTCACGTTCTGCAGCTGCCTGCCTAAGGCTTCACCTACGTACGAAAAGAACCCCGCAACATGCGCGTTGCGGGGTTCTTTTGCGCCTGCGCCCTCCGCTGAGTGCGGTGCGTTGGCCGGGCGGACTGGGTTCAGCGCGGCGGCACCAGTCCCGCAGCGCGCAACGCCTCCGCCATGGCGCTGTTGGCCGGAGCCTGATCTGCCCGGGGGCCTTGCTTGGAGCTGCCAGGCTTGGCATTGCCCCGCTGCTGCGGGGAGCCCGGCTTGGTAGTTCCCGGCTTGGCAGTGCCGGAAATTGGACTGCCGCCCTCCCCGCCGGATGAACGACGACGGCGGTCTTCTCCCGTGCCCGCACGCGCCTCCCGGGCGGGCTTGGCGCCACGCGGAGCGGCGTCGTCATTCAACCGCAGGCTGAGGGAGATCCGCTTGCGCTCAGGGTCGGCCTCCAACACCTTGACCTTCACCACCTGGCCCGACTTCACGATCTCGTGCGGGTCGCTGACGAAACGGTCAGCCATCGCCGAGACGTGGACCAACCCGTCCTGGTGCACACCGACGTCAACGAACGCGCCGAAGGCAGCAACGTTGGTCACCACACCGTCGATTACCATTCCGGGGCGCAGGTCCGAGATCTTCTCCACATCGGAAAACGACGCCGTGACAAACGCCGGGCGCGGATCCCGTCCCGGTTTCTCCAGTTCCGCGAGGATGTCCTGCAGTGTTGGCAGGCCGATGGTCTCGTCCACGTACTCGGCGAGATTCAGCGACCGAAGTGAGCCACCGGCGTCGTTCACCATCCGCCGGGCCACGGGGTAGGCCTCCGGGTGCACGCTCGAGGCATCCAGGGGTTCGTCACCGCCTGTAATGCGGAGGAAGCCGGCGCACTGCTCGAACGCCTTCGCACCGAGCCTCGGAACCTTCAACAGGTCGCGCCGGCGGGCAAAGGGCCCGTTGGCATCGCGATGGGCCACGATGTTCTCGCTGAGCAGGGGGCCCACGCCTGCCACCCGGGTCAGGAGCGACGGAGAGGCGGTGTTCACATCCACACCGACCGCGTTGACGCAGTCTTCGATCACCGCATCGAGCGAGCGCTCAAGTTTTACGGGGCTCACGTCGTGCTGGTACTGGCCCACGCCGATGGACTTCGGGTCAATCTTCACCAGTTCGGCCAGCGGGTCCTGCAGCCGCCGGGCAATCGAGACGGCGCCGCGCAGCGACACGTCGAGCTCAGGCAATTCCGCCGACGCCAGCGCCGACGCGGAGTACACGGACGCCCCGGCTTCGGACACCACGAGCTTGTGCAGGGTCCGGCCGGAGATCAGCGAGATCAGTTCAGACGCGAGCTTGTCTGTCTCACGGGAAGCGGTGCCGTTGCCGATCGCGATGAGGTCGACGTCGTGACTGGCCACCATGCGCGACAGCGTTGCGAGCGCATCATTCCACTTCTTTGCCGGAGCGTGCGGGTAGATGGTCGCAGTCTCGAGGACCTTGCCGGTTCCGTCCACCACCGCCACCTTGACGCCGGTCCGCAACCCGGGATCGAGACCGATCGTGGTGCGGCTGCCCGCGGGTGCCGCAAGCAGCACGTCGCGCAGGTTGGCGGCGAAGACCCGGACCGCTTCTGTTTCGGCCTCCATGAAGAGCCGGACGCGCAGGTCGATCGAGAGTTTCGCGAGCAGCCGGCGCCACGCCTGCTGGACAGTCGCCATCAGCCACGCATCCGCAGGCCGGCCCTGGTCTGCGACACCGAGGAATGCGGCTACGGAGTTCTCGAAGCGGCGCCGGGCACGGAGGGCGGCCTCGGCGTCGGTGCTATCGGCCTCGGCAAGGGCCAACTGCAGGACGCCCTCTTTCTCGCCGCGCAACAGCGCCAGGACGCGGTGTGAGGGCATGGCGGACGGCGCCTGTGAGAAGTCGAAGTAATCGGCGAACTTCTGACCCTCGGCCTCTTTGCCGGGTACCACCTGCGAGCGCAGCCTCCCCTGCTTCCAGAGCCGTTCCCGAAGGTCGGCGAGCAGGTCGGCGTCCTGGCCTGCTCGTTCCACGAGCAGTGCACGGGCCCCGGCGAGGGCGTCCTCGGCGGTGGCCACGGCGTCGTTCAGGTAGCGGCTCGCTTCCACGTTCGGGTCGAGCGACGGATCCGCGATCAGCGCTTCCGCGAGCGGCTCCAGACCCGCTTCGCGGGCAAGCTGCGCCTTGGTCCGCCGTTTCGTCTTGAAGGGCAGATAGATGTCTTCCAGGCGGGCCTTGGTGGTGGCACCGACGACGGCGGCACGCAACTCGTCGGTGAGCTTGCCCTGCGCCTCGATCGCTTCAAGGACAGCTGCCCGACGCTCCTCGAGCTCGCGCAGATACCGCAGCCGCTCCTCGAGCTCGCGCAGCTGGGCGTCGTCGAGGGTCCCGGTGACTTCCTTGCGGTAGCGGGCGATGAACGGCACCGTGGATCCACCGTCGAGCAGTTCGACTGCTGCCTTGACCTGCCATTGCTGGACGCCGAGTTCCTCAGCGAGTTGCTCGAAGATGGTGGGAGGGGTGCTGTTTGGTGCGGTCACGCCTGCCATTGTGGCATTGACCGGCGCGCCTGGCGCAAACAGACCGGGACCGGTCCTGCTGTGCGCAAGATGCTAGGAGCAGCTTTCGCGGTCCAGCTCGACCACCAGCGGGTGCGTCCCTGTGAATTCCTCGCCACCGGTTGAGTACGCGACCGTGACGCCCTGCGCAGTGCCGACGTCGGCGCCCTCCGCGATCGAAACGGCGACCACGAGGTTCACGTACTCGTGCGTGGTGATGTTGTAGCCCTCTGCGGGGACAGGCTCGACCGGGCCGGCGGGCTCGGCCTTGGCGGAAGGAGCTGCAGGTGCGGGTTCGGCGCTGTGCGTGCCATGAGCGCCGCCGTCGTCGTCGCCGTGGGCCTTGTGGTGACCGTCCCGGTTGGCCGTGGACACCTCGGCGCTCACGAGGGTGAGGTCTACCGGGTCCTGGAGAGTAACGTCGTCCAGCGTGAAGGTTTCGAGCGCCTCGTTATGGACCAGGACCGTGAATTCCTGGTAGCCGATGTCGGGCTGGGTGTAGCAGAGGGTGGCGCCGTTCTCCGCGAGGTTCAGGGGGTCATCGCCGAAGTCCGTTGTGGCCAGCTGGTTGCTGACGCTCTTCTGGGTGACGCTCTCCTGTGATCGGGGTGAGTTGACGTCGAGCGGGTTCTCCTCGACGGCCATGCATCCGCTGGTCAGGAGCGCAGCGATCATCGCCCCTCCAGCAAGTGCCGCCCGCCGAACCGCCATGTTCCACCATCCTCGTAAGACCCGTTTACCTGTGTTCGGCGACACAGCGTTTCCGGATGGGTCTTACAGGCAGGATCTACTCGTAGAGGACGTACTCGGGCTGAGGCGTCAGCGCCAGAATCTCTGGAGGTGTCATGAGCGGGCCGAGCACAACGTCCTCCTCGAAGAAGAGCTTGAAACCGGCATGGACCGTGGGCGGCATGTCCTCCATCAGGAGGTTGTAGGTCTCGATCTTCGAATTCGGAGCGCCAATGCCGTCAACGCTCCGAATCACCGCGACGCCCGGGTACTCCTCGATCGCGGCCACATTGGAGACGACGCCGGGAGCCACCTGGTGGAACACCAGCGCCTTCTGCGGGAGATTCTTCTCCCTCACGAGGGCATCGATATACGCCGCTATCTCGTTGATCTCCTCCCCGGTGGTGTGCCCGTAGGAATGGCCGGGAAGCTGCTCCGCCGTGATATCCCACTCGGGATCGATGGCCACGCCGACGTCGGGCTCCACCAGCCACTTCTCGAGCGCCCGCACTTCATTGGCCATGCTCGCCCGCCCGGGCTGGACGTTCAGCAGCAGCATCCCGTCATGCCGGCGGGCGGCTTCAAGGTATTCGCTGATGATGTCGTCGGATGCACGGGTCCGGTATGCACCGTCGGCGCCCGGGTCAGCCTGCACGACCACGGCAATCAGTTCCAGCACCGGCATCACCTTCCGTCCGCCGGCCAGTTCCGTCCCCAGTGCGTCGATCTCGGCAACCCGCTCATCGATCGCGCCGATGCCGAGCCTGCCGAGGGCTTCCGAATAGGGGTGTCCGCTGAACCCGACGAGCCGGTAGTCCGGAAAAAGTTCCATTCCGCCGCGGGGAAGCTCAACAGGTTCCGGCGTGGGCGTCGGTGACGGTGACGGAGAAGGAGACGGAGCAGGAGACGGAGACGGAGAAGGGGACGGAGTCGAGGACGCGGTTGAAGAGGCGGCGGGAGACGGGGTTGCCGAGGACGATGCTTCCGCAGATCCTGAAGCCGCCGTGCCACTGTCCGCGGGTGTTGTGCTGCAGCCGGCCAGCAGGACGGTTGAGGCCACCCACATCCCACTGAGTTGCAGGATTCGCGCCGGGCAGGAGCGTCGTCGTCGTACGCTCTGGTGCAGTGCCATACCTTCACGCTACCCCCACGTGCTGCGAGCGCTGGTAGGCACAACGGGCAGGCGGCACAACGATCCTCAGCCTGCTTCGTATTGTGTTCGGTTACTCGCTCACCTAACAATGAACTATGACAGTGCTGATGAGGTCCCTCGAAACCGCCGTACCGACTACCGTCATGGTGCAGTCCCAGGTGCGGGACGTCTTCGCTGCGCAGCCCGGGCTCAACCGGCTCGGCCAGCGGCTGGTCACCGCGGCGTTCGATTCGTCCGGCATTGACACCCGGTACACGGCGGTGGATGAACTGACCCTCGAACGGCACAGTGAGACTCCGCTGTTCTTCGATTCGGCGACCATGACGATCCTCAGCCCCGGCACGAAAGCCCGCAACGAGGTCTACGCCGAACAAAGCACCAAGCTGTTCATCGAGGCCGCGCAGAAGGCGCTCGATGCGGCTGAGGGCGTCGAAGCGGCTGACGTCACGCACGTGGTGACGGTGTCCTGTACCGGGTTCTTCAACCCGGGACCGGACTACAAGATTGTCCGGGCGTTGGGGCTTGACCCATCAGTGCAGCGTTTCCACCTCGGCTTCATGGGCTGCTACGCGGCGTTCCCCGCCCTGCGGGCAGCGAAGTCCTTCTGCGAGGCCGACCCCAAGGCCGTGGTCCTCGTGGTCAGCGCAGAACTGTGCTCCCTGCATGTGCGGTCCTCGAACAACCCCGACACCATTGTGGGTACCTCCCTCTTCGCCGACGGCGCTGCGGCCGCCGTCATCAGCGCCCGCACCGACCTCCCGCACCCCGAAGGCAGCGTGCTCAGCCTCGACTTCTTCGAGACCACGCTCACCCCGGTCGGCGAGGAGTCGATGGCGTGGAACATCGGCGACGAGGGTTTCGAAATGGTCCTCGGCACCTACGTTCCACACATCATCGACGAGCACATCGTCGGTGCACTGGCTCCGCTGCTGGAGCGGGACGATGACCTCATCGGGCTCGAGTACCGGGACATCGAGCACTGGGCCATCCACCCGGGCGGCCGCAGCATCCTGGACAAGGTGCAGGCCAAGCTGAAGCTCAGCGACGACCAGCTGATCCCCGCCCGCGAAACCCTCCGCAACTACGGGAACATGAGCAGCGCCACCGTGATGTTCGTCCTCAAGCACATCCTCGACCAGCCCGGCGGACAGGCCGATGAGCGCATCTGCTCCATGGCCTTCGGTCCCGGGCTCACGGTGGAAACAGCGCTCTTCACCAAGACAGCAGCCTGAATGGCCTTCCTCGCCCACCGCGACCTCACCGCAATCGAGGAGATGGACAAGCCGGACTGCGATCCTTCGACGCTCAACCGCACCTACGCCCAGTTCGGGCTCGTCAACCGCTCGGTTGCCGGCTGGCACCGCACCTGGGTGCGGTACATCCGGCCCGTGCTGTCGACGTCGCGCTCCAACACGCTGCTGGACATCGGCTCCGGCGGCGGCGACGTGCCCCGCGCTTTCGTTCGCTGGGCCGCCCGTGACGGATACGCGCTGGAGATTACCGCGATTGACCCGGACGAACGCGCGCAGGCCTTCGCAAGCAGCCAGCCGACGACGCCGGGACTCACCTTCCGGCAAGCCTTCAGTTCCGAGCTGGTCGAGGAGGGCGCACAGTTCGACGTCGTCACCTCCAACCATGTTCTCCACCATCTCTCCCCCGAGGAACTGCGCGGGCTGCTCAGCGACTCGGAGCGGCTGAGCACCCGGCTGGCCCTGCACAGCGACATCGAGCGGACCCGGCTGGGGTTTGTCCTGTTCTCCGTGGCCACCCTGCCTTTGCGCGGTTCCTACATCCGGGAGGACGGGCTGACCTCCATCCGGCGGAGCTACCTTGCGAAGGAGCTGCGCGCCGTCGTGCCCGGAAACTGGCGCGTTGAGCGGCAGGTCCCGTTCCGGAACCTGCTGGTGCACCGTGCCTGATGTCCTGATAGTCGGCGGCGGGCCGGTGGGGCTGTTCACCGCGATCCTGCTGGCGCAGGCGGGCGTTGAGGTGGAAGTCCTGGAGCGGCGTGCCGAGCGCAGCTCCCACTCGCGCGCCATCGGCATCCACCCGCCGGCCCTTGCGGCGCTGGAGCAGGCAGGGGTTGCGGATAGGTTGATTGCCTCGGGAGTGCAGATTCCGGGCGGCGTTGCACGCAGCCGCGGACGGACGGTGGCGGAGCTCTCCTTCGCCCGGTTGCCGGGCAGGCACCGCTACGTCCTCGCGATACCGCAGGAGCAGACGGAGCGCATCCTGTCGGAGCGGCTGGCTGAACTGGCACCCGCTGCCCTGCGCCGGGGTGAGACGATTGAGGCGGTCCACGACGTCGGGAACGAAGTTTTGGCCGTTACCGGGACCGGCACCCACCGTTCTGCGCTCCTGATCGGCGCGGATGGGGCCCGGAGCACGGTGCGCAGCGCTGCCGGGATCGGTGCAAGTCTCCGCCCGTATCCCGACGCCTACGTCATGGGTGATTTTCCGGACAGCACCGGCGACGGGAGCACCGCTGCACTCTATCTGGAGCCCGCCGGCATCGTGGAGTCCTTCCCGCTGCCCGGCGGGGTCCGACGCTGGGTGGTGCGGATGCCGTTCCAGGTGGAGCACCCCACAGCTGAGGCGGTTGCGGGTCTGGTGGCCGACCGGACGGGCGTCCCGGTGGATACCCGGAACAACACGATGCTCAGCTCTTTCACGGTACGCCGCAGGGTCGCCGACCGGTTCGTGCAGGGGCGCATCGCGCTGATCGGGGACGCCGCGCACGAGGTGTCGCCCATCGGCGGGCAGGGCATGAACCTGGGATGGCTCGACGCCGCGCAGCTTGTTCCGCTGGTGGTGGCTTCGCTGGCGGGCACCGACGTCGGGCTGGGGCTTCGCCGCTTCAACGAGGAGCGGCGCCGCGCGGCGCTGACGGCCTCGCGGCAGGCACACATCAACATGATCCTGGGCCGTCCCCTGCCCTCCGCGGTGTTGTCGGTGCGGAATCGCATCATGGGCAGGATCGCCGGGGTGCCGACCGTGCACGACGCCGTGGCCCGCACCTTCACCATGCACTAGGGGCGCCTCTCAGGATTTGCCGAGCTGCGATTCCGGCCGCAGAATATCGGGCACGACGCCGGACAGTGCGGTTTCTGCCAGTGCCTCCCCCAGTGCCGGCGCCTGTTTGAAGAGGTTGTGACCCGCTACGGCGCTAAGATTCCCCACCGACCAGACGCCGACGCCGTCGTCACCCCACGGCAGGCGCGTCACCCAGCAGTGGACGTAGCTGGCCGGCTCCGGATCCAGGCCGGGCAGCGCGTGCCGCACGTACGCTGATGCCCGGGCCGCGAGCGACTCCAGGGCAGTCGGGTCGACGACGCTCCCGTCCTGGCGCACCTCCGTGGTTTCGCTGAGGCCAACCGAGTAGGAACGGTCATCGGCGGAGGGCGCCGCGTAAACACCGGTCTCCCCGAACACCCCGCTGCTGTCCTGGAAGGTGGGCAGCGGAACCCCGGCGTCATCGCGCACCCGGAAGGTCACGCGGGCGTGCGCGGCAAGTTCAACGGGGATGTCCAGTCCCGCGCCGCGTGCCAAAGCAGCCGTGCCGCGGCCGGCGCACAGGACCACATGATCGAACCGGTCGACGCGGGTCCCGGTACGGATCTCCACATCTCCATCGGGGGTGTGCTGCACGGCCAGCACGTGGTCCGCCACGAGAGCATTTTCCAGCTTTCCGGTAAGTGCCCGGAAGGCTGCGTGGGTGTGGATCGCGCCGCCGTCGACGTCGAGCATGGCCTTGCCTGAGAAGTCCGCAAGGATCGGCAACGCAGGTGCGAGTTGTCCAGGGGCCAGCAGCGCCACGCGGATGTGTGGAAGGTCGCTGAGAACGCGGAGCTTGTCCTCCACGCTGTCGCCGATGGCTACCGCACCGGCAGCGGACACCAGCTCCACGCCGAACTCGTCCTCCCACTCACGCCAGAGTGCGCGGCTGTGGCTGACGAACGCGGCCAGCCGGACGTCATCGTGGGCATGCCGGAAAATCCGCGACTCCCCGGCTGACTGTCCTGAACCCGGCGTCCCGGACTCATAGACGGTTACGTCCGCGCCCGCCTTCTGGAGAGCATGGGCTGTAGAGAGCCCGACAATCCCTGCACCTACCACTGCGACACGTGTCATGGTCCCAGCAAAACACGTATGCGGCCCCCGGCGCAGCCCGCACCGCTGTTTGCGCCCGCGGGCACCGGCGGAAGCTAGCGGCCCTGCACCTGTGCGAGGAGCTCCTCAAACGGCGGGGACGCTTGCAGGCCACGGGGGCGGCGCGGCGTCGTCGTGCCTTCGATCATGCCGGCGAGTTCACCGGCGGCGCGGCTGATGCGCTGGTCCAGGGCGGGCGCACCGTTGGATCCGATCCCCCAGTCCTCGGGCCCGGCGTAGACGCCGGTGGACACAACGCGGGCGCGGAGGTAGCTGAACAGCGGGCGCATGGCGTGGTCGAGCATGAGCGAGTGGCGGACACTGCCGCCGGTCGCCGCGATGAGCACGGGCATGCCGTCCAATGCGGTGTTGTCGAGAACGTCGAAGAAGGACTTCAGCAGACCACTGTAGGAGCCGGAGAAGACGGGGCTGACAACGATGAGCGCGTCCGCATCCGCAACGAACTGCAGGGCGTCGGCGAGCGCAGGGGGAGCGAAACCTGTAACCATGTTGTTTGCGATGTCCACGGCCAGCTCACGAAGCTCAATGGTGGTGAGCTCGGCGTTCAGGTCGGCACGTTCGAGTTCACGGCGCGCTGCCTCGCCAAGCTGGTCCGCCAGCATTCGGCTCGACGACGGCGACCCCATACCGCCGGACACCACTACTACACGGCGTGTTTCCATTGCCGGTCCTCCAGTTCGCGACTATTCATGCGTTTGCATCTAGTTGAACCGGCAAACCCCGCAAAACATTCCCGTCACTGCTTGTCGAGTGCGCTTTCCTTGTGGGCGGCCTTCTTTCCCGTCTTCTCGCTCTCAACGATGTAGTACGGCTCGTCCTTCGATGCGTTGAACTTCTGGCCCTCGAAAGTGAACTCTTTGTCCTTCTTCTCAACCACCGTGCCGGACGTCTTTCCCTGGGACGTATTCCAGCTGACCTTGGTTCCCTTGCTGTATGCCATGACCCCAGCCTGTCATCCGCGTCCGGCGTACACCACCCCTGAACTGCCCAAAAGGGTGGCTGCCCTCGGGGTCGAATAGTCGCTACGCTGGTTTTCCGGCTTCCCGCGAAGGAGGTCGCGCTCTGATAGCCCGCTGCGAGGAGAGACCCATGACAGATGTCGCCAGCCAGCCGCCCGCCGAGGATGACGACCGCGCCATCCTGACGAACCGTCAGGGCCATCAGGTCTATGACAACCAGAATTCGCGCACGGTCGGCGCTCGGGGACCGGCCACCCTCGAGAACTACCAGTTCCTTGAGAAGATCAGTCATTTCGACCGGGAGCGCATCCCTGAACGGGTAGTCCACGCCCGTGGTGCGGTGGCGTTCGGTGAATTCGAGGCAACCGGCAAGTGGGGGGACGAGCCGATCGCGACGTACACACGGGCGAAGCTGTTCTCCGAGCCCGGCAAGAAGACCGACGTCGCCATCCGCTTCTCCACGGTCATCGGCGGCCGTGACTCGTCCGAGGCCGCCCGTGACCCACGCGGGTTCGCGGTGAAGTTCTACACGGAGGACGGCAACTGGGACCTCGTCGGCAACAACCTCGCCGTGTTCTTCATCCGCGACGCCATCAAGTTCCCCGACGTCATCCACTCCCTCAAGCCGGACCCCATCACGTTCCGCCAGGAACCCGGGCGCATCTTCGACTTCATGTCGCAGACACCGGAGTCAATGCACATGCTGATGAACCTCTTCAGCCCGCGCGGCATCCCCGCGGACTACCGCCACATGCAGGGCTTCGGCGTCAACACCTACAAGTGGGTCAACGCAGACGGTGATACGAAGCTCGTTAAGTACACGTGGCAGCCGCACCAGGGCGTGAAGAGCCTGACCGAGGAGGATGCCGCCAACATCCAGGCGACCGACCTCGGACACGCGTCCAAGGACCTCTACGAGGCCATCGAGCGCGGGGATTACCCGAAGTGGGACCTGTACGTGCAGTTGATGGATGACGGCGACCATCCCGAACTCGACTTCGATCCGCTCGATGACACGAAGACCTGGCCGGAACAGGATTTCGAGCCGAAGCTTGTGGGCACCATGACCCTGAACCGGAACGTGTCCGATCACCACAACGAGAACGAGCAGATCTCCTTCGGCACCGGCGTCCTCGTTGATGGGCTGGACTTTTCCGATGACAAGATGCTCGTGGGCCGGACCTTCAGCTACAGCGACACCCAGCGCTACCGCGTGGGCCCGAACTACCTGCAGCTGCCGGTGAACTCGCCGAAGAACGCGCCGATCGCAACCAACCAGCGCGGCGGCCAGATGTCCTATGGGACGGACCTGGGCCCGGGGCAGAACCCGCACGTCAACTACGAACCCTCCGTCACCGGCGGGCTTCGCGAGGGTCACTACCCCACGCACGACGAGCAGGGCCCCGAGATCACCGGGCGCCTGACCCGCCAGCGCATCCCGCTGACCAACGACTATCTGCAGGCCGGCCAGCGCTACCAGCTGCTCGAGCAGTGGGAGAAGGATGACCTCGTCGGCAACTTCGTGACGCTCATCGGGCAGGCTGACCGTGCGGTCCAGGAACGCATGCTGTGGCACTTCTACCTCGTCGATGACGAGCTCGGCGCCCGCGTCGGGGAAGGCCTCGGGATCGGGCTGGACGAGGTGAAGGACCTGTCGCCGCTAGCCAGCCAGACGCTGTCCGAGGAGGAACTGGCCCGGCTGAAGAATCTGGGCAACAACGGACCGCGCAACGTAGAAGGCCTGACGATGACTCACTGCGTGCCCAACGAGCACGTGGTGGTGACCCGCTAGTTCGGTTCCAGCACAGGAGGCGTCGGCATCATGCCGACGCCTCCTGCGCTCGCTATAGCTTGGTTAGAGCGTGGGGATCCAGACGCGCATGCCGCCCGGGCCGCGGTTGCCCCACCGGAAGTACGGCACCAGGTCGACGGCGAAGGACCCGGCCTGTTCAGGAGCGGACGTGCCCACCACCGGATACGGCTCCGACGACGACGGCGGCCGCACCGTCGCGCTGACGCTCACCTTCGGGACGCTGACATCGCCGGGGACCAGCGCCGCGGCGGCACCCACTTCGGGCTCACCTGAGGTTTCAAGCACCACATCCTCAAGCACGACGCCGTTCGGCAGGTCAGTCTGCTCCAGCGCGTACACGATCGGTCCCCGCGTCACGGCCACGCATCCCCGCGCGGCGTCAAGGTGCGGGTGCGGGGCATGGAGCCGGGCCGGCATGTCCAGCACCAGCTCTACGGTTCCGGGTCCGACGTCGGACAGCCGAAGGTAGCCGTCCACCGGCACCACGTGGTGCTCCGTTCCGTTAACCGACAGCGCATGGCGTTCGGCCCAGGCCGGTATCCGCAGTGCCAGCGAGGGCAGGGAACCCGAGATCTCGAGACGAACGCGGCCGTCGAACGGGTATCCTGTCGCGACGGACACGGACGCCTGCGGAAGCCGGATATCGGCGGATTCGAAGAGGTGGAGCTGGAGTCCGCCGTCGTCGTCGGTTGTTGCCGCGTAGGCGTGCAGCGACGAAAGCAACCGGGCAAGGTTCGGCGGGCAGCAGGCACAGTCATACCAGGGTGCCCGGCGTGCTGGCGCCTGCTCGTGTTCGCCGTCGCGCTCGGTCCGGACGTGCAGCGGGTTGGAGTAGAAGTAGTCTGTTCCGGCCGGTGAGGTGGAACCCGCAACCGCGTTGTATAGGGCGCGCTCGAGCTCGTCCGCGTACCGCGCCTCACCCGTGATCAGCAGCATCCGCCAGTTGAACTGGACACTGGAGATGGCGGCACAGGTCTCCGAGTACGCGCGGTCCGGCGGCAGTTCAAAGGGATCACCGAATGCTTCGTCACGGTGCCGGGATCCGAGGCCGCCGGTGATGTACATCTTGCGCAGGTGCACGTCGGACCAGATGCGCTTCAGCGCCGCGAGCAGGTCCTCGTCGCCGTCTTCGGTGTAGAGGTCGGCAATTCCGGCGGCCAGGTAGAGTTGGCGCACCACGTGTCCGGTGGCGCCTGGAACGTCGCGGACCGGCGTGTGGTCCTGGAAGTAGTGGTAACCGAAACGGTCCTCGCCGACGCTCTGGTGCCCGCGGGCGTCCACCATGCGGCGCGCAAGGTCCAGCCAGCGCGTATCGCCCATGTGCCGGTACAACTCCACGAGCGCCGTCTCGATCTCGGGGTGCCCGCACACCGGCGGCCGGCCGTCTGCCGGGAACGTACGCTCCACGAGTTCCGCAAAGCGGATCCCGATGTCCAGCAGATCCGTCCGACCGGTGGTTCGCGCCCAGGCAATACCGGCCTGCAGCAGGTGCCCAAGGCAGTACAGCTCGTGTCCCCACCGGAGGTCCGAGAACTGCCGGTCGGGTGTTTCGGCGTAGAAGGAGTTGAGGTAGCCGTCATCCTGCTGTGCCCGGGCAAGCAGGTCAACGGTCTCGTCGACGAACGGCAGCAGTTCCGGGATGTCGCTGCGGCCGGCCTCCCAGCCGATGGCTTCGAGCACCTTGTAGATGTCGGAGTCAGCGAAGTGGAAGCCCCTAAACTTACCCGGCTCGCGCGCTGCCGCCGCCCGCATGTTCGGCAGCGCACCCGACTCCTCGAGCCGCGCGATGCAGTGCTGGAGGCTCGCCCTGCGGTTGATCCGCTGCCAGGAACCGAGCATGCCGTCCGGCGCGAAGGTGACAGCGTCGAAGCCAAGGGGGCTCAGGGCCAGCCGGTCCGTTGAGCGCGGCGCGGCCGGTGCAACTTGAGCGGTTTCGGGTCTCATGGGCTGTTCCTAGTCCCAGCGCGCCGTGGGCCAGCCGTCTTCCCAGTTCAGTGGGACCAGGCCGAGCCGGAACGCGCCGTCGAGTGCTTCATCGTAGTAGTGGAAGGCCAGCATGTCGCCGGACACCGACTGCCCGCCCGGGCCCACGCGCGGTCCGTCGCTCGCCAGCAGCGGAGTGCCGCCGTCGTCGAGCATGGGCACGCCGTCGCGGTCCACGTAGGGGCCTTCGATGTCAGTGGACCGTCCCACCGCCATGTTGTAGGTGCTCTCAAGACCCTTGCAGCAGAAGTCCTTCGAGACGAAGAGGTAGTAATAGCCATCCCGTGCAACGAGGTAGGGCGCTTCGATTGCGTTGGGTGGGCTCTGCCGGTCAGCGATGGTTACCGGTTCAGCCGCGGGATCGGCGAGGAGTCCGGACGGCCATTCGAGTTCAACTATCTGCAGCCCTCCCCAGAAGGAGCCGAAGCTCATCCAGGGTGTGCCGTCCTCGTCCTCGACAATGCCGGCGTCGATCGCGTTGAAGTTCTTCCCCTCCGAGGAGATAACCTCCCCCTGGTCGACCCACTCGTAGGCGGGGTCATCGGGGTCGAGGGTGGTGTTCGTCGCCAGCGCGATCACCGAGGTGTTGCTTCCGAACGTGGACGCGGAGTAGTAGAGGTACCAGGTGCCGTCATGCTCGTAGAGTTCCGGGGCCCACAGATTGTCGACGCCGGGAACCGCCTCCGACAGCCATTCCGGCTTTTCCTGCCACACTTCTCCCGCGTATTCCCAGTGCTCGCCGTCCTCGGAGCGGCGGACCTGGATGTTGCCGTCCGCGGTCTGGCCGTCGCCGGTGGAGTAGACAAACCAGTCGCCATCTCCTGACCCGGCCACCAGCGCCGGGTCGTGGGTGAAGTAGTCGCCGGTCACCTCCTGCTCCCCCGCAGGCGGCGCGGCACAGCCCGCCATCCCGAGCACGAGGGTGATCAGGATGGCGGGCCGTGCCGCTGCGCGAACCTTCACTAGCCGAGCGCGATCGCTGACCAGGAAACCGGGGGCAGCGACACGGTGAGGATGCCGCCGTCGAGCACTGCGCCCTGGAGCTGCTTCAGGCCCACCCGGTTCTGGTCCTCAAGCGTGTTCTTGGCGTAGACGTCCTCATCATGCAGGGTGACAGCCTCGTTGATGAGCTCAACGCCCAGCTGGCTTACATCGATCGAAACGTCGATGGTATCGGTCTGGCTGCGGTTGACGAGGAACAGCGCCGCGTTACCGGCGTCAACCGTTGCGACCGCGTCAATCAGCGGCGCGTCGCCGTAGACCTTCGTCGAGTAGGTACCGGCGTCGATCTGCGGGCGCAGCACCTCGCCCTTCGCCAGCCGCGAAGTGACGGAGAAGGGGAAGAAGGTTGTCTGCCGCCAGGTGTCGCCGCCGGGCTCGGTCATGATCGGGGCGATCACGTTGACCAGTTGCGCGAGCGACGCCGAGGCTACCCGGTCGTGGTTCTTCAGCAGCGTGATCAGCAGATTGCCGAAGACCACCGCGTCGGCGACAGAGTACGTGTCCTCGAGCTGGCGCGGGGCAACGCGCCACTCGTCATTGACCTCGTCCGATGCCTGGTGCTCGTCGAGGTACCAGATGTTCCACTCGTCGAAGGAGAGCTTGATCGTCTTGTTGCTCTTCAACTTGTGCTTCACATGATCAGCGGTGGCGACCACGGTCTCGATGAAGTACTGCATGTCCAGCGAGGACGCGAGGTAGGAATCGAGGTCCCCGTTCCGCTCCTGGTAGTAGGCATGGCAGGAGATGTAATCCACGTAGTCGTAGCTCTGCTCGAGGACTACGCGCTCCCACTCGCCGAAGGTCGGCATGGAAGAGCCGGAGGAGCCACAGACCACCAGCTCGAGGTCCTTGTCCGCCGTCTTCATAGCGGAGGCGGTCCGGGCGGCGATCTTGCCGTAGTCCTCGGCGGACATGTGGCCAATCTGCCAGGGACCGTCCATCTCGTTGCCGAGGCACCACATGCGGATGTTGTACGGTTCCTTGGCGCCGTTGGTGATGCGCTGGTCGCTCAGCGCGGTTCCGGAGGGGTGGTTGGCGTATTCGAGCAGGTCAAGCGCCGCTTCAATGCCGCGGGTGCCCAGGTTCACGGCCATCATCAGCTCGGAGTCGGTGAGCTTGCACCAGCGGGCGAACTCCTCGAGGCCAACCTGGTTGGTTTCGAGGGAGTGCCACGCCAAATCGCGGCGGACGGGGCGCTGGTCGCGGGGGCCGACGCCGTCTTCCCAGCGGTAGCCGGATACAAAGTTGCCGCCGGGGTAGCGGATGGTGGTGGAGCCGAGTTCGCGGACGAGTTCGATGACGTCCATGCGGAAGCCGTCCTCGTTGGCGGTCGGGTGGCCGGGTTCGTAGATGCCGTCATACACGCAGCGGCCGAGGTGCTCAACGAAGGAGCCGAAAATTCGCCGGCTGATCGGCGCAACGACTGCTGACCGGTCAATGCGGATGGTGGTCGGCGCCTCCACGGGAAGGTCGGTGCCTCCGGCGGGCGTCGTGGCCGCCGTCGAGTCGGGCGTAGTGGTGGTGGTCACGGGTGATTCCTTATCTATGCAGTGGTCTGGGATGTAGGTAGAGCGGGTGGCAGGACGGAAGGCTAGATGGCTGGGGTCAGCTGACGTGACCTCCCCGGGCGGGTTCGGCGCCCGGAGGCACCGCCGTCGTTCTGGGCAAGTGTGTCCAGCCGGTGGCCGATGACGAGGCTGGAAACCAGCAGCGGCAGTGAGGCACCGACCAGCGGCAGCAGCGCGCTAACGCCGCTGAGCAGGATCGCGACACCGGCGACCGACACCAGCCAGGCCAGCGTCATTCCCGGCGATGCCAGCGGAAGCACCAGCGCGTAGCGCCAGGTCCGCCGCACCGAATCGCGGTGGCGGGAGCAAACAACGACGGCGGCACCCGCCGACACTGCCACCGCTGCGGAGACGACGACGGCGAGCGCGCTGAGCGCGACCTGCAGGCCTGCCGTCGCGCCGGGGAGGGTTACCGCGTTCAGCAGAGCCAGCAGTCCCGCGATCATGAACAGGCTGCCCACCTTGTTGGCATGAAGGAACTGGGCGCGGTAGGCGGTCACGAAGTCGCTGATCAGCCGGTCGCCCGGGTCTCCCGCGCGGAGCCGTGCGAGCAGCACGGTGGTCGCGACGGCGCTCGGAAAGATCCCGAAGACCACCAGCCCGGCCAGGGTCCCGGCGAGGAAGAGGAGATTCAGGAGTACCAGCTGCATGACGAACCGCAGCCAGTCCATGAGGCGTCCTGCCCATCCCGGGGTGCTGTTATCCATGCCTGTGCCCATCGTCAGGGTCCCTGGGTTCCGGCATAGACAACGCCGAACTGGTCGATTCCACTGAAGGACAGTGCGGCCCGGTTCCGGGAGAAGTCCCAGGAGCCGAAGACCACAGCGTCCAATCCGGTTCCGGCCACAGTAAGGCGCACCTGGCGGGGTTCACCGTCGGAGGTGGCGCCACGGAGGTCCTTCACGGTCATGGCCTGGGCTTCGACCAGTTCGGTCGACTCCGGGGCGAAGCGCACCACGCGCCAGGTGCCGCTGATCTCCGTAGGCTCCGGAAGAGTTTCCCGCTCCGGCCCGGCGTAGGGCTGCGGCGAGACGACCGGCCAACCGTTCGCGGTGGTGAAGACCCGCCGTAGCTGCACCATGTGCTGGGTGGGATCCTCGGCGAAGCGGACGTGGTGCACCATGAACTGCTGCTCACCCTTTCGCTCATCGGCGGGCACGGTGAGGACAGAGTTGTGGCCCGGCGCGAGCCAGGCGGTGTCGCCGTCGAACCGGTAGCTGCCCAGGATTTTGGTACCCACGCTGTGCGGAGCGGCGTCAATATCGGTCATTTCGGCGCCGTTCGCATCACGGTAGGGCCCGGTGATCTCGTCGGCTAGAGCAACCCGCACGTTGTAGGTGTTGAACAGGGAGTCGTAGGAGACGAAGAGGACGTAGCGGTCATCCTCCTGGCGGTACTGGACGAAGGCCCCCTCAATGGCCCGGTCGACGTCGGTATGCCGGCGGGCAATACATGTGCCGAGGTCGCCCTCCGTCAGTGCCAGCCCGGTTTCCGCGTCGAGGCGCAGAGTGTGGATACCCGAGAAGAAGGAACCGTAGGTCAGCCAAGGGTCGCCGTGCCGGTCGAAGGTGACCGCGGCGTCGATCGCATTTTGCGTGTCCCGTCCGGAGCGTGTGCGGACCACGAGGCCGCGGTCTTCCCAAGGCCCCGCAGGGCTTCCTGCCACAGCCAGGCCTATGGCCGAGGTGCTGGAGCCGAAAGTGGAGGCCGAGTAGTACATGTGCCACCGGGCCTCCCCTGCCGGCGCCGGCCAGCGCACAACCTCCGGCGCCCAGAGTCCCTTCGCGCCGCTCCACTCGAACGCCGCGGCCGGCACACCGTCGAGCGCGGTGCCGCGGTACGTCCATTCGATGAGGTCCGAGGAGGAGCGCACGTGCACTCCGGCCGGGATGTCGTGGAAGTTGGCGACGGCGTCGGTGGAGAACATGTAGTAGGTGCCGTCGTCGTCCCTCACCACGGTGGGGTCATGGGCGTGGCGGGGCCCCCAGGTCTCCGGTCCGGTAGTGGAAGCGGGCTTCAGGTTTTCCAGAAGAGACATCGGTCAGCCCTTCGAACCGGTGAGCGCGATGGATTCGATGATCTGCCGCTGGAACACGATGAACACGATCAGCACGGGAAGCAGCGCGACGAATGACGCAGCCATGATGAGCGGGTAGTCGGTCTGAATGGCGTACTGGGCGTTGAAGTTCGCGATGACCAGCTGCAGGGTCTGCACCTCGGGCGAGTTCAGGTAGATGATCGGCGCCAGGTAGTCGTTCCAGACGGCCATGAACCAGAGGATGAACTGCGCGGCGATCGCGGGTTTGATGACCGGGAAGATGAGGCGGAAGAAGATCTGCAGGTAGGAAGCGCCGTCGATCCTTGCCGCTTCGATGATCGAATCCGGCACCGAGGTCAGGTACTGGCGCAGAAAGAAGATCATGATGATGTTGCCGAAGATGAAGGGCACGATCAGCGGAAGCAGGGTGTCCACCCAGCCAATGGACGCGAACATCGTGAACTGCGGAATCATCAGGGTTGGGAACGGCACCATGAGCGCTGCGAGCAGACTCAGGAACACCACGTTCTTGTACGGCATGCGCATCTTCGCGAAAGCGAAGGCCGCCAGGGCGGAGAACAGTGTTCCGACGATGGTGACGGTGCACGCCACGATGAGGCTGTTCTGGATACCGCTGAGCAGAGGTCCGGCTGACCAGATCCGCAGGTAATTCTCCCAGACGAAGGGATCGGGAATCCACTGCGGCGGCAGTGCGAAGACGCCTTCGCGGGTTTTCAGTGACGTGGAGAACGTCCAGAGCAGAGGAGCAACCATCACGATGGCGCCAAGCGAGAGCACAATCGTCACGATGACGTTGATCAGTCGGTGCCGACGCTCCGAAGGTGAGAGACCGCGGGTCTTGGGCGACGCCGGCCGGTTGCGGGCGGACTTGCCGTCCGGGAGGCCTTGCTCGGGCTTGAGCGGCGGCGCGGTGGGGAGGACGCGTTGGGAGGACATGGTGACCTGCCTCAATCAATCGAGAACTGGTTGCGGCGGTTCAGCCGGAACTGGATGAAGGTAATGAGGAACACCATGAGGCCGAGCACAACCGACATGGCTGATGCGTAACCCATCTGCAGGTTGTCGAAGGCCTTTTGCCAGATGTACCAAACGATGGTGGCCGAGGAGAACTCAGGGCCGCCGGTCGGGGTCATGATGTTGATTTCGACGAACACCTGGGATCCGGCGATGACACTCGTGACCACCAGGAAGAAGGTGACCGGACGGACCATGGGAACGGTGATGTGGCGGAACTGCTTCCAGGCACCGGCACCGTCGAGGGCTGCTGCTTCGTAGAGGTGGCGCGGCACGGATTGCAGGGCGGCCAGATAGAGCAGCATCGAGAAGCCGAGGCCCTTCCAGATGGCCATGATGATCAGAGCGGGCTTGACCGTGGAGGTGTCCTGCAGCCAGTTGGGTCCGTCGATGCCGACGAGCGCGAGGATCTGATTGATCAGGCCGAAGTCACCGTTGAAGGCCCACTGCCACAGGATGGCTACTGCAGCGATGGAGGAGATCACGGGGACGTAGTACACGGTGCGGAAGAAGGTGGTGCCATGCATTTTCCGGTTCATGGCCAGCGCCAGGGCCAGTGAGATCACCAGCCCGATCGGGATCCCGATCATCAGAAAGAAGGTGTTGTACATGGCTTTCAGGAAGTAGGGGTCCTGAAACATGGCGATGTAGTTATTGAGTCCGCTGAACACCGGAGCCGTGAGCCCGTTCCAGTCGGTGAAGGAAGCGTAGATGGAAAACAGCATCGGGTAGAGGGTGAACAGCAGAAACCCGATGACCGGCAGGGCAACGAACGCCAGCGCAGTCAGGTGTTCCTGCCGGTGGAGCCGGGATCGGCGCGTGGTGGTGGACATCTGAAATCCTCGTTGATTCAAGCACGTGTGGGGTCGCCCGGCAGGAGCCTGGCTGGAAGGGTGCCGCGGCCGGTCTTCGCGCGGCCGCGGCACCCGGTCTGGTCAGCGGTTGGTCCGGTGTGCCCGGAAGCTAGCCACCGATGCCTGCCTGCTGGTTGGCTGCGTCGAGGAACTGCTGCATCTTGGGCTGCGCTTCCTTCACGTACTCGGCAGCTGTCTTCTTGCCATCCAGAACGGGCTGGATGTTGGTGAAGAATTCGTCATACCACTCGGCGTTGTAGGTGAGTTCACTCGGAAGCGGGCGCCCGTATTCACGGACAACCTCGAGGAATTCCTCCTTGTTGGCGGGCATGGTGGTGTCGTCGCTCGCCCACTCCTCGGCCATGTCCTCAAGGTTGGGGATCTGGACGCCGGCGTCGGTGAGGGTCTGCTGTGCTTCCTCATTCGCCGAGAGGTAGGTGGCGAGCTTCGCCGCTTCCTCAGGGTGCTTGCTGGCGTTGGATACCGCGATGCCGAGGGTTCCGGTGTAGGTGGCGGGTTCGCCCGTCGCGCCGACCGGGTAAGGAATCAGGTCGTACTCGAAGGGAAGTTCCTCATAGGTGGAGAGGTCCCACGGTCCCACGGGGAAGAAGCCGATCTCGCCCTTCATCCACCGCTGGTAGGTGTCGAGGGTCTGTGCTTCGCCTGCGGACGGAGTCACTTCGTGCACGTTCTGCAGGTCCGCGAACCACTGGAGTGCTTCGATGAATTCAGGGGTGTCGATGGTGACCTTGGTGCGGTCCTCGTTCAGCCAGTCGCCACCGTTGGACCATACGAACGCCGGGAGGTTCCAGACCACGTTAAGGCCGGTGCCCCACTGGTCCAGCTTGCCGTCACCGTCGGTGTCCTTGGTGAGCTGCTTGGAAACATCGACGAACTCTTCCATGGTGTAGGGCTCATCGGGATCGGGAAGGGGGATGCCTGCTTCCTCGAACATGGTCTTGTTGTAGCCGAACGAGAACGGTCCAATGTCCTTGGGCAACGCGTAGATGGCGCCCTGGCCGCTGAGTTCCCCGTCGAAGCGGTAGCTGTCCACACCGTAATCCCAGATGTTGTCGAGATCGATATTCTCTGAGCCCTCGACGTTCTCGGTGATGTCCTTGATGATGCCGTTCTTCACATAAGCCTGCACTTCACCCGGGCTGATGTAGAAAACATCAGGGATCTGCCGGCCGGAGATGGCTGCCTTGAGCTTGGTGCTGTACTGGTCGGCGGTGGTCAGGATCATGTTGACCTCAACGCCGTTGTCCTTCTCGAATTGGGAGACTGCCTGCTCGTAGGCCTTCTTGTCATCAGGCCCACCGCGGTACATGAAGGTGAGGGTTTTTTCGCCGTCTTCTCCGCCGCCCGCGGCAGCGGCGCATCCGCTGAGCAAGAAGCTTGCGACCGCTGCTGCTGCGATGGTCTTGCTGATGGTACGTGACTTCATCATCACGTGGTCCTTCCGGTTAGGGGTATGAGGGGATACCAGTCCAAACTGGTAGCAACGCTGCACTTACAACGTTGATTACAACGTTGAAAACGAGAATGACACAGATCACACCCGTCCGTCAATGGGCCTTTCTGAAAGTGTCCGAGCGTCCGCGTGCAAATCTGCACCCTCAGCCCTTGCTCCACCCCGGTGGCAGGACCACCAAAACTCAACCCTTGACGCCCACGGAACCACGTGTCATATTTTCAACGTTGTAATTCTGCAGCGCATCCTGACCGAAAGGACCGTGATAATGACGTCACGATCACCACAAAGCCAGCTCCGCCAACGCATTACCAAAGCAACCGCAGCACTCGGAATGAGTGTTGGGCTGATCCTGAGCGGGACAGCCACCGCACCGGCGGTCCTGGCCGACACCACCAAGAACGCTCCTCAGACCTGGACCGGGCAGGGCACTCCGTTCACCGAGGACCTGCCCGGCGGCAAGTCCGTGGTGGGAGAGACCTCCCCCATCCATGACCCGGCCCTCATCATTGACGACGACGGCACCTGGTACGTCTACTCCACCGGCCGAATCAACCGGGAGAACGGCGGAACAATCCAGATCTGGTCCTCTCACGATGAAGGCACCACCTGGGAGTACACCGGCACGGTCTGGGACCAGATCCCCGGCTGGATCGACGAACACTTCGCCGGCGGCGTCCTCCCTGACAACCTCTGGGCACCCGAAATCTACGAGAACGACGGCACGTATTACCTGTACTACTCCGCGTCCCAGTTCGGCACCAGCAACTCCCTCACCGCGCTGGCCACGAACACCACGCTCGATCCCGACGATCCCGATTACGAATGGGTGGACCAGGGGCTGGTGATCTCCTCCCCGGCAACCGGGCTGGACCCCAACAACCCGGGCAAGACCTTCAACGCGATCGACGCCGGCATCGTCGAGGGCGAGGACGGCAAGCCCTACATGGCCATCGGCTCCTTCTGGTACGGTATCTTCCTGGTCCCGATCGAGTGGCCCAGCGGAAAGCCCGTGGAGAACTGGCAGTCCCAGACCGTGAACATCGCTGACCGGTTCATGTGGGGCAACCCCATTGAGGCCCCGTACATCACCAAGAACGGCGACTACTACTACCTCTTTGTCTCCTTCGACTCCTGCTGCCGCGGCGGCGACTCAACGTACAAGATCGCCGTTGGCCGGTCAGAGTCGGTCACGGGCCCGTACCTCGACAAGGACGGCCGGGACATGTTCGGTGGCGGCGGCACGGTCGTGTTGGACGCCCACGGCGCCATCACCGGTCCGGGCGGCCAGTCCGTCTTCGGCGACTATCTCGCCTTCCACTATTACGACGGCGCCAACGAGGAGATCCCGTACTTCCCCACCCTGGGCCTTCAGAAGATCAACTGGGTTGACGGTTGGCCCGAGTTCAACCAAACGGTTGAGCTACCCAAGGTGACGCAGGCTCCCCAGCCAGATGCCGCCGTCGTCGGCGGTAAGGTGACCTTCCGCGCGGAGGCAACGGGCACTCCGGCGCCGGTGGCGCAGTGGGATATCTCCTCGGACGACGGCGCCACCTGGCAGCGCCTGACTGATCAGCCGGCCACCATCAACGCCGGCGACGGCCTGCGGCGGTCACAGCTGACGCTGAAGAAGCTCACCGCTGAGCAGGACGGTTTGCTGGTCCGGGCTGTCTTCTCCAACGCCCACGGAACCGCAACAACCGAACCCGTGGCGGTTGAAGTGCGGACACCGGGCGCGAGCGGCCGCTAGCCCCAACGCACTGCCGTGCGACCGAAGCACGGCAACGCGGTATTCTGCCGGTGGGACACGTTATCGCGTGTCCCACCGGTTCCAACACGAAAAGGACACTAGCAATGGCGGCGACCCTGCATGATGTGGCCCAGGTGGCCGGGGTGTCGTTCAAGACGGTGTCCAACGTCATCAACCACCACCCCAACGTTCGGCCGTCAACACGCGAGCGCGTGGAGAAGGCCATCGCCGAGTTGGGGTACCGCCCCAACCTCACCGCCCGGAGCCTGCGTTCCGGACATACCGGCGCCATCACGCTCGCCGTGCCCCAGCTACGCCTGCCGTATTTTGCCGAGCTGGCCGACGCCGTGATCAGAGCCGCAGAGGCGCGCGGCCTGGTGGTGCTCATCGAGCAGACCAGCGGCGAGCGCGACCGCGAACTGGAGGTGCTCAAGAGCCCGCGCCTACGTATGTCGGACGGACTGATCTTCAGCCCGCTCGGCCTGGGTGAAGAGGATGCCTCGCTGGTCACCGCGGAGGTGCCCATCGTGCTGCTCGGCGAGCGGATCTTCTCCGGCAATTGTGACCACGTGACCATGCAGAACATCGAAGGCGCCCGCGCCGCAACGGAACACCTGCTGGATACCGGGCGGCGGCGCATCGCCGTCGTCGGCGCCCATGAGGGTGAGATCATTGGTTCTGCCGGGCTCCGCCTCAAGGGCTACCGCGAGGCGCTGGAGGCGCGCGGAATGGAGTACGACGACGAGTTGGTCGCCTATGTCGGAACCTGGCACCGTGCCAACGGCGCCGAAGCGATGCACGACCTGCTGGACCGCGGCGTGGAGTTTGACGCCGTCTTCGGCTTCAATGACACGCTCGCGCAGGGCGCCATGCGGGTGCTGCAGGAAGCCGGGCGCCGCATCCCCGATGACGTGGCGGTGATCGGATTCGACGACCTCGACGAGACCCGCTACTCCATTCCCACACTCAGCAGCGTCAATCCCGGACGTGAAGAGATCGCCGAGACCGCGATCAAGGTGCTCATGGAGCGCATCAAGAACCCTTCGGGCCCCGCACCGCGCGAGATCCTGACGCAGTTCGAAGTGGTGGCCAGGGAGTCGACGGCAGCCTGAGCGCTGGTTGTACGCGACTTACGCCAGCGATTCGATGATGGCGTCCGCGGGTCCCGTCCGCGCCAAGGCGAATCCGCTCCCAGCCCAGAGGTGCGCGACGTCGGCATTACCCTGGGCGACGGCGGCCTTCCGCAGCGGCGCCGTTGCATGGTGCAGGTGCGGGTATCCCGCCGGCGCGTCCCGATGCTCGAGAATGAACCGGTTCGTAAGCCCGCGAGCGTACCGTCCCGTATAGGCCCGGGTGAGCGAGGTCCCCGGAAACAAACCCCCGCTCAGCGCCGCCCGGTGCACCGGATTGGTGCCCGCTTCGTCCGCGAGGAGGAGTGCGGTACCCACCTGAACCGCATCGGCGCCAGCCTTCCGCAGCCGTACGACGTCGTTGGAACCGGACACTCCCCCGCCCGCCGCGAACGGCACCGCCACGGTCGAACGGATAGCGGCCAGTGTGTCCTCAAGCGCCTGATCAATCGGCACCGCCCGCTGGTCAAAGGTTCCGCGATGCCCGCCGGCGCTCGGCCCCTGGACCGCGAGCGCTCGTGCCCCAGCGGCTGCAGCGAACTCCGCCTCGGCGGGATTGGTCACTGTGACTATCGGCAGGATCCCGGCAGCGGCCATGCTGGCAAGAACCGGAGCGTCCGGACACCCGAACGTGAAGGAGACCGCCGCGGGCCTGGCGTCCAAGACGATTTCAAGCTTGGCGTCCCAGCCGTCTTCGTCAGCGCGGGGTTCGCCCACTTGCACTCCGAGCACGGCGGCCTCGGGGCGCAGGGAGTCAAGGTAGGCATCGAGCAGTGCCGGTTCCGGCTGGAACGCATCGGGCACAAACAGGTTCACTCCCACGGGACCGCTGGTCAGCGCGGCCGTACCGCGCAGCTGCGCCTCGAGGTCCTCCGGCGTCCGGTACCCGGCGGCTAGGAATCCGAGGCCGCCTGCGTTGCTCACGGCGGCGGCAAGCTCCGGCGTCGTCGGGCCGCCCGCCATGGGCGCTCCGATGATGGGCCTGTCCAGCTCGCGCAGGTCGAACACGGCGGCTCCTCCATGGTCGCGGGTTCCTCCAAACCTACAGGTGCGTGGGAGCGAAGAGCTTCAACAGGGTCTCGACTACGACGACGTTGGGCCCCTCCGCGGCGAAGCTCGCCTCGAGCGCCTCCCGCACGTTTTCGGGTGCCACGCGAACCGCGGGAACGCCGAAGGATTCGGCCAGTTTCACGAAGTCCGGCCGGGTGAGCTCGGTTGCGGTGGCCTTGCCGAACGCGCCTTCCATGTATTCGCGGAGGATGCCGTAACCGCCGTCGTCGACAATCAGCCAGGTGACCGGCAGGTCGTGCTGGCGTGCGGTGGCCAGTTCAGCGATCGAGTACATGGCGGAACCGTCCCCGGACACCGCGAGCACACGCGCCGGCAGGCCCTTCGACGCCAGGCCGACCGCGCCGCCGATGGCTCCGGGGAAGCCGAAGCCGAGTCCGCCGGCCCCCTGCGCGGAGTGGAACTCCCCATCCCTCGAATCCCAGCAGCTCCAGGCCCAGTATGCGGCGATGGTCATGTCCCAGAAGGTCTGCATGTCATCGGGCGCGGCCGCGCGGATGTCGGCCATGAAGGTGCGTTCCTTGCCGAGATCCTGTGAATCGAGCCGGGCCTGCACCTTGGCGAGGGTCTCAGCCACGAGCTTCCGGGGATCGTAGTCGCCGGTGCGGCGCTCGACGGGTTCCAGGGCTTCATCCAGCGCTGCGAGTGCCTGCCCGGCGTCGGCCCGGATACCCAGGGCCGGCCGGTTGGATTCGAGAACCCTCGGTTCGGCGTCAATCTGAATGATGCGCCCGCGTGGCTCCAGGGTGAAGTAGTTGGAGGTCACCTCGCCGAGGGAGGACCCGATGACCAGCAGCACATCCGCGTCCTCCAGGACCTCGGTGACATAGCGGTCCTCAGCCCACGACTGAAGTGACAGTTCGTGGTTCCAGGGGAACGCGCCGTTGCCGCCGGGTGAGCACATGACCGGCGCGTCGAGCTTTTCCGCCAGTGAGAGCAGCCACTTCTCGGCCTTTCCGCGGCGGGCACCGCCGCCGGCCACGATCGCCGGCCGCTTCGCTTCCGAGAGCCACTTGACCGCCTCGCGGACCAGTTCCACGCGCGGCGGATTGTCGAACGGCTCGGCCAGTGCGTCCTCGACCTGGGGAACGACGACGGCATCCAGCAGGACGTTCTGCGGAACCTCTACCCAGACGGGCCCCTGGGGCGAGGAGACGGCTTCGGTCCACGCGTCCTGGATTGCCGACGGGATGCCGGAGGCGTGCTGGATCAGCCGCTGGCTCTTGGTGACGTTGGCGGCGGATGCCTTCTGGTCGTCGAGCTGGTGCAGCATGCCTTTACGGCGCGCGCCCAGTCCCTCCAGTGGGATCTGGCTGGCGATGACAACCATCGGTACACCGGTGGCGTAGGCCTCCTGCAGTCCGGCGAGCGAGGTGAGCGCACCGGGACCGGTGGAGAGGAAGAGCACGCCCACTTCACCGGTTGCACGCGAGAACCCGTCGGCGGCGAACGCCGAGTTGTTCTCCACCCGGGAGGACACGAACTGGAGGTCGGAGCGGGACAGCGCGTCGAAC
Source organism: Arthrobacter sp. TJ-170 (assembly GCF_058269305.1). Lineage (NCBI taxonomy): Bacteria > Bacillati > Actinomycetota > Actinomycetes > Micrococcales > Micrococcaceae > Arthrobacter > Arthrobacter sp. TJ-170. Next base: position 101,558 of record NZ_JBZCNL010000001.1, on the reverse strand, counting down.
AGGCCCAGCGCGTGCTGACCGGGAATGCCGAACACCGTCGTCGCACCGAGCGCGCTCAGGGTTTCGACCACCAGGTCACCGCCGTTGCGCTGGCCTGAAAGCGGCTGTGGGGGAACTGTGGCGTCGCTGTCAACGGACTGCATTAGCTGTCCTTTCGCGTGGAAATTTTGTCAGCCATCAGACTCACCAGATCGTAGGCCACATGTGAGGCCGCCACGCCGGTGAGCTCGGCGTGATCGTAGGCGGGGGCAACTTCGACGACGTCGGCGCCGATCAGGTTCATCCCGCGCAGACCGCGCAGGATTTCCAGGAGCTCCCTGCTGGTGATGCCGCCGGCTTCGGGGGTCCCGGTGCCCGGCGCGTGAGCCGGGTCCAGCACGTCAATGTCGATGGAGACGTAGAGGGGGCGGTTGCCGATCCGGTCACGGAGCTTGGCAACGATCTCGTCGACGCCCTGGCGGAAGACGTCCGAGGAAGTGACGATCCCGAAGCCGAAGCGCCGGTCGTCCTCCAGATCCTTCACGCCGTACAGCGGTCCGCGCGTTCCGACGTGGGAAATGGCTTCCGTGTCCAGGATCCCTTCCTCGACAGCCCGCCGAAAGGGCGTCCCGTGGGTGTACTCGGCGCCGAAGTAGGTGTCCCAGGTGTCCAGGTGCGCGTCGAAGTGCAGCAGCGCAACCGGCTCCCCGGCACGCTCGGAGGCGGCGCGCAGCAGCGGCAGCGCGATCGTGTGGTCACCGCCGAGCGTGACCAGGCTGGCGCCGTCGCGCGTCAGATCCAGCGCATTCTGCTGGACCGTCTCAATGGCTTCATTGATATTGAAGGGGTTGACCGCCATGTCGCCGGCGTCAGCGACCTGCACCCGCTCGAAGGGCGAGATGTCCATCGCAGGGTTGTAGGGGCGAAGCAGCCGCGAAGCCTCGCGGACATGGTTGGCACCGAAGCGGGCGCCCGGCCGGTAGGAAACACCGGAGTCGAACGGCACACCCACGACGGCGATATCCGCCTTCTCCACCTGGTCGATCCTCGGGAGCCGGGCAAAGGTAGCGGCACCTGCGTAGCGCGGGATCCGGGCCGAATCAATCGGCCCAAGGTGGCCCCCTGCCGTGACGCGCAGCTCTTCCATATACTTCTCCCTCGCTCCACACTCATGCCGTCGTTGCTGCATAAGTTGCCCAATAGGCATCATCTGTTTAGCGCAAGGCTAATTTGTGGCGAGCGTCTCAGTCAAGGCAGAACGGTCTAGTAGCGCGGGATCAGTGGCTTTTTAGCTCGGGCCTTGATCTGCTGCACAGCCCAGGAGTTACCGTCGGGGTCATCGAAGCCGAAGAAGGTGCCGCCGTCGCGCTTGTCAAAAACGGTGATGTCACTGACATCGACGCCGCGGCCCAGCAACGCATCCCGCGCCTCGTTGATATCGGAAACCACCAACTGCAGGCCTTTGAGCGTTCCCGGCTGCATCGCGCCCATGCCCGGCCCGTTGCCGAACACGATGGAGCAGCCGGAACCGGGCGGGGTGAGCTGCGTGAAGTGCATGCCGCCGGTGTTGGTCTCGAAATCCTGAACGAATCCCAGCTTGTCGCGGTAGAACCCGATCGAGCGTGAGATGTCGCTAACCGGCACAATGACAACTTCCAGCGTCCAGTCCATGAGTGATCCTGACCGTCGAAGGGGTGGGGCTCACGCTACCGCGACGGCTCTCATGACGTATAGCCCATCGCTTCTCGAATTGGAGGATTTTCCCAACATACAAAGCATGCTTATGGCTTACCCTAGCTTCGGGAGGCCGCTGGAACCAGCGTCCACAGGACTATGGCTTCCTCACCGGACGGGTTCAGCCAGGTGTGCGGTTCCCGTCCGGGGAATGTGATCGTATCCCCCGCTTCCATCTCGTACCGGTCATTGGAGAAGATCAGTTCGAAGCGGCCGGCCACGATGTGCAGGGTTTCGACTTCGCAGTCCACGGAGTACAGGTCCGCTTCCCCCTTCCCATACGGCTCGATCACGGCACGGATCATTTGAAGGCGCCGCTCCGAGCGTGCGGTCATGAGCCGTTCATTGATCCCTTCGCCGCCAAGGCTGATCTTCGGAGCTTCGTTGAGTTTGGTGAGGTGTGTTTCAGGCACGGTGAAGAGATCCCCGATGGAGATGGACAACACCTGGCACAGCGTGACCAGCGACGCAACCGAAGGTGACGTCAGATCCCGTTCAACCCTGCTGAGGAACCCCTTGGTGAGGCCGGTTGAATCGGCCACCTGCTCGATCGTCATCCGCTGCGCCTGACGGGCTGATCGGATCCGTGAGCCAATAGCCACCGGCGCATTGCTTGGTTCTACTGGCAAAGCCTTCATGTGGAGTCCTTCCGGGGGCTGGTCTTTGAGCATACCGACGGCATCAGCATCGTCACAGTTGACCTGTTAGTTCCGTCACAGATAGCGTATAGGACAACATCTGTTGTCTATAGGTGAAATTTTCCGTCTTCAGGAGATCCATGGAATTCGTCAATATCACCATCGTGGTGGTCTATCTGGCCTCGATGCTCGCGTTCGGCTGGTGGGGCAAGTCGCGCACCAAAAATACCAGTGACTACCTGGTGGCCGGCCGACGGCTGGGGCCGGTGCTCTATACCGGCACGATGGCGGCAGTCGTCCTCGGCGGCGCGTCCACCGTGGGCGGTGTCGGGTTGGGATACCGGTTCGGGATTTCGGGTATGTGGCTCGTTGTAGCTATCGGCACCGGAGTCCTGGTGCTCAGCCTCTTCTTCGCGCCCACCATCCAAAAGCTGAAAATCTACACTGTCTCCCAGATGCTGACGCTGCGGTACGGGCATGAGGCAACCAAGATCGCCGGGTTTGTCATGCTCGCCTACACGGTGGTGCTGTGCGCAACCTCGACCGGAGCCTACGCCACCATCTTCGTCGTACTGTTCGGCCTGGAACGGTGGCTGGCCATCGCGCTCGGCGGAATCATTGTGCTGATTTACTCGACTGTCGGCGGCATGTGGTCCATCACTCTGGCCGACATGGCGCAGTTCGTCATCAAGACGATCGGCGTCTTCGCACTCATGCTCCCTTTCTCACTCTCGGCTGCCGGTGGATTCGACGGTATTCGTGAGCGCGCCGGAGAAGAGTTCTTCAGCATCACCGGCATCGGTGCGCAGTCCATCATCACCTACTTCGTGGTCTACACCCTCGGGCTGCTCATCGGACAGGACATCTGGCAGCGCGTCTTCACGTCCAGAACGCCGGGTGTAGCCCGGTGGGGCGGCACCACCGCGGGAATCTACTGCATCCTCTACGGCATCGCGGGCGCCATGATCGGCATGGCCGCCAGCGTACTGCTCCCGGTCCTCGAAAACACCGATGACGTCTACGCCCAGGTCGCCCTTGACGTGCTTCCGATCGGAGCCGGCGGCCTGGTCCTCGCCGCCGCGGTCGCAGCGATGATGTCCACTGCTTCGGGTGCGCTGATTGCCGCGGCCACAGTGGCAAGTTCCGACGTCGTTCCCTTCGTCCGCGGCTGGCGGCACCACGGTCTGCGCGGCGGCGCAACGGTCGCGGCGGAAGGCGGCAAGGGGTCCGACCCCGAGCACGATGTCGCGGGCAACCGCCTGTGGGTGCTCGGTCTTGGCATCCTGGCGGTGGGCATCGCGATTGTGCTGAACGACGTCGTCATCGCCCTCACCATCGCGTACGACATCCTGGTCGGCGGCCTCCTGGTCGCAATCCTCGGCGGCCTCGTGTGGAAGCGCGGAACGGGCCCGGGCGCCGCGGTGTCCATGGTCGTGGGCTCAGTGGTCACCCTCGGCACCCTCGCCGTCTATGCAGGCTTCGCAATCGGCGACGGGGTGTACGCGAACGAGCCGATCTACTTCGGGCTGATCAGCTCCGCTGTGTGCTACGTCGTGGTATCGCTTGCCACCAGACCGACGGACCCCGCAGTCATGACGGCGTGGAACAAGCGTGTGGCAGGCGAGGTCCAGGAAGAGGTCCCCCTCGAGGGACCTGCTACCGCCGTGCGCTGAGACAAGCCGCTGAGTGCGCAGATAACCGCCTTCCGGCGACGTCATTCCGTGGTTATCTGCGCACTCAGCGGGTCTCGGGGGACCCCTCCGTGACAGCCCGGGATGCGGCGGTGTTGCCGGCCTTGGTTTCATCCTGGGCGGTTTCAGGCTCCGACTCCCCCTCGACGGCTTCGGGTTCGTCGTCGCCATCGTCCTCTCCGGTCCACACCTTGATCGCGGCCCAGACCACCGCGGCTACCGGCACCGCGAGAATGGCGCCGATGATTCCCGCCAGGATGGTGCCGGCGGTCAGCGCAATCAGGATCACCAGCGGATGGATGCTCAGCGAACGCCCCATCACCACCGGCTGCAGAAAGTTCCCTTCCAGCTGATTGACCACGACGACGGCGAGGATCACCATCAGCGCCACGAACGGCCCGTTGGCCACCAGTGCTACCAGTGCTGCGAGTACACCGGCAACGGTGGCGCCCACCAGTGGGACGAAGGCACCGACGAAGACGATGACGGCGAGTGGGAGCGCCAGGGGCACGCCGAGGATGAACAGGGCAAGGCCGATGAAAATTGAATCGACCAGTGCAATGATGGCTGTCCCGCGTACATAGCCGCCCAGAACATCCAGGCTTCGGAACCCCACTAGACGGGCCTTGTGAAGCCGCTCGCCACGGAATCCACGCAGCATGAATGCCCAGATTTTCTCGCCGTCCTTGAGGAAGAAGAAGAGAATGACCGCCATCAGCAGGGCCCCGGTGAGGAACGTACCCGCCGCAGTAAGGCCTGAGAGCGCGGTGGACCCTGCCGTGGCGCTGGTGGCGAAGTCCACCACCGCCTGTCGGGCCTCCGCGATCTGGGCCTCATCGATCGGCAACGGTCCGGTCCGGATGAAGTCATAGACCTGGTCGAATCCCTCGTTGGCGCTCGCTACCAGCTCATCAAACTGGCCGCGAACCGCGAAGACGATTCCGGTGACCACGCCACCCAGGACACCCAGCAGCAGCAGGAAGGCGAATGCCGTTGCGAGCGCGCCCGGCCAGCCCTTGTGCCGCAGCATATTGACCAGTGGACTGATCGCGGCCGCCAGGATGAGCGCCAGCAGCAGCGGAATGACTACGAGGCGAATCTGGATCAATCCGTAGATTGCCACCACCAGCGCTGTGAGGAGCAACAGGAGCTGAGCGGCGCGGAGGCTCGCCCGGCCAAGACTGTCTCTCCACGGGCTCGCCTGGTTCTGTGTTGCACTGGTGTCGCGACGGTACTCCACGGGCGCTTCTTCCTTGCTGTTATTCGGCGGGTTTTCGCTTCTACCCTACGTGCACGCTCCTAGAGCGGCAGGAACAGCACGGTGTAAACTCCCAAGGCGCCCATCGCGAGGACCGCCGACGATGTGCACATCACCGCGACGACGTCCGCATCCACTCTGCCCCGTGAAACCCCGGCGACGCCTCTTGCGTACCGGCGTCGCTGGCTGAGGTAAATTCCGAGCGCCGCCCCCAATGCCGCGAGCACCAGGACCACGGCAAACAGGCCATGCCCGGGGACCCAGCGCAGGAACAGCAGACTCGCTCCGACCAGTGCGGTCATGGTTCTGCCCCAGGCAAGCGCCGTCCGCTCCGGCTGCAGTCCGGGGTCCCGGCCCAGGGCGGTCATTCTAGGCTCCCCGCACCAGAACAAAAACAACGACGACGGCGGCAACCACCGACCCGCCGAGCGCCAGCAGAGGCGCCAGGAACGGAAGCGGCAGGGGCGTTCCATGGCGCATGGCCCGTTCCACGTTGAGCCACCGGAAGCATGCCACCGACGAGATGATCATGGCGAGCAGCAGCAGTAAAACCGCGAGGGTGGTCCGGACCTGTGGAAGAAAGATGTCGGTGGTGAACGCCTCTACGGCGATGCCGCCGGCCATGAGTGCAAGCGACGTGCGGATCCACGCCAGGAAGGTTCGCTCATTGGCGAGCGTGAACCGAGGGTCCGGTTCACTGCCGCCGCGCAGAACGCGCCGGGCCAGGCCACGCCGGCCACCGTCGTCGTTGTCGTTCCCTGCATAATCCACCGCTTCATCCTAGCCAGTGCGACGGGACCGCCCGATGCGGGTACCATGGATGATTGCGAAGGGGAGTAGTTCCGGAGTGCTTGCGCTCCGCGGCCTGTCGACATACTGGCAATCAGCGATGATGCCCGGCAATCCACCGCACTGGCGGCGAACGAGACCTTCGGCCATGCATCAGTTAATGGCCGGAGCTCCGAATCAGCCCTGGCCGTGTGAAATCAGGAGCCGGCTTTGACCCCCGAAGGAACCCGAACACCCGCCGATATCAAGCGTTGGCGGCAGTATCTGGCCGACGAACGGGCGGAGGCCGCGACCTACCGCTATCTGGCACGCAAGCGCGGCGGTGAAGAGAAGGAAATCCTGCTCGCGCTCGCGCAGGCGGAAGGCCGGCACGAACAGCACTGGCTCTCCCTCCTCGGCGACGACGTCGACAAACCCCAGCGCCCCTCGCTGCGGAACCGGATCCTGGGCTTCCTCGCCCGGCGCTTCGGCTCGGTCTTCGTGCTTGCCCTGGCCCAGCGCGCCGAGGGCCGTTCCCCCTATGCAGCCGATCCGTTCGCGACCAATGCGATGGCCGCCGATGAACAGATCCACGAGGAGGTCGTGAGGGGCCTCGCGACACGTGGGCGCAACCGGCTCTCCGGCAATTTCCGGGCAGCAGTGTTCGGCGCCAATGACGGCCTGGTGAGCAACCTCGCCCTCGTCATGGGTATCGGCGCAACGGGAGTCTCCAGTGCGTTCGTGCTGTTCAGCGGGATCGCCGGGCTCCTCGCAGGTGCACTGTCGATGGGCGCGGGCGAGTACGTATCGGTGCGTTCCCAACGGGAACTGCTGACGGCGTCGCGCCCCACGCAGGTCACCCTGACGGCAGCCAAGGAACTCGATATCAACGCCAACGAACTGGTCCTGGTCTACCGCGCGCGGGGAATGTCCCCGGAGGCGGCCGAGCACCGGGCCGCTGAACGCATGGGGCAGTTCACCTGCGACTGCGACCCTAGCCTGTCCCTGCAACCGGAGCGCAAGGAAACCCGGGAGGACTACGAGAGCATCGGCACCGCCATGGGCGCCGCCGCCGCCAGCTTCTGCTTCTTCGCATCGGGTGCGGTGATTCCTGTCCTGCCGTATCTCTTTGGTCTCACCGGGATTGCCGCGGTTGTGACCGCCTGCACCCTGGTGGGGCTGGCCCTGCTGGCGACCGGCGCCGTCGTCGGCCTGCTCTCCGGCGCTTCCCCGCTCAAGCGCGCACTGCGCCAGCTCGCCATCGGCCTGGGGGCCGCTGCGGCGACCTACCTGCTGGGGTTGGTGTTCGGCGTCTCGGTCGCCTAGCGGTGGCTCATGGCACAGCCGTCGGCGCAGCCGGATGCTCAGTCGACGACTCTGCCGGAGCGCTCCGGATCCTCTCGACCATCGCCGTCGTCGACCGCTCGGGAACGTAGTCGAGGATGCGCACAACTCCTCCGCAGCGTTCCACCACCGGCGCTTCCTCGAGCATCTGCGAGGAGTAGTCACCGCCCTTGGCGTAGATATCCGGGCGCAGTGCCTCAATCAGCGGCACCGGGGTGTCAGTGTCGAAGGCCGTCACATAGTCCACGCAGCTCAGTGCCGCGATAACGCCGGCGCGGTCGGACAGGGCATTGATCGGCCGGTCCGGCCCCTTCAGGCGCCGCACCGACTCGTCACCGTTCAGGGCCACAACCAGCACATCGCCCAGCTGTTTGGCCTGCGTCAGGTAGCGGGTATGCCCGCGGTGCAGCACGTCAAAGCACCCGTTCGTCAGCACAATCCGCCGGCCGTGCTCACGCTCCCCCGCCACTTGCTGCAGCAGCTCATCAAGCGGCAGGATCGCCGACGAGAGGCCGCCGAGGTACTGCGCCAGATCCGCGGTGGAACACACGGAGGTCCCCGGCCGTCCGACCACAACGTCGGCCGCAGCCTGCGCAAGATCCAGCGACGCCGTCATGGGCATGCCCGCCGCCCGCGCCGCCGTCAGGCACGCCACGAAGGTGTCCCCCGCCCCCGATGCCTGTTTCTCCGACGCGGGCCGCGCCCAGGTGCGGTGCGCCTGCCCCTTCCCCGAGAGCAGGACCGTGCCGTCCCGATCAAGCGTGACGACGACGGCGCTCGCTCCCGTCGCCGCGAAAAGCTCCTCGCGGCGTTCGGTGACGAGCGCGGCGCGGTCCTCGGCAGCCGATGGGAAGCCCGTGCCCAGCAGACGCGCCGCTTCCTGCGCATTGGGCGTGACAATGCCGGGCCTGAGTTCGGACCACGGCCGCGGATTGTGAGCGTCGACGACGGTCAGCATCCCGCCGGCGTTGCCCCGCAGCGCCTGGCGTACGGAAGACCCCAGTGCCCCGGTGCCGTAGTCACAGACAACGACGGCGCTGCTACCCTGCAGTGCCACCGGAATCGCCGCGGCCAGTGCGGCGACCGACTCCTCCGGTGGCGCCCCGTCCTGATCATCAAGCCGCAGCATCACCTGATCGCCACCGATGATCCGGTTCTTCGTAGTTGTCCTGAATCCATCCGCGGCTACAAGTCCCGTAGTGTCCACGCCGGCGTCGTCAAGCAGCGCACGCAGGCGCGCTCCGGCGTCGTCGGTTCCCACGAGGCCCACCAGACGCACCCGTGCGCCGAGAGCAGCGAGGTTCATTGCAGTGTTCGCCGCGCCGCCCGGTGCGTACTCGCGTCGACGCACGTCCACCACGGGTGCGGGAGCCTCACGGCAGAACCGCTCGATGCTGCCGGTCCACCAACCGTCCAGGATTACGTCCCCGACCACCGTGACGACCGGGGCAACGCGGGCCAGTTCAACGGGCACCCACTCGGTCAGACCTCGGGTCTCCTGCAGCCCGCTCATGACCGGGAAGACTTCCCGGGTGCCTCGATGTGCACCACCTTCACCGTGCAGAACTCGTCCAGCAGTTCCGGTCCGTAGCCGAAGCCTTCTCCGCTCTCACCGCGCGGCTGCGCTGATCCGCCGGGAGCGCCACCAAAGACGGCGTTGACCTTCACCGTACCCACTTTCAGCGCTGCGACAGCCTTCTGCGCGTTGGTGATGCTTCCGGTCAGGACATTCGCGGCCAGGCCGTACCGACCGGCCGCGGCGAGCCTGAGCCCTTCGTCAAAACTGCCCACGCGCGTAACCGGCGCCACCGGGCCGAAGGTCTCCTCCGCCATGACATCCATCTCCTCGGTGCAGTTCACCAGGACGGTCGCCGGGTAGTGCGCTCCCGGCCCGTCCGGGATTGCGCCGCCTTCCACGGCTTCGGCTCCCATTCCGACGGCGGCCTGAACCTGGGAATCCACGGCGTCGCGCATGCGGCGGTCAACAAGCGGCGCGAAACTGCCGGACTCATTGCGCCGACCGGCTTCCGCCGCCAGCGCGTCGCAAAATTCGTCTGCGATCGCGTCGTGAACGTAGATGCGTTCCACGGCAGTGCAGATCTGACCGCTGTTGCTGAAGGCCCCTATGGCGGCTTGCTCTGCTGCCCAGACCGGGTCGACGTCGCGGTCAATCAACAGGGGATCATTGCCGCCGTTCTCCCGGATCACGTCGGCGCCGGTAAGTACAGCTGCGCGGGCGATGCGCGCCCCGGCAGCGCTTGACCCCACATGCGCGTAGACGTCGATGCCCTCTTCCGTGGTGAGCATGGCCCCGACATCGGGTCCTCCGGTAAGGGTGGTCAGGACTCCAGCCGGGAAACACGGCGAGAGCAGTTTCCCCAGCAGCAGGCCAAGGTGCGGACACCGTTCGCTCGGCTTGTGCAGGACGGTATTGCCGGTAACCAGCGCAGCCCCCAGTAGACCGCAAGCAACTGCCACAGGATCATTCCACGGTGTGAGGAGTGCCGCCACCCCTCTCGGCTCGGTAACGGTGTAGTCGGAGGCAAGGGCGGAGCCACGGAGACTGTGCCCGCGATGAAGCGGCCCGAGCTCCGCGTACTGTTCGAGCGTCGTAGCCCCTGCCTCGATACCGGCCAGCGCCTCCTCACGGGGACGCCCGGTCTCCCTGCTGTTCAGCTCTGCAAGGGAATCAGCACCCTCCCGCAGGAGGGCTTTCGCTGCGGTACAGACCATGCCTGCCCGGTCAGCGGGAGCCAGCGCGGCCCACTCAGGCTGCACCGATCTGGCCAGCTGGACGGCGAGCGCAACCTGCTCCCGTCCGGCCGATTCCACGGTCCCCACGGCGCTGCCATCCCGGGGATCGCAGATGGTCAGGTCCGACTCGGCGGCACTGCCGCGGATCATGGTCTGGGGCTCGCTCGTCATTGCGCTCCTTCTGGCTGGCGAATCGCTTCGTGCCAGAGGAGTACCCATCCGAGCAGCGGTTCACACAGCTTCTGCGGAACCTGTTTTGGGCGATCCGCCTTCGATCAGGAGCTGCCCGCGCTCCCCGTCACGGGTTCTGTCCGGAGGCTGCCGGGGTCGGACGCGGGCCGGATCTGGATCCGTCCGTCCTGGGTTCGGACCTCGAAGGTACGCTGGGGCCTGGTGGCAGGGCCCCGGTCGATCTGGCCGTCTGTCAGGCGGAAACGGCTTCCGTGCCAGGGGCACTCCACGCACCCGTCCTCGATGGTTCCCTCGTGCAGGGGTCCCCCGCGGTGCGTGCAGCGGTCGGAAATGGCCCGCAGTTCACCCGCGTGGCGGATAACCAGCACGGCCACTCCACCGGCGTCGACGCGCATGGGCTTGTCGCTGATGTCCTCCACAGCGGCTACATCGGTCCAGTCCGACGGCGGCACCTCGAAGGCCGTCGTGTCGGTTCCCACGCCACGGGCATAGGCAAGGTGCCCACCGAGCCATCCGGACGCCGACACCAGACCCATGCCCACGGCTGCCGTCAAAACCCCTACCCCTCTGGCGTTCGCGGCACGCGCAACCGCACTGGCCGAGAAGACGCCCACGGCAGCCACGTTCAGGCCTGCATGGACGAGCCCTACCCTGCGCTCTGCGCCCTGGGTGTCGGCCCAGTCGCTGAGCCCGGTCAGGGCTGCGGGCAGTGCGCTGAGGTTTCCCAGAACGATCAGGCGTCGCGCTGCCGTGGCAGTACCGGTGTCCTTCCCGCCGATGAAATCCAGGAAGAAGGCGGATGCCCATGATCCGAGCGGGACCAGGATCAGGATGGGGTGGGCGGGATGCCCGGTCCCGGTGCCGCTGAGCAGGTTTTTGATGGGGCCGGGCTTCAGCCATTTACCTACGAGGCCCGCAACTTTGTTGGCTGGGGCATCGAGGAACTCAGCGCGTTCCACGCGCCCTATGACGTGATCAAGCGAAGTGTTGATGGTAGCCATGTCCATGACGACCACTCCTTTCGGACGGTGGGTCAGTAAGACGGTGGGGCAGTGAATAGTCCGACGCTAGCCCAGCTCACGCGGAAGGGGAAGACGCAAGCACCCCTATTCTGCAGAGCTCCCTGCGAGCTCACGCCGAGCCTCGTCGACGTCGGCCTCAATCAGTTCGGCGTTCACGGCTACTGCCACCCGGTACGCGTCACCGGCAGCAACGATCACCTGGGCTGCCGGATCGGCTGCATTGCCTACGGCCCACACTCCCTCGACGGTGGTGCGGCCGGAGTCGTCGGTGGTGACGCAGCCGTTTTCCATCGTCTGGCAGTCCGGGACGCGCACGATCGACGTGTCAACGGTTGAGCCGGGTTCATAGAACAAGGCATCGCACGGCACGAGTTGACCGTCCTCCAGCCGCACGCCGGTCAGGGACTCACTTGCTGCGACCAGCGCCCGCACGCGACCCTCAACGACCTTCACGCCGCTTGATGCCAGGGACGCTGCCGCGTCGCCGTCGAGGGGATCCATTTCATGGGTGAACAGCGTGACGTCACTCGAGAATTGCCGGACGAGCAGCGTCTGCTGTACCGAGGACTCCGCAGTTCCGAGCACAGCCAGCGTCCGGTCCCGGTGCTCCCAACCGTGGCAGTACGGACACTGGAACAGGTCCGTGCCCCAGCGCGCGTCGGCACCTTCCACCTCGGGCAGAACATCCGTCAGCCCGGAAGCCAGAATGACCTGTCGGGCGTTCAGGACGCGACCGTTCGCAAGGCAGACCCGTCGATCCGGGTGGACCTCCTCCACCGTGGCATCGATCAGCTCAACGCCGTACCGTCGCACGTCCTCCCGCGCCAGCTCGAGGAACTTCGCCGGCGGGATACCATCACGGGTGAGATACCCATGAATGTGTTCCGCGCGAACATTGCGGGGCTTCCCGGAGTCAACGACGGCGACCCGGCGCCGCGCCCTACCCAGAAGGAGGGCGGCACTCAGGCCGGCCGCACCGCCTCCGATGATAACGACGTCGTAAGTGTCTGATGTGTTCACGCCGGGCGCCTCCCAGTCAGGGGCAGGCGCCTACGTGGAGACGTCATTTTCGATGTCTTCCGCAAGTTCGTCCACCTTCTCCGGGCGCAGGTGCACCCCAGCCTCTTCGAGCCGCTCCTCGAGGACATGGGTGACGTCGTCCTCCACATGGCCGAGCCGGATCTCGGACCTTACGTCCTCAGCGATCTCTTCGACGGTTTTTTCCTGCGTCTCGGCGGGGTCCGCCTCGCCGGGTTCCTGGTTGTCTGCGGTCATGGCTTTTCCTCCTGGCTCAGCGTGGCTGAGCCGGGTTGCTTGGGTCACCCTGGGAAGGCGGATTCACCGGCGGTCCGGAGGTTGCCGGGCTTACGGGCGATCCGCCCCTGTTACTGGTTCTTTCCGGGGTGTCCGGGTTCTCGGGCCCACTTGGCTCGGCGCCGTTGCGTAGAGCGTCCAACCGGTGCTCGAGAACCTGAACAACCGGAAGCCGGTCCCCGTGCGCACGCTCATACTCGAGCAGCTGGGCTACGGCCGGTTCGTCCAGTCCATTGATGCGGGTGGGCAGGGTACCCAGCGGGAGGTGGTCATAATCCGGCAGGGGAAGATCTTCGTGCCGTGGCGAGTCGCTCTGTGTCATGGGTTATCACTCCGAAGGTTCAGTAGCTACGTCGTCGGGCTGTCCCTCTTCGCCCGTGTCACCCTCGAGCTCATCTTCCCCGACGGAGTTGTCCTCGAGGTCGGTGTCGATTCCGACGTTGTCGTCGAATTCGGTGTCTTCGACCTCTCCCGGAGTGTCTCCCCCGCCCGGATCATCACACCCGGCCAGCAGCACGGCGCTGATACCTGCCGCAGCTGCCATTGCCCACAGCTTGTGCTTTGCCATGATCGGTCTCCTTCCGCTCGAACCGTGGGGCGGATTACCCCTCACCAATAAACAGTATGCTTACTATCTTCATCTTGTCGATCATTGTGGACCGCCGTCTTGGTAAGCGCACTGATAATCTACGGACAGCACAAACCACTCAGTCTGACGAAGGAGTCCTGACATGGCGGGCAAGTTCGAGCTCTACCTGGATGATGAGACCCGCTACCGGTTCCGGTTGACCGGAGACGACGGCGCAACCCTGATGACCAGCGAGTCTTACGACGACAAGCCGACAGCCGTGTCCGGTATCAACGGCATCCGCGACTGCGCATCCACTGCGCTGATCAAGGACCTGACCGACGGTGACGACAGCGAGTAACAACTCCCGATTCTGAGGTGACAATGGCCAACAGCCTGGCAGCGAACCGGCAATCTGCGGCGATGGGCACAGGGGTCGGCCCCCTCATGGAAAGGTTCCAAAACGTCGAGCGCATCGCCGTCCTGCGCGGCGGAGGTCTGGGCGACCTGCTCTTCGCCTACCCCGCGATGAGCGCCCTGGCCGCAGCATATCCGGAAGCGTCGATCACCCTCCTGGGAGTCCCGCTCCACGCCGAACTCCTCCGAAACAGACCCGGGCCGGTGTCCGGGGTGGAGGCGCTCCCCTACGCCTCAGGTGTGCGTCCCGGTCCCGAGGACGGTAGAGCAACTGCCGAATTCTTCACAGCCATGCGCTCCCGCGAGTTCGACCTTGCCGTCCAGGTTCACGGTGGCGGCCGGAACTCCAATCCGTTCCTCCTCAAGCTCGGCGCAAGGCATACCATCGGCACCAGAACACCGGACGCCGTGGAACTGGAACGCAGCCTGCCCTACGTCTACTACCAGAACGAATTTCTGCGAGCGCTCGAAGTGGTGGGCCTCGCCGGTGCTGCCCCGGTCTGCCTCGAACCGCAGTTCGCAGTCACCGAAGAAGAAGCGGTTGTGGGGCGTTCGCTTACCGGCGCCGGAATCCGGCCCCTGCTGGTGATTCATCCGGGTGCCACGGATCCGCGCAGGCGCTGGCCATCGTCGTCCTTTGCCACCATCGCCGCGCGGGCAGCGCGGGATGGCAGCGATGTGGTGCTTGTCGGCGACGACGGCGACGCACCGCTCGCGGCCGACATCGTCCGGCGCGCACAGGCGCAGGCCGGGACGGCCCAGGCCGGGACGGCCCAGGCCGGGCAAAACGAAGCTCGGATCCGTTCGCTCGCGGGGCAGCTGTCCCTCAGCGAACTGGCGGGCGTACTCTCGGCGGCGACCGTCGTCGTCGGCAATGACAGCGGGCCGAGGCACCTCGCTCAGGCGGTCGGTACGCCCACGGTGGGGATCTATTGGGCGGGTAACGTGATCAGCGCCGGGGCTATGGGACGCATGCTGCACCGCGTGCACCTGGCGTGGACCACGGAGTGCCCCGCATGCGGGGTGGACGTAACGCAGGTGGGCTGGACCGCGGAACGTTGCGAGCATGATGACTCGCAAGTCCAGCAGATCCAGCCCGACGCGGTGTACGAGGACGTCAGGGACCTTACGGCCACGACCCCTCTTCTTCGTGGCAGATAAGCATCTGCCTAACCTCGCAGCCACGCGGCTGTGACAGCGCGAAGAGAATTGCGTCAGCTACCCGGGTGGGGTCGTTGAGCCTTGAGTTGTCCTGCGGCTTGTACTTCTCATCGCGGTCGTCGAAGAACCTGGTCTCCATGCCACCGGGGATCATGGTGGTGACTCCGACCTCGCCCGCCATCTCCGCAGCCAGCGCATGGCTGAAACCAACCACGCCGAACTTCGAAGCGCAGTAGGCCGTGGCATCGGCGACCGCACGGATGCCCAACGTCGAGGCGATGGTTACCACCCGCCCGTGGCTGGTCTTCAGGTACGGCAGCGCGGCGCGCACGGTGGACACCGTTCCGGTGAGGTTGACCGCCAGCACCTTCTCCCACTCCGCCGCGGCTACATCCTCGAGCCGTCCGCACCGGTCGATGCCGGCGGCGGTGACGACGGCGTCCAGGCCGCCGAGCATGTCAGCCGCCTGCTGCACAGCCGCCGTCACTGCCTCCCGGTCTGCGACGTCGACCTCCAGCGCTTTCACGCCGGATACGCGGCTGTTGTCCCGGTCCAGCACGACGGGCGTACCGCCGGCGTCGAGCACGCGGGCCACGACCGCGGCGCCCAGCCCGGACGCTCCGCCCGTGACCAGTACGCGGCCGGGGTTGAAGGTGAAGGTGTTCGTAGAAGTAGTCATGTGATCCTCTCAGTGTCCTTTGCTGGTTACCCGACCTCGGCGAGGGCCGCGGCCAGGGACGTGGTTGAACGTGCAGGGATATACGGGACGGTGACGGTCTGCCCGCCCCAGGACCGCACGAGTGCGGATTCGGGGAGCTGGGCGGCGGAGTAGTCGCCGCCCTTGACCCAGATGTCGGGACGCAGGGTCGCGAGCGCCCCTTCCGGCGTGTCCTCGCCGAAGACGAATACGGCGTCGACGCATTCGAGCGCGGAGAGCAGTTCTGCCCGGTCCTCCTCGCCCATGATGGGGCGCTGCGGGCCTTTCAGCCGGCGGACCGAGACATCCGAGTTCAGGCAGACGATCAGGCAGTCCCCCAGCCGCCGCGCGGCAGAGAGCGTGCGCGCATGGCCGGCGTGCAGCAGGTCGAAGCATCCCCCTGTTGCCACCACAGTGCCGCCGGCCTCCCGGGTTTCACGGACAACGCGGAGCGCATCGACAGCGCGGCCGTGCAGCTGCGTCGGTTCCGGATCCTCCCCGAGGGCTGACACCCCGCCCCGGCCGAGGAACCCGGCCGCTTGCTGGACGGCCGAGTGGGTTGCCTCTTCCAAACCCGCGCCCGCGCCGAGTGCGAGCGCAAGCGCCGAACAGAAACGGTCACCGGCGCCACAGGGGTCTGTCGCGACGATCGCGGGAGCCGGAACCAGGTGCGGCAACTCGGCGCCCTCACCCTGACGGTGGACCAGGGCGCCCCGCTCCCCCAGAGTCACGATGACCGCCCTGCTCTTCCACCTCCGCTCCAGCAAGGCGGCGGCGTCCGCTGCCGCACGCACGACGTCGGTCCTGCCACCCGGCGATGCTCCGACCGCCTTCAACGCCTCGCTGAGGTTGGGGGTCACGGCGGCCACTCCCGGCACGGGGTCCGGCCCTGACGGGTGGGGATCCCAGACAACCGGGATGCGACCGGCGACCCGCCCCAGCACCTCCCGCAGTTGGTCGTTCACGGCAAGCCCCCGCCCGTAGTCGGAGACCAGCACGACGTCGGCCGTCTCCACCGCACGCAGCATGTCCCCTGTCACCGGCGGCACCGGCGCTTCCCCGCATCCTTCGTCGAACCGCACAACCGGGTGACTCCCAGCCCGGATCCGCGTCTTGACCGGAGTCGGCGCACCGGAGGGGCCGGTCACGAGCGTTATGCCGGCGAGCTCTTCGCGCAGGGTGGAAGCGGCGTCGTCGTCGGAGAGCACAGTGACGAGTTCAAGCGCTGTTCCCTGCCCACGCTCCTGCACATCCTGCTGCAGCATGCGTGCAACCAGGCCGGCACCACCGGCGCGGCGCTTCGCGGCAGCCACGTCGACCACGGGGACGGGCGCGTCGGGGCTCAGTCGGCTGGCTTCCCCGGACAGGTCGACGTCGAGGAGAACGTCGCCCACTACGACAATCTTCATGATCCCGCCTCCGTCGCCCGGCAGCGTGCTACTTCAGCGTCGAACGCCCGGCAGATCGCGTGGAGGGCAATGAGGTGGCCCTCCTGCGCGTTGGCCGACCGGGCGTTCACGGCCACATGGTCATCGCAAAGCGCGGTGAGCGGGTTCGGGCCGGGGCCTGTGAGAGCCCAGCTCGTGACACCGATCGTGCGTGCGGCTTCGGCGGCGCGCAGGAGATTCGGGCTGCTGCCGCTGGTGCTCAGCAGCAGCAGGATGTCTCCCTCCCGGCCGTGGCCCTGCACCTGACGGGCGAACATGTTCTCGTATCCATAGTCATTGGCGATCGCCGTCACAGACGAGGACTCAGCGTGCAGGGAGATCGCGGAGAATGCTTCACGGTCTCCGTCGAACCTGCCCACCAGCTCCGCCGTAAGGTGCTGGGCTTCAGCGGCCGAGCCTCCATTGCCCGCGGCGAGCAGTCGCTGACCCGCCATAAGACGTTCGGCGAGGTCCACACCCCATTCGGCAAGGTGGGCGGCAGAAGCCATGAGGGACTCAACTGCGGGGAGTACCTGCTCCAGGTGTCCTATTACCGCATCGAGGGCCCCGGATCCGGCTGCGTCGGGCGGCGCCGAAGGGGGATGCGGCGGAACTGCGATCAGCGGCTGCCTGCGCCCGGCCCGGACGGTGGCAAGGTGTTCAGCGCTCATCGTGCGCTCCTTCCTGTGCTTTGCAGATGTGAACTGGACGGCAGAGTTGCAGCCTGGGCCAACCGGGAAGCGCTGCGGCGGGACCGCGGGCTCCCGCCGGCCTGGTTGAGGGTGAGCTGGTAGGCCTTTTCGGTGTCAGCAGCGATGCGGTCCCAGGAGTAGCGGGCGTGGACCCGCGCCAGTCCCGCCTTCCCAAGCTCCTTTGCAGCCTCGGGGTTTTCAATGACCTGGCGGACGGCATCGGCGAGCGCACCCGCATCCCGCGGCGGCACGTGGAGTCCCGTCTGCCCGTCGACGACGGTGTCGATGAGGCCTCCCACGGCAGCGGCGATCACCGGAACACCGCAGGCCATAGCTTCGAGCGGGACAATCCCGAACGGCTCGTACCAGGGTGCACAGACCACGGCGTCAGCGCTGCGAAGCAGCTCCGGCATCCGTTCGCGGGGCACCTGGCCCTCCAGAAAAACCCGGTCCGCGACGCCCAGTTCCGTTGCCAGTGCCATCAACCGCCTGGCTTCCGGATCTTCTTCGAGGCGCTTGGCGTCACCTCCGCCGCCCGCGATGACCAGTTCGACGTCGAACACTCCGCTGTCCGCGAGTATCCGTAGGGCGCCGATCACCAGGTCCACGCCCTTGCGGGGAACCAACCGTCCGACGGTCATGATCCGATGTGCCCGGTGACGTGGTGCAACAGGACCGTTTGCGCCGAACAGCGTGAGGTCCACCCCGCATGGCGCCACCGATACCCGGGTACCCTCGACGCCCATCGCCTTCAACTCGAACACCTCATCCGAACAGGTCGCGATCACGCGGTCCACCTGCCGGCCCACGGACGGTTCCAACCAGGCGCGCTCCGACGGACTGGTGTCCTCCTTGCCCTGATGCCGCCGCTTGACGGTCCCCAGCGCGTGGAAGGTCTGAACCACCGGGACGGCGTAGCCCGAGTCTTCCCGCCGGGCCGCGTCGAGTGCCGCAAGTCCCGACATCCAGAAGTGGGCGTGCACGAGGTCCGGCGGGCGGGAGCCCCAGTCCGCCGCAATACCGTCGGCGAGCGCCCGCATGTAAGGCAGCAGCTCATCCTTGGAAATGGCGGCGGGCGGGCCGGCGTCAACGTGGACAACCTCGAGACCGGGCGCCGCCTGCACCCGTTCGGGCAGGTCCGTGCTGTCCCGCCGGGTATAGACGGTGATGCTGTGTCCGCGCCGGGCGAGCGCCAGCGACAGCGCAGCGACGTGCACATTCTGCCCTCCGGCGTCCACTCCGCCGAGCGCGGCGAGCGGGCTCGCATGCTCCGACACCATGGAAATCCTCATTGTGGTCTCCTCTCAGAAACTGCAAGGACGCGCATACGCTCCGTGGCCCGGCCCAGAACCTCGTCCCACGCTTGAAGGAACCCCGGTAGTCCGTAGCGCTCGAGCACTACCTGCCGCGCCACCTCACCGCGCGCGCGGGCCTCCTCCGGATCCTCGACCAGCAACCGGACCGCGGCGCAGAGTTCGTCGACGTCGGTGGAAATGGCGCCTGCCTCCGGCGGCACCGCGCGCGACGCTTCCGTGGTGGCCAGCACAACCACGGGCATCGCCAGATGCATGGCCTCCAGCAGCGCCAGTCCCAGCGAAGTCCACCGCAGCGGGTGGATGTACAGCCGGCGGCGGGCGAGCTCCGCGTGAAGCGTCGGCGTCGGGAGGTCACCGCAGACGGTGAGCTCGTCGGCGCCCAAACCGAGCGCGTTGGGCAGTTCCGCGGTTCCCATGCCGAAGACGTCGAGGGGAGCAACCCGCGTGAACCGTGCAAGGAGATCGGTTCCGGTCACCCGTCCGCGCCGCACGGGCTCGTTAACCACCACCGCGGCGTGCGCAATCTCGCCGGTGTAGAGCGGGCCCGGGTCCACAATGCCGTGTTCCACGACCATGGTGGGCGCCATGCCGTTGTCCCAGAAGAGCTGGTTGAAGTGGGTGACATGAACGATGGGGATTTCGCTCTGCCCAGCCAGCGGATGCAGCGTTGTCGGGATGTCGCCCTTGGGGGTGTTGTGCTCGAGGAAGACCGCGGGAATGTCGCGGCCGGGCCGGCGGCCGAGCAGCCGCTCCACTTCCTCGAGCTCTCCAAGCCGCTGCAGGACGACGAGGTCGGGGTTCCACTCGCGCAGGTCCTCCGGCGCCACTTCGCGGACGGAGTCGGGCCAGTCCCGGCCTGCCCGGCCCAGCCCCCACGGGCCGCCCTCCGGCGTGGTGGGCAACAGGTACTCGTGTGGTCCGCGCACAAAGGCATCGGTCCACCCGCCGTGCACGTGCCAGAGCAGTATTCTCATGCGTTCCTCGTTTCTCTTCTGCTGGCCAGGGACGGGACACCCGAGGTCAGCCGCAGCACGGCGGCGAAGGCCTCCTCGGGGCTTACGTTGGCGAGGCAGGGGTGCCCGGGAACGGGACATTCGCGGGCCCGGGTCAACCTGCAGGGCGCGTTCTGCTCCCCGAGCAGCTCGACCGGCACACGGTACGGCGCCCACCGGACCGCCGGCACCACGGGCGAGAACAGGCTGACCACCGGTGTGCCCACCGCCGCAGCCAGATGCGCCGGGCCGGTATTTCCGACGACGACGGCGTCAGCTCCGGCGAGTACGCCGGCCATGGTGGGAAGGTCGGTCTGCCCGCCGAGGTCGATGCCGTCAGGACCGGCCACAGTGGCCGTCAGTTCACGCTCGCTGTTTCCTCCGGTCACTACCACGCGGTACCCGCCGCCCGTGAGCAATTCGGCGAGCGCAGCATGATGCAGGGGCGGCCAGGCACGGGCAGGGACCGCGGCACCAGGGTGCAGAACGATGTATGGCTCGGCACCCATCAGCTGTGTCACGTCGGGGATATCGCATACGCGGAGCCGGCCGTCGTCGTCGTCGGGCAGGTGATGACCGGCGGCAGCGGCAATCCGCAGCGCACGCTCAGCCTCCGGCTGGTCCTCGGGAAAATCCTCGCCGGGTTTCAACCGGACATCGAGCAGGCTGCCCGCATAGTCGACGGAGGCGCCGGTGATGTGCCGGACACCGGCCAGCCGCAGCAGCAACGCCAGCGGCAGCGGCGACTGGTGAAACGAGGTCAGGATGACGGCCTCGGTGACACCCGCAGCTCTTACGTCGTCCTTCAGGGTCGACAGGTGCTGCTCGGTGACGCCCGGCGCCGGCGCTGTGATCCATGGACAGTCCCAGACGATCACGTCGGACACTCCCGGGAGCATCCTCGCCCCAGGCGCCCCCTGGGGGCCGCACAACATGACGACGCCGGCGGGATGGCTTGCTGCTACCGCCCGGACAGCCGGTCCGGACAGGAGCACGTCGCCCACGCTGTCCAGGCGGGCCACGAGGATGCGGCCCGTCATGTGGCCCCCCGGAGCAGTGCGACTGCTTCAGCAAGGCTGTGCGCAACGAGCGGTGCGGCGTCGATCTCTTCCTGCCGGGTGACCGGTGTGGGAACCAGGACACCTGTTGCTCCGGCAGCGGCAGCTGCCTCAACGTCGGAGCCGATGTCCCCGATGAAGGCGACCTCGGACGGGTGCAGGCCAAGCTTCCCGCACGCTCGCAGAATCATGCCGGGTGCGGGCTTGCGGCAGCTGCAGCCGTCGTCGGGCCCATGTGGGCAGATTTCCCAAAGGTCGAACGGACCGAGGACGTTTTCGACGCGCTGATTCACCGCCTCCACCTGGGCGGCGGTGAGCAGCCCCCGCGCGATTCCCGACTGGTTGGTGAGCACGCCCAGCGACACGCCCGCAGCACGAAGGGTGTTGAGCACTTCTTCCGCGCCGGGCATGGCCACAACGCGGTCCGGGTCGCCGTTATACGGCACGTCCACCACGATGGTGCCGTCTCTGTCGAGGAGAACGGCTTTGGGCTCGCTTCTCATACAGGCACTGTTCCCTGCGAAGAGGGAACCTAAACACTTCTCAGCGGAGAAGTTCGCTTGAGGTTCCCGGTTCACGCTTCCGCCCCGCGCGGCCAGTGCCTTCTGGCAGGATATTCCCATGTTGCCTGACACCGCCGTGGAAGCGCTCGAGCCGGACGGACGCCCCGAGGTACTGGCGCTTCGCGCACTGAAGCTGGGCGACCTGCTGGTTGCGGTGCCTGCGCTGCGGGGATTGCGCCGCGCGTTCCCGGAGCACCGCATCCTGTATGCCGCCCAGTCCTGGCTGGAGCCGATTGTCCGGCTGACCGGAGCTGTGGACGCGCTGCTGCCCACCTCCGGGCTTGATGAGCCGCTGGCCCTGCGCCCGGGCAGGGTCGACGTCGCCGTGAACCTGCATGGGAACGGTCCGGAAAGCCGCGGCAGGCTTGAAGCGCTGGATGCTGCCCGTCGGATCGGGCACCGCGCTCCGGGCTGGTCCGGACCTGATTGGGAAGACGGAGTGCATGAAAGATACCGGTGGGCCCGTCTCGTCACGGAGCACGGCATCAAGGCGGATCCACTGGATTATCGCCTTTTACAGCCGCCGGTCGAGAGCCCGGTGGCGGGCGCCGTCGTGATTCATGTGGGCGCCGCCTACGGAAGCCGTCTCTGGCCGGTCAAGCGGTTCGCGGAGGTCGCCCGTGCCCTCTCGGCCGCGGGGCATCGGGTGCTGCTGACCGGCAGTGCGGGCGAACGGGCCCGTGCCGAAGCCGTCGCTCAGACTGCAGGGCTTCCCGGCGAGAATGTTGTGGCCGGACGGCTCGGGCTGCTCGAGTTCGCGGCCCTGGTTTCCTCCGCTGCGCTTGTTATCTCGGCCGATACGGGTGCCGCACACCTTGCCTCGGCATATGCCCGGCCGTCCGTGGTGCTGTTCGGGCCCGCTCCCGTATCCGAATGGGGGCCGCCTCCCGGGCCGCACCTTGTGCTCACGGACGAGTCCGTGCGCCGCGGTGAAACCTTCGCGAGCGACCCTGACCCGGCAATTCTTGCGGTGACACCTGAGGACGTACTGCGCGCGGCTGCGGAGCTGGGCATTCCCCGGTAGGACATTCAGGCGATGCGGGCCATCTTGTCCGTTGCGGCCATCCGAATCACACCCGCTGCTTCCGCGCCCCGAGCACCGCCCTCATCAAGAAGTCGTTTCTGCAGTTTCACCAGTGTTCGGGACAGCAGACGCGAGACCTGCATCTGGGTCATCCCCAGCCGACGGGCGATCCGGTCCTGGGACTCCTCGTGGAAGTACCGCCGGTACAGCAGTTCCTTCTCCGGCGTCGAGAGCTCACGGACAGCGGCACGCAGGGTAAGCACGTCATCGCTGCGGGCATACTGGTCATCGTCAGCGGGCAGGATCTCCGCCCATACCTGTCCCTCCGCAGAAGTGTCGAGCGATTCGGGGCGTTGGCTTCCGCGACAGCTCAAAGCTTCACCCACAATCGCCGGATCCTTCTCAAGATGCTCGGACAATTCCCTCAGGGACGGCTCGCGACCCAGGCGTTGCGCAAGCTCCGATTCCGCCTTCATGGCCGCTGACTTCAGGTCCTGGAGTTCGCGAGGCGGCCGGACCATCCAGCAGCAGTCCCGCAGATACCGCTTCACTTCGCCCCTGATTGTTGGAACGGCGTAGGCAGCGAAGTCGATACCGAGTCCCGGGTCGAAGCGTCTTGCCGCCTTCATCAGGCCCTCATAGGCAACCTGACGGACATCAGCAGCATCCTTGGCGAACGGGGAATATCCCCTCGCGATTCCCTCAGCGATATGGAGGTGTTCCAGCGCGATTTCTTCCTGCATTGCCGCCTGTAGCCTGCCCTGGCACCGCGATTTCGTTGGGACATCGCGGGTGTTGATACTCCGTGTACGGGCGGCAGCGCGCATACTTTCACCTCTTGAAGAAGACGTGGGGCGGTTCTCTTCAGAAGAACATAAGCATGCTGTTAGGGCAACGCGTTTATCGGATTGTTATCCAAGAAATCTTCTAATCGTTTCTCGGCTAAGGTATTGACTACTTCTCTTCGACACTCTAGGGGTGCCGCTCCGCAACGTACTTCTCAAGGTTCTCGAGGGTGCGCTCAATGGACGCTGGATGTTTCCTCGTGAACCCGAGGAGTTTCAGAACCGGCCTGCCGGGCACACCGCGCGCGTCCCATTCCTCTATGACAAGCGTGCCGCCGTCGTGCTCCCGCAGGGTGTAGCGCCAGATATGGCGGGCGAAGTGGCGCCACGCGATCCGCTTTCCCTCTTCGAATTCGACGACGGTGTTGAGTATCTTGTAGGGCGCCCCGATTCTCATGTCCATCCCGAAGCGGGCGCCGGCGGAGAGCCGCTGCGGCCCGTTTGGTTGCTCGCCCGTAACCGTGCCTGAACCGTCGATGACGCTGTGCAGTGCCGGCGTGGCGAGCACGTCGAAAATCGCGGAGGGAGGGGCGGGGATGAACCGCTCGCGGCGGATCAGGTACGGGTTAGCCATGCCATCATTGTCCCTGCTGCGACCGCCCCTGCTGCGCCGGCTCAGCGTTTCGTCTCGACTGACTCGGGAGGAATACCCGCCTCACGCTCTACCCGGGTGTCCCGTTCGATGACGGTGGACAGCGCCTTCTCATGGACGAACGCGAGCAGGATTGCTGCGATCACGCCAAGCGGAGCCATGTAGAGGAACAGCGGCGTGAGGGCGTCGTTGTAGGACTGGATGATGGGTGACTGCAGAGCTTCCGGCAACGCGCTGACCAGTTCCGGGGTGAGCGAATTCGCGCCTCCCTCAAGTGCCGACCCGCCCGCAGGCAGCCGCTCCCTCAGCAACTCCGCCACCCGCGCGGTGAAGAGGCTACCGACAACTGCCGATCCAAGAGTTGCACCGATCTGCCGGAAATAGTTGTTGGAGGCCGTCGCCGTGCCGACCACGCGGTTCGGGAAAGTGTTCTGGACGATCAGCACCAGGATCTGCATGCTCAGGCCCAGCCCGGCACCCATGATTGCGATGAAGACGCAGATCCGCCAGACCGGCGTCGTCGGTGAAATGGTTGAAAGCAGCAACAGCGCCACGGTGACGCCGACGGAGCCCACGATCGGCATCCACTTGTAGCGGCCGGTTCTGCTGACCAGAAACCCCGAGCCGGTGGAGGTCAGGATCAGCGCGCCCATCATGGGGATCATGAGCAGTCCGGCGTTGGTGGCGCTCGCACCCGTCACCATCTGCAGGTAAGTAGGCAGGTAGCCGATGGCACCGAACATGGTCACGCCGATCAGCAGTCCGCCCGCGGTGGTGAGGACAAAGTTGCGTTCACGGAACAGGTTCATCGGCAGGATCGGCTCCTTTGCGCGCCGCTCCACCGCGACGAACAGCACTGCCGTCACGACGGCGAGAACAATCAGCCCGAGGATCGGCGCCGACAGCCACGGATACTCCGTGCCGCCCCACGTACCGACCAGAACCAGTGACGTCGTCGCAATGGCAAGCAGCACCATGCCGGCGGCGTCGACGTGCGGGTGCGCCCGCTCACGCGCCGGAAGGTGGAGGAAGAAGAAGACCACGAGCACCGCCGCAAGACCCAGGGGCATGTTGATCCAGAACATCCAGCGCCAGCCTGGACCCTCCGTGAACCAGCCGCCCAGCAACGGGCCCGCCACCGAGGCGAAGGCAAACACGCCGCCCATGGCACCCATGTACTTGCCCCGCTCCCGGGCAGGAACGACGTCCGCAATGATGGCCTGGGAGAGAATCATCAGCCCGCCGCCACCCAGGCCCTGAACCGCGCGTCCGGCGATCAGCCACTCCATATTCGGTGCGAGGCCGCCGACAATCGATCCCGCCATGAAGATGGCGATCGCGAGCAGCAGTAGGTTTTTCCGGCCGAGCAGGTCTCCGAGCTTGCCGTAAATGGGCATCACGATAGTCGCTGCGAGGATGTACGCGGTAATGACCCAGAGCATCTGATCGACGCCGTTGAGTTCACCGACGATCGTGGGCAGTGCCGTGCTGAGAATCATTTGGTTCAGGGCGGCAAGGAGCATCGAAAGCATCAGGCCGACAAACAGGAGCAGCAAACCTGTTTCCTTGCGTGGGACGGTGCTGGTCATCGGATCTCCTCAAGGACCTCTCGAAGCAGCACGGTGGCGCCGTCGAGTGCGGAGAACTGGTTTTCAATCGTGGGCGTATCCGCTGACTGCTGGAACGCGTACCGGGTCGGCGCTCCGGCCACGAGGACGATCATGCGCGCAACATCTTCGGCGGAATGGCGGCTCAGCGCGGCCTGCCACCGTCCGGAGCCGGTCAGCGCGGCGGCCACCACCTCGCGCACCAGTTGCTCCACGCGAAGAAAATAGGCGTACCGGCGCTGGCGCAGGACCGGATACGCGGTGAGCACTTCGGTGCGCCGGCTGGCGTCCGGCTCCCCGCCCTCTGCGGAATGCACGACGGCGATCAACAGCCGCGATACCTGTTGGATGAGGTCGTGTTCCGGAGAGAACTGTTCAAGCAGTCCCTCATCGATGCTCGGTTCCTGCAGCCCGAGGATCGCGTCTTCCTTGGTGCTGAAGTAGTTGAAGAACGTTCGCGGGGAGACATTCGCCTCGGCGGCAATCCGCTCGACCGTGACAGCCTCCGGACCCTTCTCCAGCGTGAGGCGCGTGGCGGCGTCGTGCAGGGCTGCCCAGGTCTCGGTGCGCTTGCGTTCCCGTAGGGAAATTAGTTGACTCACCAAACTATTCTGCCAGTTTCACCGGACTTGCACAACTGCAATCTTGCAGGGGTGCAAGTCCGTTTCCAGGAGGCTCTTGACTGTGACCCGAACCACATCTACGCTGGTGCAACAGGGTTGCACTGAATGCAACCCAACATGACTCCCCGTACTGCTTTCCAACTCCCCACATTTCAAAGGAGAAATCATGACCCTGAGCCCGTCTGTCATCAATGTCGCGGACCTCGATCGCCTGAAGGTCCTGCACAATGGCACCAAGCAGGCCCTGACGTTCTCGGACGCCGAGTTCGAACGCCGCCTTGCCGGACTGCGCCGGATCATGGCGGCTAAGGAGCTCGACGCCGTCATCCTCACGAGCTATCACGGCATCAAGTACTACTCGGACTTCCTCTACACGACGTTCGGCCGTAATTACGCTCTGGTTGTCACCGCCGATGCCTCGGTCACGGTCACCGCCAATATCGACGCCGGTATGCCGTGGCGCACCAGCTATGGCGAGAACATCGTCTACACCGACTGGAAGCGCGACAACTTCTACTTCGGACTGCAGGAGGCACTTCGCCAGCGTGGCGTCACGGCCCGTCGACTCGGAGTCGAGGATGACGCCCTGCCGACGATGACCCGCGAACGCATCCAGGCGGCATTCGACGGTGCGGAACTGCTCGACGTGTCCCAGGACGCCATGCGCCAGCGCATGATCAAGTCCGCGGAAGAAATCGAGGTCATCAGGCACGGGGCCCGGATCGGCGATCTGGGCGGCGAGGCTATCAAGGCTGCCATCCGGGAGGGCATCTCCGAGTACGAGGTCGCGCTCATCGGTACCGAGGCCATGGTGCACGAAATCGCCCGCACCTTCCCCCACCGGGAGGTACGCGACACCTGGGTGTGGTTCCAGTCCGGCATCAACACGGACGGCGCCCACAACTGGGCCACCACGCGCGAGCTGCAGCGCGGTGACATCCTGTCGCTCAACTGCTTCCCGATGACCAGCGGCTACTACACCGCCCTGGAGCGCACACTATTCCTCGGCCAGCCGGACGAGCGCAGCCTGGAGCTGTGGAACATCAACGTCGAGGTGCACCGGCGGGGACTCGAACTCATCAAACCCGGCGCTGTCTGCAAGGACATTGCCGCCGAGCTGAATGAGATCTACATCGGGCATGGCCTGCTCGCCAACCGCACCTTCGGCTACGGCCACTCCTTCGGCGTCCTCTCCCACTACTACGGACGCGAGGCAGGCCTCGAACTGCGCGAAGACATCGATACCGTTCTCGAACCCGGCATGGTTGTGTCCATGGAGCCCATGATCACCGTGGCCGATGGTCAGCCCGGCGCCGGCGGCTACCGCGAGCACGACATCCTCGTTATCGGGGAAGACGGGGCCGAGAACATCACCGGCTTCCCCTTCGGGCCCGAGCACAACATCATCGAGGCCTAAGCAAGCAGGTACGACGGCGGCGCCCGCATCCGGCGCAAGCGCCGCCGTCGTTCTTTTCAGATTTTGCCCACTAGCAGGAGACCGCACATGGCGCGCACCACCGTGTATATGGAAGAACTCGACGCTTTCACCTACTCCGAGAAGATCAGCGCCGAGGACGGGATCATTCTCATCCCCGCCGGCGCGGTTGAACAGCATGGACCGCATATGCCGCTGAACGTGGACGTACTGTTGTCGCGGGCGATGGCGGGTGCGGTCGCCGAACAGATCGGTGCGCTCGTCGCAGCGCCCATCATGTACGGCTACAAGTCCCAGCAGCGCTCGGGCGGCGGGAACCATCTTCCAGGGACTACGAGCCTCGACGGCGCCACCGTTGCCGCCATCGCGAAGTCGCTCACCCTGGAACTGGCACGCCACGGAGCCCGCAAGATCGTGTTCGTCAACGGGCATTTTGAGAACTACCAGTTCCTGTATGAGGGAGTGGACCTGGCTGTCCGCGAACTGCAGCTCGCCGGCATGGATGACCGCCGCGTCATGCTGCTGTCGTACTGGGACTTCGTCGACGAGGAAACGATCGGCGAGCTGTATCCGGAAGGGTTCAGCGGATGGGATGTAGAGCACGGCGGTGTGCTTGAAACATCCCTGATGTTGCACCTTTACCCGGAACGGGTCGATATGGGCAGGGTCGAGGATTTCCCTCCAGCCGTCCTGCCGAACTATGACCTCCTTCCGGTACGTCCAGAGCTCACTCCCGGCTCCGGATGCCTATCTTCTGCCGCCAATGCCTCAGCGGAAAAGGGAGAAATCCTACTAAAAAGGGCGTCGAGCAGCATGGCCGGCGCTATTACCCATGAGTTCAGGAGCGATCAAAGATGATCTGGAACAGGCAAGCGGCGGTCACCACGGCGCCGAACGAGGGCGTCCAAACCGATACCGAAGAGGAGGTGGAGACCCCCGCCCAGAAGAAGCGAAGGGCGGTGGATGACACTGTCATCAAATGGCTGGCAGCGGTTCTCGTGGTCGCTATCCTCGTTGGAACCATCGCCGCCCCCGACGCCGCGGCGGGAGCCATCGGCACCGCCCGGACCTTCGTCACTGAATACTTCACCTGGTTCTTCGTGCTCTTCTCGGTCCTTGCGCTCGGGATCTGTGCCTGGCTTGCCTTCGGTCGTTTCGGACATATCCGTCTGGGCGGCGCAGGCGCCAAGCCGGATTACAGCAAGTTCGCCTGGTACTCAATGCTTTTCGCCTGCGGACAGGGCATCGGGCTGATTTTCTGGTCCGTTGCTGAGCCGATCATGCTCAAGGAGGAGAGCCCGCTGTTCAGCGGGAGCGACGCCGTTGTCGCGCAGGACGGCGCCATGGCGTGGTCCTACTTCCACTGGGGGCTCACCGCATGGGCGATGTACTGCATCGTCGCAATCTGCCTGGCCTACTCACACTTCAACCTCGGCAAGAAACTCACCTTCCGCGACACCGTCGTCGACTTCTTCCCCGTGAAGTCGCGCAGGAGCATCGGGGTGGCCGTCGAGGTGCTCGCTATCCTGGCCTGCGTGCTCGGCCTGGCCACCTCGTTCGGATTCGCCACGCTCCAGTTCACTTTCGGCCTGACGTCCTTCACGAACATAAGCGGTGGCATGCCGGTCTGGATCGCGGTTGTCGCTGTCTTCGCCGTTCTCACGGCGATTTCGGTGTACTTCGGCATCAGCAAGGGCATGAAGCGCATCAGCGAGGTGAACTCGGTCCTGAGCATCGTGCTGGTCGGTTCGGTCCTGCTCTTCGGTCCTGCTGTCTACCTGCTGTCCTCCGTGCTGCAGACCTTCGGCGTGTACTTCCAGAATTTCGTCGCCATGAGCTTCTGGGCGGAGTCCGATGTCGCAAGTGCGGGCATCGGCAGCTGGCAGGACAGCTGGAATGGGTGGTGGACCGTATTCATCTGGTGCTGGGTGATCGCGTTCTCCGCCTTCGTTGGCCCGTTCATTGCCCGGATCTCCAAGGGCAGGACCATCCGGGAGTTCGTCATTGGTGTCACCGTCATCCCCTCCGTCATCGTGATGGTGTGGATCGGCGTGCTGGGTGGTGCAGCCCACTTTTACGACAACGCCAACAACGGTGCCATCTCGGGTCAGATCGCGGAAAGCACCGAAAGCGGCCTGTTCGCGATGCTCGATTTTGTGCCGGTTGTCGGAACGATCCTGATGGTCGTCTCCACAATTTTGGTGGCCACCTACTACATCACGTCACTGGACTCCGGAGTGCACGCCCTCTCAGGGTTCGTTGCTTCCTCAAAGAGCCCCAGCAAGTGGTTCCGGGTGCTGCTCGTGGCAGCTATTGCATCGGTCACCGTAGCCCTGCTGGTCCTCGGCGGAGTTTCGGTCATCGGGACGGTGCAGACCGGCACCATTATCGGCGCCTTCCCGCTGGCCTTCATCCTGATCATCATGGTCATCAACTTCATCAAGCGGCTTCGCCGCACTGAAACCATGACGGTTCCACCTTCTCTGGCGAAGTCCCGGCAGGAAGAAGCTAAAGCGCCTGCACTCGTAGCCTCTGACAGCAGTTCACATCTGAACTAGATGCGTCACTGTCCCTGTGGCCGACGGCGTCACCCAGATGGGTGACGCCATTGGCATTTCCGTCGAAGAAGTAACTGATAGGGGATGATGAAAGACATCATGACAGCACAACCAGAAACCAGGGACAGCAAGGGCGCCTCCGTCATTTCCAACGTGATCGACGTGCTGCGGTGCTTCAGCATAGAAGAGCCGCTACAGGGCGTAACTGAGATTGCGGTGCAGGTAGGCCTGCACAAAAGCACGGTTTCGCGAATTTTGGCGACCCTGGAGAACGAAAATATCGTCGAACGTGACCCGCTCTCGCGCCGCTTCCGGCTCGGACTGGGAATCATCACGCTCGCCGGTCCCCTTCTGGCGGATCTGGACGTCCGGAAAGTCGCCCACCCTGTCCTGAGCGAGTTGACCGGAGAAACCGGTGAAACATCAGCGCTGGTGTTATGGAACGGAACTGAGTCGATCACGGTGGAGCAGGTTGTCAGCAAAAACAACGTCAAGCACACCTCGCCGCTCGGCACCAGTTATGGCACCGCATACAGCGCCAGTGTCCAGGTATTCCTTGCGCTTGAGGAGGAGGACCGCGTTCGGCAGTTGCTGCTCAGCCAGACGGTTGTCCACCCCTCCCCGGACAAAGCCAGCCTCGACGCGTACCTCGCGCGGTTGCGGGACGTGCACCGTCAAGGCTATGCGGTGAACTACGGCGAAACCTCCGCCGAGGAGGTCGGGATCGCCGTCCCGGTTCACGACCACCGGGGAAACGTAGCGGCTGCAGTCCTGATTTCGGCGCCCCGCTTCCGGGTGGACCGGGATCAGCTCGGCGCTCTGGTGTCCGCTTGCGTACTGGCGGCAAAAGACGTGACGCGGAGACTCGGAGGCCGGGCCTCCCAGTGAGCCGGTGTGCCCGCTGCCCGGCGGTGAGCACGGGCATAGCGCTGCAACGCATCACTTGCCCGCAAGCCGCAGACAGCGTCCGGTCGGAAGCGGATACTAGGGGTATCCGCACACGTGAGGAGACTGGCAAATGAAGGCATCAATCGGCGACCGCATCCTTGTCCACGGCGTCCACGTAGATGACGCCGAACGGGAGGGTGAGGTACTGGAGACCCGTGGTGAGGGCGGAGCCCCGCCGTACCTGGTCCGTTGGTCGAACGGATCCCAGGGACTGGTCTTTCCCGGTCCCGGCACGGAGATTCGCTCCACCGATACATAACCGGTCCCGGCTGCCTTCGCGTTGGAGCGAGGATGAAGTAGGCGGGGCAGAGACCCAGACAACGACGGCGGCCGTCACCTTTCCAGGGAAAGGTGACGGCCGCCGTCGTGAAGGTTCTTTACGGGTCAAGCCCTTAGAGCGTCTCGTAAACCTCGCGCAGCAGGCGAGCGGTCTCGGACGGGGTCTTCCCCACCTTGACGCCGGCGGCCTCGAGGGCCTCCTTCTTCGCCTGGGCAGTGCCGGCGGAACCGGACACAATTGCACCTGCGTGGCCCATTGTCTTGCCCTCGGGTGCAGTGAAGCCTGCAACGTAGCCGACAACCGGCTTGGTTACGTTCGCCTTGATGAATTCGGCCGCGCGCTCTTCGGCGTCGCCGCCGATTTCGCCGATCATCACGATCGCCTTGGTCTCCGGATCCGCTTCGAACGCCTCGAGTGCGTCGATGTGGGTGGTTCCGATCACCGGGTCACCGCCGATGCCGATCGCCGTGGAGAAACCGAGATCGCGCAGTTCGTACATCATCTGGTAGGTCAGGGTGCCGGACTTGGAAACCAGGCCCACCCCGCCCTTGCCAGTGATGTTTGCCGGAGTGATACCGACCAGCGATTCGCCGGGGGTGATGATGCCGGGGCAGTTGGGCCCGATCAGGCGGGTAACCTGCTTGCCGTCGGCGTCCACGCGGGACTTCGCCAGCGCCCAGAATTCCGCGGAGTCCTGTACTGGTACGCCCTCGGTGATGATGACGACGAGGCCGATTCCGGCGTCGATCGCCTCAACAACGGCGTCCTTGGTGAACGCCGGCGGGACGAAAACGATGGAAACGTCAGCGCCGGTTTCGGCGATCGCTTCCTTCACGGTGCCGAAAACGGGCAGCTCCACGTCACCGTGGGTGACGGTGGTGCCGGCCTTGCGGGCGTTGACGCCACCGACAACCTGGGTGCCGGCCTTCAGCATCAGTGCGGTGTGCTTGGTGCCCTCGCCGCCGGTGATGCCCTGGACAATCACCTTGGAGTCTTTGTTCAGAAAGATAGACATGTCTGTTCCTTAGTCCTGTGGTCGCGACCGGTCAGCGAGCGGCGTAGGCCAGCTCGGCAGCCTTGTCGGCGCCTTCGTCCATGGTGTCGGCGATGGTGACCATCGGATGGTTGGCATCAGCGAGGATGCGGCGGCCCTCCTCGACGTTGTTGCCGTCGAGACGGACCACAAGAGGCTTATTCTCCTTGTCGCCAAGGATCTCCAAAGCCTTCACAATGCCGTTGGCTACCGCGTCACATGCGGTGATGCCGCCGAAGACGTTCACGAAGACGCTCTTGACCTGGCTGTCGTTCAGGATCACGTCGAGGCCCGCAGCCATGACCTCGGCAGAAGCGCCGCCGCCGATGTCGAGGAAGTTGGCGGGCTTCACGTTGCCGTGCGCCTCACCTGCGTAGGCGACGACGTCGAGGGTGGACATCACGAGCCCGGCACCGTTACCGATGATGCCTACTTCGCCGTCGAGCTTGACGTAGTTGAGGTCGTTTTCCTTGGCCTTGGCCTCCAGAGGATCGGTTTCGTCCTTATCCTCGAGGTCAGCGTGGCCCTTCTGGCGGAAGCCAGCGTTCTCGTCGATCGTGACCTTGCCGTCGAGAGCGAGGATCTCGCCCGAACCGGTCTTGACCAGCGGGTTCACCTCAACCAGGGTGGCGTCTTCCTTCGTGAACACATCCCACAGCTTCAGGATGGTGTTGGCGACACCTTCGCGGAGTTCCGGAGCAAACCCGGCGGCATCGATGATCTCGTCAGCCTTGGCGCGGTCAATACCAACCGCGGGATCAACCGCGATCCGTGCCAGCGCTTCGGGGCGCTCGACCGCGAGCTGTTCGATCTCCACGCCGCCCTCAACGGAGCACATGGCAAGGTAGTTGCGGTTGGACCGGTCCAGCAGCACCGAGAAGTAGTACTCCTCAGCGATGTCTGCGCCCTGCGCAATCATCACCTTGTGGACTGTGTGGCCCTTGATATCCATGCCGAGGATCGCGGATGCGTGCTCGTAAGCCTCATCCGGGGTCTTGGCTACCTTTACGCCGCCAGCCTTGCCGCGGCCGCCAACCTTGACCTGCGCCTTGACGACGACAACGCCGCCAATCTTCTCGGCTGCTGCTTTTGCTTCTTCCGGGGTCTGCGCCACGATGCCGGCAAGCACGGGAACGCCGTGAGCCTCAAATAGATCGCGCGCCTGATATTCAAACAGGTCCACTTATCTAGTGTCCTTCTACGTCGAAGTAGGTTTACACAGGGAACTCTAGCCCCTTGGCTCGGAACGCCTTTCACAGACTACCGGTTTCGTGAGTAAGCACACAGTTCTATGAGTTGTAGAAAAGTAACCCTTTCGGTTACCGTTCCGCGCCGCTAATAACGGCGCAGGGCGGCCAGCCCTGCCGTACGCACACCCCACACCCACGACGGCGGCGCTCATCCAGGCACGCCGCAACGCTCCACCGGTGCTGGCTGCACCCCCTGCTACCCGACTTTGGTCAGCGGAGCGTAACGGAGCAGGAGCCGCTTTTCCCCGATGTCGAACCGCACTTTGGCGACCATCTTGTCCCCGCCGCCTTCGACCGCAAGAACCGTGCCGTTGCCGAACGTGGTGTGGTTGACCTTGTCTCCCGCAGCGACAGCGACGACTTCTTTCTGGGGCTGCACCCTACCTGCGGCTTTCCCCGGAAGCCCGCGTCCTGACTCGTTGCCGGAGGCCGCGCCGGCGCCCCAGTAGGAGCCGCTGAACCGGGGCCCGCTGATGCTTTGGGTGCTGGTCCAGGCCGGTTTCGCGGCGCCCTCCCGTTTCCAGTGGATCAGGTCTTCAGGGACCTCTCCGACAAATTGGCTGGCCGGGTTGTACTGGCTCTGTCCCCAGAGGCTCCGGACCTCGGAGCGCGTGATGTACAGCCGCTTCCGGGCACGGGTCAGCCCGACGTAGGCCAACCGGCGCTCCTCCGCGAGTTCCTTGGGGTCTGTAGCGGAGCGCTGGTGCGGGAAGATCCCCTGTTCCATGCCGGTCAGGAAGACCACCGGGAACTCGAGGCCCTTGGCGGTGTGCAGGGTCATGAGGGTTACGACGCCCTGCTTCCGCGCTTCCTCCACGGCCTTCTCCACGTCCTCGCCCGCACCGGCCGGGGCGTCCGGGATCTGGTCAGCGTCAGCCACCAGGGACACCTGTTCCAGGAAGTCGCCCAGGGTCCCTTCGGGGTTGTCGATCTCATATTCACGAACCACCGCAACGAGCTCCGCAAGGTTCTCCACGCGCGACTCATCCTGCGGGTCGGTGCTGGTCCGCAGCTGCGCGAGGTATCCCGTCTGCTCGAGGACCGCCTCCAGCGCCGCGGACGCGCCGGACCCTGCTGACACCTCCGCGAGATCATCGATGAGCTTCACGAACGAGGCAACCGCATTGACGGAGCGCGTCGCCATGCCGGGTGCTTCGTCGGCCCGGCGAAGTGCCTCCATGAAACTCACGCGATCGCGTTCGGCGAGCGCCGCAATGGCGTACTCCGCGCGGTCACCGATTCCCCGCTTTGGTTCGTTGAGGATACGGCGGAGGTTGACGACGTCGTCCTGGTTTACCAGCACACGCAGGTACGCAAGCGCGTCCTTGATCTCTTTGCGCTCATAGAAGCGTGTACCGCCGACCACCTTGTACGGCAGACCGACGCGCATCAGTATTTCCTCTATGGAGCGCGATTGGGCGTTGGTTCGGTAGAACACGGCGACGTCTCCGGGCCGCAGGTTCTCCTCGTCCTGGAGCCGGTCGATCTCGTCCGCGATGAACCGTGCTTCTTCATGTTCATTTTCGCCGACGTAGCCAATGATCTTCTCGCCGTTGCCCTCAGCCGTCCACAACCGTTTCTCCGGTCGGTTGGGGTTGCGGGAGATGACTGCATTGGCCGCGTTGAGGATGTTCTGGGTGGAGCGGTAGTTCTGCTCCAGCAGGATGGTGCGTGCGTTGGGGTAGTCCTTCTCGAACTCCACGATGTTCCGCACGTCCGCACCGCGGAATGCGTAGATGGACTGATCTGAATCACCCACGACCGTCAGCTCTGCGGGCTCCTCCACGGTTTCTCCCGCGACGCCCACGATCTCCCGGACCAGCGCGTACTGGGCATGGTTGGTGTCCTGGTACTCGTCCACGAGGACGTGGCGGAAGCGCCGCCGATAGTAGTCGGCCACGCCGGGGAAGGCACGGAACATGAAGACGGTCTGTGCGATCAGGTCATCGAAGTCCATAGCGTTGGCCTGGCGAAGACGCTGTGCGTACCCCTTGTAGACCTCTGCGACCGCCTGCTCGAAAGGATCGGAGTAGTTGGCTGTGGAAGCATACTCTTCCTCGTCAACCAGCTCGTTTTTCAGCGCCGAGATCTTGTGCTGGATGGCCTTGGGTGCGAAGCGCTTGGGGTCCAGGTCCAGCCCCTTGGCCACCAGCGTGATGAGCCGAAGAGTGTCCGCGGAATCGTAGATGGAGAAATTGGAGTTCAAACCGATGGACGTTGCCTCACGGCGCAGAATGCGTACGCACGAGGAGTGGAACGTGGAGATCCACATGCGCTTCGCGACATCGCCCACCAACCCCTCGATCCGCTCGCGCATTTCCGCAGCAGCCTTGTTGGTGAAG
The DNA here is from genome assembly GCF_058269305.1 of Arthrobacter sp. TJ-170. Taxonomy (NCBI): domain Bacteria; kingdom Bacillati; phylum Actinomycetota; class Actinomycetes; order Micrococcales; family Micrococcaceae; genus Arthrobacter; species Arthrobacter sp. TJ-170. The sequence goes on along the minus strand of NZ_JBZCNL010000001.1, from coordinate 65,436 downwards.
GTGATCGCGAGAATCTGACCGGGATGTGACCGGCCGGTGGCCATCAGATACGCGATTCGGTGGCTGAGTACGCGCGTCTTTCCCGAGCCCGCTCCGGCCACAATCAGCAGGGGCGAGCCACTGTGCTTGACCGCTTCCTCCTGCTGCGGATTCAACCCCTCGAGCAGCTCAAGGGCGCGGCCTTCATCGACATGGCCGCCACGGCGTGGATGCTCCGTGGCGTCAGGAGAGGACGACGACGGCGCGCCGCGCCTGCCTGCGGAAGGGGTGCTGAGGTGCGGATCGAAAAGCAAGTCCATGGTGCTTTAAGTCTAGGTGCTGGCACGGACAGAACATGTCCGCCGTCGTCGTGCTGGTCTTTTTCCTCCGCCGGCCGGGGGCTGGGACGGGCGTGCGGAGGGGGGTGGACATGGCAGTGCCCGCCGGATCAAAGGATCCGGCGGGCACCGGTGGGGATGAGGAGCCGCTTACTTCGCGGTGGATCTCCGGTCCTCGGGCTCAATGCCCAGGTCCAGGAGCTTCCCGCTCTTGCGGTCAGCCAGGTAGTCCTTCATCTCCCGCTTGATCACAGGCAGGAGCATGTACACACCGAGCAGGTTCACGAAGGCGCAGACGAACAGCGCGGAGTCCGCGAAGCTGAGCACCTGCCCGAAGGTCAGCACGGTTCCGGTAACGGTGAAGAACAGGAAGATGACCTTGTAGAGAACCTCAGAAGCCTTGCCGCGACCGAAGAGGTACTCCCAGGCCTTCAGACCGTAGTAGGACCACGTGATCAAGGTCGAGAACGCGAAGAGCGCTACGGCTATGGCAAGTACGATCGGGAACCAGTCGATGACAGTCGCGAAGGCATCCGAGGTCAGGATGACGCCATCCGGGGCGCCTTCGCCCGCCTGTACCTGGTCAATCCCGGCCTGCAGGCTGGGAGCGTTCGCGATGACGATGGTCAGTGCGGTCATGGTGCAGATAATGACGGTGTCCACGAGTGGCTCGAACATCGCCACGAAACCCTCACTCACGGGACGGCGGGTCTTCACCGCGGAGTGAGCGATTGCAGCGGAGCCGAGGCCGGCCTCGTTTGAGAACGCAGCGCGCTGGAAACCGACGACCATGACACCGACGATGCCGCCCGCCATTCCCGCGGGTGCGAAGGCGCCTGCGATGATCGCTCCGAACGCCGCCGGGACCTGATCGATATTCACGATGATGACGAAAAGGCAGGCCGTGACGTAGACGATACCCATGGCCGGAACAAGCTTGCTGGTGGTGGCACCGATGGACTTGATGCCGCCCAGGATCACCAGGCCAACAAGGCCGGCAAGGACGAGACCGAAGATCAGGGCTGCACCTGCGCTTCCGAGGAAGCCATCCTCACCGCCGGTCACCTCCTGCACCTGCGCGAAGGTCTGGTTGGCCTGGAACATGTTGCCGCCGGCTACACCGAAGAACAGGATGGCGACGGCGAAGATTCCGGTCAGGATCTTTGCGGGCCACTTACCGAACTTCGTGAAGGCCACCGGCAGGTACTTGAACGGGCCACCGGATACGGTGCCGTCCTCGTGGACCTCGCGGTACTTGACGCCCAAGGTGCATTCCGCGAACTTGGTGCACATTCCGAGAAGTCCCGCGAGGATCATCCAGAAGGTTGCACCGGGTCCGCCCAGCGCCATTGCTGCGCCGACACCGGCGATATTTCCCAGCCCGACCGTGCCGGACAGCGCCGAGGTCAAAGCTTGGAAGTGCGGGACCTCCCCCGGATCATCCTTGGACGAGTACCGCCCGCGGACAACTTCGTAGGAAACCTTCAGTCCACGAAACTGGATGAAGCCGAAGTAGATGGTGAAGATGACGGCCGCGGCGATCAGCCACGCGACCACCACTGGGAAACTTACTTCGCCGATTGTGATCGGGACGAAGACGACGGCGGCGAACCAGGTAGCGATCGGTTCGAAGACCGCATCGATAGAGTCTTCGATGGCTGCGAGCCATCCCACCTCATCGGCCACGGAAGTCATGGGTAGTATTTGGTTGATTGCCATCCGTTAAAGAAACCCGGTTCGTGCTGTGATTGCAATCACAGCACACGGTGTGCGCTCATCGATATCAAATTGATACCAAATCCTGACTGGATTTTCAGGAAGTGTTGGTGCATGGTGACCGTCTACCATTGAGCCATGGGCAAAACGAGGGCACAGATCGCGCGCAAGCACGGGACGGCGGCAGCCGGTATGCCCGCTTCATCCAGCCAACCGGACGTCTCGCCCCGCCACAACGGCAACCTCATCCTCATACCGGCGGTTGCGGCGGCGTTCTTCCTGTTCTGGTACTTCCATTTGCTCACGCTCTCGCAGATGACGCAGCTGTCCGGCGGGCTCAGCATGCCCGACATGCTCATCGGTGGCTACGACGCGGCGTACATCGACCAGTTGCGTTCGGCGATGGACCCCGCTGCGCTCGGCCAGTTGAGCTACGTGCACAAGACTGCGGGCACACTGTTCCCATTGCTCTTCGGCTTGGCATGGCTCCTGCTGGTGCAGCTCAACGTCTCGCGGCGGTGGCTCCGCTGGGTGCTATGGAGCCCTGTGCTTCTGTTTGTGGTGGTGGACCTGTGGGAGAACGTTGCGATCGACTCCGTTCTTGCCGGACCCGACGCCGGTTCGGTGGCCCTCGCGTCCACCCTCACGGTTGCGCGGTGGGTGCTGTTCGCCGCGAGCTGCCTCGCTGGCCTGGTCGCGGTCCTGCTGCCCCGTAGTGTGCGGTCGGGGAGCTAGGAAGACTGTAAGCTGGTACCGCCTGCGGCACTGTTAGTGATCCGCAGTGCCCGCCTCTGTAGCTCAGTAGGATAGAGCGTCCCTCTCCTAAAGGGAAGGTCGTCGGTTCGATTCCGGCCAGGGGCACATTTGGTCCACATGGTTACACCTGCCCATTGCACTGTCTTTCCCGCTGCATCAGGACGCGGACGTAGCCGATACTTGGAGAATGTCTCTTCTCTGGGTGCGCCGCATCGTGCAGCTCCTCGTTGGCCTGTTCCTTTACGGGTTCTCCATCGGCATGATGATTCGCGCCGGGATCGGTGTATCTCCGTGGGATGTGCTGGGGCAGGGTGTGTCCGTCCAGAGCGGCGTCCCGTTCGGTCTGACCACCAACCTCATCGGGCTGGTGGTACTGCTCCTATGGATTCCGATCCGCCAGAAACCCGGATCGGGAACCGTGCTGAATGTCCTGCTGGTTGGACCGAGCGCGGAGGTTGGCCTGGCAGTGATCCCGCAGCAGACGGTCCTCTGGGTGCAGATTCTCCTGTTCACCGGCGGGCTGGTTCTTCTCGCGGTTGCCACGGGCCTTTATATCGGCGCGCGCATGGGCCCCGGCCCGCGTGACGGGCTCATGACCGGAATTCATAGGCGCTGGGGCTGGCCCATCTGGGCCGTGCGTACAGGCATAGAGGTCTCGGTCCTCGCCATCGGCTGGGTTCTGGGCGGCACCGTGGGCGTGGGCACCGTGGCGTTTGCGCTGTTCGTGGGGCCGCTCGTCAACCTGACACTGCCTCGCCTCCAGGTGCCGGAGGAACCGGGCGAACCACGGCTCGGCGGCCGTGCATCGCCATCCGGTGTGACGCCGTAGCCCCGCCGTTCCGGAAGGGACGGTGTATCAGGCTCCGGGTCCGGAGACCGACAGGGCTTCGGCAGGCTCGTCCGGTGCAACGGCTTTCTGCACGGCGAACTGGGTGCGGTGCAGTTCGGCGTACCGCCCACCCTCGGCAAGCAATTCCTCATGCGTACCGCGCTCGGCAATGCCTCCGTCTTCGACTACAAGGATCTGGTCTGCGCTGCGGATAGTGGACAGCCTGTGGGCGATCACCAGCGCCGTGCGTCCTTCCAGTGCCTCGGTGAGCGCCGCCTGGACTGCCGCTTCCGAGGTTGAGTCCAGTGCTGCGGTGGCTTCGTCGAGGATGACGACACGCGGTTGTGCGAGGAGGAGTCGTGCGATGGTCATGCGCTGCCTCTCACCGCCGGACAGCCGGTACCCGCGCTCCCCCACCATCGTGTCCAGCTGGTCAGGCAGGGAACGGATCAGCGTTTCCAGGCGGGCGCGGCGAACCGCGTCCCAGACCTCACCGTCGGATGCATCGGGGCGTGCCAGCCTGAGGTTGGAGGCAATGGTTTCATGGAAGAGGTGTCCGTCCTGCGTCACCATGCCCAGGGTGTGCCGCAGAGATTCGAACGTCACATCGCGGACGTCCTTCCCACCGATCCGGACCGACCCGGCGTCGACGTCATACAGCCGGGCCAGCAACTGTGCAATGGTCGATTTGCCGGCACCGGAGGTGCCTACCAGGGCCATGGTCTGACCTGGCTCGATACGGAAGCTGATGCCGTGCAGCACTTCCTCACCGCCGCGGGTATCCAGTGTCGATACCTCTTCCAGCGAGGCCAGCGAGACGCGGTCCGCCGACGGGTAGCCGAAGCGGATGTCGTCGAACTCCACTGCCACCGGACCGCCAGGAATAGTCTCTGCGTTCGGCTTCTCTTTGATGAGCGGGTCGAGGTCGAGCACCTCGAATACCCGCTCGAAGCTCACCAGAGCACTCATGATTTCAACGCGCGCGTTCGCAAGCGAGGTCAGCGGCGCGTACAGGCGCGTGAGCAGCAGGGCCAGCGTTACCACTTCACCGGTGTCCAGTGCGCCCCTGAGCGCCAGGGTGCCGCCCAACCCGTACACCAGGGCGAGGGCGAGCGCGGAAACAAGCATCAGCGCGGAGAAGAATACGAACTGCAGCATTGCTGTCCGGACACCGATATCCCTGACCCGGGCAGCGCGCACGCGGAACTCCTCAGACTCCTCGTCGGGGCGGCCGAACAGCTTCACGAGGGTGGCGCCGGGGGCCGAGAACCGCTCGGTCATCTGCGTGCTCATGGTGGAGTTGTAGTCAGCGGCCTCGCGCCGAAGCGACGCCAGCCTGCTGCCCATCCTGCGTGCGGGCAACAGGAAAATGGGCAGCATGATGATCGCGAGCACCGTGACCAGCACCGACGTGCTCAGCATGACTATCAGGGTGAGGATCAGGGCCACGAGGTTGCTGACCACCCCGGACAGCGTGCCGCTGAACGCCTGCTGCGCACCGATCACGTCATTGTTGAGTCTGCTCACGAGTGCGCCCGTACGGGTACGGGTGAAGAATGCGATCGGCATTTTCTGCACGTGGTCGAAGACCGCGGTGCGCAGATCCAGGATCACTCCCTCGCCGATCCGCGCTGAATACCAGCGGGTCAGCAATCCCACGAGGGTGTCAGCAACGGCGACGATCGCAATGACGACTGCGAGCCACACGATAGTGCTGGCTGCCTCTTCGGCGATGATGGCGTTGACTACCTGTCCGGCCAGAACGGGTGTGGCGACCGCCAGGAACGCAGACACCACGGACAGCGCGATGAACAGCACCAGCTTGAACTTGTAGGGTACGGCGAAAGAAAGGATCCGCTTCAGCGTTTCCTTGGAAAATTTGTTGTTGCCGTTCTTGGCGGAGGAGATCCGGTATAGGGAACTCCAGGCCGCGCCTTCCATGCTCATGGATGCCTCCCGTAGTGGATTCCAAGCTTAGGTCCCGCGACTGACACTTTCCGTCCGGGGTGCCGGATCGTCGCGGAGTTGTACGCCGAGGGCGTCATTAACAAGCGGCAATACCTCGGTTCCCAGCAGCTCGATTGATTCCAGGACCTGTTCCTGTGGAACGGATGAGAAATCGAGCTGGAGGATGTGCCGGTCGTGGCCCATGGCGGCGTGCGTCAGGACGATCTTCTCCGCCACCTCCTCCGGCGTACCAACGTAAAGCGCACCGGTCCGTGCCGTTTGCATGTTGTAGGTGACCCCGCTCGGTCTGGGGAAGCCGCGCTCGGCCGAGATACGCGTCATGCTGTCGAGCCAGTGCGGACGGAACGTCTCCTTCGCTCCGTTGCGGAGCACCAGCCCCACGCCGCTTACCCCGACCCGCGGCGCGCCTCCCCCGGCTGCGCTGAACTCTTCGCGGTACAGGGCGGCGTGCTGCGCGAAATTGCCGACGGCGCCGCCCAGCAGCGCGTAGATAACCGGCTTTCCGAGCCGCGCAGCGCGGACCGACGACGACGGCGTGCCACCCGTTGCGATCCAGATGTCCAGGTGCGCGCGGGTCGGCCGGGGCAGGATCAGCGCATCCTGGAGGGGCGGCCGGAACCGCCCGGACCAGGTAACCCGCTCCTCGGCGTCGATACGCAGCAGCAGGTCGATCTTTTCCTCGTAAAGTTCGTCGTAATCCTCGAGTGCGGCACCAAAGAGGGGGTAGGACTCAATGAAGGATCCACGTCCCGCTGTCAGTTCCGCCCGTCCGCCGGAGAGCAGGTCGAGGGTGGCGAACTGCTGGAATACGCGTACCGGATCCTCGGTGCTGAGCACCGTTACCGCTGATCCGACGTGAATCGTCCGGGTCTGAGCCGCTGCAGCCGCAAGCACGGGGACCACTGAGGACACCGCATAGTCAGGGCGGTGGTGCTCCCCGATACCGAAATAGTGCAGGCCTACCTCATCGGCGAGCCGCGCGCGCTCCAGGAGGTCGGCCATTCGCTGTTCGGGCGAAACCCTGGCGCCTGTGACGGGGTTTGGGTGAATATCGCCGAAGCTGAAGATGCCGAGTTCCATACTGGAGTGCAACCCCGGCCGCGGTGCCCCTATTCCGTATTAATGCGATGCGGGTGGGTGTAGCAATTCAGTGTCTGCCCGCGGCTGAAGCCGACAAGCGTGATCCCGGATTCTTCCGCCAGATCAGCAGCCAACGACGACGGCGCGCTCACCGCCGCGAGAGTCGGTATCCCTGCGAGGTGGGCCTTCTGAACCAGTTCGAACGAGGCCCGGCCCGAGACCTGCAGGATCATTCCCCGCAGCGGCAGCAGATCGGCGCGCAGCGCCCAGCCGACCACCTTGTCCACTGCGTTATGACGGCCCACGTCCTCGCGGAGGCACAGGAGCTCGCCCTCGCGCGAGAACAGGCCGGCGGCGTGGACACCCCCCGTGCGGTCGAAGAGCTTCTGGCTTGTCCGCAACCGATCCGGCAGGGAGGCAAGGACCGCGAGGTCCACCGTGCCGCCGTCGTCGTGCACGTCAAAACGGGCCGACTTCCGGACCGCATCGATCGAGGCCGTTCCACAGATGCCGCACGAACTGGACGTGTAGACATGGCGATCCATCGACGCGTCCGGCAGGGCAACGTCCGGCCGGAGCTGCGCCTCCACCACGTTGAACGTCTGCCGACCCTCCTCATCAACGCCCGCGCAGTAGCGGAGCGCCAGTACCTCACCCTGTTCGGCGACCACTCCCTCGGACACGAGGAAGCCTGCCACGAGGTCGAAGTCGTCTCCGGGTGTACGCATGGTGACGCTGAAGGCGCGGCCGCCCAGCCGGATCTCCAGCGGTTCCTCACCGGCCAGCCGGTCCTCCCTCTGGGTGACCGGGCCGTCAAGCCTGTAGCGCATGATTTTGCGCCGATCCATCACTCGCGTCATCGACGTGCCTTCCGAATAAGTTTGGGTCGAGCCTAGTTCACCGCTCGCCGCCCAGCCACCGGCACATCCGGTATACCGTGCGTGGCTTCTGAGCGACAATGGTCACGTAGGACCACTCAACGCTGAGAAGCGGCCTAGAAAGGATGCGCGATGACTCGCTCAAACCCTCCCGTCGAGGAAGCCGACGAGAACGATCTCGATGTTGGTAAGCCCAAGGACTGGGCCGCCGGGCTGCCGGGCGTCTATCACTCGATGCAGCCGGCAATCAAACATATGGGCCTCGATCGGAGCGCGCGCACCCTGCTCAGGATGAACCAGAAGCAGGGATTCGACTGCATGAGCTGCGCATGGCCGGACCCCTCCGACCACCGCAGCACCTTCGAGTACTGCGAGAACGGCGCCAAGGCAGTCACGTGGGAAGCCACCCCGGTGACGGTTTCGTCGGAGTTCTGGGCCGAGCATTCGATCAGCGAGCTGCGCGGACGTTCCGAATTCTGGCTAGGCATGCAGGGTCGGCTCACCGAGCCTGTGTACAAGACCGCCGGCGAGGACCACTACCGGCCGATCAGTTGGGATGAGGCGATCACCATCGTTTCCGAGAAGCTCAAGAGCCTCGCGTCCCCGGATGAAGCCGCGTTCTATACCAGTGGCCGTGCTTCGAACGAAGCAGCATTCATCTACCAGCTGTTCATCCGCGGACTGGGCACCAACAATTTGCCCGACTGCTCGAACATGTGCCACGAATCGTCCGGCGTCGCAATGGGCGAGACCATCGGAATCGGCAAGGCGACCGTTGCCTACAACGACTATCTCAACTGTGATCTGATGATTGTGATCGGGCAGAACCCCGGCACCAACCACCCCCGCATGCTGAGCGCAATGGAGAAGCAGAAGGAGAACGGTGGCCAGATCGTGGCCGTCAATCCTTTGCCGGAGGCAGGCCTGCGCCGGTTCAAGAACCCCCAGAAGCCCAAGGGCGTGGTCGGCCGTGGAACCGACCTCGCAGATCAGTTCCTGCAGATCCGCGCCGGTGGGGACATGGCTTTGCTTCAGGCTCTGTCCAAGCGTGTGCTTGAAGCTGAGGACCGGAATCCCGGTACCGTGCTGGACCACGATTTCATCGCTCAGTACACCGAGGGGCTGGACGAGCTGCGCGAACATCTGGCGAAGCTGGATGAGCAGACGGTGCTCGAGGCAACCGGGCTGCGTTCGGAGGAGATCGACGAGCTCGCCGACCGGTACATCAAATCCAAGAAGGTCATCATCACCTGGGCGATGGGCGTCACCCAGCAGAAGAACGGCGTCGGCACCATCAAGGAGATGATCAACCTGCTCCTGCTGCGCGGCAACATCGGCCGGCCGGGTGCGGGGGCCTCCCCGATTCGTGGGCACTCCAATGTGCAGGGCGACCGCACCATGGGCATCTGGGAGCAGATGCCGCCAGCGTTCCTCGACGCGCTCGGAAAGGAATTCCGGTTCGAGCCCCCGCGCGAGCACGGTGTCGACGCGGTGGCCGCCGTCAGGGGAATGCGCGACGGTGATATCAAGTTCTTCATGGCACTCGGCGGGAACTTTGTGGCCGCGATGTCAGATACCGCGGCGACGGAAGCGGCCATGCAGAACCTCGAGATGAACGTGCAGGTATCCACGAAACTCAACCGTTCACACACTGTGGTCGGTGAGGAAGCCCTGATTCTGCCGACGCTTGGCCGCACCGAAATCGATATTCAGGCAACCGGCCCGCAGTTCGTTTCGGTTGAGGACACCGTCAGCGCTGTTCACTCCTCCGAGGGCAGGGTTGAACCGGTAGCGCCCGGGCTGCTCTCCGAGGTCGCCATCGTAAGCCGCCTGGCGCGGGCCGCTCTTGGCGACCGCGTTGCCGCTGACTGGCGGGGCTTTGAAGACGACTACGACCGCATCCGCGACCACATCGCCCATGTTGTGCCGGGCTGCGAGAACTACAACCGGCGCATCCGCGAGAAGGATGGCTTCCTGCTGGCGAACGGGCCCCGCGACTCGCGGAAGTTCAACACTCCGAGCGGCAAGGCGCTGCTCACGGTCAATGAACTGGATCCGATGGACTGCCCGCCTGGGCGCCTGATCCTGCAGACCATGCGCTCGCATGACCAGTTCAACACCACCATTTACGGTTACAACGACCGGTACCGCGGAATCAAGAAAGGCCGCCATGTAGTGTTCGTTAACCCTGAGGACCTTGCGGAATTCGGCTTAAAGGACGGCGATCTGGTGGACGTCCATGGCGAATACGCGGACGGCAAGGACCGCGTTCTGCGCAAGTTCCGCGCTGTGTCCTATCCGACTGCCCGGGGCTGCGCCGCCGTGTACTACCCGGAGGGGAACGTCCTGGTGCCGCTCGACGACACCGTCAAGGGCAGCAACACACCTGTCTCCAAGGGCGTCATTGTCCGGCTGGAACCTGCAACGGATGGCCCGGCCGGCGGCAGCAGCGAGGAGAACGCGCAGGAAAATATGCCGTCAACCGTCTGATCGGGGGCCGCCTCCCGTGCTTCGGCTACTGGTTTCCAGCTAACTGAACCACGGGAGGGGCAGCACGGTTATCTTCTCGTCCGGTTCACAGCCCTGCTCCGGGATAACGAGGACACCGTCGGCGTCGGCCAGTCCGCGCAGCATGCCCGAACGGTGGTGGACCGTCGGCATTCCTCGGCCGCTCTCGTGACGGTAGGGCACCAGCCGGGTGCGTCCGGACAGCGGCTCGAATGCCTCACCGACCAGGATCGAGCGCGATTCCGGGAAGGCGGCCCCGCGCAGGCCGGCGAGGAGGGGTCCGCCGACCGTCAGGAGGGCCATCATCGCGGCCAGTGGGTTTCCTGGCAGGCCGACGAAGAAGCGCCCGTCCGGCAGTCTCGCCAGAAGGGTAGGGTGTCCGGGCCGCATCGCAATGCCGTCGATGATGAATTCGGCTTCCAGCACGGCCAGCGCGCGGCGGATGTGGTCGGCGTCGGACGCCCCGGTGCCGCCGGTACTGATCAGAACATCGCCCGACGCACGCGCCAGCGAAAGTTCGTCCAATGCTTCCGCGCTGATCGCGGCGACGACATCGTCAAGATCGTCGCGTGCGCGGGCCACGGTATCCACGTGGCCACCCAGCATCGAGACGAGGCCGGGCAGCTGCGGACCAAAGGTGTCGCGGACCTGGCCGGGCTCAGGCAGTCCCGCTTCGATGACCTCGTCGCCGGTCAGCAGAAGGGAGACGCGCGGGGCGCGAAGTACTGGGAGGTTGTCCCATCCGCAAACGGCGGCGAGGGCGATCTGTGCCGGATTGAGCACCGAGCCGGCTGCGATGGTCTCGGTTCCTTCGTCTGCCTCCTCGCCCGCCGGCCGGAGGTGTTCATTCACCGCGGGTTCGTCGGGACGCGCACGTTCGTTCCGGGTCAACACACCGTCGCGGACTGCTCCGTGTTCGGTACGCAAGATTCCGGTTGCCCCCGGCGGGACAACGCCGCCGGTAAGGATGAACGTTGCCTGGCCGGGTTCCAGGGTGGCGTACCCGGACTTCTTGTGTTCATGTGCGCGGTGCCAGGGACTCTCGTCCTTCTGAACGGGCGTAATCAGCGTCCAGGGCGGCTCACCATTCAGCGCCCAGCCATCCATCGCCGAGGATGCGTAATGCGGGATAGGCTGCAGCGCCACAACGGGTTCCGCCAGGGTCTGGCCAAGAGCATCCGCAAGGTTCACGGTCTGCGCGGTCTTCGGGATGGCGGATTCGTACGCGAGCTGCCGTGCTTCCTGCCAGGTTACGTTGCGCCCGGGACCGCTCACCGGCGGTCCTCCGCCTCGGCGATGGGCGGACAGGCGGAGTGCGCGGCCTGCATCGCCGACCTCATGGCTGTGGCGCTGTCCGCCTGGCCGTATCCAACTGCCATTCCTGCCGCATAACCGGCAATGAAAGTGGTCAGCGGAGCCGCTGGACGGACCACGGAGTGCGCAGCCTGGCCCGCCAGGGCGAGAACGGCATCGACGTCCACCTCCGTACCCTCAAGTTCGAACATTTCCAGAAGCTTTTCGCTCCACTGCCTGAGCAGGCGACCCCGATCCTCCATGGTGAACCTCTCGCTATTTGCCCGCGTCTGGCTCCTCCACCCCGAATTGCCGGGCGTCGGACCACGTATCGATGTCGATGGTTGAGCCTGCGGGAACCTCGACTGGACTCCATGTCACCCTAGCAAGGAGGGCGCGCATAGACAGGTTTCTTACTTCCTGCCGGTCGACAGCACTCGCGAGGTCAGTCCAGCGATACAGAGCCGCGAGCGGCTGGTCCCTGCCGCCGTCGTGCGCCAATACCGATAACCCGGTTGCGAGGGCGCCCGAGGCAAGTGCGGGCAGCGCGTCGCTGATGCGCGGCATGTCGCATGCGAACACCAGCACCCAGGGCGGGGGATTGTCTTCCAAATGCACGACGGCGGCGCGCACCGCCGCCGCCGGCCCACCGAACGGTGGATCCTCCCGGATCAGCTCCGCCCTTGCCGGCAGGTCGGGCGAGGGACCGCCCACTACGACAAGACGCCGGGCCGCAGCGAGCGCGTCACAGGTACGTACCAGCAGCGATGTGCCGTCGACCCGCAGGGAAGACTTTGGAACCCCGCCCAACCTGGACGATCTGCCACCGCTGAGCACCACGGCGTCAAACATCAGCTCCTCGGCGGCGCTCGGGTCCGCGGTCGGGCTGCTCACGCCGCGTTGTCGGCGGGCAGGAACTCGCTCCACTGTGGCGAGGGCTTCTCAAGTTCCCGGATCTGCCAGGAAGTCCCGCGGGGAGGCCTGGGCACAACACGGAGCGACCAGCCGAGGGAGCCGAGAGTCTTGTCCCCCTTCGCGTTGTTGCATTTCAGGCAGCAGGCGACGAGGTTCTCCCAGCTGTCCTCTCCCCCGCGCGAGCGCGGGACCACATGGTCGATTGTGGATGCGGCCTTGCCGCAGTAGGCGCACAGATGATTATCACGCCGGAGGACGCCGCGTCGCGTTGCTACCGTGCTGTTGCGGTAGGGGATCTTCACATACCGGTTAAGCAGAATGACAGATGGTCTGGACAGGACTTCGTTAGGACCAACCACCGGGTCCTCCCCTTCCGCGACGACGCTGGCTTTCCCTGTGAGAACAAGGACCAGCGCCCGGCGGAAGGTGACCACCGCCAGTGGTTCATATCCAGCATTAAGAACGAGAGTGCGCATGCACATTCCTCTTTGCCGACCATTGTCCAGGAGATTCCGTGAAATCCCTGAAGCTAAAGCGAAGGTACTTCGGATTAACAGTGCAAGAGTAAGCCGTTCCGCTTATGGTTCGTCAATCGCCACACCCGCTTTTTCCCGGCGGACGGGCACGAAAATGCCCCTCGCCGGAGACGGTGAGGGGCATTTACGGATCTGTCGGAGAATTAGCCGCCGACACGGATGAACACAGGGCCCGATCCGAGTTCGGAAGGCGCGATGACGGTCTGGTTGCCGTTGAATCCGCCATGGACGGCCTGGCCGCCGCCGATGTAAACAGCGATGTGGGCAAGTCCCATCCCGCCGTCGGCATAGTAAATGAGGTCACCGGGAATGGCTTCTGCGGCGCTGACCGTGCGGCCGAGGGAGAGGTAACCGGCCGGCCACCCGTGGAAGTTGATGCCGGCAGCGGCGAGGGCGTTGCTGGCGAGGCGGGTGCAGTCCTGGGTCACTCCGAGCTGCGCCTTCGCCGCAGCAGCGATGGTAGCGGCTACGCCCGAGGACGCCTGGGGTGCCGCTGCGGGGGCAGGCGTCTTGGCGACGGCTGGCTGCGCGGCGACAGTGGCCGTTGTTTCCACTGCTACTGCGGGCTCGATTACCGCAGGTTCTGCCTCGACAAGCGGTGCCACAGCGGGAGCGATCTCAATCGTTTCCGCCTGCGGCTGAATTACAGGGGCAACCACCTCAGGAGCGGCGACAGCCTTGACGGCCGCCTTGTTGAAGGAGATCTCAGCGTCCGCAGGTGCCTGGACCGGCGCCGTGGCGGGCTGAACCTCGAGCGTGGTGGTGACGGTGTTGCGCTCCGAAGGCAGTTCCACCGCGTTTGCGGCGACGCCGGTGGTAAGAACCAGTCCGGATGCTGCGGCGATGACGGCTGCCTGGCGGCCTACGCCCCCGGCGTTGTCGCTGACGGCGCGCGCAATGGTGGAGAGAGGGGCTGATCGCTGCACTTCGGCGCGGTGGCGCGCGATGGCACGGGTATTCGGGGTCATATGTGTGAGCTCCAGGTTTTCTGGTTCTTAGCTGACGCGGACGAAGCTGTAGCCAGAGAGATCGGACAGGCTGTGAAGACCGGTGTTCATACCGTTCAGGCCACCGCTGATGACCTGGCCGTTGCCGACGTAGATCGCGACGTGACCACCGGAGACCACGAGGTCACCGGGAGCGGGAGTGGGAACGACGGATCCAAAGGCGAAGAAGTCGCTGGGAGCGATGTCGCCTACGGACTTGCCGATTGAGCGGAGGGCCTTCTCAACCATCGCGGTGCAATCCTGTGCGACACCGATCTGGGAGTAGGCCGAGCCGACCAGCGCTGCACCGACGCCACTGGCGCTGGGTGCCTTGACAGGAGCGGGAGTCTCAACGGCGGCGGTCTCTACCTTTGCCTGGGCCGGAGCTGCTGCCGCAACCTGGACGGCCGGCGTTGCGACCTCGACAACGGTCTCGACGACCGGGGCCGGGGCGGCCTCAACAACCTCAGTCTGCACTGCGACAGGAGCGTCCTCGACGGCTTCGACAACCGGAGCAGCTACGGCCTCGACGGCCGCACGCTCGAAGGTGACAGCCGCATCAGCAGAAGCGCTGACTGCGGTGGGCTGAACGGCGACTGCGCTGAGCGTCTTGACAGCCTGGGCCGAACGCTGGGCGTCGGATGCGCCGTGGGCCGGAAGTCCGGCTGTAAGGACCAAGCCTGAAGCTGCCACAATGACCGCTGCCTGGCGTCCTACGGAACCTGCGTTCGAAGATACAGCTTTCGAGATGGCTGCGAGCGAGTTGGTATGAACCGGCACCGCACGGTGGCGGCCCAGCGCAGAGCTGTTTGACACGTTAAATTGCCTCTCCCTACGCCTGCGAGGTGAGCTGTCGGATTCGGATGGGAGTCACCCGGCCGCGGATCGTCTCAAATCCTGCGACTTAACCCCAAGGACTTCTGAAAAGAAGCCCGCAATTGGTTCCCCCGCCCCTGCCATGCGATTTACGAACGGACCTCGTGCAGTGGCAGAGCTAGGCGATCTGCGCGAGAGTGCCGAACCCCCTGCGATCCGGCACGAGTTGAACGCTACCCCAGAAATTGAGGTATGTCACATTCCGATCACGGAACGGTGTGTTCCCGGTTACGACGATATTGAAACCGTTCAAAGCCAACCGAGCGGGTCGACGTTCTTGCCGTCTACAAGGACCTCGAAATGCAGGTGGCATCCGGTAGAAGCACCGGTGGATCCCACCCGTGCGATAGCTTCGCCGCGGTCAACAACCTGACCGACTGTCACGTCCATCGCTGACAGGTGGTTGTAGGTGGTCTCCAGGCCGTTGGCGTGCTGCACGACGACGCGATTGCCGCCGCCGTACGCGTGCCACCCTGCGAAGGTCACTGTGCCGGCCGCTGCAGCCTTCACGGCCGTTCCGCAGGCTTCGCTCATATCCTGCCCCGTGTGGAGCTCACCGGTGCCGGTGATGGGGCTGATTCGGGTGCCGAAGGGCGAGCTCATTACTCCGCCGTCCAGTGGCGCGGAGAGGGAACCTTTGGATTCTGCGGTCACGATGTCACTGCCCGAAGCGGAGACCATTTCGGCGAGCTTTGCCTCGGGGTCGAACTTCCCGTGCAGCCCAGCCCGGTGGAACGAGACATCCGCACCCGCGGCGGCCTGAACCCGCTGTGGTTCGTCCTGCTCAGCCGGAGCGGAAACGGCCTGTGCGTCGGAAGGCGCAACCGCTGCGGTTGTGGGCAGCGCGACGGTGAGGACCATTCCGGATGCAGCGGCGGCAATGGCAACCTTCTGGCTAAGCCCTGCCAGGGAAATATCCCGGCGTACGGTGACGGCGCGGCGTCGTCGTTCGATCCGCTGCGCGTCCCGGGGACGGAGGCCATTAGTGGACTGGGCCCCAGGCGCGGATTGTGCCGGGGCTTCGGAGACGTTGCGGGCCTCGCGCCGGGACATCGGCGCAGCTGGGCACGCAGCAACCGCCGCCGTCGGGGTCTTGAACTCCTGGACAGCTGACGTGACCGGCACAGCGACGTGGGGCGCTGTGAGGTGGGGCACAGCGACGTGGCGGGCTGGGAGGTGGGGCACAGCGACGTGGCGGGCTGTGAGGTGGGCGGTTCGCTCGGCCCGGTGACGCCTGTGGGCGTCGCGGGGCCGTGCTTCAGCAACCGGGGTGCCTGCACGGCGGCGCCCCGAAGCAGTGTTCGACAAGGAGACCCTTTCTCATTTTCGCCTGCGAAGTTAGCTGTCGGGTTCGAGTATGAGAAAACTCGGTTCGGATACTTCCGTTATGGCAGCACCCGGCACTTCACCCCAAGGCCATGGCGAGCCATAACCGGTGGTGGGTCCTCCGCCCCTGTCATCTGTTCAACACTGCGTTCGCTGACAGGGTTAGGCATGCGAACCAGGTAACGCTGGAGTATCAGCGCCAGGTATTAACTATAAAACCGGTGAGATCGAGCGTAACCGTTTCGTAACCAAACTGTGGATAACCTTAGGCAATCCAGAGCTTTCCCGACTTTGGTCAAGACTGGGGATGAACCGCCACGAAAACGTGTGAGGCGACTTCCGGCGGCAGTTCCAGTGCGCCCTCCACACCGGGCACCCGAACGGACACGTAATCCCCCGCCGCCTGCAGGGTCATGGACGCTCCGGGTCGCAGGCCACCCTCATCCAACTGCGTGAGCAGTTCCGGATCGACCTGGATAGGTTCAGCCAGACGGATAAGAGTCACAGCTGACCCGGCGATATTCGTCGCCAGGGCTTCGCTGAGGGTACACACACCGAGGGTCACGGTTTCGGAGGGCGTTCCGCCGATCGCTTCAAGCCCGGGAATGGGATTGCCGTAGGGCGACTCCGTCGGCTTTCCAAGCAATTCGTAGAGGCGCCGTTCGACCCGCTCACTCATGACGTGTTCCCACCGGCACGCCTCGTCGTGGACATAGGCCCAGTCAAGACCGATGACATCGGAGAGCAGTCGTTCAGCCAGCCGGTGCTTGCGCATCACCTCGGTGGCCCGCCGACGTCCGAGTTCGGTCAGTTCAAGGTGACGATCGCCGGTCACCACAACCAGCCCGTCGCGTTCCATCCGGCCCACCGTCTGAGACACCGTGGGTCCTGAGTGGCGAAGGCGCTCTGCGATGCGCGCACGCAGGGCCACGATGTTTTCTTCCTCGAGCTCAAGGATGGTCCGCAGGTACATCTCGGTGGTGTCGATGAGGTCCGTCATGCGGGGTTCAGCTCCTTGGCACTGGTGCGGATTGAGCGTTGATGCAGCGGTTGCCTGCAGTCCCTGGAAGGTGGGCCGCCGTCGTCATCCCTACGCCCCACAAGGTTAACCCATTTAGTTGGCCCGTTTGACGGTTGTCGTTTGCCACCGAACCGAGCGGTCATAATGCACCCGCGACGGAATCGCTGGGGCAGAATGGTCTGCGACCCCACATCACAAGTAAACGTCCTGGAGCAACCATGAGCACTTCCGCCGATATCCGCATCCCCGCCGAGCTGCTGCCGCAGGATGGACGGTTCGGCGCGGGTCCCTCCAAGATCCGTCCGGAGCAGCTGGACGCTCTCAAGAGTGCAGGTAGCGCACTGCTCGGAACCTCTCACCGTCAGGCCCCCGTAAAGAATCTGGTCGGATCGGTGCGGTCCGGCCTGATGGATTTCTTCGGCGCTCCTGAGGGCTACGAGGTTGTCCTCGGTGTCGGCGGATCCACTGCATTCTGGGATGTCGCCTCGTTCGGCCTCGTCGAATCCCGCGCACAGCACCTCTCCTTCGGTGAGTTCGGGTCCAAATTCGCTGCGGCAACGTCCAAGGCACCCTTCCTCGGGGAGTCCACAGTGATCACCTCCGAGTCCGGTTCACGACCGGCTCCCACCGCCGAGTCCGGCGTCGACTTCTACGCCTGGCCACAGAATGAGACCTCCACCGGTGTGGCGGCGCCCGTTGAACGCGTGAGCGGAGCAGACGACGGCGCGCTCGTTGCCATCGACGCGACCTCCGCGGCAGGCGGGCTTGCGGTGGACGTCTCCCAGGCAGACGTCTACTACTTCGCTCCGCAGAAGAACTTCGCGTCCGACGGCGGTCTCTGGCTTGGCCTGTTCTCCCCCGCAGCGCTGGAACGGGCAGCTGCAATCAAGGCATCGGGTCGCTGGATCCCAGATTTCCTCGACCTCCAGACAGCCATTGACAATTCGCGGCTCAATCAGACGTACAACACTCCGTCGCTTGCCACTCTTGTCACGCTGAACGCGCAGATCGAATGGCTCAACGGCAACGGCGGCCTCGACTTCGCCGCGAAGCGCACCGCCGATTCCGCGGGCCGCGTATACAGCTGGGCAGACGCCTCCGCCGTTGCCACCCCGTTTGTGCAGAATCCGGACCACCGTTCCAACGTCATCGCCACCGTCGACTTCGATGACACCGTTGACGCCTCAGCTGTGGCGAAGACCCTGCGGGCGAACGGGATTGTCGACGTCGAGCCGTACCGGAAGCTAGGCCGCAACCAGCTGCGCATCGCAACCTTCGTGGCGATCGAGCCCGCCGACGTGTCGGCGTTGCTGCAGTGCATCGACTACGTGGTGGAACGCTCCTAGCCGTTCCGCTCCGCCGTGTTTCGCGCCGTGGCGGCCAGGGTCAACCTGAGCCGCCGTGGGGCGGAGTGAACCAGCCGCACGGTGACGTGGTGAGACCGCCACACCCAGACCAGCCCGGCAATAGCGGCGATGAAGCCTGACACGGCGGCCACCACAAGCCCCCACCGTGGACCGAAGGCGTTGGTCACCCACCCCACAATGGGCGCCCCAATGGGCGTTCCGCCGAGGAAAATCGCAAAGTACAGAGCCATCACCCGCCCGCGCATCTCCTGCACGGTAGTCGTCTGAACGTACGCGTTGGCGCTGGTCATCAGGGTGAGCGCGAAGAGCCCCACAGGGACCAGCGCGACGCCGAAGAGCCAGACGGTGGGCGCGAGCGCTGCCAGCATGCACGCCAGACCGAACGCT
Organism: Arthrobacter sp. TJ-170; assembly: GCF_058269305.1. Lineage (NCBI taxonomy): Bacteria > Bacillati > Actinomycetota > Actinomycetes > Micrococcales > Micrococcaceae > Arthrobacter > Arthrobacter sp. TJ-170. The sequence goes on along the minus strand of NZ_JBZCNL010000001.1, from coordinate 46,677 downwards.
CCCGCCGCCCCGAAGACGAATCTGAGGCGCGGCCGTTCCCGCCGCGCGGAGAGCAGGGCGCCGGCCACCGAACCGACCGCCATGATCGAGGACAGCGTGCCGAAGATTCCGGCGCCTGTGTTGAACTCGGTGCGCGCCATTGCGGCGATGTACACCGCAAAGTTTAGGCCGAAGGTCCCGACGACGAAGATCGCGAACATCACCATCATGAGGTCCGGGCGCTGCCGCACGTAGCGAAACCCCGCCCGGATTTTGCCGCGTCCGGGCGCGGAGCGGTTGAGGACGCGCAGTTCACTTCGGCGGATGGTTCCAAGGACAAAGATCATCGCGCCGAACGTCACGGCGTTGATCAGGAACACCCAGCCCGGGCCGACGGCGACCGTGAGCAGTCCGGCGATGGCGGGCCCGAACATCCGTGCACCGTTGAAGGAAGCACTGTTGAGGGCTACGGCGTTGGGCAGGTATTCGTCACGCACCAATTCGGAGACGAAGGCCTGGCGGGCGGGAGCGTCAATTGCGGAGACAAGACCCAATGCGAGCGCGAACGCGTAGACATGCCAGAGTTCCGCCAACCCAAGCACCACGAGGATACCGAGGCCGACGCCGAGCACCGCCATGGCGCTCTGTGTTCCGATCAGCAACTTGCGGCGATCGACTGAATCAGCGATCAGCCCTGCCCACGGGGCGATGAAGAGCTGGGGACCCAACTGCAGGGCCATGACGATTCCCATCGCCGCGGCGTCCTGGTCCGTAAGGATGTCGTAGACCAGCCAGTCCTGGGCGGTGCGCTGCATCCACGTACCCACATTGGAGATGAGTGCACCGATGAACCAGAGCCGGTAGTTGTGGATGTGCAGGGATCGGAACATGCCCATCAGGCAAGGCTCCTTCCTGCGGTTCTTTCCACCCTAGGCAACCGGGGAGTCGTCTCCGGGGGTGCTTGGGTCTTCATCCGGGGCGTGCTCGTCCGCGGCTTCGCCGTCAACGGTGACGTCGGTACTCGGATCCGGCGCGGCGTCCTCCTCGGTTCCAACGTTGTCGGGGGTGTCCTCCGGGCGCACGCGTTCGGACCACGGAACCCAGTCCGGAGCCAGGAGCGCTTCTTCCGAGGGCAGCAGGCCTACTTCGCAGATGGTCACGTCCTTGCCGCGGGGAATCCTCGCGAGGGTGGCGAACCAGTGCCAGCCCACGTAGCCGGGAACGTTCGCGACGAAACGATGCGTGACCAGTCGCTCGGCTTCGGGGAAAGCGCCCAGGTGCTCCCCCACTGGAGTGTCCCCTGCAATTTCGAGCACACCGTTGCGCGCGGTCTCCACCGCCGCAGCCAGCACAGCATCCGGCTTGGACGGCTTCCGGATGGGCCTGCGCTTGGCCGCGGGAACAGCGGGGACTGCCGGGACCGCTGATTCAGCTGGTCCTGCTTCCACTGTTTCCGTCGACGCCGGGGATTCAGTCATGGGACTTAAACGTCCAGGTCATCCGCGACGGCGCGCAGCACTGCGGCAACCTTTGCGGAGTGAGATTTGTCGGGGTACCGGCCGCGACGCAGTCCGTTGGAGACATCATCCAACAAACGGATCAGGTCTTCGGTGATCACGGCCATGTCTTCCGCCTTCTTGCGCGTTGCCTTGGCAACGGAGGGCTGCGCGTCAAGAATGCGTGCGGACAGCGCCTGGAGGCCCTTGCGTCCGTCCGCGACGCCGAACTCCAGCCGGGCGCCTACCTTGACCTCGGTCACTCCGGCGGGGAGTGCCGAGGCATGCAGGAAGACTTCCTTGCCGTCATCCGTCGCCAGAAAGCCGAAACCCTTCTCAGAGTCGAACCACTTGACCTTGCCGATAGGCACGTAATTACCTCGTTCTCGAACTGCTTGGCGTATACCGGCCGTGCTTCGCAACGGTGATCGATCGCAATCGAGAAGTTGCCAGTCAGCCAAGGCACACGCAGGGAAAAAGTCTGCCTTAGTAGGATACCCGCCACCGGAGCGCGGAATGGGCGGGGAGCGCCCTTGTACGCTAGGAGCATCATGACGCACAATCCTCCCTCTGTTCCGGCGAACGACGGCGCCGGCCCTGTCCGCGGTTCCGGACGGACCCAGCGTGCGCGGCTTGTCCTGCTGATTGCCGCCGTCGTTCTTGCAGTTATTGGCCTCCTTTCCCTTGTGGTGGTGCTCCTGTCCGCCTGGGCGGGAGCGGACCCGTGGCCGGGCTTCATGACGGCGGCCTACTTCTGCCTCCCGCTCGGCTTCCTGCTGATGATCGTCAACGTGGTTGTCAGCGTCATCTCGCGCGGCCGCAGCTGAAGTCCCTCGAAAGGGCAGGCTCGCCGCTGAGTCACCAGGATGCCGTAACGGCGTCGCCACGCGGTGCGAGTAACGTTAATGTGGTGTCCGCCATCCGTGCCCTCGCCGAGGATCTGGCCTCCCGTAGTGACGCCGAACTCCGAAAGCTCATGGCCGCACGCCCGGATGTGGTGCTCCCTCCCGTACCGGATTTCGCGGCCCTCGCGGCACGCGCCTCAACGCGGGTTAGCGTGCAGCGGGCACTCGAAGGGCTGAGTTCCCCGCAACTGATGGTGCTTGAGGCGGTGGTCCTCAGCACGGACCTCGATGCTCCCACCGGAAGCACGGCGGCAAGCCTGAAGGCGGCGATCGCTTCCATGAGCGCCAAGACCCTTGAGCCGTATCTCACCCAACTGCAGGAGCTGGCGCTCCTGAGAGTCGGACCAGTGGTGAAGAGCCGCAGGTCCTACTTCCCGCTGGAGACCCTGCACGAGGCGCTCGGACCCTATCCCGCCGGTCTGGGACGTCCGCTGGCAACACTGGCTCAGCAATACCCGGAGTACGGCGAGCGCATCAGATCCGGAGTTGAATCCCTGCGCGCCGCGGGCATCCCGCTTCCTGCAGGCCCGCCCGCGTCCACGGCGGATCCGGCAAGGGACCTCGCAGTGATACTCAGGCAATCCTGGGATGCGGTGCTGGACCTTGCGCCGGATAAAACGCGGGAGCTCCTGCAGAAGCTCGCGGCTTCTCCCGTCGGTTCGGCAAAAGCCGGTGCACCGGGCACCGCATCCCCGCTCGAGTGGCTGCTTGGGAGTGGCTTGCTCATCCGCCTCGACGCCAACCATGTGGAACTGCCCCGGGAGGTCGGAATAGCGGCGCGCGGCGGCCTGGTGATTCCGTCCCTGCCGGTTTCACCGCCGGTTCCCCAGCTGACCTCCGTACGCTCCACCCTTCGGGACAACGCCGCCTTCGGTGCGATCGCGGAGACCCTTCGGCTTATCACCGAGCTTCTGACCTCTGTGCAGTCAGAGCCCATCGCAACCCTCCGCACCGGCGGAGTAGGCGTCCGCGAGATCCGGCGGCTCGCTGACACCCTCCGAATTGACCGTGAACAAGTGGCATGGCTGCTCGAGCTGGCGGCGCTGGCCCGGCTCATCGTGCTGGATCCGGACAGTTCGCGGTGGATGGTCACGGCCGACGGCTTCTGGCACCTGTCGGAACGCCACGAACAGTGGATCCGTCTTGCGCGTGCCTGGCTCGACGCCGAACGCGCCCCCTCACTGGTGGGCGGGCAGCTGCCCGCCGGCAGTACCGTCAATGCCCTGTCCTCGGAGGCGACGCGCACGGATGCGCCTGCTGTCCGCCGTCGTACGCTGTCAGCGGCGTTAGCGCTGTCAACGGAAGCCGGGCACGACGCCGGCCGCACGTGCGTCCTCGACGCTCCTTCCCTGATCGAGCGCCTCACCTGGCAGCAACCCCGCCTGCGGCGGCGCTTCACACGGCTGGTTCCGGGCATGGTCGAGGAGATGGGGCATCTGGGCCTGCTGGGCTCCGGTGCCCTGACTGAGTTGGGAGGAGCGGTCGCCGAGGAACGGTTCGACGACGCCGTCGCGGTCCTTCGCGATGCGCTGCCGGAACCGCTCACACACTTCATGCTGCAGGCCGACCTGACGGCCGTGGCGCCGGGCTACCTCGAACCACACGTGGCACAGGAGCTGGCCCTGCTCGCTTCCGCCGAAGGGCAGGGCCCGGCAACCGTGTACCGTTTTTCCGCCCAGTCCGTGCGCCGGGCGCTCGACGACGGCCAGGATGCCGCGGGCATCCTCTCCTTCCTCCAGAAGCACTCAGCCACTGACGTTCCGCAACCGCTGCGCTACCTCATTGAGGACACCGCCTCACGTTATGGTTCGCTGCGCGTCGGCCCCGCCTCCAGTTATGTGCGCAGCGACGACGACGCCGCGCTCACCGCGCTCCTCTCGGATCCGGCGGCCGCGGCGCTGGGACTCGTCCGCCTTGCGCCGACAGTGGTGACGGCACAGGCCACGCCGACAGAACTCGCGACCGCGCTTCGTGAGCTCGGTTACTCTCCCGCGCTGGAGGGAGGAACTGCGCAGAGGCCTGCCTCCCGGGCGGCAGGCGGCTCCGCGCCGGCGTCGTCCGCGGTGCGAACCAACCCGTGGGTACTCACGGAAGGGGACGTCGAAGCGCAGATGAAGGTACTGCGCGGCGGCGCGCGGCCGGGCCCGGGAGCAGGAGCGGAAAGCGAAGCGATGATCGGTCTGGAGACGCTGCGAACGGCTATCCGGACCAAGCAGGCCGTCCGGATGGGCTTTGCGGACAGCTCCGGGAATTCCACCCGTCAGGTCTTTGTTCCACTGTCAGTTCATGCCGGGCGCGTACGGGTCTTCGACCCGGAGAAGGAAACCGAGCGCGTGATCTCCGTGCACCGGATTATGGATGTGGAAACTGTGGAAGGGGCTTCAACGGATGCCTAATGGCCCGCTTATTGTCCAGAGCGACAAGACGATCCTGCTGGAGGTCGATCACGAGCAGGCCACCGAGGCCCGGCATGCCATTGCCGCTTTCGCGGAGCTGGAGCGGGCGCCCGAACATATGCACAGCTACCGGCTCACGCCGCTCGGCCTGTGGAATGCCCGGGCTGCCGGGCTGGACGCCGAGCAGGTGCTGGACACACTGCTGAAGTACTCACGCTTCCCGGTGCCGCATGCCCTCCTCGTCGACATCGAGGAGACCATGTCGCGGTACGGGCGTCTCCGCCTGGAAAAGGACGCGCAGCACGGCCTCGTGCTGCGCACCAATGACTACCCTGTCCTCGAGGAAGTACTGCACGCGAAGAAGATCGAGCCCCTCCTCGGTCCGCGTATCGACGGTGAGACGGTGGTGGTGCACTCCTCGCAGCGTGGGCAGCTGAAACAGCTCCTTCTCAAGCTGGGATGGCCAGCGGAGGATTTCGCGGGCTACGTTGACGGGACGCCGCATCCCATCGTGCTGAATGAGGACGGTTGGGCCCTGCGCCCCTATCAGAAGGTGGCTACGGAGAACTTCTGGGCGGGCGGCTCGGGCGTCGTCGTGCTGCCCTGCGGCGCGGGGAAGACGCTCGTCGGCGCGGCTGCCATGGCCACGAGCTCCACCACCACGCTCATCCTCGTGACCAACACCGTCTCCGCCCGGCAGTGGAAGGACGAGCTGCTCAAGCGGACGTCGCTGACGGAGGACGAGATCGGTGAGTACTCCGGATCCGTCAAGGAAGTCCGGCCGGTCACGATCGCCACCTACCAGGTCCTGACCCTGCGCCGCGGCGGGCTCTACCCACACCTCGAACTGCTCGACGCGAACGACTGGGGACTCATCGTCTATGACGAGGTGCACCTGCTTCCCGCGCCCATTTTCCGCATGACCGCCGACCTGCAGGCCCGCCGGCGCCTTGGCCTCACCGCGACCCTGGTACGCGAGGACGGCCGCGAGGGCGAGGTGTTCTCCCTCATTGGGCCGAAGCGCTACGACGCACCGTGGAAGGACATCGAGGCTCAGGGCTACATAGCACCCGCGGACTGCGTCGAGGTTCGCGTGGACCTGCCCCGCGATGAGCGGGTTGCGTACGCAATGGCCGACGACGGCGACAAATACCGCCTCTGCGCCACCTCCGAGACAAAGACTTCAGTGGTGGAGAGGCTGGTCGCCTCCCACAAGGGCGAGCAGCTCCTGGTCATCGGGCAGTACATCGACCAGCTCGACGAGCTCGGTGCGCGGCTGGACGCTCCGATCATCAAGGGCGAAACGTCGGTGAAGGAGCGCCAGCGGCTGTTCAGTGCCTTCCGCTCCGGGGAACTGCACACCCTGGTGGTATCGAAGGTGGCTAACTTCTCGATCGACCTGCCGGAGGCCTCAGTGGCTATCCAGGTATCGGGCTCGTTCGGATCCCGCCAGGAGGAGGCCCAGCGCCTGGGCCGGCTGCTGCGCCCCAAGGGTGACGGCCGTGCAGCGCGGTTCTACACCGTCGTCGCTCGCGACACGCTGGACCAGGACTTCGCCGCCAAACGGCAGCGCTTCCTGGCGGAGCAGGGCTACGCCTACACGATCATGGACGCGGCCGACATACCGAAGGGCTGACCTCGTTCGCTTTCGGGAAACATCCAGAAAACTCCCAGCAACTGGGAGCAGACTGGGAATCGTGAACAAATCAGGACCTGAAGCCAAGCTGCTTGTAGTTGACGACGAGCCGAACATCCGGGAACTGCTCTCCACCTCGCTGCGGTTCGCGGGATTCGACGTGGTCGCCGCCGCGAACGGGCGCGAGGCCCTCGCCGCTGCCGAGACCCATAACCCCGACCTCGCCGTGCTCGACGTGATGCTGCCGGACATGGACGGCTTCACCGTCACCCGTCGGCTCCGCGCCGCCGGCCGACACTTCCCCGTGGTCTTCCTGACCGCACGTGATGACACCGATGACAAGGTCACCGGCCTCACCGTGGGCGGCGATGACTACGTCACCAAACCCTTCAGCCTGGACGAGGTGGTCGCCCGCATCCGCGCGGTCCTCCGACGCACGCAGCCTCACGACGACGACGGCGCAGTCATCCGCGTCGATGACCTTGAACTGGACGATGACGCCCACGAGGTGCGCCGCGGCGGCCAGGTCATCGACCTCTCCCCCACCGAGTTCAAGCTCCTGCGCTACCTGATGATGAATCCCAACCGCGTGCTCTCGAAGGCGCAGATCCTCGACCATGTGTGGGAATACGACTTCAACGGGGACGCCTCCATCGTTGAGTCCTACATCTCCTACCTGCGGCGCAAGATCGACAAGAACCCGGACGCCCCGGCGCTCATCCAGACCAAGCGCGGGGTCGGTTACCTACTGCGCACCGCTGACAAGCGCTAGCAATCCGCTCCGTACCCGCTGTGATTCGTCGTTGGAAATCTGCCTCACTCCGCACGCAGCTGATTGCCATCATGACCCTGCTCATGGTGTTCACCGTTGCCATCACGGGCATCGTGACAATGTCACTCCTGAGGAACAGTTTGGTCATTCAAATGGACCAGGACATCGAAGCTAACGCACAGTCGGTGACCAACAGCATCGGCGCCATGGGCAGCGACACCAGCCAGAACCTGTTCCGCTTCTACGGCGTATGGCTCGATGCCGACGGTGACACAGTCCGCTCCACCCACCCCTCCGGCCTTTCAGAGGTTCCCGCACTTCCTCGCCTTGACCGGGAGGATGTTGAGAGACTCGACCAGAAGGGCTTCACCGTTCCCGGGAGCAGGAATGAGAGCGAGTGGCGCGTGATTGTCTTCCCGCTGGTCGAGGACGACAGCTCCGTTGCTGTTGCCACCCCGATGTCCACTGTGAACGACACCGTCTCCGAGGCGGGCCGCATCATCTTCACGGTCGGACTCTTTTCCATCGCTGCGGCCTCGATCGTCGCCTACCTCGCGGTCACCCGGCAGTTCCGACCTCTCAGCCGGGTGGAACGAACGGCGGCCGCAATCGCCGGCGGAGACCTTTCACGACGCGTCGAAGTTGAGCGCCCCGCCACGGAAGTGGGCAGGCTCTCCCGCTCCCTCAACGCAATGCTCGCTCATATCGAGTCGGCATTCGCCGCAAGGATGGAATCTGAGCGGAAGATGCGCCGTTTCGTTGCGGACGCCTCGCATGAACTGCGCACGCCTCTGGTCACCATCCGCGGGTTCTCGGAGCTTTACCGCCACGGCGCCCTCCAGAATAACGACGACGTCAAGGCCGCCATGGGTCGCATTGAAAGTGAAGCCAAGCGCATGGGACAGCTGGTCGAGGACCTGCTGACCCTGGCGCGCATCGATGAGCAGCGGCCGCTGGAGTCCCAGCCCCTTGATCTGCTCGTGCTGGGAAACGACGCCGCCATGGACGCGCGCGCCATCGCGCCTGAGCGGACCATCAGGGTGATAGGGCTCGACGGCGGGCCTGCCCGGCATGCCCCGACGGTCGGCGACGAGGCCCGTCTACGCCAGGTCGTCGGGAACCTGATGACCAATGCGCTGCGCTATACGCCCGAAGGGTCACCGATCGAGGTTGCGGTCGGCGTCGCTCCGGTCATCCACGGCAGGAGCGATTCCGTGCTTGAGGTTCGCGACCACGGCCCCGGAATCTCCGAGGAAGATGCCGCACGCGTTTTTGAGCGCTTCTACCGAGCGGATTCTTCGCGCTACCGGGAAACCGGCGGCACGGGTCTGGGCCTCGCGATTGTCGCCGCCCTCGTTGCACAGCACGACGGAAGCGTGCGGCTCGAAGAGACTCCCGGGGGTGGAGCAACCCTGTCGATCAGACTGCCGCACGACGCCGAGAGCGTTGCTCCGGCGGACGACTGATTCCTCGGGCGCGACTTCAGTGCTTCTGTAGTCCCGCAGGCCTTTCCTCCACAGCCAGCCGGGCGGGTGCTGGTTACCCACATTCGGCTTCTTCCGGCTCCGCCGGCCTGCCCCCGCGCTCTAGCGTCAGGAGCGCAGGGCATCCCGTTAGGAGAAAACACAGGAGGAACAGGTGACCTATTTCAACGTCAACACGGATTCATTGGCGGCCAAGAGTGCAGATGTGCAGAACACTATTGCGCGGCTTCAGGCGGAGGTGAACGCCATGCAGTCGGGCCTGCGGTCCCTTGAGTCGGAGTGGCAGGGCCAGGCATCGCAGAACTTCCAGCAGCTGGTGACGGACTGGCGTGCTACCCAGACCAGGGTTGAGGAGTCGTTGACCAGCATCAACCAGGCGCTCGGCGTGGCAACAGAGCAGTACACGCAGGCTGAGCTCAGCAACGCCCGCATGTTCATGCACTAGCCCCTTCAGCAACCTGAAAGGCAGAAGGCCGTTCACCCGTGAGGGGTGAACGGCCTTCTGCCTGTCTTTGCGCTTTGGAGCGGCCGGTGAGGCGGGAGGCTTAGAAGCCGCCCATACCGCCCATGCCGCCCATCTCGTCGCCGCCGCCTGCGGGAGCTGCCTTCTCAGGCTTGTCCGCGACAACAGCTTCGGTGGTGAGGAACAGACCCGCGATGGAGGCAGCGTTCTGCAAAGCAGAGCGGGTAACCTTCACAGGGTCGTTCACACCGGCAGCCAGGAGGTCCTCGTAGTCGCCGGTTGCGGCGTTGAGGCCGTGGCCTGCGGGCAGTCCGCGAACCTTCTCGATAACGACGCCGGGCTCGAGGCCTGCGTTGAAAGCGATCTGCTTGAGGGGGGCGTCGATGGCGATGCGAACGATGTTTGCACCGGTTGCCTCGTCCCCTTCCAGGTTGAGGTTGGCGAATGCCTTGGCGCCGGCCTGAATCAGGGCCACACCACCACCGGCTACGATGCCTTCTTCAACAGCAGCCTTCGCGTTGCGTACGGCGTCCTCGATGCGGTGCTTGCGTTCCTTGAGCTCAACCTCGGTTGCTGCGCCCGCCTTGATGACTGCAACGCCACCGGCCAGCTTGGCCAGGCGCTCCTGCAGCTTCTCGCGGTCGTAGTCGGAATCGGAGTTCTCGATTTCGGCGCGGATTTGTGCAACGCGACCGGCGATTTCCTCGGCATTGCCTGCACCCTCGACGATTGTGGTCTCGTCCTTGGTGACAACAACCTTGCGTGCCTGACCCAGGAGGTCCAGTGTGGCGCTCTCCAGCTTGAGGCCAACTTCTTCGGCGATGACCTGGCCACCGGTGAGGATAGCGATGTCAGCCAACTGGGCCTTGCGGCGGTCGCCGAAGCCCGGAGCCTTGACGGCAACGGACTTGAAGGTGCCGCGGATCTTGTTGACCACGAGGGTAGCCAGTGCTTCACCCTCAATGTCTTCAGCGATGATCAGCAGCGGCTTACCGGACTGCATGACCTTCTCGAGGACAGCAACGAGGTCCTTGACGTTGGAGATCTTCGAGTTGACGATCAGGATATAGGGGTCTTCGAGGACCGTCTCCTGGCGCTCTGCGTCAGTGACGAAGTAGCCGGAGATGTAGCCCTTGTCGAAGCGCATACCCTCGGTGAGCTCAAGCTCGAGGCCGAAGGTGTTCGACTCCTCGACGGTGATGACGCCTTCCTTGCCAACCTTGTCGAGGGCTTCGGCAATGAGGTCACCGATCTGCTGGTCACCGGCGGAGATCGAAGCCGTGGCTGCGATCTCTTCCTTCGTCTCGATTTCCTTGGCGGAAGCGAGGAGCTCGGCGGTGACGGCGTCAACTGCCTTCTCGATGCCGCGCTTGAGGCTCAGCGGGTCAGCACCGGCGGCTACGTTGCGCAGGCCTTCCTTGACGAGTGCCTGGGCGAGGACGGTGGCGGTGGTGGTTCCGTCACCTGCGACGTCGTCAGTCTTCTTGGCAACTTCCTTGACCAGCTCGGCGCCGATCTTCTCGAACGGATCGTCGAGTTCGATTTCCTTGGCGATGGATACACCATCGTTGGTGATCGTGGGAGCGCCCCACTTCTTCTCAAGGACAACGTTGCGACCGCGGGGGCCCAGCGTAACCTTGACTGCGTCAGCGAGGGTGTTCAACCCGCGCTCGAGGCCGCGGCGTGCCTCTTCATCAAAAGAAATGATCTTGGCCATAACGGCGTAGGTCCTTTCGGGACGGTCATGCGTATGCTGCTACCGGTCTGTGATGCCCGCGACGGACGAGCAGATCCGGGAAGATCTCTGTACCTCCCGAACCGGCCCTCAACACAGAGGTTGCCTGGTTCACTCATGGGGCGGCGCCTTAGCAGTCGTCGCACCTGAGTGCTAACTCAATAATTAGCACTCACACCCCGCGAGTGCAAGCTGTTTCACCTGAGAGAAAACAACGACGACGGCGCGCCGCCCCTGACAGGGAGAAGCGCGCCGTCGTCGTTCGGGTACTGTGTGGGTCGGCTCAGGATGCGAGGCGCACCGCCTCAGCCTGCGGCCCCTTCTGTCCTTCACCGATCTCGAATTCAACCCGCTGGCCCTCGTCGAGTGCGCGGTAGCCCTCCATCTCGATTGCCGACCAGTGCACGAAGACATCCGCCCCGTCTTCATCGACGGTGATGAAGCCATATCCCTTTTCAGCGTTGAACCATTTCACGGTTCCCTGCGCCATGTTGTTCTCCCACTATGTAGATCCCCGCTTAGCTGGTGGTGGCGGGGCTGAGATACATCTAATCCCAGAACATCTGACCGGTGATGCAGAACACAATGAATGTTATTGATCCTTAACCGGATGCCTACTGGAAACCCGGACCAACCACCACGGTGATATTGCCGAACCCGGCATCGCCCTGCACTATGCCGATTCCCAGGGTGCCCGCAAGCGCCTCAGCCGTGGCGCGCTGTTCTTCGCCGTTGTAGAAGACGACCGACCCCTGCAGCTGCTGACCGGACCAGTTGCCGATCTGGGTCACGTTCCAGCCGTCGCCCTGCAGGCGTCCAGCCGCGGTGCTCGCCAGCCCGGCGACCGTCGTTGCGTTCAGTACGGCGACCGGCTGCTCGCGGTCGACGACACCCTCCGATTCAGTCTCTTCCGCGGTCGGCTCTCCTTCCGGGGTGGGTTCAGTGCTGGGAGACCCGAAGTCCGTCGGCGTCGGCTCCGCGCTCGGAGACCCGAAGTCCGTGGGCGTCGGCTCCGCACTGGAATCTTCGTCTGACCTCTCGCTCGCTGCATCCTCGGCCGAAACAGACGGCTCCGGGGCGGAACTGCTGGTCTCGGAAGTCGCCGCGCTGACCTGTCCGATACCCAGGCGCGGGAAAAGGAAATACGCGGCCAACCCAACCGCCAACACCAGGAGCCCTGCGACAATCTTGAAGGCCAGGCCGCTTGACTTAGGCGGCACCCGGCGCTCACGGTGGACTCCCTGCCGAGCGGCGGATTCTGGGACCCGGTCGAATTCGTCGCGGGGATATTGGGTCATGTGGCGGTGAATCCTTGGCTCGAGAGTGGCGTGAGTGCTAGACGTCAACGCCAAGACGTCGCGCAGAACGGGCTCGTTGGCGGGTTGTACGTAGTCTACGCAATCTCTTTACGAGCATCGGATCGTGAGCAAGGGCGGCCTCGGTATCGATGAGAGCGTTGAGAATCTGGTAGTAGTGCGTGGCGGAGAGATCGAACATCTCCCGAATAGCCTGCTCCTTGGCGCCCGAATACTTCCACCACTGCCTCTCGAGCTCAAGCATGCGCTGTTCGCGCTCACCGAGACCGGATTCCCGGGCTTCTGTGGAGCCTTCACGATCCGTCTGCGCTACCGGGCCCTGCATCCCCACGACGCACCGTCCAATCCACCGTTTCCGCGCGATCTACTTCGTCCATGGTAGTGCCGAATCACACCGTTGTCATTTGTACCGGTTGTAGAGGCCGCGTGCCGAAACCGGTCAAGATGGAGCCATGAACGACGACGGCGCCCCCACCCTGCCCTTCCCGCCGGTGCCCGGGGCGGCTCTGCCGTTCGCAGCTCCGGCAACGCTCCACGACGTCATGGCAACGGATTGGGCTGAGGCTCTGAGACCGGTCCAGCCGCAGGTTCACGAACTGGCCCGGGCGTTGGCACTCGAACAGCGGAATGGAGTTCAGGTGCTGCCGGGCCCGAACCACATCCTGCGGACCTTCACCTATCCACTGAGCCATGTGAAGGTCATCATCGTGGGCCAGGATCCCTATCCCACGCCCGGCCACTCAGTTGGGCTCGCGTTCTCAGTGACCCGTCAGACCAAGTTGCCGCGCAGTCTCGTGAATATCTACAAGGAACTCGCCGCGGACCTTGAGGCCCCGGCTCCAACCCACGGTGATCTATCCGGCTGGGCAGACGAGGGAGTCTTCCTGCTCAACCGGGTTCTCACTGTGCGCGCGGGAGAAACAGGATCCCACCGAAAGCTGGGCTGGAACGCCGTCACTGACGCCGCGGTCCGGGCGCTGGTTGCGCGCGACCAGCCGCTCGTAGCCATCCTCTGGGGCCGCGAGGCCGCACAGCTCAAACCGCTGCTCGGCTCCACGCCGCTCATTGAGTCCGCCCACCCAAGCCCGCTGTCCGCTTCCCGCGGCTTCTTTGGTTCCCGGCCCTTCAGCCGTGCGAACGTGCTCCTCGCGCAACAGGGCGCCGAACCTGTGAACTGGCTGCGCAGCTAGTCACAGTCAGCGGCGGCGGTTGCGACGCCGTTCATTGCTGCTCAGATTCTTGGTCAAGGGCCGTGCCAGATTGTCACCGAGGACCACGCCTCCGGCAATGGCGAGGATGATCGTGAGTGCGTTGAACAACCCGATAGCACCGGCGCCGGACAGGTCAGTTTCGATCGTGAGGTCATACATCGACCGGAAGATTGTGAGTCCCGGGTAGAGAAACATCACGGCAGGCACCGCGACCACAAGCTGCGGAGCGCCCATCCGAAGGGCAACCACTCTGGCAAGCATGCCGATCAGCACAGCCGCTATGGCCGGTGCCAGCCTGTAGCCGACGCCGAGACTGACAACCAGCGAGTAGAGCAGGAACCCTGCCGTTGCGATGAGCGAGGTAGGGACAACGAGTGACATGTCCGTCTGCTCGGCGACACAGATCATCGCGACCGCTATGAAGACGAGTACCGCAACCACAGGCAACGGATACAGCGAACCATCCGACGACGTCACATCGAGTTCCGGGATGCCGATGAGGTTTCCCAGCACAAGCGCCACGGAGATGCCGGACACGAGGCCCGCGAAAACAAAGAAAGCGGAAAGGAACCGACCTGCTGCGGTGACTGGAAAGCCGTTGATAGCGTCCTGGGTAGCGGAGACCAGCCGTCCTGTCGGCAGCAGCAGCAGGATGCCGCCGACCACTACCAGGGCTGGCGAGATCGGCGCATTCAGCCACCACATCAGCATCGCGATCAGCGTGACCAGCGCCGCCGATGTCGCCGTCGCGAAGAACTCGGGCACCCTCCAGCGCCCCAACTGCCGTGAGAACAGGTCGACGCCGATGCAGCTTGCGAACGAGATGAGGGATCCCAGCGGACCGCCGCCGATGAAGGCGACGATCGCCGCCGCGAAGACGCCGAAAGCGGCCGTTACCATCCAGCGCGGGAACGGCTTGGGTCGGTGGGTGATCTCGTCCAGCCGCCGGATCGCTTCGGAACGGTCGACGCCGCCGTCGACGATATCCGTCACCAGCTGATGGACACGCGTCAGCCCGGCATAGTTGTTGGTCCAGGACCGCACCACCCGGAGGACGGTGGTGGGCGTCTGGTCCTTGGCTGAGTAGTTCAGCACAACCGACTGATTGGTGATGTCCACTTCGATGTTGTCGAGTCCGAACGCGGCGGTCACGGCAATGATGCTCGTCTCCACCTCGAGCGCTCCTGCGCCGTACCGGAACATCGTCTCTGCGAGGCTGAGGGCGAAATCGAGCGTGCGGCGGGCGCCGACGTCGGGCCCGCCCGCCTGAATGGTGGGGTTCGCGTAGGGGCTGCCTGCGAGCCGCTCGACGAGGTTCATTGCCTGGGTAGGCGGCGCCTCTCCCTGGACCAGGCGTCGCAACATCTTGCGGGCCGCGAGCTGCGAACGGTCAGGACGCGCGTTCTGCGGGGTGATCGGCAGAGCGTGGGTCGGATTTGCAGGGGGCTGGGCGGGAGCACCGGCTTTCCTTGCAATCTTCGACTTGGCCTTTCCCGGCGTTACCGGAGGCCTCACAACGGGCAGCTGTTCGGCCACCGGAGAGGGGTTGGTATCCGGGCTCCGGCGCTTGCTGGCACCGGTCTTGTCTGCCACTTCTTATGCACCTTTCATGACGCGAGCTCGCTTCGCGCCCGGGTTTTATTGCGATTTAGTAGAACGGTTGATGTGTGCGCCGCCAGTAGATCTGACGCATGACCCGCTCGCCCAGCTTCTGCCATGCACGGTACTTCATGGGGCTGAGTACCAGGTCATAGCAGCCCACGAAGTCCGTGACGGACTTCGTGAAACTCGTCTTGAAGAGGCCGAGCCCGTGGTGCTGGTGGCTTTTGTCCTTCAGCTGATCGCTTGGCGGCGTTCCACAGAAGTCGTATTCAACAATATTGTGCTCGGTCTTGAGGTCATTGATCGCCTTCCACTGCAGGAGATGTGAATCTCCGTACTGCGAGCGCCCCGGTTTGGAGCCGCCATCCTTGTACGTGCCCTTGCGGCCGTAGTTGATCACGAATGCGCCGACCGAGGGTTCGCCGGCCTCATGTACGAAGTACAGGCGGCCCTGCCCTGCGGAGACAAAGTTCGACCAGAAGCGCCGGTAGTACTCGAACGAGCGGAGGCGTGCCGCTGACCTGTCCTCGATGTGTGCCATGAGGCGGTACATCGTCCGGAAGTTTTCGTCCGTGGGTTCCATCTGCTGGACAGTAACACCTTCGCGCTCGGCACGCCGGACGGCATTGCGGCCGCGGGAATGCAGGTTGCGCAGCAGCTGATTGGGTTCCGGAGTGGTATCGAGGATGGCGGTGTGGTCGTTCGGCTGCAGGTTGAAGGACTTGACGAGGCCTGCGCGGCGGAAGAGTAAGCGGACGTTCTCGTTGTCCACGATGTCGGGCTCAATTTTTACCGCGAAGACCGACAAGCTGGAGTTCCGGACGAACTCTTTGCAGGCGTCCAGCACTGACGGAACGTCTTCGGGAGCAGCGACATCGGGGCCTTTGATCAGGTACCAGAGGCTTCCGAGCAGCGGAACTTCCTTCTCGAGGACGAGGTTGTACGTGTTGTATTCCGCGGATTCAAAGACAAGGAACAGCGGTTTCCAGCCATGGTGGGACTTCACCTCGGCAAAAGCGGCAGACTGCAGCAGATTGCCGCCGTTGGGGTTGGTTAGGACCAGGGAATCCCAGTTCTTGCGTTCTTCCTCAGTGGCAAATCGCGCAGTAAACGTACCCATGGTCCTCAATCACAAACTGGTCGGCAGGCGTCGATTCAGTGTAGCCGTTTGTCCCCAGGGAGCTGACTGCGCCCTATACCGCTGGGGAAGAGGATGGATAGCATCGAAACTATGGAATTCAGATACCTCGGAAACAGCGGACTCAAGATCTCGGAAATCACCTACGGAAACTGGCTGACGCACGGTTCCCAGGTGGAGAACGACGTCGCCACCCAGTGCGTGCGCGCGGCGCTCGACACAGGCATCAGCACGTTCGACACAGCAGACGTATACGCGAACACCGCGGCTGAGACCGTGCTTGGCGAGGCCCTCAAGGGTGAGCGCAGGCAGTCGCTGGAGATTTTCACCAAGGTCTACGGGCCAACCGGCCCCAAGGGCCACAATGACACCGGCCTGTCCCGCAAGCACATCCTGGAGTCGATCGACGGTTCCCTTCAGCGGCTGCAGACGGACTATGTGGATCTATACCAGGCCCACCGGTATGACTTCGAATCACCCCTGGAAGAAACGATGCAGGCGTTCGCCGACGTTGTGAGGCAGGGCAAGGCGCTCTACATCGGCGTAAGTGAGTGGACGGCGGAGCAACTGCGGGATGGGCATGCCCTTGCCAGGGAACTGGGCTTCCAGCTCATTTCCAATCAGCCCCAGTACTCCATGCTCTGGCGGGTCATCGAGGAAAAGGTGGTGCCGACCTCGGAGGAACTCGGAATCTCCCAGATTGTGTGGTCGCCTGTGGCCCAGGGTGTCCTGACCGGAAAGTACAAGCCGGGCCAGGCACCCGAGGACGGTTCGAGGGCTGCCGATGACAAGGGCGGCGCGGACATGATCAAGCGCTGGATGTCGGACGAGGTGCTCACCGGTGTGCAGAAGCTTCAGCCCCTAGCCGACGAGGCCGGCCTCAGCATGGCGCAGCTTGCCATCGCATGGGTGCTGCAGAACCCCAACGTCGCGTCGGCGATCATCGGTGCTTCGCGTCCGGAACAGGTCGAATCGAACGTTGCAGCCGCGGGTGTCAGGCTTGAGCCCGCGCTCATGAAACAGATCGATGAGGCGATCGGAGACCTTGCCGAAACGGACCCCGCCAAGACAACCTCCCCCGAAACTCGCCAGGCATGAGGCTCGCGGTCACCGGATCCACCGGCAAGCTTGGACGCAGCGTGGTTACCGGGCTGCGGGAGGCCGGACACCAAGTCCATGGCTTCGACCTGCACGGCGAGCGCGGACCGGGATTCCTCTCGATTGACCTGACCAACTACGGCGACGTCGTGGACGCCTTCATCGGAGTGGACGGTGAGCGCTCCGGCTTCGATGCCGTCGTTCATCTCGCCGCAATCCCCGCTCCCGGCTTGCAGGCCGATGCCGCCACTTTCCGTAACAACATGCTGGCGACGTACAACGTATTCCAGGCCTGCAGGAGGGCCGGAATTCAACGGATCGTGTACGCCTCCAGCGAGACCGTTCTCGGGCTTCCCTTTGAGGAGGACCCTCCGTACATCCCGGTCGATGAGGAGTATGACGCCCGACCGGAGAGCACCTACTCGCTCGTCAAGCACCTCGAGGAGCAGATGGCCATCCAGCTCACCCGCTGGGACCCGACGCTGAGTATTACGGCCCTGCGGTTCTCCAACGTCATGGACCCGGAGGACTATGCGGCGTTCCCCTCGTTCGATTCGGATCCGCTCCTCCGAAAGTGGAACCTGTGGGGGTACATCGACGGACGGGACGGCGCTCAGGCCGTGTTACGAGCCCTTGAGACTGCTCAGGATGGCTTCGACAGGTTCATCATCGCGGCGTCCGATACGGTGATGAGCCGTTCGAGCGCGTCTCTGGCAGCGGAGGTATTCCCCGACGTCGAGGTCGTCAAGGAGGTCAGCGAGCACGAGACCCTTCTGTCGATAGACAAGGCGCGGCGCCTCCTGGGATTCGAGCCCAAGCACAGCTGGCGGGACCACGCAGGCGGATAGGTCGGAGTGGTGCTTCCAGACAGCGGGAAGCACCACCGCAGCTAGCCTCCACCGAAAATGCTCAGTAGGCTTACTGATTACGGAGCGCCGCTCCAAAAGCAATCGTCGAAAGGACCGGTCATGACTGAGAATCTCCCCGATGAGGAACTGAACGTAGTAGGCGAAGAGCCGGACGCCGCCAACGAGTCGGTCGCACCCGAGGCTCTCGACCCCGTGCAGGACGGCCGGCCGGACAATTACCCCTCTGCTGCCGAGAATGATCCGGAGAACTGGCAGCAGGATCCGCTGCTCCAGGATGAACCCGGAGTCGGCGTCGGTCTTGAGGAAAGCGACCAGAGCCTGCGCGACGAGACGGAGGAGGCGCGCTTCCGCCGGGGTGACGAGCAGGTGCCGCCGGAAGAGCCGACCATCGGTGAAGCCGCTGCGGATGTCGATTTCGGCGACCCGATGAGCGATGAGGAAGTGGACGCAAGCGACGACGTCGCCAACTTCGGCGGATCGCCGCTGAGTCAGTTCGAGCCGGAGGACCTGGACCGTTAATCCCCGCGCTCCCGACCGGATGCGCGCCGGTAGACTGAAACCGTGAAAAAAATCGCTGCGCTATGCCTGCTCGTGCCTTTCAGTGCCCTGCTCGTGGGCTGCAACCAGATTGAGGAAACTGCGGGCGGGATAGCCGGCGATGCGGCATCCCAGGTGGCTGGCGCCGCCGCGGAAGAAGTCCGATCACAGGTGTGCTCCCTGGTGAGGGACGGAAACATCAGCGCTGAAGACCAGGATCTGCTTGCAGGACTGGTTGACGCAGCCGGAACAGCCGGGCTTCCTGCCGAGATCACAGACCCGTTGCGCGACATCGCGGAGGCTGGAGACCAGGTGCCGGCCGATTCGGTGAACGCCCTGAATGAGGCGTGCGCGCCCTCGTCGTAAACGCCGGAGGTAGCGTTTAGGTTTCGATTGTCCATCAAGTGTTCTATTGACCGGACGGTCGCAGTACCTTTTCCCTATGAGAGGCGGCTCTCCCCGGGACGTACGTGATGCGACTGCTTATCAGGACGCGGTTTCGCGGTCCATTAGGGCTGCGTGTGCCAGATGGGTCGCGATCGAGGTGGAGTTCGGCCTGCTGAGTGGAGCGGAGGTCGATGCGCTCCTTGGTCCGCATTTCCCGCCGGCAGGTTGCCTCGCCGCCGAGCGGAAGATTCTTGGTGTGGCGACCAAGGCCGGACGTGTCCTGTACCCGGGGTTCCAGTTCGACATGGAAGCGCACGCGATCCGGTCGATAGTCGCCGAAGTGGCCCAGATCGGCCTGGACGGTGGCTGGAAAGACCGCCATATTCTGCAGTGGTTCTGTGTACCGAACGGCTCACTCCATGGCGAACGGCCAGTTGACCTGCTGGATGACAGGGAACGGCTGCTTGCTGCAGTTCATGCGGATCTGGAAACAGTCTGGTGAGGAATCTCGCGGTCAGCATGATGGCGGCGTTGCTGTTGCTCACGGGTTGTGGCGCGGTGGCAGTGCCGGGCGAGAACGCGAGTGAAGAGCCGCTGCCGCCGGCTTCCGAGGAACTGATTGGGCAGGGCGTGGTGATTTCGGATGAAGCCGGGCCCGTGATGCTCTGTCTCGGACCCGTCATGGAGTCCTATCCTCCACAGTGTTCCGGGCCGGAAATCATCGGATGGGACTGGGACGCCGTCGAGCATTGGGAGAGGTCGGGCGATGTGAGATGGGGTACCTACGCCGTTCACGGGACGTGGGATGGGGAGGCCTTCGCCCTCACGCGGCCGCCGGTTCCACTGGCCCTGTACGACCCTCCGGCGGACATCGATCCGCGCACGGAACCTGCGAACCGCGGAGCAGGCGAGGCCACCGAGCTGGAAGCGCTGCAGCGGGACCTCCACGAGACGGAGGGCGCCGAGATACTCAGCTCGTGGGTTGAGAACGGCTACGTGTTTGTCACGGTGGTGTACGACGACGGCACTCTCCAGGACGCTTATGACGCCAAATACGGGGACAACATGGTGGCCGTTCGGTCGGCCCTGCAGCCAGCGGACCGTGGCTGATTCAGACTCACCGGGGTCGTCCCGCAAGAATGTCAGTGGCGCGAAGTACCTTGGTCGCATGAACACTTCAAGCATCTCCACAAGCATCTCCACAAGCACCGTCCGCCACCCCGAGAAGGGTCGCCGATACACCATAGAGGAACTCCGCAGCCTCGCTGAGGAGGGTGATGCATGGGCCCTGTGCCAGGTCGATCAGTGGGAACTCGAGTTCGCCAATGAGTACGCCGGCATACTGTCCGAGCGCTGCACCGACCGTGACTGCGAGGGCTACGGCGAGCCGGTGGATATGTGCTGCGACCATAACGGCGAGCTGATCGATGTGGATCATGGCGGTTGGGGACACAGCATCAGCTGGGTCCGGGCGGCCTGATATCTTCCCCGACGGACTGCGTTCACCGCCCGGTCACCTGTTACTGATATGTTCCGGCAATGGATGCTCTTTTGCCTGAACCGCAGCCGCTGACGGCCGGGGACCTCGCCGGTCGCCTCGGCTTCGATGAGGAGTTCCTCGGTTTTGAGGTGCTGCTGCCCTCGCTGACGGGCTCCGAAACCGTCCTGCTCCCCTACACGCACTTCTCGGTGCTGATGCGACCCGACAAGCGCCTGGCAGCTGTCGTCGGACTCGGTATCGATGGCGCCACGCTGATGAACCTCGACCGTTCGGGCATTGGCTGGCGCATGGATCCTCGATTGAGCGCTGACCTGCAGACCGGCGAGAGAGTCTACGCCCGGAATGACATTGACCGGGGGCACCTGGCGCGTCGCGCGTCAGCTGTTTGGGGCAAGACCCGAGCAGAAGCGGAGCAAGCGAATACCGATACCTTCTTCTACACGAACGCCGCCCCGCAGGCTGCCGGGTTCAATCAGGGTCTTGAGTTGTGGCTTGGGCTTGAAACCTATCTGTTGGAGAACGCCGCCGGCAATGCTCGGCGCCTTGTTGTTTTTACTGGGCCCATCTTCAGTGACCGTGATCCGGTGTATTGGGGAACTGAGATACCGCTTCGTTACTTCAAGGTCGCTGCCTTCCTCTTCGAGGGCTCGCTTGCCGCTACGGGTTACGTCGTGGATCAGACCCCTCAACTGCAGGATCTGCCGGACGTCGAGCTACCCGGAGCTCTGGACGAGGCTCCGCCGCTGGGCCCCTTCCGCACCTTTCAGGTGCCTATCCGAGACATCGCCGCTCTCACCGGGCTGAGGATGGCACAGCTTGTAAAGGCGGACCGCATGCCTATTTCGGCTGAGCTGCCAACAGCGGTCATCACGTCGGTGTGGAGGGAGCTGTCCACTCCGGAGTGCCTCGACCTGGACTTCGACCTGCAAGGCTGAAGCCGGAACAGTAGGACACCGCCGCCATGTGAATCGGCGCACATCCCAACGCTTCCTCTGAGCATAATCGTGGCGATAGGGTGTCATTCAGGCTGATTGGTCCGAGAAAGCCGTAAGACGAAGCGAACGCACCGGATACAGTGGAGGTATGTACCTCGACCACCCGCAAGCCCTGGCCGACGATGCGGTCCTCGAGAACCGCAAATCCATGTTGGCGACTGCACCGCACGTTCAGAGCCTGGAGCAATGGCGAGCCAGCTACGCAGCCATCAGATCAACACCCATTCCCCACTTCGACCCGGCTGACGCCGGAGACCAGGCACGCGTTCTCTTCGTGCTGGACCGCCCGCAGGAGGAAGTGCTCTCCGAAAGCGGAACAGGTTTCGTGTCCGTCGACAACCCCGACAGCGCCGCAGAGCGATGCTGGATCGAGCGCGATTCCGCCGGTCTACACGAAGGCGTCCTGATGTGGAACATGGTTCCCTTCCTCGTGTCGAACCCCAATGCTGACAACCGGACGGCAGGCGCAAAGGCGTTGGGCTCGGTGCTGCGCCTTCTGCCGCGACTGGAGGTTGTCCTGCTCTGCAGTGATGCCGTACAGCAGACCTGGGACAAGCATCTACAAGACCGGGTCCCCCGGGTCACCGTAATCAAGGCCCCGGGTGTCGGCCCGCAGTCATTGTCCCGCAAGGCAAAGCAGGACGAGCTTAGAAAGGCCGTCGAACGCGCAAAGCGTCTGGTCGGCTGACAAACGTCACCTCATCCGAAGCGCCCGCCTGCGCCGTCAACCGCCAGGAACGCAGCGCCGTCGCAAGTCTGCCGCCTGAGTGACACACTGACCTCATGACGGCAGTACTTCTGGGCTGGGACCCGGATAGGGGGAACTGGGGTGGGTTCTATCCAACGATAGTTGCAGAGGTGCGGCGTTCCGGGTGGCATGTGGAGCGCTGGCCGCTCGTCATCGGGAAGCCCTTGCCTGTTGGTACTGAAACCTGGTTGTTCGTGCATGGGGGTAGGCCCAACCAGCGAGGTTTGATCGGGCACGGATTCACGATTGATCAACCGTCAGCGGTGACACTTTCCGATCCGAACAGTGACAGCCCCCGCCTGCATGTCGGCGTGCAGTTCGACCTTCTCCTGCCCGAGGGCGAACAGCTGCGCATGGATGAACTGGTGGCTCGGATTCCCAACATCGATTGGAAGACAGCAATCACCTCGGGCAAGCAGATCCAGTCCAACGCGGAGGCGGCAATGAGGGCGGTCTGGGCAGAACATGTTCTGGACGGTGCGTCTCCGAGCGCGAATACCCTGGACCCGCTCCCGGGCTCATATCCGGAGGCCGCGTTGATTCGCGTTCCGACCAACCGGTACGAGCGCAGTCCCGAAACGAGAGCCGTCGCGATCGCCCATCACGGGCCGAACTGTCATGCCTGCGGTTTCGATTACGAGGCCAAGTATGGCGCTGAGGGCGCCGGATTCATTCACGTCCACCACACGGTGCCGGCCTCCTTACTTGGGCCCGACTATGAGATCGACCCGATCACCGATCTGGTCCCGTTGTGCCCGAACTGCCACTACATGGCTCACAGTAGACGCCCCACCCCGTATACCGTTGCCGAGCTGCGCGCCATGATCGCGACCGCGGGGCATTTGCCGGGAGTGGTCGTCACCGCGGAGCAACAGCGAGCGCAGGACGCTGCACTAAGGATCGCCCAAGCTCGCTCTGTTACAGAATGAACGATTCCGGACCGGCATCCGCCGCCCCAGACGACATGCAGCGGGACGACACATCACCGACGTGTCGTCCCGCTCAGAGTTCCCTAGGGTGTTTTGTACGGTTAGATCAGCGTCGCTGAACGGCCGAACAACTTGTTTGAGGCGATCTGCGCCCCGCGGCCCAAAGCTTCAAGCTTGGCTGTGGCGATCTGCGGGTGGAGTCGCCCTCCGAGGCCGCAGTCGGTCGAGGCGATGACATTCTCGCGCCCCACCAAGCTCGCGAAGCGTTCGATGCGCTGCGCGACCAGCTCAGGGTGTTCAACCACGTTCGTCGCATGGGAGACGACACCGGGCACTATGAGTTTTCCGTCCGGCAGCGTGGTGTCCTGCCAAAGGGCCCACTCGTGTTCGTGGCGCGCGTTCGCGGCCTCGAAGGAGTACGACCCGGCGTTGATGCTCAGCACAAGGTCCAATATGTGCCGGAACTCTAGATCCGTCGTGTGCGGACCATGCCAGGATCCCCAGCACACGTGCACTCGGACCTGGTCCTCCGGCAGGCCCCGCAGTGCGTAGTTGAGGGCCTCCACCCGGATGCGGGTGAAGCGCTGGTAGTCCTCGACGCTGGGTTCGGGGTTGATCTGATCCCAGTTCTCAGCGAGGGAGGGGTCATCGATCTGGACGATGAGACCGGCGTCGACGATGGCCCGGTATTCCTCGCGCAGCACGTCGGCCCATGCATAGATGAACTCTTCCTCGCTGGCGTAGTAATCGTTGCCGATCCTGCTCGCCGACCCCGGCGAAAGTGCGGTGATGAATCCCGTTCGGACGTTCGCCGCGTCAAGGCCTACCTTGAGGTTCGCTATGTCCGAGGCCAGTGCATCCTGGCCGATGTATGAAATTGGACCGGTAGCGGAGGGGAACGCCGTGGCGTTTTTGCCAAGCTGGATTCCGCTCTCAGGGTCCTGATACGCTGCTGCGAAGCGAGTCCAGTCGCGCCGATCCGCGAACGACGTCAGTTTGATCGCGCCGGGTTCGCTGCGTACGGCATCGGCGAGGATCGGGTTGTAGTCCGTCAGTTCAAGACCGGCGGTACGCTGGAAGCTGTAGGTCCACCAGGCGCCGTAGTCCACGGCATTCGACATGGCCTTGCCGTACTCGCCATCCCCCGGGATGGTAATTCCGAGGTCCTTCTGCCACTGGACGAGGTCCACCACGGCGGAGGTGAGCAGGCCCTCGAATTCCGGGGTTCGCTGCAGGGTGAAGCCATCCTCAGCGAGGGTTCTGGCGGCGTTGGCGGCGATCAGTTCCGGTGTGCGCGGCAGGGAACCGGCGTGGCTGGTGTGAATGCGATCAGTTGTCATGGTGCTGTTCCTTCCATCGGTCCTGCCATTAGCACCGTTCCGGATGGGAGGTCCGGGGGAAGCTGCAGCGTCACGGAGGCAGGTCTCTCAGCTGCTCTGGATGGTGGGGTTTAGGGCTCTAAATCCACCGGTGACGCAGGCACGCCCTCTCCACGGCCACAGGCCTAGCACCAACAGAAGAGGCTCCCACCATCATGGTGGCGCTGTCAGCCCCACCCAAAAACACCCCGTCACGAACCGAAACGAAGCATCCCACGAAGCTTAGAGCGGTGAATGGGATGAGCGCTGCTAAAGCCTGACCAATTCCCACTTTCGAGATCCATAGGGCGCTCTGTGCTCTCCCCCGGGCAAGGACCATACTGGATACAGAGCAAGCATTGTGAAAGTCATCGCCGGGTCCGTCGCTGTTACGCGCCGTTCCCTGTCGGTGAAGCTCCGCAAGACCAGGGACAAGAAGGCCGTTGATGCCGTTATCGGATGAAGAGCGTAGACGCCTACGGGAGCTCGAAGAGGAGCTCGCGGCAGAGGACCCCGATCTGGCCCACAAGTTACAAGACGCGGGACCATCCAAGCGTATCGGCGCGCGCGAAGTTTATGGGCTGCTGACCATCCTGGCCGGCTTCGGACTAATCATCGCTGGAATCAGCATGCAGCTGACCATTCTCGGTGTCCTGGGTTTCCTCGCAGCAGGCGCGGGAGCTTACCTCTTCTTCAGCGGTTGGAGCACGCGCCGCTTCCCCTGATGTCCCGGTTAGGTCTGTCGGCCGGCGACGAGGCCTCGCGGAGTTAGCGGTGTTGCGGCAGTCAACCAGCCTTCTTAGTGGAGCCCCCTGCCGGATTCGAACCGGCGACCCCCTGTTTACAAGCTCTTTGGTGAGCTTCCGCCAACGGGAACGAACGACGACGAACAAGCACGTCCTTCCGCGCAATTCCCCAGGTTTTCGGCACATTCGAGGTCTACGTTCGTAGCCTTTCGTGTCCGTCAGTTCTGCTTCGCACCGCGGGGTTGGAGGGGATATGGAGGGGTTGTCGGGTCTGGCGAGAGCTGCCTAGTTCGCATTCGCCTTCTCTTTTTTCTGCCAAACTCCGCGCTTCGACGCTCCGATGCTGGCGATGAGGAATAGTACAAGCCCCGCTAGGGTGAAGAAAAGGGCGGCGTCACCGAGTGGGTTCCCAAATAATTGCAGAATGAGGGGTGCTCCAAGCATGAGGAAGACCGCGAACGAAAAGGTGTACAACCAAACCTTGTTCCTGGCCCGCTCCACATCATGTGCGTCACTCGATTGTCCCGCCACTCGCGCGACTATCTGCGGCTTCTCCAACGGCCCGTCTGTCACGAAATGAATGTCAACCCATTCCTTGGGGTTCAGCATCTTTGGCTCGATGTGAACTTCATTTTCGCGCGATGAATCTAATGTCCAAGAGATGCCGTCAGCCGAGGTCGCGCTTACGGAAGCAGCCAGAAGTTGCCCTCTATTGAACAGAATGCGGATGGGACCGTCGAAATCTTCGGACCGGATTTCGGCCTTCCCGGCATTGCCTATTCTCAAGACCACGATGTTGGGACTGAAGACGTCTTGTCCGTCGTAAACCACTTTCAGCGGCAACGAACGACCCTTGAAGCTGACCAACGCCGTGGAGCTGATGACTTCCCAGCCCAGTCTCTTTGGTTTCCTGGACAGCCAGAAGAAGATAAATCCCGTGACTAAGCCCGCCAGACCTAAGAGGTTGCCAAGCTGGCTGTCCAGCCATTGATAGAAGGTGTCCACACCCTGATGCTAGAGGAGGACACCGACATTCCCGTTCCCAGCGACGGTCTCTGACGAGTAGCGCAGCAAGGGTTTCTAGAGTAACGTTCCCCTCGTCCGAACATGAACGGATGACGATACTAAACGAGAACATAGTCAATTGGGGTTCACCTGAACGCGGCAGCCTAGACTGCCGGGCCGAGCAGACAAGCAAGCCTACCTAACCCGGTAGCACCGACAATCAACGTCGGAGCTGAGCCGGGATTTTTTATGCCCTGTTGCAGCTCCCTTGAATTCTTGGAGCTAACCATGGCCGCACAACTACCGCGTAATCCGAACCCGCCTGTGTTCACATATCCCACCGGCGCGCAGTACTGCCACATGACGGTGCGTCAGTTGCAGGACGCTACCAGAGCAGGGCTTGTGACCCACGTCAAGCTGGGCCAATACGTCAGGTTCCGTCAGAGCGATCTAGACGAGTTCCTTGCCCGGGCGGAAGTGCGCGCTACTTCCTAGCCCTATCACCGCTGTATTCCGAGTAGTCCTCGCGGTCTTTCGGC
This sequence comes from Arthrobacter sp. TJ-170, assembly GCF_058269305.1. Lineage (NCBI taxonomy): Bacteria > Bacillati > Actinomycetota > Actinomycetes > Micrococcales > Micrococcaceae > Arthrobacter > Arthrobacter sp. TJ-170. The sequence continues at coordinate 19,832 of NZ_JBZCNL010000001.1, read as the reverse complement.
TTGGGCTCTTGCCATTGAACCCGGTCCGCGTAACGCGGTGCAGGCGGATGATCCCGATCTTCGATCCGGCTTCTCAAATTCTCTCTTCTCTGATCCTTCATGACTAATTCTCCCCTCGAAACGGACGGTTAGCTATCCCGTTTAGGAAGGTCTTCTCATGTACGAACCATCCCCCGTCGGCACTCCAATGCTGGGAAACCATGTGTGGTTGAAACTCCCCATCACTTTAGAGATGGACTCCGCCTTGTCCGCCCTCAGTCAGGAGACACAAGTGTCGAAGCGCAGTCTCGTTCGCACCGCAGTTGTCTCCCTCCTACGCACCTCGGGCTACCCCGAGATTACAGACCTGCCACCAACCCGAAACAACAAGAAGAAAGAGAAATGACATGTCAGAACCGGTTTATCGTCCATTGGACAACGGCAATGTTGGGCCAACTCCACCCGCTGTTACTGCTCTCGCACGGCTGAGGCAACTCGACCCTCTCTCCGACCTCACGAACCTCTCGGAAGCGTTGGACGGCGCATCCGTTGCTTTCGCTGAGCGTGCAGTCAAGCAGCAAGAAACCCGGCACGTACTCGACCAGCTCCGGTCACAGCATCGCAACCGCAAGTTGAAAGGAAACCAGCCGTGATCGCACGAAGCATGACCGCACTTGAGTACCTGAACGCTGTTGATTCGGACCAGGAACTCGCAACCTACATGTTGACTCCGGACGGCAAGAAAGCGCGTAAGGCGGCGGACCGGGAGTTGCGTGAGAGCGTGCAGAAATACTCAGACCGCAACGCTCGCAACGCGGAGGCCTTCACCCAGCAACTAGCTGAGCGGCTCGCGCAGGTATCCGACCTGACCGCAGAACTGCAGACCTTGCGGAAGCGCATGAGAAGCGACCTCTCCCCCGCTGACTTCGAGGCGTTGCAGGAACAGTTCTTCACGGCGGAGGCACAAGTGCGAGCGCACATGGGGTGGGTTCTAGAGCGGGAGCAACGCGTCGAGGGCATCGTGAACCAGTTGCGGGACCCGGTCGCTGCGCTATCAGAGCTGCAAAGCAAATATCCCACAACACGCAAACCCTATCTCGCCCCGTTCGGCCGATAGCAATTCACCCAATGGGAAAGCCCACCGATTGGAAGCACCGGTGGGCTTTCATTCAACCAAGGAGTCTCTGGAAATGACCAAGGTCGCTACTCGTTCTACTCTGATCGGCCGATACGCGCTACTCCCGCCGCAATATGTTCGCTGGACCGAAGCGGATTACACCGGTGATCCGCTGGCCCATAAATCACCCATACACCGCCTAACAGCCACGGAGCTGGCTACCGTTACGGTCCGCATAGATAGGTCAGTAGAACCCACAGCCAGTATGGGCGGGACTGTAGGCGGGTGGGCGGCACTCAGACTCCGCGAGCACGCCGACGAGGGTCGATTGCTCGGGCGGTCGTCTCGCGATATCGCGAGAGAACTATGGCGGATGTTCTTCAACGGTCCAACGCCGCGCTACCCACTGCGCGGTTTCGACGTTCTGCGCGAGGTAGACAAAGCGGCAGAGCGCACCGGCGTCTCAGTCTGGATACAGGCCGCGCCGACCAAAGCGAACCCCCACGCCTACCGGGAGATGCGCTTCGTTGACCGTCTGAAAGAGTTGGAGGGGCAACGGTGACCGTCGCAGAAGACTGGCCCGAGCCCAACGACACTATCACTGCGGTCCTCGATGTGTTGGAGAACGTTACGCAAGCCGGTCCGACGCAGTGGCAGGCGAGCTGCCCTGTGCCGACGCACCCGGACAACACACCCAGCCTTTCGATCGGCGAGGGTGACACCCAGCCGCTGCTCGTGTTCTGTCATGGACAGTGCGAGCAATCGGAGATCGTCACTGCACTAGTCGAACTCGGCGTGGACAAAAGCGTTGCGGGTGGGAATGCCGAGATCCTCAATACAGGGCGCAAACTGCGGCTGTCCAAGCGAGAAAGACCTTCACACCGCCTCCGAAGCGTTCCGGACGGGCTGTCGCTGCCTGAGCGGATGGTTGAGCAGGAAGATCACTACAGGCAATGGCACGATCAGTTCGAGTACCAAGTATCCCGCGACGACTCATCTGCAGCTAAGGCTTGGAGCTTTCTCACAGATGAGCGCGGTCTGACGCCTGAAACCATCGAAAGGTACAAGCTAGGCTTCCGCGCCAGTGACGGTGAGCGAATCACCTTTCCCGTGCTGATTGAACAGAAGCTCTACAATATCCGGCGCTACAAGCCTCATGCCTCACAGTCCAAGATGATCTCTTGGAAGGGACAAGGCTCACCGCCTCTGGTCTATCCGTGGGCGGTGTTGCGCGACACAGAAAGCCGGTTGCCTGTGCTGTTCTGCGAAGGCGAGCTGGACGCCCTGCTGGCGAATCAGGAGTCAGGCGACCTGTTCGTCGCCGTCACCGGTACGGGTGGAGCGCAGTCTCCACCACGCGACCTGAGCATCTTGAAGAATCGTCAGGTATTCATCGCCTACGACTGCGACAAAGCCGGGCGCGCTGGTGCAGAGAAGCTGAAGAAGCGGCTCATCGAGGCCGGTGCTGCTGCATACGTTGTTGATCTAACGCGGCTCGGGTTGCCGCCGGACAGCAAGGAGGACGTTTCTGACTTCTTCCTGAAGCACGGCGGCACTGCCGAAAAACTCACGGCTGAGTTCGACCGGCTCCGCTCAAACCAACGCGAGCGCTTCAAGACGGTTTCCGCTGCTGACCTCGCACGTCCGGTGCCCGCTATGCGTTGGCTCGTGCAAGGAGTATGGCCGGAAGGCTCTTACGGCACGCTCGCAGGTGAGAAGAAGACGCTGAAAACCTATCTCGGCTTGTCGCTGGCGTTGGCGGTGGCCAGCGGGCAGCCGTTTCTCGGACGGTTCACCGTGCCGGAACCGCGCCCGGTGCTGATGTACCTAGGCGAAGGTGGCGAGCCACCCACCCGGCGACGGTTGCAAGCTCTTGCACCGACTATGAGTGTGGACTTGGGCGCGTTGCCGCTGCGGATGGTGTTTGATTCCGGAGACATCACAGGCGACGACTTCCTGCACGCGTTCCGGACGGCGGTAGCCGAACAAGAACCGGGGCTCGTGATCGTTGACCCGCTGTACGCCTTCCACCCGTCGGGGGTCGAAGCGCAGAACCTGTATGACCGTGGTGCAATGCTGGCCAAGATACAGCAAATGGTCCCCGAGGGGTGCGCGCTCATCATCGCTGACCACTTCCGCAAGACTGGAGGTCGCGACCTTGATCTAGATTCAATCGCGCAATCCGGTATGGCGCAGTGGGCTGACAGTTGGATATTGCAGAACCACGCCGCACCGCCGCGCGTGGACGAAGGCGAGTTCAGTATTGGAGTGCAGTTCGGCTCTCGGCAGTGGACCGGCCGGCAGTTCACGGTGGATTGGTCGCTGGGAACCTTCGATGAAGAAACCGGGGAACATGTTGGGTCGCTGAGCTACGCAGTGAATAAGTCGGAGTGGAACGTGAAAGCTAGTTCCACCAGCAGGTCAGCGGTGATCGAATCCCAAATTCTGGCTCTGCTCAGGGAGCAGCCTTCAACACTGACGAAGAGCGCTGCCGAGCCGATCCTTTGCGAGCGGTCCAAACGTGGAGCGAAAGCCGTCCGAGAAGCGTGGAAGTCGCTGGTTGACTCTGGGCAGATTGCCTCAGAGAAGCGTCCCGTTCCGCAAGGTAAGCGGGATGTGAAACAAGATGTGTGGCAATGCACCGGGGTGTTTCCTCCGAAGCTTCAGCTGGTGCCGGAGGCCGAAAAGTGACCACGTGCGCAAGCCAAGGCGCAACTTTGCCGGTCGGACCTGAAATGCGGGTGCGGCAACTCCGTTCGGCGCCGGGTCGGACTTGGAACGGACCTGAGAGCCGAGCACGGTTCTCACCACCAATACCAACGATTTCATGTCCGACCCGATCCGATCGGACATCGAACGGGGCTGCTGAGGCCGGGATGGAAAAGCGGCCGGAAACGGCGAACTCCGTTCCGCCGACCGGTCCCTTAGGGAACGGACCTGACCTAGACGGACCTGAGAATCACGCCGAACAGCGCAAGGAAAGTCCATGTGCAAGGAAGGAAACACACCTATGAAAACCGACACCCTTCAAGACCGTAGATGCACCGCTCATCGTAAAACGGGCGACCGCTGTAAGAACCGGCCAATCATCGGCGGGACTGTCTGCCATAAGCACGGAGGCTCAGCACCACAGGTGAAGAAGAAGGCAGCAGAGCGCATAGCTGAAGCAGCCGACGACGCAGCAGCACTCCTTGTGCAGTTCATGGAGAACCCAAAGAACGACATCAAGGTGCGAACCCAGATTGCACAAGACCTTCTCAACCGAGCCGGTCACAGCGGCAAGCAGGCCGTGGACTTGCAGATGACGGTCTTTGACCACGCGGTAGCCAACGGCGACTTTCTCGTGGACGTCGGAGAGATCGGAGACAACAACGGCCTACCTGTGCTCGAAGCCCCTGCTGTGGAGGAACCGCCTTTGAAACTGCACAAGCGTGGAGGGAAGCGGAAGCGATGAACCCGTACCAACGTCTGTGTGCACTGCCCGAACCGCGCCGACAGCTAACGTGCAACACGCTCGCAGAAGTGTTCGTGATCGCAGATAACTCGGAAGCCTGGACTGCACTGGTGATGAGCCTCGACACAGCAGAACGACCCGCACCCAACACCGTTAGTGCCGCCGCTCTGGTGCACCAAGTTCGATGGGGAACCTTGGACGAGAAGCGCGCGTTAGCTCGAACCTTTGTCGAAGCGGTTGTGGAGTACGGCGACAGCGTGGCTGGCGCTCTGCTGCTGGACGCCTACGTTCTGGCGCGACAGGCGGGAGAACAGCGTCACCCTGTCTGGGATGAGTTCACCTGATGCCCACCGCGCCCACGTAAACCCATCTAAGCCCACAGAACGCCTGAAGACGCTACTCCGGGGTGAAGCCGAAGATTCTGAGCCAGCAAATGGCCGAGTAGTGATTTCTCAGAGAAGAGAGTTCGATATCGCTTCGAGGCGAAAGGCGCATACGCCCGGTTCCGCCTCCTGACGGTGAAGGAGAAAGCCCATGCATGTACTTGGATACGTGCGCGTTAGTACCGAGGAACAAGAAAGGTCTGGCCTCGGCGTAAAGGCGCAGATAGACAAGATCACGGAAGAATGCCAGCGGCGGGGATGGAGCTTTGAGATCCTGATGGACCTTGGCTGTTCCGGCAAGCACATAAATGCCGAGCTACGACGCGCACTCGAACTTCTGCGCACCGGTCAGGCGGACGCGCTTGTGGTTGCCAAGATGGACCGTCTGGCCCGATCTACCAAGCACGCCAGCGACATTATGGAAACGGCGAGCGCTCAAGGTTGGAACCTCGTGCTGTTAGACCTGGCCATCGACCTGTCCACGCCTGCCGGCAAAGCTATGGCCAACATGCTTGCCACTTTCGCCCAGCTCGAACGCGACATGATCTCGACGCGGACTAAGGAAGCTTTGGCAGCGAGGGCACGGCGGGGACTCCCCAACGGACGCAAAAGCGCCATACCCGCCAACGTGATGCGGCGCATTGTTCTGGAGCACGACGAGGGGCAGTCCTTCCGCGCGATAGCTACCGCGCTCACAACGGACGGGATTCTGTCGCCTACCGGCCTGGCGGCGTGGCAAGAAAGCACCGTGCGCCGCGCATACAACGGCGCGTCTCGGGATACGGGAGCCGACGGGCGAGCGGTAGTTGGATACTCCAACCCCGGCCTCGCGCTATCGGAGCGGGTATAGGGAGGAACTCATGGCACATATCAAGGCACTCACCCGAGCCAACGGTAAAGCGGCATACGAAGTCCGCTGGCGCGACGGCGGCAGGCACCGGCAACGTACCTTCACCGTCAAACGCGACGCCGAACGCTTCGCCCTAACGGTCGAAAACGACCTTGCGCAAGGGGCTTCCACCGCACCGCTCGTGAAAAACTCGAAGACCTTCCGCCAAGTAACCGAGGAATGCCTCGCGGCTGACCGGCCACGGCTAAAGCAGAAAACGATGGAGGGGTACGAAACGACGTATGCCGTCCATGTGCACCCCGTTTTCGGTAACCGGCGCATAGGGACTATCACTAGTCAGGATGTCGAGAAATTTATCGCGGTGCTGCGGGCAAAGCCAACGCCTGGTGGCCGTATGCGGTCCGAAAGCTCGGTGCGCGGCGTGTTCCTCGCACTCCAAAAAGTATTCACCTACGCCCTCCGGCACCGGCTGATATCTCACAGCCCGATGGACGCCCTAAGCAAGCCCAAGCTCGGCGCATACGAGGCCAACTTTCTGACGTTGGACGAAGCCAACGCGATAGCGGCTCGCCTGGATGCCTTCGACCCTTACGGGCTGATCGTCCGGTTCGCCGTATGGACGGGGCTGCGTTCCGGCGAGTTGGGTGCGCTACGCATTCGCGATATAGACCTCCTGCACAAGGAAGTGAGGGTGGGACGGACGATGACTTGGGTCAAGGAAGGGTGGATCACCACGCCGCCGAAGTCCGAACGGTCCCGGCGCACTGTTCCTCTACTCAACGACGATCTGATCCGCGATCTAACGGACTATCTCGCTGCCCACCCGTACCGCACAAATCCTGACGCCGGGTTGTGGCCCGGGAAGGTCAAAGGCCACCCATTGGCGACGTTTGACCGTGCTTTCGATCCCAAGGGCTTCTACCGGTACAACTTCAAGCCCGTAGCCTCCGAACTTGGCCACCCAACGCTCAAGTTCCACGAACTGCGGCACTCCTTCGCTTCCCTCATGGTCAGCTACGGAGTATCTATGTTCGAACTATCCCGGCTGATGGGGCATAGCTCCATAACCGTCACAGACGGCACTTACGCCCACATGTACAAAAAGGACTACTCCGACCTACGACGGTGCATTGCCGCGACCCTGCTCACCAATCCTGCGACGGAAGGACGAGCGCTGTGACCGCATGATCTCCCAGTACGGACCCTTGTGCGCGTGCGTGTCATTGAGAGGCGGCGTCAGGCTTCCGACGATCTCCTTCTCCACTGCTTCAGCATCGGCCGCGGAGTCTGTCACCACATATGAAACCCGAATGAATTTCATGAGCCATTCGGTAAGGCGCCCATCAGCTTCCTCAGAGAGACTGAACTTGCCAGCTTTAGGGCTGACCTCTGCACCAGAAAGCAAATCCAATTCATTCATCAAAAGCGGACAGAGGGACCGACGCGGCGCTGACCAGCGCGTCTCGTAAAGATGCATTTCGTAGAAGCGCTTTTCCAGCCCGTTGGGCGCGGACCCTACGTACAGCGGCGCGGAGAAATCTACTGATGGAAAGTCCTTGGGCCAGTAGGGCCGCAGAGACCCTTCTTCATCCCACCACGCATAGACAGCAGGTTTATGCATCCCGGTTACAGAGTTCAAGCGTTGGCGCTGGCTCCCAATCAGCTCTTTCTGCACAGCTCGCCAAATCGTCATGAGGCCAACGCTCGCGAGTGTTCAGCTCTATGCCAAGCGAAATACTTCTCGTTATGTGATCCGAAGTTAGCAACATGACGGCCGGCCAGCGCGCGGACGTGCTCCAGTAGGGCCGGAGTTGGTGTCTCTCTGGGACCCGCTAACAGTCGGCCGTCAGCGTCCACGCTGATGAAGCCTCTCTCGAATAAGGCGTCGCACCCCAGCGCGCATGCAGCCATCACTACATGCTGGTCAACACGTTCTGACTTAGAACATTGCGCACGCCTCTTTATATGTGAAGTGACTAGTAGAACCGTGGGAAGAAGCCGCCCACAAATTGCACAATCGGCTTCCTTCTTCCCCTTGAATAGCAAGTTCTTCAGCTGGTGATGTTCGGCGCGCGTCTTGACGGTGATTTCGCCGTCGGGCCCAACGAGGATTACAGTCTGGAGGTTCTGCGCTTCACCGAGTGGAGGTTCGTCGTAAAGGGCATCTTCAGGGTCTGCAACGAGGCCCGCATTGCGCATGATCCAGACACCGACTTCGTCGGATAGATCAAAGAAGTATCCGAGGTTCACTGACCCAAATCGGTCGAAGGGAGAACCGTAGCCGGAGTTGCTTTGCCGGAACTCCTTCGGAAGACTCTCCAGAGTCAAGGCGACGTCCAATACTTCGTAAGCGAGCTTCAGTTCTCTACCAGATTGGGTCCACTCGCCGCCGGAATGCGGATTGGAAGCCAGCTGGGAACCCGCCAACACACGGCTTATCGCTCGGATCTGACCCTCTGCGTAGTGCACGACGATATCGTCGGGTTTCGCAAGGTCCATGCGCTCCCAATGGTGCTGCTTCCGGCCGGTCTCTGTCAGTAGGGGTGCCCATGCAATCCCCAGCTCGGATTCACGTGCATAGCTACGTCCCTGGTTTACCCACCAGAACTTCGTCATGTACTCCTCCAATGCCGTCACTTAGCCGCAACGCTCTTACTTTTGGTTTAGACCAACCCCATGCTGGGACTCAGGCCGTGGTCAACCCACTCTGACGCCAGTTCAGCATTGCTTCGTTCAAGACGTTGTTTATCAGACTTTCAATAAAAATAACGGTTTCTTCCCGCGCCACAACGTACTTTGTAGGATGCCCGCAACGATTTCGAAGGTTCAACTTCTCAGTCAGAAGCAACCGCGCATTCTTATTGAACACGCCAGCATCCTCACAAATGAGGAAGAAGTTGCTGTCCGATATATACAGAAGGTCATCACGTTTCTTTACCTTCTTATAGTTATTCCCGGTACCGAACCGCGCCACGTTGGCTGCCTCGAAAGCTTTGATGCCTCCCTGGTGTGACTCAATGGCCTGGTATAGATGCTCCATCACGGCAGACCAAACCATGAGTACGGAACCTCGATAGCAGCGGTTCTCATAGCAGTCCACGGCCTCATCCAAGTAGTCCCGGTACTCAGGTCTGCTCTTCCTCGCAGTCTCGCGTAGGGAGTGTAGGGCCTCGGCCGGGTTCTGTCGTGAAACGTCGCTGACCGGGATCGCATAAGCCTCCTGCAACGACCGGAGAGCGCTGATGCGTCGGACGAAGCCTTGCTCAGTCGTCGACATGCTTGTCGAGCACGTACCGTGCCATGTTCCTGAAGATTTCCCTGACAGTATCGGCAGTCGCGTCGGCCGCGATGTGGATCTCAACGTTGACATGTACGCTCGGGCTTGCACTCACGCTGACAGTTGGTGGGACCGCTGGCGCTGCATTGGGCGAGGAGCTTGTAACGACTGGGTTGCTCGGCTCCTCATCGGCTGGCGCGACCGAATCAACTTGTTCGTCAACCTCGCCAGCTGGATCTTCGTCACTCCTCATATCGAGGAAGCTAGATATCTGGTCCAGAGAAGTAGTGAATCTTGTTTCCTTGCCGCCTCGTCCGATAGTCAACGCGCCGAGGTTGGCAGCATCGGCAACTCGAAAAAAGAAGACTGCGCCGTCCTTAAGTCGAGCACCGTTGACTTCGCCGACTGTATCTTTGTGATGAGCCTGCCAATACTGACCCACCTCAACTGCTGTCACTGCTGATCTTGAACCGAAATGAAGCCACTCAACGGTTGATCGATATAGTTCGCTATGAAGGATCCCTTCCCGAAGTGTGACAAGGCGGTCTCCGTTCTGGAAACGCATTCCATTCTCAGTGGCCTTCAAATTTGTGCCATCTCGGTCGAGCAGCCTGAGATAGACCATGGCTCCGACCTTGCGGTCATCTAGAAGCTTAGAGTCGAGTGATTTCTTAGCTTTCTCCACCGCAACCCAACCGATTTGCCGGCTCATGAAGGACAAGACTGCCTCTATGTCCTCAATACGAGTGGCTATTGGAATCATGTTTGCCCCCAGTGCTTGCTTTTTGATTGAATCCCGTTCATTATCGCCGACGGCCTGAAGGGGAATGTCCTCGAAATGTATCGGTACGGTCACATTTCGGGTTGTCGCCGGACGACTGCCCCCACTGCAAACCATCCGACTAAGGTCGCTGCGAGCATGACGTGGGTCTGACCTTGTTGGACGGTTGGAGAAACTGCGTTTTGATCTACGTGTCGATAATGTTGTCCAGCCCATAAGGTCTGCATCATGTTGTAGATTGTTTCGTTCGCTGGGGCCTTCTCACCGTCTACACGCAGGCCATGAAACCAGTCTCCCTGATCGCGAAGGTATGCGACGGCATTCCCGAGTGAAGGTCGAGGATGATTGGGGCAGATTATCGGTGTCGCTGCCCTCTCCACCGCCTTCACTGCGAAATCCATAGCTTCAGCCGGCTTGGGGTCAACACCGAAAGCGTATCCCCATGCCTTTGCCAACAGTGGTCCTGCATCGTTAGCGCTGTCGATGACGTCCTGCGCTACTCGCTCAATTCCTTCTGGCAACCGGATTGCAATCCGCGGTGTCATAGTCGACAGAGAGACTTGATACTTCGAGAGTGATCTATCCAAAGTTCGCTGTAGTTTGCCCGCTTCCGCAGAGTCCAACGCCATGCGACTCAGCAAAAAGTCCGTGACTCGAAAAACGACAGCCTCTCCCTCTGCGAAGAGGCGGTGCACAAACCTATCGAGCTCGACATATCCGGTTGCGGGCGCACGAAAGTCGCGGCGAAGCGCTGTTTGAATCTCGTGAACCAAGTCGAGGTTGACATAGTCCACATTCGTGACCACCATCGACGGCCATTTCAGTTGTCGTCTCAACCATGCCCTAAGCGGCGCGTCCATTTCCGGAGGAATTCCCTCGCGAATGATGCTACGCGCCGCAATCTCTTCCTCAGTCGCGTCGAACGGAACGAAAGTCATATTCACATCATGGCAGGCGCGACTGACCCTTTCAGTCAAAGAGTTCGCGCGGGAGGGGTTTTGGAGGGGATGCTACACCGCGGACAAACGAGAACCGCCCAGTGCCTGGGCTACTTCCCAGTGCTCGGGCGGTTCTAATGGAGCCCCCTGCCGGATTCGAACCGGCGACCCCCTGTTTACAAGACAGGTGCTCTGGCCAACTGAGCTAAGGAGGCGGACTGGCTGAGCCAGTCGCCGTCGTCGTAAGTGAACTTTCAACGGCGCTACACAAGATTAGCCCAGCGCCGCGGTCGGCGGGAAATCAGTGGGCTTGGAAATTCTCAGTTCCTGGCTTCGACCTTCTCCCGGGTGACCGTTGCAAAGTCGCTCACCGCGTCCGGTACCTCCTCACCGTCGACGAACACAGTGGGAGTGCCGCTGACCCCGTAGGTTTCGGCTGCCTGGGTTCCGAACTTCACCCACGGTCGGAAAGTATTGTCATCGAGGCAGGCCGTGATGTCCCCGGCGCCGGCAGTTGTGGCCATCTCCGCGAGTTCCGCATCGGACAGTTCGCCGTTCTCGAAATTGCCGAACAGTGCCGTTGAGAAATCCCAGTAGGCCAGCGGCGAGCTATCCGCAACGCAAGCCAGGGCGGCAGCACCCCTGGAGGAATAGTCCGTCTGCGAGTTGGGGTCGAGGTACGCAACGTTCCGGTACTCGAAAGTGATGGCGCCCTCATCGAGCCAGGTTTGTATCTGCTCCGCGTGAGTGCGCTCGAAGTTGGCACAGTGCACGCAGTTCACGTCGATGTAGGCCACAACCTGCACCGGCTCGTCAGCACTGGTCGCAGCCACACCGGGCGGCGGCCCCGCTGGGCTGGGCGCTTCCTCCGGCAGTGTGGCGACGTCGACGGTGTCCACGGTGGTGGGCGCAAGCTCGGTCGTGGACGTCAGTGCGATCCCGCCGTACTCGTTGCCATGTTCAGGGGCCGGACCTGCATCGGGGACCTCGTTGCGCATGTTCCCGGCGACGATGAGACCGACGATCACGAGAATGGCAACGACCGCCGCCACAACTCCCCACTTGATGAGGAAGGATGCCCGCTGCTGCCGCGCCTCCATCTCCTGCCGCGCCTCCGACTTCCGCTGGGCCTTGCTGGGTCTGGGATTACTGGGCGTCATCAGTCCTCGTTGTTCACATCGGTTCCGTCTTCAACCCACTTTAGGCGACGTAGCTGAGCGCTTCCCCGCCGCGCGGCCGCGCCGCCCAACCAGCTAAAGTCATAAGTAGGCCTACCATCGTCAGGGAGACAGTATGCAATCAGGTGACACAACGTACGGTGAGTTCGAGTTCATTGTCGTGTCCAACCGGCTTCCGGTTGATCGCGTGACCGACGACGACGGCAACGGCACCTGGCGGCGGTCACCCGGCGGGCTGGTCACCGCGCTGGCTCCCGTCATGGAGAAGGCCGACGGCGCGTGGGTGGGGTGGCATGGTGCTGCTGACGAGACCCTCGAAGCCTTCGACCACACTGACATCCGGCTCGTTCCCGTCCCCCTGAGCGAAGATGAAGTCGAGTTCTACTATGAAGGCTTTTCGAACGCCACGCTCTGGCCGCTGTACCACGACGTCATAGCCCCGCCCGAGTTCCACCGCCACTGGTGGGATTCATACCGGAAGGTCAACGAGCGCTTTGCAGCGGCGACCGCAGCCGTAGCAGCCGAAGGCGCCACCGTGTGGGTGCAGGATTACCAACTCCAGCTCGTTCCCAAGCTCCTCCGCGAAGCCCGACCGGATCTGAAGATCGGTTTCTTCAACCACATTCCTTTCCCTCCGCTGGAGATCTATGCGCAACTCCCGTGGCGCCGCCAGGTCATCGAAGGCCTGCTCGGCGCCGACCTGATCGGCTTCCAACGGCCGAGCGATGCCAGCAACTTCCTGCGCTGCGTGCGCCGCTTCCTTGGGCTCGCGGTCCGTCAGCAGCAGGTGCAGGTGAAGGGCGCGGACGGTGCACCTGACTACGTATCGCGGGCCGAGGCCTTCCCGATCTCCATCGACGTGCAGCGCATCGTCGACCTGGCGAACCGCCCGGACATCATCGAACGCTCCCAGGAAATCCGCCGTGAACTCGGGAATCCCAAGCACATCCTGCTCGGCGTTGACCGCCTCGACTACACCAAGGGCATCGGTCACCGCCTGAAAGCATACGAGGAACTCCTCGCCGACGGCATGGTCCAGGTCGAGGACGCTGCGCTCATTCAGGTGGCAAGCCCCAGCCGGGAACGGGTGGAACAGTATCGGCTGCTCCGCGAAGAGGTGGAAGGCGCCGTCGGACGCATCAACGGCACCTACGACACCATCGCCAACACAGCCATCCGCTACCTCCACCACAGCTACCCCGTGGAGGAGATGGTCGCGCTGTACCTGGCTGCCGACGTCATGCTTGTGACCGCGCTGCGCGACGGCATGAACCTGGTCGCGAAAGAGTACGTCGCGGCGCGGACGGGCAACCGCGGCGCGCTGGTGCTCAGCGAGTTCGCCGGGGCGGCAGACACGCTGCGTCAGGCCATTCTGGTCAACCCACACGATATCGACGGGCTCAAGAGTGCCATTCTCGCCGCGCTCGAGATGACCCCGTCCGAGGCAAGCCGCCGCATGCGGACCATGCGGCGCCAAGTGCTGCAGAACGACGTCGAACGCTGGTCAAAGGCGTTCCTCTCCGAACTGCAGAACGGCACCCGGGAGGAACTCCTTGTCTGAATCGCTGAGCCCAGAACTGCTTTCCGCGCTGGCGACGGCGGCCGCCACGGACACGCTGCTGATCGCCCTCGACTTCGACGGCACCATGTCGCCGTTGGTTGACCGTGCGGAGGATGCCCGCGCACTGCCCGGATCTGCGGCAGCTCTGCGTGAACTGGCGCAACTTCCACGCACGACGACGGCGCTCATCTCCGGGCGCGCGCTGGACAGCCTGCGCCTGGTTGCCTCCCCCGAACCGGAAACCCTGCTCATCGGCAGCCACGGCGCCGAAACCTGGACCGGCCCCGACGGTGCGCCACTCGAGCTGACTCCTTCACAAGCCGAGATACTCCGAAATGCCACCGATGCCATTCGGAAGGTTGTCGATGCCCACCCCGGCACGCTGCTGGAACTGAAACCGGCCGGCGTCGTTCTCCATACCAGGACCGCTGATGCCGAGACGGCCGAGTCAGCTGCTTCGGTTGCGCGCACCGAACTGTCCTCGTTGGAAGGTGTCCACCTGAGCCACGGCAAGAATGTCCTTGAGCTGTCCGTTGTGCAGGCTGACAAGGGCAAAGGCTTGCGGTCACTGCGCGAGTTGACGGGCGCCACCGCCGTCGTTTTTGCCGGTGATGATGTCACCGACGAGCATGCCTTCAACATCCTCACCGCACCGGATGTCGGTATCAAGGTCGGCGACGGGCAGACGGCTGCGCCCTACCGGATCACCTCTCCGGAACAGCTCGTTGAGGTGCTGCAGGAGTTGGTCACGTTACGCGGTGCTGGCGCCTTTGCCTGACTTCGTGCCATACTCTCTTCTTGTGACCCAGTTCACGGTAGGTCGAACTCGGCCTGCGAACTGAATCGCTCCAATTGAATATTTCCATTCACTACGGATCGTCGGGCACGTACCTGCCCGTGAAAAGGATAAGAAAAAAATGGCAACGGTAACGTTTGACCAGGCTACGCGCCTGTACCCGGGCACCGAAAAGCCCGCTGTAGACAAGCTCAACATCGAGATCGCAGACGGCGAATTCCTCGTTCTCGTCGGACCCTCCGGTTGCGGAAAGTCCACCTCACTCCGCATGCTGGCCGGCCTGGAAGACGTCAACTCCGGCCGCATCCTCATCGGTGACCGCGACGTCACCGACGTTCCCCCGAAAGACCGCGACATCGCGATGGTGTTCCAGAACTACGCGCTGTACCCTCACATGTCCGTTGCCGACAACATGGGCTTCGCACTGAAGATCGCAGGCATCTCCAAGGAAGAGCGTGCCCAGCGGGTCCGCGAAGCCGCGAAGCTTCTCGACCTCGAGGACTACCTCGACCGCAAGCCAAAGGCTCTCTCCGGCGGTCAGCGCCAGCGTGTTGCAATGGGCCGCGCAATCGTGCGTAACCCGCAGGTCTTCCTCATGGATGAGCCGCTGTCGAACCTCGACGCCAAGCTCCGCGTTCAGACCCGTACGCAGATCGCTTCGCTGACCCGCCGCCTCGGTGTCACCACCGTGTACGTCACCCACGATCAGGTTGAGGCCATGACCATGGGTGACCGTGTCGCAGTCCTGAAGGACGGCATCCTCCAGCAGGTCGACACCCCGCGCAACCTGTACGAGCGCCCGAAGAATGTCTTCGTTGCCGGCTTCATCGGCTCCCCGGCCATGAACCTGCTCGAGCTGCCCACCACGGAGGCCGGCGTACAGTTCGGTGACACCACCTACCCGATTCCCCGCGATGTCCTGGGCAACGCACACGGCAGCACCGTGACTCTGGGTGTCCGTCCCGAAGACCTGGGCCTCGTCGGCGCCGGTGAAGGCTTGCGGGTTGAGGTTGACGTCGTCGAGGAACTCGGCGCTGACGCATACCTTTACGGACACACCTCGCTCAACGGCCAGGATCACGACATCGTGGCACGCGTCGACGGACGCCGCCCTCCGAGGAAGGGCGACACCGTGTACGTGCGGCCGGTGAAGGGTCACACGCACCTGTTCGACACCAAGGACGGGCTCCGCCTGGCTGACCACGTGTAACATCCCGCCCTCTTAGCGGTTCGGTAAACATCCCGCGATGGCCCCTTTCGGTTGACGGTAAACTCAACCGAAAGGGGCCACCGTCGTTTTTAGGACAGATAAAATCACCATGACTGATTCGAACCAGGCCAATTGGCATCACGAGCCAACGGACTACGATCAGGCCGGCAAGTTGCCCCGGACCCGCAGCGCACTCGACGAAGGCTCGCTGGGATCGCTCAACATCACCGCAGCGGCGACCGACCCCGAGTTGCTCGACCTGCCGTGGCACCTCGCGCTTGAAGAATGGCCCTCTGAGTACCTCGCCGCGCTTCCTCGAGGCATCTCCCGGCACATCGTGCGTTTCGCACATCTGGGTGGATCCGTGATCGCCGTGAAGGAGACCAGTGAGCACATCGCCCGGCACGAGTACCACATGCTCCGCAAGCTACAGCGCCTGGATGTACCGTGCGTGGAGCCGGTGGCCGTCATCTCCGGCCGGAAGACGCTCGATGGCGAGGAACTGAATCCAGTCCTGGTAACGCGCCACTTGAAGTTCTCTATGCCGTATCGCGCACTGTTCTCCCAGATGCTGCGGAAGGACACCCTGACGCGACTGATCGACGCCCAGGCGCTGCTCCTTGTCCGTCTTCACCTGATCGGTTTCTACTGGGGCGACGTGTCGCTGTCCAACACCCTCTTCAGGCGCGACGCCGGGGCTTTCGCCGCCTACCTTGTGGACGCCGAGACCGGCGAGTTGTACCCCGAGCTGTCCACGGGCCAGCGTGAATACGAC
The DNA here is from genome assembly GCF_058269305.1 of Arthrobacter sp. TJ-170. Taxonomy (NCBI): domain Bacteria; kingdom Bacillati; phylum Actinomycetota; class Actinomycetes; order Micrococcales; family Micrococcaceae; genus Arthrobacter; species Arthrobacter sp. TJ-170. Next base: position 3,533 of record NZ_JBZCNL010000001.1, on the reverse strand, counting down.
CTTGAGATTGCACGCGTCAACATCGCCGGTGAGCTGATGGACCTCGCCGAGGGCGGGCTCATCGAGGAGAAGGTGGATCCGCTGGCTACCAGTGAGCTCATCATGGACAGCTACCGCCGCCTGTGGACCGAGCTTACGGAGCAGGAGTCCTTCGAGCTGGGCGAACGCTGGCGCGTCAATGCCAGAATCCGTCGCCTGAACGAGCTCGGATTCGACGTCGAGGAGTACGCGATCAAGACCGTCTCCGAGACTTCCCAGATCCAGCTGCAGCCGAAAGTGGTCGACGCCGGGCACCACAGCCGCCGCCTCATCCGCCTCACCGGCATCGACGCGCAGGAAAACCAGGCGCGGCGCCTGCTCAACGACATGGACGCGTACCGGGCAGACAACTCCCCCGACCTGGACGAGGAGATCAGCGCGCACCAGTGGTTCTCCCACGTCTTCGAACCGATCGTCCGCGCGGTCCCCCGAGAGCTGGGCGGGAAGCTTGAGCCTGCGGAGGTGGTTCACGAGGTGCTGGAGCACCGCTGGTACATGTCCGAGAAGCAGGACCGCAACGTTCCGCTCGCCGAAGCCGTGCAGTCCTATCTTGACTCCGTCCTGCGGCACCGTCGCGACGAAGCCGCGATTATGCTGACCGCCGACACCAATACGCTGAACATCATCAGCGGCGGGGCGCAGGAAGGAAGTTAGACCGGCTCTCGCTCTAACAACACAAGAGAAAAGCGTCCGCGGTTCAGGGCTTGTGCCCCGATCCGCGAACGCTTTTTCTTTGAAGTATCGCTGACTTGGTCCGTGCTCGCTACGGGTTCAGCTGGCTGCAGTCAATCTGCTGACCTTGGAACTCGTGAACACCGGGACCCGCGGATTGGCAGAACTCGATTACTTCCTGCGAGAAAGGAATGAGCGCGATCAGGCCAATGATGGCGATGATGCCTGTGATGACTCCGATCGCGCCGATGATGATGCCGGCGAGGGCGAAACCGTTGCCCATCCCGGCCTTCCGCGACTTCACCATTGCGATGATGGAAATGATCAGGCCGACAATGGAGATGGGCCAGATGATGGCGCAGATCAGCCCAACGATGCCGAGGGTCTTCCCGGGGTTCTCTGCCGGCTGGCCGTAACCGCCGCCGTATCCGCCCGGCGTCGCGTAGGGCGAACCCTGCGCCTGCCCGTAACCAGAGGGAGACTGCTGGCCGTAGGGCTGCCCGTAGCCGGGGGGCTGCTGGCCCTGGGGCTCGTTCGACGACGTCGGCTGCTGCCACTGCTGTCCGGCCGGGTAGCGGGAGGAGTCGTCCTGGCCGCCGTTCTGGCCCGGCTGACCGGTGGTGTTGTCTGACACGGTATTTCCCCATTTCTCAGGTGTGACGCCACTGGCCCCTGCCGCGGCGCTGGCTGATTTCAGTCTATCCGCAGGACACAACCGTAGTAGGTAGGAGCCACCGTCGCCCATGGTTGCCTGTCAGGGTATCGCCTTGCCCGGGTTGAGGATTCCGGCGGGGTCGAACACCTCTCTGATCCGCCGTTGCAGGTCCAGAACCTCCGGGCCCTGCTCCCAGGGGAGCCACCGCAGTTTGTACTGCCCGACTCCGTGTTCCCCGGTGATGGTTCCACCGAGCGCCAGAGCAACCCGCACCGATTCGTCCAGTGCCCGGTGAAGTCTCTCGACCCCTGACTCGCCCTCCTCTCGAGAGACCCAGAATGTGGGGTGAAGGTTTCCGTCTCCGGCGTGGGCAACGAGGCGGAGACGCACACGGTGCTCGCGCGCGATCCGCTCGAGTTCGGCAGCGTAGTGGACGAGCTGGGAGCGCGGGACAGCCACGTCCTCACCGACCCGGAAGTCGTCGTCGACGCCGTCACCCCTGGCATTACGGCGCAGGTCGAGGAGCATCCCCGCTTCCGTATCGTCTTCCGCCTCCACCGTGGCACCCGCCTGGGCAAGCACCTTGCGCACGACGACGGCTTCCGCCTCCGCACCGAAACCGTCGGTCTGAACGAGCAGGAGAGCACCACCTCTGGCAGCGAGGTTCGAATTGAATGCTGTATCAAGGATGCGCAGTGTGTTGCCGTCGAGGAGTTCCAGGATGGCCGGCTGAACGCGCGCCGCGCCGATGGCCAGGACGCCGGCGGCTGCTGCCGGGAGGTCTGGGAAGAAGGCAGCGAGGGTACGCGTTTCGACAGGGAGGTACTTCAGGCGCACCGTGATTCCGACGACGATGCCCAGCGTCCCCTCGGACCCCACGAAGAGGGCGGTCAGGTCGTATCCGGCTACCCCTTTGAAGGTCGCGTGTCCGGTGTGAATGAGCGTGCCGTCGGCCAGCACGACGTCGAGGGCCAGTACGGAATCGCGGGTCACCCCGTACTTCGCGCAGCGCAGGCCGCCTGCATTCGTTGCGACGTTGCCGCCCAACGTGGAGATCGTATGGCTCGCTGGATCAGGTGCGTACATCAGGCCGTGTGGCGCGACGGCGATATTGAGGTCAGCATTAATTACTCCAGGCTCGACGACGGCGAGCTCGTCCTGCGGGCGTACCTCAAGAATGCGGTTCATTCGTTCGAGGCTGAGCACGATGCACCCCGGCACGGCATGCGCACCGCCCGAAAGGCTGGTGCCTGTCCCCCTCGCGACGACAGGAACACCCCATCGCTGTGCACACCGCATAACGTGCTGCACCTCCGCGGTGCTCTCCGCCAGCACGACGACGGCCGGCTCGGCGGGCTCCGCTACGGGGCCCTGGTCGCGCGAGTAGCTTCTGAGAGCGTCGCCGTCGGTCAGCACCCGGGACCGTTCCATCTTGGCGACAAGTTCTGTGACCAGGGTAGGAGCCTTGGGACGATCGGCGTCTGCTGTCATGCCGAGCCTCCCATGAAGCGTCTGTAGGACGCCAGCACGGCCGACCATTTGGGAGCGGCAGCGAACTGTTCATGACCGAGCTCCCCGGTGGCCCAGCCATCATGGACGACGCTGACGCGCGTACCCGCGCCGTCGGAAGTGAACGACACTGCGACATGGCTCGAGAGATTGGGATTGCCCTGATGGTGCCACGCAAGCTGTAGATCTGCCACCGACGGCGTTCCAAGGAGGGTTGCCCACAAAGAAGAGTTTCCGGAAGCGTCCTCCTCGACGAGCTCGCCGTCAGTGAACTCCGGGTGGGTTCCCTCTCCGAAGCGGGTCTGGTCTGCAGGCCACCATAGGTGGATCCCATCAGTGAAACCGGCGAAGGAATCGTCCGCAGTCTGGGGAACAGTCACCTCGGCTTTGAGTGACCCAGGAGGGGTACCGGAAGCAGCGTCGGCCGGGCCGGCGTCGCCATGGGAAAAGAGGCTGTCCATAGTGCGACTTTAGTGTGGTTGGTGGGGTGTGGTTAAACGGGAAGGGCCTCACCATCCTGGTGAGGCCCTTGCCTTGAGTGTTGTCCGGCGGTGTCCTACTCTCCCACACTCTCTCGGGTGCAGTACCATCGGCGCTGTGGGTCTTAGCTTCCGGGTTCGGAATGGGACCGGGCGTTTCCCCCACGCTATGACCGCCG